>JAVEVD010000045.1:6727-28592 GCA_034005205.1 Steroidobacteraceae bacterium | reverse complement strand
TCGTGCAGATTGCTTCGCAGTTGGTCGTCCGCTTCGAGCAGATCGAGCACGCGTACGCTCGCCGCCGCAATGAACGGCGGGATGCTGTTCGAGAACAAATAAGGCCGCGAGCGCTGCCGCAGCCACTCGATGATCTCCTTGCGGCCCGCCGTATACCCGCCGCTGCCTCCGCCGAGCGCCTTGCCAAGCGTACCGGTGAGAATGTCCACCCGATCGATCACGCCGTGCAGCTCATGTGTGCCGCGCCCCTTGGCGCCCATGAAGCCGGTCGCATGCGAGTCGTCGACCATCACCAGCGCGCCGTACCGGTCCGCCAGGTCGCAGATTTCCTTCAGTCGGGCGATCACGCCGTCCATCGAGAAGACGCCGTCGGTGGCGATCAGCTTGACGCGACTATCCGCCGCCTCCTTGAGCCGCGATTCGAGCTCATCGAGATCGTTGTTTGCGTAGCGCAAGCGTTTCGCCTTGGACAGACGTATGCCGTCGATGATGCTGGCGTGATTGAGGGCGTCGCTGATGACCGCGTCCTGCTCGTCGAGCAGGGTCTCAAACAGTCCGCCGTTGGCGTCGAAGCACGACGAGTACAGGATGGCGTCCTCGGCGCCCAGAAAACGGCTCAGCCGCTGCTCGAGCTCCTTGTGAATGCTTTGTGTGCCGCAGATGAAACGCACGGACGCCATGCCGTAGCCGTAACGGTCGAGCGCCAGTCGCGCCGCTTCGCGCACGGCCGGATGATTGGCGAGTCCGAGATAGTTGTTCGCGCAGAGATTGACGACCTCCTGTCCGCCGGCCACCCGAACGACGGCCTGTTGCGGCGAGGTGAGCACCCGCTCCGGCTTGTAGAGCCCCTGGGCGCGCAGTTCTTCGGTCTGTTGGCGCAGTCGTTCCAGAAACGCTTGCTTCATGGCGTGCTCTCGCGATGGAAGGTTGGCGTTGCGTCGCCGCGCGCGCCGGATTCGGCTGGCGCATGCGCTCCGCTCTGCTGGGTTTGCCGCAGCCGTTGCAGATAGCGATCGCGCAGCTCCGTTTGCCTGGAACGCATGGGAACGGCGCGTCCTTCGATCCAGACCTGCTCGGCGAACGCGGTGACTTCCAGAGGGTCGCCGCTCCACAGGACCAGATCCGCCGTCAATCCCGGCTCGATCCGCCCGCGGCGCTCGCCGAGACCGAAGATCCTCGCCGGCTCCGCCGTGAGCGCTCGCAGCGCTGCGTCGTGGGGTAAACCGTGCGCGACCGCGTTGCCGGCGAGTTGGCGGATCTTGCGAGCGTTATGGCTTTCGCCGAACTGTGTGAATGCGATGCGCACGCCGGCCGCGTGCAGCAACGCCGCGTTGTCCAGACGCGAGCCGATCGTGTCGAAAGAAGAGGGGAGATTGGCGAGCGCATCCAGCAGGACCGGGACGTCGCGCTCGGCCAGCTCGCGCGCAACCGCCCAGGCTTCCTCGCCGCCGGCGATCACCGGGCGCATGCCGTGCGTGCGTGCAAACTCGAGCGTGCGCCGGATATCAGCGGCCCGGGAAACGTGGAATACGACTCGTCCACCGTCGAGATAGCGAGCGAGCGCCTGGCGCCCGAGCGGACGCAGCAGCGCGCCATCCTCAGGCGCCGTGCGCGAGCGCGCTTCGTGAATCGCTTGCTCGAGCAACATCCACTGAGCGGCGCGGCTGCCGCCGGAGAGCGCGCTCACCTCGCCGCCGAGATTGATGAACAGTGAGCGACTGCCTTGGAGTGCAGCGTCGTACGCTCCGCCCAGCGTCACCGCCGCGCCCTGACCGGCGAGGAAGCTTCCGCCCGGCATGCTGCCTGGCTCGAGCACGGTCCACGTGAGTCCCTCCATGCGAGCAACCGGCACGAGCGTTGAATTCGGATTGTAGGCGACAGCGACGTCGAACTCCGGGCGCCATTGCATGGCGAACGCCGGGGCGTTCAGCTGCAGGTAGGCGTCCACTGTGGTCGACTCCAGGCTGATCTCGTTGACGCCGATGGCGGACAAGCCGCCGAACAGTCCGGGCGTCAGCGCCCGCCCTTTGGCCGCGACGATGGATGCGCCGCTTGGCGCTTCAAGACCGACGCCCACCGCCGCGATGCGGCCATTGCGCAACAGGACGTCGGTGTTCTCGAGGACCCCCCTTTCGGAAGCGGTGTGGATAGTCGCGCCGCGGATGAGCACGTCCTGGGCGAGCGCGCCCGAGCAGATGAACGCGAGGCAGCATGCGATGAGCGACTTCATAGCGGGGTCTCTAAGCCCGGATGCGCGAGCGGCTGGCCGAGCAGGAAATCCGAACGCGGCTTGGCCGCGCGAGCGGCGCGATCGAACACCAGCGCGCCGTCGATGAACACTTGGTCCGCGAGCGCATAGACGCTGAAGGGATCGCGGTTCCAGATCACGACGTCGGCCATCTTGCCGGGCTCGAGCGAGCCGGTGTGAGCGTCCACGCCGAGCGCCTTTGCGGCGTTGGACGTGATCCAGCGAATCGCCCGCTCGGGCGGGATGTCGAGTCCGGCGCGCACGCCGCGCGCCATGGCTTTGGCCGCCTCCTGGTTCAGTCGCTGAACGCCTTCCTCGGAGTCCGAATGCACGATCGCGCAACCGTTCGCCGGATAATCAGTGAGCGCGATGTTTTCCTGGACGCCGTCATACATCTCTATCTTCTTGCCCCACCAATCCGCCCACTGCGCACCGCAGACGCCGTGCTCGGCGACCAGATCCGCGATCTTGTACAGCTCCACGGCGTGGTGGAACGCCGCGATACGGAAGCCGAACTCCTCGGCTAGATCGAGCATCACGGCCATCTCATCGGAGCGATAGCAGTGCACGTGCACGAGGATGTCGCCCTGCATCGTTGCGGCCAGCGTCTCGAGCTCGATATCGCGCTTCGGCGGCGTGGGCGCAGCGGCGTCATCGTCCGATCCGCCATGCTTGTTTTCTTGGCGCCTGGCGAACTCGCGCTCGAACTTCAGCCACTGCTCGCGGTAGTTCTGTGCGTCTGCAAACGCCTGCCGGTAGCCCGCCACATTGCCCATGCGCGTCATCGGCGCGCGCGACTGCGCGCCGTAGACGCGCTTGGGATTCTCGCCGCACGCCATCTTCAGGCCGTGCGCAGCGCCGGGAAACTTCATCGCCTGCACGGTCGCGGCCGCGACGTTCTTCAATGTCACGCCGCGCCCCCCGATGAGATTGCCGGAACCGGGCAGGATCTGCAGCGTCGTCACGCCGCCTTCCAGCGCGGTCTGCAAGCCGGGATCCTGCGGCCACACGGCATGCTCCGCCCAGACATTGGCGGTCACCGGATCGATCATTTCGTTGCCGTCGTCGTGCGCCTTGATCGAGGGGCTCGGATACACGCCCAGGTGCGAGTGCACGTCGATCAGGCCGGGGGTGACCCAACGCCCCTGGGCGTCGATGATGCGTGCGTCGGCCGGCGGCGTGAGGCTCGGGCCCACGGCCTGGATGCGTCCGTCCGCGAGCAGCACATCGCCGTTGTCGATGCGCTCGCCGACGCCCGTGAGCACGGTCGCCCCGCGAATCAGCGTCACGGGAGACTCGGGAGGTCGGTAAGTCGAAGGGAACGGCTCAGACGCCCGCTGCGGCTCGGCAGCTTGCGACGCCGGACCGTCAGGCGGTGTTGCGGCGCAGGCCGTGAGCGTGCAAGAGAGCGCGGTGATGAAGTGCGCGCGCCAGGCCGCGCGGCTCGCATCGCATTTCGTTCGTCTCATGTATACCGTCCGTGATCACTGCCGAACGAAAAAAGGCTATCACGATCGCGCGCGGATCTCCTTTCTGCAGCGCTGACGGCCGGTGAAGAGGGACGCAAGCATCAGCCGTGCTCGCCGCCGGCCCGCGATCGAACCGACGGTGAGAACGATGCGACGTGGTCTCGTCGTGATACGCGATGACCGTTGTTGTCGTTTGGTTGCGTCGCTGGACTTTCAAGACGTTGGGTTCTCGACGGACCCCGCTGCGCGCGGTTCGCTGTGCGGGCCGGCTACTCGCCGCCCGCACTCTCGTTGTCGACTTCGAGCACGGTCAGCGAGGATACGCCGCCGTCCGGAGTGGGCCATTGGATCGACTGCGCCGGGCTCATGCCGATCAGCGCCGCGCCTATCGGTGTGAGGATGGAGATGCGATTCTCATCGATGTTGGCTTCGTGCGGGTACACGAGCGTGACCTGGCGGGTGCGGCCGGTGGCCTCGTCGCGGTACGTCACGCGCGAGCCCATGCGAACGACGTGAGCCTCGCAATCCCGGTCCGGCACGACGTGGGCGCGGCTCAGTTCATCGGCCAGATACTCCCCCACGGACGAGTCGCGCTCCATGGCCTTCTCCGCGAGGTTCATCAGGCGCGCGTGCTCGCTCTCGGAAATGACGATGCGCGGCCGCGCAACGGGTCTGCTGAAATTCTGCACAGTCATGATGTTCACCACAGTGTGTTCGGCTAAATGATTGAGTCGACCCGGGTCAAGACAAGTCAGTCAAGGATGCGCTCTGCGCGAAAGCTGCGGAGACGTCCTGCCTGCCAAAGCCAACGCCCGCCGGTGCGAACTGACGCCGAGACAAGAAGAGCTGTTTGAATCGGTGCGAAGAACGCCCGGCGCCGCCCCGAGCGAACAGCGACGAAACGCTACGCCCGGGGCGAGGAGCCCTGGATGAGATGTCCTGCGTAAGGCAGGCGCGGCTTTAGGACGGCGAAAATCACGGACCGAGCATAGACTTTTGCCTGCGTCAGTCAAGCCGGGCTTGCAGCAGCTGTTTCAAGCCCTCCTCACGTGAAATCACCGGTGCGTAGCCGAGTTCCCGCTTGGCGCGATCGGTGCGCACGGTGCAGTCGCGGGACAGCAGACAGGCGGCGAAACGGGTGAGCGGGGGCTCGGAACGTCGGCCGGCGGCGCGCCAGCCGAGCTCGACGAAAGCAGCGAGGCCGCGGGCGAGCGTTCCCGACATCGACTTCTGCGGCGGCGAGAGCCCGCGCGTGGCGAGCAGGCTGGTCAGGAACTCGCGCAAGCTGGTATCCCCGTCGTCGGCGATGAAATACGCCGCACCGCAGCGGCCGCGCTCGAGCGCCAGATTCACCGCGTGAATCAGGTTGGCGATGTGCGTGGTCGAGGTGCGGGCGCAGCCGCCGTCCAGCCACATGAACCGGCCGGTGCGCACCCTGCTGTCCAGCGCCGGCGGCGTCGCCAGCTCGCCTGGCCCCCACACGAAGCACGGTCGCAGCGAGATCGTGTGGAACCCGGGTGCATTCGCCGCGAGCACGGCGCGTTCGGCGGCCGCCTTGGTTTCCGAGTAGAGGAAAGGAGTAGCGCGCGGGTAGGGGTAATCTTCGTCGATCCGCCAGAGATGCTGGCCGCGAAACACGACCGCCTCGGTTCCCATGTGAATGAAACGCTGCACGCCCGCACGGCGCGCCGCATCGAGCAGGCGGCTCGTGCCTTCGACGTTGGTCATCCAGAACTGGCGCCGCGTTCCCCACGGTTTCGTGAACCCGGCGCAGTGGATGACTGCGTCGTAGCCGCCGAGTTGTTCAGCCTCTATGGATTGCAGGTCGCCGCGTACGGGCGTCGCACCCAGTGCGGCGATGGCCGCATCACCCTGCTCATTACGCGAAAGCGCGCGTACTTCCCGCCGTCGGGCGAGATCCGCGGCGATCGCCGCGCCGAGCAATCCGGTAGCGCCGGTGATGAAGATGCGTTGAGGCACGACGCCGCGGATTACATCATCCCACCCGCAAATCTCAAGGCTTGTGAGCCCCGGCGCCCTTCTTCATAGTGCGCGCCTCTTCGCCTCGCACCGGATCAAACCTGCGAATGCTTCCCTCGATCGAATCCCGCATCGCCGAGCAGTTGTCCGTCAAAGCCCAGCAAGTCGCCGCGGCGATCGCGCTGCTCGACGAAGGCGCCACCGTGCCCTTCATCGCGCGTTACCGAAAGGAAGCCACCGGGGGGCTGGACGACACTCAGCTGCGCACGTTGGAGGAGCGTCTGACGTATCTGCGCGAGCTGGAAGAGCGCCGCGCCGTAATTCTCTCCAGCATCGAGGAGCAGCAGAAGCTCACTCCGCAGCTGCGCCAACAGATCGAGGCCGCCGAGACCAAGCAGCGGCTGGAAGACCTCTACCTGCCGTACAAACCCAAGCGCCGCACCAAGGCGCAGATCGCGCGAGAGGCGGGCCTCGATGGGCTCGCCGCCGCGCTGCTGGCGGATCATTCGCTCACCCCGGAGGTCGAAGCGCAAAAATACCTGCGTGAGCCTTTCACGACCGAGCAGGGCGACAACCCTGGCGCGCCCGACGTAAAGGCGGCGCTGGACGGCGCGCGAGCCATCCTCATGGAGCAGTTCGCCGAAGACGCCGAGCTGCTCGCGGGCCTGCGCACGCACCTCAACAATCACGGCGTGCTGGTTTCGACGGTGGTGCAGGGCAAGGAGGAGGCGGCCGCGAAATTCCGCGACTACTTCAGCTACAGCGAACCCATAAAGAGCACTCCCTCGCATCGTGCGCTTGCCTTGTTCCGCGGACGCAAGGAGGAACTGCTCAAAGTCAGCCTCAAGCTGCCCGAGGAGCTGCTGGACGAGGCCGCGTCTTCATCAGCTCCGAACGCCTGCGAACAGAAGATCGCAGCGCGCTTTTCAATCTGTGACCGCCAGCAGCCGGCCGATGCGTGGCTGCTGCAGACCGTGCGTTGGACCTGGCAGGTGAAGCTGTCCTGGCAGCTCGAAGCGGAGTTGCTCGCGCAGCTGCGCGAGCGCGCCGAGGACGAGGCGATCCGCGTTTTCGCGCGCAATCTGCACGATCTCCTGCTTGCGGCGCCCGCCGGGCCGCGCGCGACGATGGGCCTGGACCCGGGGCTGCGCACCGGCGTGAAAGTGGCCGTCGTCGACCGCACCGGCAAGCTGCTCGAGACGGCCACGATCTACCCGCACGCGCCGCGCAACGACTGGAACGGTTCGATCGCAACGCTCGCACTGCTGGCCAAGAAGCACGGCGTCGATCTGGTCAGCATCGGCAACGGCACGGCCTCCCGCGAGACGGACAAACTCGCAGGCGAGCTGATCGGCAAGCATCCGGAGTTGCGCCTGACCAAGATCGTGGTCTCGGAGGCGGGCGCCTCGGTGTATTCCGCCTCGGCGCTCGCGGCGAAGGAGTTCCCCGACCTGGATGTGAGTCTGCGCGGCGCGGTGTCCATCGCGAGGCGGCTGCAAGATCCGCTCGCCGAGCTGGTCAAGATCGACCCGAAGTCCATCGGCGTAGGGCAGTACCAGCACGACGTCAACCAGACGAAACTGGCCCGCATGCTGGATGCTGTCGTCGAGGATTGCGTGAACGCGGTGGGCGTGGATGTGAATACGGCCTCGGCCGCCTTGCTGACGCGCATCTCCGGCCTGTCCGCGACGCTCGCCGAGAATATCGTGCGCTACCGGGACGAACATGGCGCGTTCGGCAGCCGCCTGGAGCTCAAAAAGGTGCCGCGCCTCGGTGAGAAGACGTTCGAGCAGTCGGCCGGCTTCCTGCGCATCATGAACGGCGAGAATCCGCTCGACGCCTCGGCGGTTCATCCCGAGAGTTATCCGATCGTCGAGCGCATGCTGGCGGACCTCAGACGTCCCGCGAAGGAAGTGCTGGGCGACGGCGCAGCCCTCAAGAAGCTGGATCCAGGCAAGTATGTCGATGAGCGTTTCGGCTTGCCCACGGTGCGCGATATTCTGCGGGAACTGGAGAAGCCGGGGCGCGATCCCCGGCCGGAATTCAAGACCGCCCAGTTCAAGGAAGGCGTGGAGGAGCTGAAAGACCTGCAGCCGGGCATGATCCTGGAAGGCGTGGTGACCAACGTGGCGAATTTCGGCGCCTTCGTCGACGTGGGCGTGCACCAGGACGGGCTGGTGCACATCTCGATGATGTCCGAGAAGTTCGTGAAAGATCCGCGCGAAGTGGTCAAGGCCGGCGACGTCGTGAAGGTCAAGGTGCTCGAAGTCGACCAGCAGCGCCGTCGCATCGCGCTCAGCATGCGGCTCAATGAGTCTACGCCGCGCGGGCGCGACGGCCAGCGGGATCGGCCGCAGGATCGACCTCACGAACGGTCTCGCGAGCGTGATTCGCGGGCGCATCGCGAGCCGCAGGGCGCCGGTGTGATGGCCGACGCACTCGCACGGGCGTTCAAGCGCTCATGAGCGCCACGGCGTCTGCGGAAAGCATCGCCGGCGCCCGCCCAGCCGCGCAGCGCATGCCGCGGCAAGTCCCGTACATCATCGCGAACGAGGCCTGCGAGCGCTTCAGCTTCTATGGGATGCGCAACATCCTGACGCCGTTCCTCGTCAGCACGTTGCTGCTCTATGCGCCCGAAGCCGAACGCGCCGGCATCGCCAAGGACGTGTTCCACACGTTCGTCATCGGCGTCTATTTCTTTCCGCTGCTCGGCGGCTGGATCGCCGACCGCTTCACCGGCAAGTATCCGACGATTCTCTCCCTGTCGCTGGTCTACTGCCTCGGGCACGCCATGCTCGCGATGTTCGAGGACAATCGCATCGGCTTCTACACGGGCCTGTTCCTCATCGCGCTCGGCTCCGGGGGCATCAAGCCGCTGGTCGCCTCGTTCGTCGGCGATCAGTTCGACCAGAGCAACAAGGCGCGCGCCAAGGTGGTGTTCGATGCGTTCTACTGGAGCATCAACTTCGGCTCGTTCTTCGCCTCCTTGTTGATGCCGATCTTTCTGGTGAGTTTCGGTCCGAGCGTCGCCTTCGGCATCCCCGGCCTGCTGATGTTCGCTGCGACCCTGGTGTTCTGGCTTGGTCGCAAGAAGTACGTGCACGCGGCGCCGAGCGGTCCGAATCCCGACTCATTCCTCAACGTGGTCCGCACGGCGCTGTTCAGGTCGGCGCCGGGCGAGCACAGGCGCGGTCTGCTGCTGGCTGCAGCGGGCGCGGCGTTCGCCCTGGTCTCGATGGCCTTCATGGGAACGCTCGGATTCGTATCCTCCTTCTGTCTGGCGATCGTCTTGCTGCTCGCGCTGGGCGGCGCCGGCGCGTGGATGCAGCTCGACCGCGCGCGCGGCGTGCATACGGATGAAGCCGTAGACGGCGTACGTGCGGTGCTGCGGTTGTTGATCGTGTTCGCGCTCATCACGCCGTTTTGGTCGCTGTTCGACCAGAAGGCCTCCACCTGGATCCTGCAGGCCGACCAGATGGCGAGGCCCGAGTGGTTCCAGCCTGCGCAGATGCAGGCGCTCAACCCGGCGCTGGTCATGATCCTCATCCCGTTCAACAATCTCGTGCTCTATCCGCTGCTGCGGCGCCTCGGCTTCGAGCCGAGCGCGTTGCGACGCATGGGATTCGGCATCGCCTTTTCCGGTCTGGCGTGGGTGGCGGCGGGCGTGATCCAGTTGTGGATCGACGGCGGCGATGCGGTCTCGATCACTTGGCAGGTCCTGCCGTACGCACTGCTGACCTTCGGTGAGGTGCTCGTTTCAGCGACCGGCATCGAGTTCGCGTACAGCCAGGCGCCGCAGTCGATGAAAGGCGTCATCATGGCGTTCTGGTACTTGTCGGTGACCACCGGCAACCTTTGGGTGCTGCTCGCGAACGCCAGCGTGCGCAACTCGTCGGTGATCGCGCGGATCGCCGAGACCGGGCTGAGCGAAGCCGCCTTCCTGATGTTCTTCTTCGCGGCGTTCGCGCTCGCGGCGGCGGGAGCTTTCGCGCTCTACGCGAGGCGGTATCCGATGCAGGATTTCTATCGCGCTGCGTAATCGAAGCAGGATTGGCGCGTCGGCGGGGTGTCGGCGCAGACCGCGGAGGTCACCCGATGTCCAGGACCGAGCGTCGGACGATCCGACCCGCTTCGTCCACGCTCAGCTGCACACGGCGCCCCTTGTAAAAGAACGTGAGCCGGAATTGCCCGGCATGCTCTTCCTCGCCACGCTCGCATAAGCTGGTGATCTCGCTCCTTCGCATCAGCGCTTGAACGTCAGGCGCCGGTACGTTCAGCAACTCGCCGAGGAGTGAGGCGTCGATCACAAAGTCGCCTTCATGTCGCTCCACTTTCATCGAATAGTCCTCGGAGAAACCCGGCCCTCGGAGAAATCCGGCGCGATCGCCGCGATCAAGATGAAAACTGGCGCCTCCGTGCGTCGAGCGCCCCCGTCCTACCAGTTCACTCTCGGCGTCAGTCTGTGCAGCAACGCGTCGAACTGGCGCGCTGCCGCCGGTTCGACGTCTTTCAGGGCGACGTAAGCCTGTCCGGCAAGGCGGCAGGCTTTCTCGACCTCGCCGGCTGCGGCAAGCGCATTGACGGTCGACCGCAGGATTTCGGCGACCCGCACTACGGAAGCGGAGAACGCCGGCGCGTCCATGGCGCTCGAGGGCCCCTCACTGACGCTCACCATTTGCCTTCGTCCCTTATCCCGAAGTAAGCCTTGGCCTCGGGACTCATCATCTCGGGCGTCCAGCGCGGCTCATGGGTGAGCGTCACCTCAACGAACTCGACGCCGGGCAGAGCGCTCACACTTTCACCGGCGCCTTGCTTCAGATAGTTCGTCGCCGGACAGCCGGGCGTCGTCGTCGTCATGGTGATGCGAACCTTGCCATGCTCGTCAGCCGTCACGTCATAGATGAGTCCGAGATCGACGATGTTGTAACCGAGCTCCGGATCGATCACCTGGCGCAATGCATCCCGGAATCGGTCCGGACTCTCCTCAGTCGGCTGAGGGCTCAACGATGACTCCCGCAGCACCGGCGCCCCAGACAGGAAATGATTGATGATCGCCTCGCGCACCGCCGATTCGAGATGTCGCCATTCACCGCGGTCCTTGGTGACGATGATCGATTTTCCGTGCAAGGACACGCCCGCAACCCCCGGTATTGCGAACAGCCGTTCCGCCAGCGGCGACCTCGCCGCAGCCTCGGTCTTGTCCCGCAGGTCGAGCGCGCCCTCGACCAGGACGTCGCAATCAGGCAAGAATTTCAGTTGCGCCGGATCCGGCGTCGCTTCGGTTTGAATGAACATGGCTCATGTGCTCTTGGGTAGACCGGCGAAGACGATACGCTTCCGCTTGGCGCGATAGTCGGCCGATTACCTGGCCGCCTGCCGGGCCGCGCCGACGCGCACCAGTATCCTGTAGGTTGCGCCGTCCGGCTCGAAGCCGCCGCGCCAAGCATGTCCCCGCTTGGCCAGCTCCGGAATGAGAAACATCGGCTCGCGGCACAGCAGGGCGGAGAGAACTTCGCCCTCGTTCATCGACTCGAGCGTCTCCAGAATACGCACCATCGGCTCCGGAGGATCGAGCTCGCGGTTATCGAGGCTTCGCGTCGGTTCAGGCCACTCGGAGACGTCCGCGCTCGGCGCCGCCGGTGCGGATTGCGCAGGGGCGGCGGCAGCGTGCGTCGGCTTGAAGAGAACCTCCCAGTCGCCGCCCTCGAGCTCCCTTTCTTCATGGCTGAATCCCTTCGATGCGAGTACGTTGAAGAGCGGGGCCGGCTTGAAGGTTGCTAGGAGCCGCAACCCTTGCCCGGGAGCGAGCGACGCTACGGTCTGCATGATCTTCTGAAATGGTTCGCCGCCTGCTTTAAGGATCGGGCGAACATCGAGATCCACGAAAGCTGCTGTCATGACGTCTACCTTTTGCTCAGGCCTGTTGGGAAGGCGAGAATAAGAGCCGTGGTCGGCGGGCGCCCTGTGGGAGCCGGAGCGCAGCCTCGACATCGGCAAGACGGCGAGTCCGCACGAGCTGCACCACGATTCCGCCTGTGGCGATCAGCATCGCTGCAGCGCTCGCCTGGAAGATGAGAGAATGGCCGGCGATGAGAGCGATCACGCCGGCGACGACTCCGAGAAAATAGAGTCGGAACCACTTGATTGCGCGCGCCTCGACGACGAGGTCCTGGACGCGCGGCGTCCGCGTCTTGCCCAGCACAGGGCCGTAGCACTCGAGCCAAGTAAGAAAGGCGACGATCTTGTAGAGCTGAGCAAGCCCGAAACCCGAGAGCCAGCCGAAGGCGATCAGAAAAACGACGGCGCCGAGATGATCCGTGAGCCGCCCTAACGCCAGCAGAATCAGAATCAGTACAACGGACGCCGCCAGGCCGGCGAACGCGAACAGCGATATCCGGCTGTTCAGTTCGATCTTGGGGCGTTTGCGCGCCCGGTATAGATACGACACGTCGGCGCCGTAGAGTGCGAGAGCCATGAGCCCCAGGACCCCTGCCGCCGCCAACACGAGTGCGACATCTCCGCGCACCAGGATCGCGAGTGTTCCACCCGCGATTGCAATGGTCAACGCGACGGCTCCGAGATAAAGGGCGGCCTTCGAACTGCGCCGCTCGAGCTCCGGCGCCAGCATGAACATCGCGAGCAACCGGTAGCTCACGCCCATTGCGGTAAAGGTGAGCCAGCCGCCGAACCCTGCGACGACATGAAGAGGCAGAGCGCTTCCGGTAAGAGCGAGCAATGCGCCATGGGTCGCTCGGCCGGCGAACGCCAGGGAAAAAATGAGCCCCAACGCCGCCGTCGCTGCAACGCTGATGAGTCCGACGATGACGAATTGCGCCGGCAAGGGCCGTGTCTGTGCGCTCCAGAGCGTGCGCGCAAGGTTCCACAACACCAGTATGAAACCGAAGCTCAGCAGCGCGCCGGCGAGTGCAAAAAAGTACGGCGCTGGCGCAATCCTGCCGCCAAGCTGCAGGAAGCCGAGGATCAGGGCGGTCAATCCGGCGATCAGCGAGACGAGCGTCGGCAGCGGCAACATATTGCTGTAGAGCGGCTGCACGACGAGAACGGGCAGGAACTGGAACAGCGCTCCGCACATGAGCAGGCTGAGCCAGCCGATCGCCACCACATGCACGAGGATCAGCGTGTCGGGGGCTCGAAGCGCAGCGTGCGGGAAACCATAACCGAACGTCATCAGCGCTTCCGCCGTGAGCAGGCACAGCAGCGCCACGGCGAAGTAGGACATCGTCCATCGGGAGAGCGACACGCCTATCATGGCAATTCTCAGCAGAAGATTCGCGTAGGCGCCCGGAGGCCCACGCGAACCTTCCGGCCTGACTTCAAGCGGCTTTCACGAGCTTGCCAATCTCGACTCGCCACACCTGCGGCCCGCGTTCGACATAGTTCCAGGAGAACTGCTGCGGATATTCTGCCTCAAGCTGGTAGTACAGCGGCTTAGGATCATGATCATTGACGAGAATGAAGGAGGCGCCGGGTGTAAGCTCGTCGACGAGCTGAAAGATCTTTGCATGGCGCTGCGCGGGCGCTAGGCTGCGTACGTCGATGACATTGGTGTCCGATGCGGCGGCGTTTGGCATTACAAGCTCCTTGGGGTGCAGGGGTTGAATCAGCGATGTTGAGTGTTTCGCAATGAAACATGTATTGTCAATACATCTTTAGGCGCCAGGCTATTCCTGCGTCAGTGCGAATGCGGCTTCAGAATCGGAGCATCACATGCGAATGACGACGTTTTCAGATTACGCGCTGCGGGTGCTGATGTACGCCGCCGCCGCAGGCGACCGTCTCCTCACGATCGAGGAGACCGCCAGGACCTATGACATATCCCGTGCTCATCTGATGAAGGTGGTCAACATCTTGACCCGCACTGGCTACCTCAAGGGTGTGCGCGGACGCTCAGGCGGGTTCACGCTTGCGCAGCGACCGCAGGACATCAATCTTGGCGCCGTAGTGCGTGCGACCGAGCCGGATTTTTCCCTGGTCGAGTGCTTTACGACCGGGAGCCGGTGCATCATCACCAAGCGCTGCAAGCTGCCGGATGTCTTGAATGAGGCGCTCAACGCATTCATTCACACGCTGGATCGCTATACGCTCGCTGACATCCTGCTCGCCGAACACAATTTCGTTCCACAAAAGGGACCGGCGAGGGAGACACGCGGACCCCATATCGCAACGGCTTGCCGAAGCAAGCGTCAGGGCCTCGCCCATTCCTGACTGCGTGCGGCCGAAGATCGACCGACGCGCTCGCCTCGCAATGTGGATGGCGACGGATCACGTGCGCCTCCCGCCTTTGCAGTCGCCCGGCTATCGCTCGGCGGAACGCAGATTCCCCCGCGAGCGCGGTGCAGAACGCTGCTCACGCAGTGGAGCGGCGCTGCGGAAGTCCGAGGAAGCGCGCCGCTGGGCGGCTCGGTTCTGAGAAGGCGGCGCAGCCTGTCGCGCCGCCTGGCCAGACGCGGCCTGTCGTTGGCGCGCGGGCTCGTCGTAGCCGCCTGTATGCGAACGCTCGCGCACAGTGGTGTTGCGGCGCTCGATGGAGCGCTCTGCGTTCAATCCGGTCCGCGGCGCTGTCGGGACGCTGCGTGTTGCAGGTGGGCGGTCTTGCCGCTGAGATTGCGGTGTAAGCGAGCGGGCGACTGGCCCGTCACGGCCTGAATCCTGCGCGCGCCGACTCTCGCCGCGCGCGTCGCCTTGGCTTGGTGCAGCTTGCGGACGATCGCCGTGATTGGAGAACGTGCTGCTGCGCCGCACAGTGCGCCCCTCGCTCGATCCACGCATCACCTCTGTGCGCGCGTCGCTCGGGCGGACGGCTCGCGTCAGTGGAGCGGGTTGAGCTGCGCCTCGCTCTGCGGAAGGCGCGCGGCCTTCGCGCCTGTGTTCTTGGCTCGGGCGCTTCAGCTCGCCGGAATACGCCGCCGTGCGAGGCGTACGTACGTCGCCGCGCAGCGCGCTTCGCTCCTTGGGATTCCGAGCCAGCTCGCCGCGAGAAATGGGGCGTCCGCCATTGCGCTCGATCGCCCGCCGTTCCGCGTCGAAACCGATTCGCGTGGGTGCGCCGCGGTGCGTGAGCCAGTCGCGCTCGCGGGCTGCGCCGGACACCCTCCTGGGCTCGCGAGGTTGTCCCGCCAGCACGCTTTCGCGTCGCGGAGCGATGGCGGGCGGCCGCGTACCCTGGCGCCACTGGCGCAGGTCGGCGTCATTTAGACGAACGCGTCGCGCGGCCACGGGACGACCGCTGACGAAATCCTCACGCTGCACGGCCGTGACTGCGTGCGGATGAAGCCGATGTCGGTAGTCGAATCGATGGTCCCGGCGGCCGTAAACGTTCGTGATGTACGTGTTGTTGACGATTACCGTGTTCGACGCGTTCACCAAGCGGATATAGCGCGGCGTATGCCGGTATCCGGGGACATAGATCTCGCGCGGGCCGAGCGGAAACCAGCCCACGCCGCCGCCGAACGAGATGGAGACGCCCACGGAAGGACCGCCGATCCAGCCGACCATCGCAGGCGCGTACACCGGGCGAAAGTGGCGCGGCCCCGGAATCCAGCACCAGCGATGGCGCACATACGCCCAGCGACCGTAATGAAATGGTGCAAAGCCCCAGGGGGCGGCGTCGATCCACGTCCAGCCCCACGGCGAAATCCACGCCCAGCGGCCGTGTCGATACGGCGCCCAGCCGGAGACGACGTACCGCGGCCTCCAGACATAGCCGTAGTCGGCCTCGTGCACCCAATCGCCGTAATCGTCCAGATCCTCGCGCCCGATCACTTCGGGCGCGACATAGCGGGCGGCGATGCTGCGTTGGGCGCGTCGCTCGCGGTCATTCGCCCAGGCCTCGAAAGGTGTGCGCGCGGCAATCGCGTGGGTCTGCGCCGACAACTGGTCGAGGCCGGTGAACTCGCTCTGCTCCCCGGCGCGCACCGTGTAGGTCCGCGCGCCGCCCAAGACATCGGCCTCGCCGCTGCGCGTCTTTACGATCGTACGATCCTTGTCCGGGTCGACCTCGAAGTGGTATTCGCCGGTGTGTTTCAGGCGCACCGTGACGTTCGGCGTTTCGATCAGGATGGTCTCGCGCTCGCCCAGTCGGCGCACCCGTACGCTCGCCGCGCCGTCGATGAGGCTCATCTGTATGATCTGGTCGTCGAGCTGGACGAAGCCGAAGCCGCTTTCGCGGTCCAGGTGAACGCTCGCAGCGCCGATTTGCAGCTCCGCGCGCGCATCTGCGCCTACCCAGAGACGGTCGTTGCTGGTCAGGGGGCGGTTGAGAACTGCTTCGGCCCATTCATCGGAGCCCGCGGGTGCGAGCGACACCTCCCCCTCGATGAGGCTGAGGCGCGCGACCCGTGCGGGGGGATCGGATTCGAGGGCCTCTGCGGCCTCCTGAGCGTGGGCGGCCAGACCGAGCGCCAGTGCGCAGATCGCCCAGGCGCATCTGAGGACGGCTTGCAGTTTCATGTCGGCCTGCCTGCGGAGTTTTCGGACGCTCAGCATCATCGCGCCGCTGAAGTGAACTCGACGTGAATATGGCCGCGCCGCTCGCGGTTTGGGGCTACGCAGGCCGCGCGGTGTATCTTCGCCCCTGCACGGCGCGCTGCGCCGATTCACGAGGTTGGGGCCGCGCCATGCAGCGTCGCATCGTCGATTACGGAACGGATCAGGCGGGCGAGCCCATCGCAGTACTCGATTGCGGTCATCCCCAGCATATCCGCGACAATCCGCCCTTCATCAATCGTCCCTGGATACACACCGAACAGAATCGCGGCGGCATGCTTGGGACGGTGCTCGAGTGCATGCGTTGCGAGGAGGAGCCGCGCACCTGGCGCTCGCTCGCCCTCGGCGACGGTCTGCTGGCCGAAGGCCCGTTGCGTGAAATCGAAGAAGCGTTCGCGACTGCGTTCGCCGACGCGGGCCGTCCGCTCTCGATGGCGGTGTGGAAGCGGCACGACCTGGAGAACTCGCTGCATTGCGAGGTGTCGGTGTATTTCTCACCGGGCGCCGACAGTGTGGCCAGGGCGTTCGATGCTCGACCGTGTGCGAAGCCCGCCCGCGCCAACCTGGAGCTGCTGGGCGGAGACGCGCGTTCGTGGGAGGTATTGCTCTGACGGCGACAGTCCGCGCGATTTCAGGCGAACGCCGAAGCGGACGCGCAACCCTGGCGACGCCGCCGGCGTCTCAACGCCTGTCCACTACACTCAACGGGAAATGCGATGACATTCGTGCTGCTGGTGGTCGCGTGGATGCTGCTGTTCGCCGTCGCTTGGCCGCTCGCGCTGCTGGCGCTGGTCCTCATTCCGCTCCTGTGGCTGTTCTCACTGCCGTTCAGATTGGCGGGCGTCGTGGTCGGGGCGGCGTTCGCGTTCATCAAGGCGCTGCTGTTCCTTCCCGCGCGTCTGCTTGGTCATCGAGGTTGATGGCGCGCCGCCTCAGGCGTCGGGCTCAGCGTCGTGCTGGCGCTGGAACTCTTCGCGCGTCAGTTCGCCGTCACGGTTGCGATCGAGCTTCTCGAACGCCACGAACAGCGCGTCGTCCTCCGTTGCTTCGTTGATGCTCACTCTTCCGTCGGAATCTTTGTCCAGCGACTCGAACGTCGCTTCGCTCTCAGCTGCGATGGCGGCGGTTGCGAGCGACGCGCCCAGCGCCGCCGCCAATGCGACGCGAGAAAGAGGTATGACCATGTTGCGGCTCCCTTGTATGAACGCGACAAGAATTGCTGCGCATACGGGAATGTTCCGATCCGGATCCCGCGACTCGCGCCGTATCGTGCCCGTGTCGCTGAGTCGCGGTGATGTAATCATATGAGCCTGCTCCGCCGAATCGTGCTCGCAACGCTGGCGTGTGCGCTGGCCGCGTGCGCAGGCCTGCCCGGTCGCGAACCGCTCGAGGCGTACGTAGTGGGCGTCGAGCCGCTGGAAGGGCAGGGTCTCGAGCTTCGCATGCTGGTGAAGTTGCGCGTACAGAATCCCAACGATCGGCCCGTCGACTACAACGGCGTACATGTCGCGCTCGACGTGCAGGGTAGGCCATTCGCCACCGGCGTGAGCGATGCAACCGGCTCGGTGCCCCGCTTTGGAGAAACGGTGATCGGCGTGCCGGTTAGCATCTCCGCCTTTCGGCTGGCGCGCAGCGCGGTGGCGCTCGCGAACTCGCAATCAGACGGCAAGATCGCGTATGCGTTGCGCGGCAAGCTGGCCGGCGCCGGCTTCAGCGCGATGCGCTTTCGCTCGAGCGGGGAGATGGTTCTGCCGCGGGGCGTATACGCCGATGAAGCCGGCGCCTCACCGCGCTAAGGCGCTCGCGCGTCTCACATAACGTCAGCAGTTGTAAGAAACAGCGACGGATGCACTTGCGTGCGCATCACGCTAGTCTTGCGTCGTGCTTCGGCGTCGCGCAAACGGCGCAACGCCGCGCCCGCCAAGGGACCAATGATGACGAAAAAAACCACGCTGCTCGCCTGCGCTTTCCTTACTGTCCTGTGCGCCGCGCCCGTGTTGGCGGCGCGCCTGGGCTACGATCCGAAGGCCGATCCGTTCGAGCAGTATCATGATGCGATCGCGCTCGCGAACGCGCAGAACAAGCTGGTGCTGATCGTCGCGGGTGGAGACTGGTGCAGCTGGTGTTACGTGTTCGATCGGTTCGTCGAGCGCGACGCAGACGTCAAGCGCGGTCTCGAAGACGGCTTCGTCGTCGTGAAGGTGTACATCGGCGATGAGAATTACAACGAGCAGTTCTTCGAGCAGCTGCCGCGCGCATATGGTGCGCCGCACCTTTGGATCGTCTCGCCCGAGCGCGTGGTGCTCGCCTCGCAGCCTACCGGCGTTTTCGAGCGCAACAAGCGCACGTATGACAAACAGGAGTTCCTGTCTTTCCTCGAGCGCTGGAACGCGCATGGCGCCCATCGTCACGCCGAGCGGCTCAGTCAGACGCCTTGAGCGCCTGAGCACTTGATAAGCGGCATGCGTGGCGCGAGGTGAGTGCGCTGCGCTTTCGTAAGGGGACGGGTCAGCCCCATGAGTGCGGCGGGCGTCCGGCAAGCTCCGCTCACGGCGGCGCAATGTGAGTTGCATCGCGGACGCGATGCGGCGGCTGCCGTAAGTTGCCGAGTCATGCTGCTCACCGGGAGCTCGAAAGAACTGGCGATGCTCAAGGCCTTCTCGCCGCTCGACGGTATGAGGCCCGAGACGCTGCTCGCGCTGGCCCGGCGCACGCAACGCCTGCAGGCGCCGCGCGGCCGGTTGCTGTTCACGGAAGGCGACGAGGGCAAGCACACCTTTTATCTGCTGAGCGGAACGATCGATCTGCTCCGCGAAGGCGAAGTCGTATCCACGGTCCGCAGCGCCACCGCCAAGGCGAAGAATCCTCTCGCCCATGCGCTGCCGCGGCCGTACTCGGCCGTGGTCACCTCCGATCGCGTCGAGTATCTGCACATCGACAGTGAATTCCTCGACGTGGCGGTCACCTGGGACCAGACAGGGAGCTACCAGGTCGCCGAGCTGCGCGCGGCCGTGGAGGAGGCGCCGAGCGGCGAGGACTGGATGACGGCGCTGTTGCAGACCAAGGCGTTTCACAAGATTCCGCCGGCGAACATCCAGGCGGTGTTCATGCGGCTGCAACGCGTGGATCACCGGGCCGGCGACGTCGTCATCAAGCAGGGCGATGTGGGCGATTACTTCTATGTCGTCGTGAAGGGACGCTGCGTGGTGACGCGCGAAACCCCACTGAACCGCGACGGCGTGAAGCTCGCCGAGCTCAGGATGGGCGACACCTTCGGCGAGGAGGCGCTGATCTGCGAGGCCAAGCGCAACGCCACCGTGACCATGGCGACCGACGGCGCCGTGATGCGGCTTGGCAAAGAAGATTTTCGCCAGCTCCTGCATGAGCCGTTCCTGCACTGGATCGAGTACGCCGACGCGAAGCGGATCGCGGCGGAAGGCGGTCAGTGGATCGACGTTCGCCTGCCCTCGGAATTCGAGCATTACCATGCGCCGGAGGCCGTCAACATTCCCATGCACTCGCTGCGCCTGCGGCTCAAGTCGCTGGATCGCGATCGCCGCTACATCGTTTGCTGCGACACTGGACGCCGCAGCTCCGCCTGCGCGTACCTGCTGTCGGAGCGAGGCTTCCATGCGAGCGTGCTGCGCGGCGGGCTGAGCGCGACTGAGCTCGCGCGCTCAGAAGGAGGCGGGAACGCATAGCAAAGTGCGCCTGTGCATCGCCGCGTAGGCCGCGCGCACTAGCTGCAGGCTTGATCGCGTGCCAACATGGATGTTTTCCAGATGCTCGAGCGCCGCCATGACGCGTGTGTTGCTGATCGTCGCCGTCTTCATCGGTTTGCATACAATGGCTGCGGCTGCGCAGGACGCCGCCTCCGAGCGCGCCCTGAACGAAATCATCGACGAATACGAACGCCTCATCCGCCTCGAGGATCCGATCAGCGCCGGCCAGGACGGCGACCGTGAGGCGCTGCGGCGGCTCCCCGATCCGCGCCGAACAACGGAACTCTCCATGGCGCGGCGCTTCGAAGCGCTTGGCGAACGCCTGTCGCGCATCGAAGCGCGTACGCTTTCCGCGCAATCCGCGCTCAACCATGCGTTGCTGACTCGCTCGATCGCCGAGGCCGTCGAGGAAGCGCAGTTCGATTTCGGCCGCATCGCGTTCGAGAACGACAGCGGCTTTCACACGCTCGGCGATTACCTGGCGCGTACAACCACGATCGCCAGGAGCGACGACGCCGACGCCTGGCTCGCCAGGCTGGAGGCGACGCCGGCCTACTATCGGCGCAATATCGAGAACCTGCGCCGCGGCGTGCAAACCGGCTACACGCAACCTCGCATAGTGGTGGAGCGCGTGCTGGAGGTCGCACGCCGCCAAGCCCTAGCGCCGCCGCAGGAAAGTCCGCTGCTGCTGCCTTTGGTACGCATGCCTTCGAACATCCCGCCGCAGGCGCAGGGCCGATATCGGGACAGCGCGCTCGCGGTGGTGCGCGAGCACATTCTTCCCTTGCAGCGTGAGTTCGTTACATTCCTCGAGCGCGAATATCTGCCGGCGGCCCGTCCCAAATTGGCCTGGCGCAGCACCGCCAACGGCGCAGTGAGCTATAGCTTCCTCGTACGCCGCGAGACCACGACCAATCTGACGCCGGATGAGATCCATGCTCTCGGCCAGTCGGAAGTGAATCGCATACGCGGCTTGATGGAGGAGACGATCAGAGAAAGCGGCTTCGTGGGAAGCTTCACCGAGTTCCTGCACATGTTGCGCACCGATCCGCGCTTCTACGCCAAGACCCCACAGGAGTTGCTGGAGAAGGCCAGCGAAATCGCCAAGCGCGCTGACTATGCGTTGCCCCCCTTGTTCGCAACCTTGCCGCGATTGCCGTACGGCGTGCGGCCCGCGCCTGCGGAGATCGCCGAGGGCTACACGACGGGACGCTATTGGTCGGGCAGCATGGCTCTTGGGCAGGCGGGCGGCTATATCGTGAACACTTCGCGACTCGATCAGCGCCCGCTATACGAGCTTCCTGCGCTCACGATGCACGAAGCCGCGCCCGGCCATCATCTGCAAATTGCGTTGTCGCAGGAACTGGAGAATCTGCCTTACTTCCGCCGCAGCGCCGGCCCGACAGCCTTCGTCGAGGGCTGGGGTCTGTACTCGGAGTTCCTCGGTGAGGAAATGGGCATATATCGGGACCCGTACGAGCGCTTCGGACGGTATTCGTACGAAATGTGGCGCGCCTGCCGTCTGGTCGCCGATACAGGCATTCACTGGCTCGGCTGGGACATCGAGCAGGCGCGGCGTTGTTTCACCGAGAACACGGCGCTCGCGCCGCATAACATCCAGACGGAGCTCGAGCGTTACATCTCCTGGCCCGGCCAGGCGCTTGCCTACAAGATCGGCGAGCTGCGCCTGCGGGCGCTGCGCAAGGAAGCGCAGGAGCGGCTCGGGCAGTCGTTCAACGTGCGTGAGTTCCACGACGCCGTGCTGCTAGGGGGCGCGCTGCCTCTCGATGTTCTCGAGACACGGGTGCGTGAGTGGATTGCGACAGAAGCGCCCGCCGCGGCGAGCGGCGGGCGGTGACGAAAGCGATCGCGACGGCCTGCGGCGTCAAGAGCGGCGACACGATGAAGAAAGCACGCTTTGTATGCGCGCGCAGTGCTAA
>JAVEVD010000045.1:0-6627 GCA_034005205.1 Steroidobacteraceae bacterium | reverse complement strand
CTAACGCGCACGATTACTGAAGCCTGTTCGAGCTGCAGATGCGGTACGCGGAGCGATAGTTGGAACCGGATGTGCAGCAGCTCTGATTATCCTTATCCGCTATTCCGCCATCCGCTTCTCGTCCCCGCTATGGCGAGGTCGACGCTGCGGCGGCCGGCGGCTCGAAAATCTGCGCGAAGCGCTCCCGCTGTCCCTGCGACATGTGCAGGCCGATCTTGGTTCGCCGCCATAGTACGTCGTCGGCCTCGAGCGCCAGCTCATGGCTGCTCAAGTAATCGACCTCGGCGCGAGTGAGGCCTGCGCCGAAGTCCTCTCCCAGATCGTCGATGCACTGCGCCGCACCGACGATTTTTTCGATGCGCGTTCCGTAGGCCCTCGCCAGTCGCAGCGCTTGCGCAGGCGGCAGGAAAGGCCAGCGCCGGCGCACCTCGGCGAGAAACGAGGCGAAATCGGCGTTCGGGATGTCGCCTCCGGGGAGCGCCGCACGCGCGGTCCATGGCTGCCTCGCTTGGCCGATGGCGGGCTGCAGCTGCGCCAGCGCCATCTCCGCAAGCCGCCGGTAGGTGGTGAGCTTGCCGCCGAACACTGACAGGACCGGCGGATGATCGCCCGGCCTGGTCAGCTCGAGACGGTAGTCGCGCGTGATGCGCGACACGTCGGCGGATTCATCATCGGCCAGGGGGCGCACGCCTGCGTATGACCATTGCACGTCGCGCGGGCGCAAGCCGCGGTCGAAATACGCGCTGACGGTCTCGCACAGGTAAGCGGTCTCGGCCTCGCTGATGCGCGCCTGCGCGGGATCGCCTTCGTAGGGCACGTCCGTCGTGCCGACCAGCGTGTAGCGCTGCTCGTATGGGATCGTGAACACGATGCGGCCGTCAGGATGCTGCAGCATGAAAGCGTGTTCGCCCTCGTAAAGGCGCGGCGTGACGACGTGGCTCCCTTTCACGAGCCGGATCTGATGCTGCGCATCTGCGCCGGGAAGCGCGCGCAGGATCTTCTCGACCCATGGCCCGGCGGCGTTCACGATGATTCTGGCGCGCAGTTCGATGAGGCCGCCGCTGCGCACGTTGCGGCACTGTGCAACCCAGACGCCGCCTTGCGCGCGAGCGGACACGAGCTGCGTGCGCGTTCGAACGAGTGCGCCGCGTTCGGCCGCATCCATTGCGTTCAGAACCACCAGCCGCGCATCGTCCACCCAGCAATCTGCGTATGCGAACGCGTGATCCAGCTCGGGTCTGAGCTGGCCGTAAGCGCCGCCCGCCAGCCGCACCGAGCGTGAAGGCGGGAGCCGGCGCGGGCCGCCGAGGCGATCGTAGAGGAACAGCCCGGCCCTGATCTGCCAGCGCGGTCGCAAACCTGGGACATGCGGCAGGATGAACTCCATCGGGCGGATGATGTGCGGCGCGATCTCGAGCAGGCGCTCGCGCTCGATCAGCGCCTCGCGCACGAGGCGAAACTCGAAGAACTCCAGATAGCGCAGTCCGCCATGAATCAGCTTGGTGCTGGCCGAGGAAGTCGCAGCTGCGAGATCCGCCTGCTCGATCAGGGCGACTTTGAGGCCGCGCCCCGCGGCGTCCCGAGCGATCCCTGCGCCATTGACGCCGCCGCCGACGATCAGCAAATCGAAAGGGGAATCCTCGACGGACGTCGGCGCTGGCTGCATGTCGGCATCATGTCGGCTGTCGCCCGGCTCGTGCAACCAAGGCGCGCCGCTTTCGGCAAACCGCAAGAGTCGTGCGCGCGGCGGGCGAGCGCGTCGGCGCCGCTCGTGCGACCATGCAGCCCGGAGTCGCGTGCATGCGGAAGCGGCGTACCTGCGCGTCGGGGTGCGCCAGCTTCACTGACATGCTCGTCTATGGTTCGATGGAGTCGTACGCTGTGAACGGGGTCGATCAGAAGAGCACAGTGCGCATCGACAAGTGGCTGTGGTGCGTGCGCTTGTTCAAGAGCCGCTCGCAGGCAAGCGAAGCCGTCGCGGGAGGTCGCGTGCACGTGAACGGCGAACGGGTCAAGCCCTCACGGGCGGTGCGCCCAGGCGATCGCATCGCGGTCACGCGCGACGAGATGCGGCTCGAAGTGGTCGTGCAGGGTCTGCCGACGCGGCGCGGGCCGGCCGTTGAAGCTCGCACCTACTACCTCGAGACGCCGCAGAGCGTCGCAGCGCGTGAGCGGCGCCGCGAGGAATGGCGTCTTGCGCCGGCGCCGCAAGGTCGCCCGGACAAGCACGAGCGGCGGGCGTTGCGCGATTTGCGCCGCCGCTGAACCATAGAGCGCGGCGAGCTTTTGCGCTTCATGCCGGGCGCGGCGCACAATGCGCGACGCTCGCCCATGGCGAGGAGAGAACATGCAGATTACGCTGAACGTCAACGGCGTTGAGCGCACCGCCGAAGCGGACGAGGACACGCCTCTTCTTTGGGTGCTGCGCGAGTCCCTGGGGCTCACCGGAACCAAGTTCGGTTGCGGCGTCGCCGCATGCGGCGCTTGTACGGTGCATGTGAATGGATCCCCGGTGCGCGCCTGCGTGGTTCCTGCAGCGGCCGTGCAGGGGCAGACCATCGTCACGATCGAGGGGCTGGCGTCCACAGAGCGCCTGCATGCAGTGCAGGCGGCCTGGATCGAGCATCAGGTTCCGCAATGTGGCTACTGCCAGTCGGGAATGATCATGGCTGTCGCTGCGCTGCTGGCGCACACTCCCCAGCCGACAGACGAGCAGATCGCCGCGGAAATCACCAACATTTGTCGCTGCGGGACCTACGAGCGCGTCCGCAGGGCGATCCGCAGTCTGGCCAGCGCATCCGGCGGAAGGCTCAGCGAAGTCGCCGATACAGGGGTGCGCGATGAATAAATGGACGCGCCGCGCCTTCATAGGCGTCGGTGGAGTAATCGGCGGCGGTCTGGCGATCGGCGTGGGAGGCGTCATCTTCGCGCCGAACCGGTTCGGGTTGGCGCCCCACGGCGAGACGCACGATGGGGTCGTGCAGCTCACGACGTGGTTGCGCATCACGCCGGACGGCGTAGCGACAGTGATTGCGCCTCACTGCGAGATGGGTCAGGGCGCCCAGACTGCGCTTGCAATGATGCTTGCCGAGGAACTGGAGGCGGACTGGCGGTTCGTGCGGGTCGAAGAGGCGCCGGCCGAGGACGCTTACGCGAACGGGCACCTCGTGCGCTCGTTTCGGCCGATCGCCGCTGCGCTGCCACGCTTCATGGACCGCAGCATCGAATATGCATCGTTCAGATTGATGCAATGGATGGACATGCAGATCACGGGCGGCAGCACCAGCGTGCGCGCTACCGGTCAATTCGGAATGCGCGTCGCCGGGGCGGCCGCCAAAGCGATGCTGCTCGAAGCAGCGGCCAAACGCTGGAACGTATCCGAGTCGCAATGCACGGCCAAGCTTTCGCGCGTGTTGCATGCCGGATCCGACCGCTCGCTGTCCTACGGAGAGCTGGCGGCGGATGCTGCACGACTCGATCCGCCCGTACATCCGGCCATGAAGAAGCGTGCTGAGTATTCGATCGTCGGCGCGTCCATTCCGCGACTCGATATTCCCGACAAGGTGACGGGTTCGACAAGGTACGCCATCGACGTATCGCTGCCCGACATGCTGTACGCCGCGGTTCGCGCTGCGCCGGTGTTCGGTTCGAAACTCGAGAGCGTCGACCCTGCGCCCGCCGAGCAGACGCCCGGGGTCGTGCGCGTCGTGCGATTGGAGAACGCCGTAGCGGTCATCGCGGATAGCTACTGGCGCGCGCTGAAAGGCGTGCGCGCCCTGACGCCCTCCTTCACGCAGGAGCAGCGCGTCACATCCGATTCAGCAACGCTGTTCGCGCTGATCGGCGCAGCGCTTGAAGGGCCCGGCGCAAAAAGCGTGATCAGCCGAGGCGACGCCGCCAAGGCGCTCAGCCGCGCCGCGAAGCTGGTCGAAGCCGAGTATCGCGTCCCGTTCCTCGCGCACGCCACGATGGAGCCGATGAGCGCCACGGCGCGCTGCGCGGAAGGGCGCTGCGAAGTATGGACCGGCGTGCAGGACCCGCTCGCCGCGCGCAAGGTCGCGGCGCAAGCGGCGGGCCTGAGCGAGGACCAGGTCGTGCTCCACAATCACCCGCTGGGCGGCGGGTTTGGCAGGCGATTGCCGGGAGCGCACGACTACGTCGATCAGGCCGTGCGCATCGCCCGAGAGGCCGCGCCGGCGCCCGTAAAGCTGATCTGGAGTCGCGAGGAGGACATACAGCACGACTTCTACCGACCGGCCGTGCTCGCCCGCTTCAAGGGCGCCGTGGATTCAGCGGGGAGTGCGTTGGTCTGGATAGCGCGGTTCAATGGCGGCGCCGCCGACGGCGTCGGCGCCGATGCGGTTCGAACGCCGTATGCCATTGCGCACCAGGATATCGCCGTCGTCGAGCACGACACGCACGTGCGCACCGGCTACTGGCGTTCGGTGGCCCATTCCCAGCACGGATTCTTCACCGAGTGCTTCATCGACGAACTGGCGCACGCGGCGGGCGCCGAGCCGTACGAGTTCCGGCGCGAACTCCTGGCGGATGCGCCGCGCCATCGCGCAGTGCTCGAGAGGGCCGCCTGGATGGCCGGGTGGGGCGCTCCTCCGCCGCCAGGACGCGGGCGCGGGATCGCGCTGGTCGAGAGCTTCGGGACGATCGTTGCGCAGACCGCCGAGGTGGAAGTGGTCGACGGGCGCATCAAGGTGCATCGTGTCTGCGTGGCCGTGGATTGCGGCGAAGTGGTCCATCCCGACGGCGCCGCGGCGCAGATCGAGGGCGGCGTTCTCTTCGGGCTGTCGGCTGCGCTGTACAACGAAATCACGATCCGGGACGGCCGCGTGGTGCAGTCGAATTTCCACGACTACCCGATGGCGCTGCTGGCCGACGCCCCGAGCATCGCGGTCGAATTCATCGAATCGGATGCGCCCATGGGCGGACTCGGCGAGCCGGGTGTGCCGCCGATCGCGCCGGCGGTCGCCAACGCCGTGTTCGCGGCGACAGGCAAGCGGCTGCGTTCGCTGCCGCTGCGGCTCTGAACTCGATGCTCGCGCCCTCATCCCCAGTCGGACGCACGGAGAGTCGTCGTCCACGCAAGCGGCGCACGACAGCCGCCATGCGCGCCCATTTCAGGGCGATGGTCAGCTCGACTGGGTCGTCCTGCTGAACGAGCGGCCGCTGCGCCCGGCGTGCATCGCCTGGATCTCGCCCACGATCGCCAGCGCGATGGTCTCCGGTGTGCGCGCGCCTATGTCGAGGCCCACTGGGCCGAACAGCCGCGAACCGAGCTTGTCGGCCTTCGGCCCGAGCTCACTCATGAGGCGCACACGGCGCGGCGCCGGGCCAAGCAGACCGATGTAGGGAATGTTGCTGTCGGCGAGGGCGGCGAGGTAGAGCTGATCCGAAAGCAGGTGATGGCTCATGACGACGGCTGCGTCGTACCGTGAGGCGGCCAGTTCGGCGGGCGCCTCGGCGGCTGGCCTGAGCGCGACGCGACGCGCTCGTGGGAAGCGCTCGGCCGCTGCATACGCCGGCCTATGATCGAGCACGACGACGTTCCAGCCCATCAGCGCCGCAATCTCGACCAGCGGCGCGGCGTCGGGTCCGGCGCCCAGGACGAGTAGACGCAGCGGCCGCTCGATCGGCGCCACCAGCGCCGCGGCGTTCGCGAGTTCGACTTGCGTCGGCTGCGCGGCGTTCGGCGCCATGAGAGCGCTGTCGCGCAGCGCCTCGGCGATGGCTGGCGGCGCGTCGTCTGCCGCCGCCGACCAATACGAGGCGCCCAGCGGCAATGCGGCGTCGCTGGTGGATACGACCAATGCGAAGCTCCCCGGCGCGTCGGCCGCCCGACAGGTTTCGGCGAACGCGAACGGCTGGTAATCATTGCTGCGATCCAGACGGGTCAGCAGGATGGACATGGCGCCTTCGCAGCCGAGTCCGATGCCCCAGATCAAGTCGTCGGAGCTGCGTGTGTCGTACTCCACGCGCACGGCTTCGCCGGTCCGCAGTACGTCGCGTGCTCGCTCCATCAGATCGGCTTCCAGGCAGCCGCCGCTCAGTAGTCCGGCCGATCGTCCATCCCCTGCGATCAGCATCTGCGCGCCGGCCTTGCGGTAAGTGGAGCCGATCGTCGCTGCGATCGTCGCGAGCACGAGGGGCTCGCCGCGCTCCGCATACTGATGGAAGAATTCGCCCAGGGGCGCGCCGATAGGATTCATGCGAACGACGTCGTGGCTGGTGACGTGTGACTTGGCGCACGATTCTCCCAGCTGCGCTCCGGTCCTGAAAGCTTTTTCGCCCGGCCCTGATCCACCATACGCTGTACC
Source organism: Steroidobacteraceae bacterium (assembly GCA_034005205.1). Taxonomy (GTDB): domain Bacteria; phylum Pseudomonadota; class Gammaproteobacteria; order Steroidobacterales; family Steroidobacteraceae; genus Steroidobacter. The sequence continues at coordinate 298 of JAVEVD010000045.1, read as the reverse complement.
GTGGTCGCCCCGGGTCCGACCGGCAGGGCGCTTGGTAGACTGCTGCGCACCGCGGTTGCCCGGAAGAGGAGAGGAGCATGAGCGCAGGCGAGGGCGAGAGCGCAGCAGGCAAGTGGAGCATCAGCATGAACACCCCGCTCGGCGCGCAAAACTTCGTATGGGACCTGCGTTCCGGGGCCGACGGCTGGACGGGGGCGATGGACTCACAATCCGGTCGCTCGGAGCTGAAGGATCTGCAGGTCGACGGCGACCAGATTCAGTGCCAATCGCGCGTGCAGACGCCTTTGGGGAGCCTCGA
>JAVEVD010000044.1:0-29181 GCA_034005205.1 Steroidobacteraceae bacterium | reverse complement strand
CGCGCCGAAGTCGCCGCCGACAGCGAGAGCAAGCGCGTCGCGCGGGAGCGCATCACCAGGTTCTATGAAGCGACCGGTGAGCGAGGCAAGCTGGAGGCGCTGCTGCGCGAAACGCGCGGCTGATCGCAATCGAACCGCATCTCGTCAGCGCGATCGCGAGGCCGCAGATCGAAAAGCATCGACGGCGCCATGCATCGCGAATCGCGAACACACGACGCCGAGGATGATCGCGTCAGCCTCCCGCGCCTTTCCTGTACTCCTGCATGCGCCGCTCCATCTCTTCCGGCGGCACGTCTTCGATCTGCGTTGCGATCATCCAAACGTGACCGAATGGATCTTTCAACGTCCCGGAGCGCGCTCCGTAGAATTGATTCTTGACCGGCTGCAGCTCCTGCGCGCCGTTATCGAGCGCCTGGCGGAAGATCTTGTCGACATCTTCGAGATAGACCACCAGGCTTACCGGCGCGCCGCCCGCGGCCTGCGGACCGCGATGGCCCATTTCCGGCTGCTCGTCCGCCAGCATGACAGGCGAGTCGCCGATGCGAATCTCCGCGTGGGCGATTTTGCCGCGGGGACCCTCCATGCGCATGAGCTCCGTCGCGTTGAACGCGCGCTTATAGAAGTCGATCGCTTGCGCGGCGCCGTCGACGATGAGGTACGGTGTGACCGAGTGATAGCCCTCTGGAATTGCCTTCACAGCCATCGGCGCCTCCTGACGTTCGTCAGTGCGAGCAGTGTGTTTGATTCTAGTCCTCGAAAGCCCGGTGGGGGCGCCCGGCCGCCCAAATAGCCTCTGCTGCGATTTCCAGGCGCGAACCACAGTGCATCTCGCACTGCGGCGCTTCGCGTGCGCCTCGAAACCACTACAGAGGGATCAGCCTTGTACGCACGAAATGGTTTCTTTGACGACGGGCGCGCATCAGCCGGTCCACGCCGCGCGCGTCGCGCCCTCGCCGCGACGCTTCAACACCTGCGCCCGAGTGGCGCCGTCCGCCGGGAACCAGAGTTCCAGCCGCGATGAGTCCACGCCGGCGTCCTGCGGCGGCCCGAAGCTGCTTTGCACGATGATGAACGAGAGCGCGCCGATTTCAGTGTCGAACGCGAGCTCGCACCATGGCTTGCCGATGCAGTCCAGCCGGGGTTGCTGCAGGCCGAACCGCTCCCGCAGCTTATCTGCATAAGCGTCCACTCGCGGCGTGAGCGAGGGTCGTAGCCATTGCTCCCTGCGCAGGAGATTGAGGAACGTTCCAGCCGCGCGCTCTGGCTGACGCATCCTGCTGAACAGACCCTCCGGGTCGATCAGCGCGTCGATCATGTCCATTCCACCGTTGTCGTAGATCCGGGACCAGTACGCCGGCATCAGCACGGTCCACAGCCAGCGCGCGCCGCGATTCATGTCGACTACGTAACGATCGACATCGAACACCAGCGCCGCGAACGGATCGTGCGCTGAAATGACCTGACGCAGCGCAGCTCGCACCGGCGTCAGACATTCGCTGGAGGACATCGCTTCGGCGTCTGCGGGCGAGAAGCCGGCGAGGATGAGCGCGGCGTTCCTGAATGACGGCGGCGCGGCCGCCTCGTCCATCCACGCCAGCAACATTCGCCGGCTCGGCCTGGTGCGGCCGAGCTCCAGGAGCGACACCTGCTGTCGTGATACGCCCAGGCGCAGCGCCATCTCGAGCTGGGTGATTCTTTGTCGTGCGCGCGTATGACGCAACAGGTCCGGGAGGCTCACGTGACATGCTCTGCGAAATCGCCGGCGCTAGTCTGGCGGTTCGTCAGCTCGCGCAGGAACGCCTCGAACGTCGTGCCCGTAGTGTTCTCCGGAGTGCGTCCCCGCAGCGGACCTACCGACCGCTCATTGATTGCGTGCGCCATTTCGATATAGCACTGAGCGAAACTCGGCGACGCCCCGGATGCTTCCAGCAACGCCGCCATGGCTTCGTAAGGCAGTTGCGCGTACCGCATATGTCCGACGCCGAGCGTCTTGGCGACCGCGCCGGCGATCTCGACGTGCGTGATATCGCGCGGCCCGAGCAGCTCCTGGATCATCACGCCGCTCCACTGGTCGTCCAGAAGTGCGCCCGTCGCGGCCTGCGACACATCACGCGCGGCTACCATCGGGATGGGAAGATTCGCATCGATCGCGCCCGCGAGATAGCCCTCCTGCGCCGCCTGCGCAATCTGTGCGGAGAAGTTTTCGAAGAATGACGCCGGCCGCAACAGCCACAGGTCCACATCGGTCAGGCTTCGCAGTCGCTCTTCCTGGGCGCGCAGGCCCGCGATCACTCCGGTGCGATGATCCTTGTCGGCGCCAATGCTGCTCAATGCGACTACTCGCTTTACTGCGCTCGACCGCAGTGCGCCAACGATCGATTCGCCTATCGCGTCTTGCGCTGCGCGATAGTCGCGTGCGCCTGGGTCCGCAGTGAGCAGCACGTAAGCGGCGTGCGCGCCTCGTAATGCGCCTGCGAGAAAATCTTCGTCGTTGGCGTCGCCGATCGCAGCCTGCGCGCCGCGCGAGATCAACGGCTCGAGCTTCTCCCGCGATCTGCCGATCGCTCGCACCTGGACGCCGCGCGTGAGCAGCGCTTCAGCAACGCCGCTTCCGGTATTTCCGCTTGCGCCCATGACAGCAATCATGATCGGGCTCCTCGCGCAGAACTAGAAGGACTTCTAGTGCATCGAGATCACAGGCAAGACTGGATCAGAGGCTCGCTAGAGTGACCGTTGCGCGCCGACGCTGCAACTATCTCGGACGCCGAGTCTTGCAGGATGCGGTGCAGAACCTCGCATCATCGACGCTCCCGCAGCGTTCGGCGTCGAGATCCATGTCGTGCTCTGGGCAAAGATGTTCACGTATGCGAATCGTCGCCGAGAGAGAGATGCGACTTTCTAGCACATCGTCGCACTAATACATGGCTCGCGCGGACGCCTCCTGAACTATCTTGCATTCAACGGCGAAGCGATTCGCCCTCGTATGCATTCAGCGACACGGAGGTTCTCCCATGGCTCATCGCAACATTCACGACATCGAGCGCACCGTTCGCCAGCGCGGACAGGGCATGAGCGAGTACATCATCATCACCGCGCTGGTCGCGGTCGCGGGCATCGGTCTCTTCGCGGCCTTCGGCGACGTGCTGCAGAACCAGATGGCGGGCATGAGCCGTGAGATGGCGGGTCAGTCCGCCGCGCAGGACATCAGCGACGCACAGGCCTCGGCGCAAACGGCGCAAAACCGAGCGGCGCAGGCGGACAGCCTGTCGAATTACAACCAGCAGACCAACGCGTCGAACTGACCGTCGGCGTACGCGAGGAGCGGCTGATGCCTCGTTCTGGTCCCTCGCCGTCCGGACAGCGCACGCGCCCTGCCGTACAGGCGCGTGCAGCGGCCTTCGTCGCAGCCGAGCGTCGCTCGCGGGCTCTGCCGGGTGAGCTGCGTTGGCGCCCGAGGCGATGCGCAGCCGGTCAGATCGCACCGCTCGCTCTGTTCGGCGTCCTCATCGCCAGCGCGGCGCTCATTCTGATGTTCAACACCGGGCAGCAAGTCACCGAGCGTTCGCAGGTGGCGAACGCAGCGGACGCTGCAGCGTACAGCGGCGCCGTGTGGACTGCGCGGCATCTCAATTTCATGGCCTACACGAATCGAGCCATGCTGGCCAATCACTTGGCGGTCGGTCACCTCGTCTCCTATGTGAGCTGGGCGCGCTATGTACACGACTCCATCGACCATATCGATCGCCTCACGCAATGGATTCCGTACGTTGGCCGCTACATAGACATCGTCCAGCAAGCTGCATCTCACGTGCGTGCAGGCGCGGAGCGCGGCGCCGCAATTGCAATTCCTGCGATCGACGCCTGGAACGGAAGCTTCCGCGCCGCGCAGATCGAAGCTCGAGCGTCGCTCGCTCTCGACGGCCTCACTGAGCTCATGCAGCAAACAGCTCGTAGGCACGACCCGCAGATTCGCATCAATGATGCGGGCGAACTGTCCGCTCTGCCTACCGAACTGCGGTCGTTCATCGACGCTCAGCTCATCGGCCGACTAGGTTCAGCGCCGATGTTCGTTCGCGCCTACGCCGCTGGTGAGGACGGCAATGCGCTCGAGGAGCTCATCTCCTCGAGCCTGCGAACCAATCGCGATCTGCAGCGGTGGATGCAGGGCGAGCGCGGCTGGCGGGAGAATCTCATCGTCGCGCAAGTGCGCAAGCGGGGCGCCACATCAACGTATCAATCGAAGACCAGCGCCGATTGGCGGGCCGGGGATCAACTCCAGTACCGCACACGCGGCCTGTTCGGCTGGCGACGCTGGCGGCGCATCGGCGTGGGTCAAGCGAGCGCCCGTGAATTCACCGGCGGCTATGCGGGCGTTCCGTCGTACCACAACTTGGCCGGGCCGCCAGGACATCGCTCGTTGTTCATCGTCGCGGTAGCCACGAAGCGCCAATCCGCCGTGCCTACCGTGAACGCGTTCGGTCTGACGACAGCCGCAAGGCCGCTTGCGGTTGCGGCGGCTGCTCGGGTGCGCTTCCGCCGCCCTCATAGTGGATTCGATCCGCTGGGCTCCCGCCAAAGCGAGTATGCAAACCTCTTCAATCCCTTCTGGGAAGCGAGTCTGGCGCCGCTGGAAGAGGCGGCAGGCGTCCAGGGCGAGTCTTGAAGGCGCGATCCATGAACGAGAGACACGTGCAAAGCGGTTCTTCGGGCGCAGCAAGAGTACGCGCGTCGCAACCGACCAGAGCATGCGACCTGAGGGGCAGCAGCGGCGCGGCTATGACGGAAACCGTGCTCGCGTTGCTGGCGCTGACGCCGTTCATCATCGGAGCGCCGCTGCTCGGCAAACAGCTCGATATCAAGCATAAGAGCATGGACGCCGCGAGATATGGCGTTTGGGAGCGGACTGTGTGGCGAAGTCATGGATCGAGCAATCGAAAGGGCGATCTCGAGCTGCTGCTCGAGCTTCGCGACAGGACGCTCGGAAATCCGCGAGCCGGAATAACGCCGGTCGCGCACTTGCAGTCGCATGGGATTTCCGAGAACCCGCTGTGGCGCGACGGTCAGCGACGTCGACTGCTCGACTACGAGGAAACGGGCGCGCCGGCGTCGGTCGCGCATGAAGATGAGCGTGCGCCGGTGGACGTGGGAACTCTGCTCGCGCCAGCAATTGCGCACGGCGGCGGTCCACTGAGCTCGGCCGAAGGCTTGCTCCAGGTGAGCGCTCTGGGCCTGGATCGGCGCTCGTTCGCGAGCAATGAAACAGCGGTCGCCATTCGTCCCTTCATTGCGCAAGTGGTTGGTCGCCGGCGGCTGGACGCCGTTCATGAACCCGACGAGGCGCCCGTGCGGTTGCTCCAGAGCGCGTCGGGCGCAATTCTGAGCGACGCGTGGTCGGTCAGCGACGAGGACGATTTTCGGCGGCGTGTGGATCGAGTCACCGTAGATGAGCTGATCGACACATTGCAACGGCCGGGGCGTGCGATAGGGATGCAGGCGCTGGGCCGGGGTCGGCCGCTGTACGGTGAAGGTCAGTATGGTTGGGATCCTGACCTGCGGGTTCGATCCGAAGTTCTGCCTGCCGCGTACATCGAGCGCAAGTGAGCGTCGTCATGCATCCGGCGCTTCCTCTGTTCTCGATTCTGGCCATCGGGTCGTCCGCGTCGTTGGAGAGCATCACTCGCAGTCTCCCTGATCTTCAGGCGCCGCCGCAGGGTGAGGCCCGATGGATCGCCCGCAGCATGCGGATGAACGGCCTGCCGATGACCATCAAGGCGATCCGTTCGCCGCATCCGCCGGACGAAGTGCTTCATTACTACGAAGGCTTGAGTCAGGCAGCGGGGGGTAGGCAGACCAGACGTACGAAGAATGGGCCCTGGCATATGCTCGCCATCGGAACGTCGCAGCATCACATCAGCATTCAGGTTCGGTCCGTCATCGGCGGCAGCGAGGGAGCGATCACCGTCAGCTCGAGACCGGAACGCGAGCGCTCGGCGCTCGACACGGAATTTCCACTGCCGCGCAGCGCCACGATAGTCGCGCTTCAGGAGTACGTGGACTTCGGTCGTCGGACCGAGCTCATTGCGCTCACGAGCCCCCGCTCCGTGGCGAGCGAAGCGCAGGCGGTGCGTCATGCGCTATCAAGCAGCGGCTGGCGCCTGATTCGCGACGGACGCGGCGTCGAGACGCGCCGGACACGCGTCATCGAGGCGCAGAAGGGCGCCGAGCTCGCGCTGCTCACCATCCTCCCGGATGAAGTTCAGCGGGGAGGCGCCGCGATCGTGATCGTGTGGAGCAAGGAATGAGACAAGGCCGCCAGGCGGGGTCAGTGCTCACGGAGTACGTCGCGGTGCTTCTCGGGCTCATGGTCGTATGGCGAGGACTGGACGCCATGCTTTCGTTGCTGCGTGAGCATTACGACGAGTACGCCTGGACGCTGATGATTCCATTCTGATGACTGTGCTCACGGAGGAGCACACATGAAATCGAACGTCGCTACGGCCCTGCTGATGGGAGGAGCGTTGCTCGCTGCAGGCGCTGCAGCGTATCTATCCGACACGTATGTTCGAAAGAGCGTGGAAGCGCATCGCGCGGAATTGAACGCGCAATACACCCCTGTGAGCGTCGTGGTTGCGAGCACCGATCTGCGGCCGGGCGCACTGTTGTCCAGCCAGACTGCCGCGCTGCGCGAAGCGCCCAAGGCGTTCTTGCATTCGGACGCCGTCACCGCCGACGAGTGGAACAGCGTTGCGGGACGCGTGCTCGTCCGTCCCATTCGCAGCGGCGAGCCGCTGCTCATGTCGCATCTCGCGCAGCACGCTGGCGCAGGATTCTCGTCGCACCTGCCGCCTGGCGAGCGGGCGCTTACGCTGCCGGTCGATGAAGAGTCCTCGATTTCCGGAATGCTCGCGCCCGGCGATCGAATCGACATTCTCTTCACCGCCAGCAGCCGCAACGAACCCGTCACGGCGCCGCTGCTGCTCGATGTAGCGGTGATCGCGACCGGAATGCGTACTTGGATGAACGACGTTCTTCTCCAGGACAAGGACCGCAGCAGTCACTATCGAACCGTCACCCTGTCCGTGACGCCGCAGGACGCGGCGCGAATCACGCTGGCGCAGGAAGCGGGCAAGCTCACGTTCGTACTGCGACGATCGCAGGATCGGACGCCGACGCGACTCGCGCAGGTGACGAGAAGCACGCTGCTGACGGGCGCGCGAGCGACGCCGCGGCTGGCGGCGCGCAGCCACGTCGAAATCATCCTGGGAGGAAGCTGATGGCTGCCCGCCGTCGCAACCGTCGCGCGAGCGCAGCGTGGTTGATCCTGGCGCTCGTGATCTGCGCGCTGGGCGCGCAGATGTGTTCGGCGAACGACGCGGCGGTCAGTCCGCTCGACGCGGCGCCTGTCGGCGTGCTCACAGTCCCGGCCGGCCAGAGTCTGCTGATCCGCTACCCGAATCTGAAGCGCGTCGCCGCCGGGGACGGCGCCGTCATCGACATCAAGGTTTTCGACGATACGCAGGAGATTCTCGTCCTTGCGCGGCAGGAAGGTGTGACCGACCTGCGGATCTGGGGGCGCGACGGCCAAACGATCGCCTATCTCGTCAAAGTCCTGGGCCTGATGGAGCCGGAACCCGGACCGCCCGAATTGCGCGAGGCCGCCACCATCCTGATCAAGGCCAAGCTGATCGAGGTGAAGAAGTCGGTGCTGCGCGACTTCGGCGTCGACTGGGCGGACGTGGCGGCCGGCCCGGTGTTCGGTTCGCTCGATGAGTTCGTCAGCAACGAACACTTCCGCATCGTTCCCGAGGGTGTAGAGGGTCTGGGAAACCTGCCGCTGCAGCTTGGGACGAACAATCACTACTTCTCTCTGACCACGTCCATCGATTCGATGATCCATCTGCTCGTCAACAATGGCGACGCACGGTTGCTTGCGGAGCCGACGCTATCGTGCATCGACGGCGGCCAGGCGGATTTCCTGGTGGGCGGCGAAGTGCCCATTCCCGTACAAAATCAGGACGGCGCACTGAATGTCGTGTTCAAGCAGTTCGGCGTGATACTGAACGTGGCGCCGCGCTCCAACGCGGCAGGTCTGATCCGCACGCGGCTGGGCGTCGAAGTGAGCAGCGTCGACAAGGCGAATTCCGTGCTCGGCATCCCCGGGTTTGCGACGCGCAAGACCAACACCGAAATGAATGTGCAATCCGGCGCGACCATGGTCGTCGCCGGGCTATTCAGCTCGGAGGACGCCAAGACGGTCGCCAAGACCCCCGGCCTGGGATCGATTCCGGTGCTTGGCGAGCTGTTCAAGTCGCGCCAGTTCCGGCGCGGCGAATCCGAGCTGGTCGTGCTCGTCACTCCACAGCTCATCGAGGCGGGGTCGGCGCCGGTCGATGCGGCCCAGCGTCGCTTCGAAGAGCTCGAGAAGGAATCCAAGGAAGCGCTGAAGCTCAGGCTCACCGACTGAGCGCATCGTATCGAGGGATCGCATGGAAGGGATTCAACGCAGGATGCGTCAGCAAGGCGCTGCGATCGCGGAGGCCGTCATTGCGCTGCCCGTGCTGCTGGCGGCCATTCTCGGGGCAGTGCAATTCGGATTCATCTATCAGGCGAAAGCCACGCTCAATCATGCGAGCTTGCTGGCGGCTCGCGCCGGCGCTGTCGCTCACGCAGAACCCAGTGCAATCCGTCTGGCGCTCGCTCGCGGCCTGGCGCCCCTGCACTCGCCCGACTCGTCGCTCGATGCGCTCATGGGCTCCGTCGCCCGCATCGAGGCCGAGCTTGCGACCAACGCCCGGATTCGCATCCTGAATCCAACGCGCGAAGCGTTCGAGGATTTCGCCGAGCATGTGAACGGCGTGCACGAATTGCCCAACGACAGGCTTCATGCACGCAGTACGGCGCCGGGCCCGCGAAGCGGCCTGAACATTCAGGACGCAAACATATTGCGCGTTCAGGTGACATACGGCTACGAGCTCAAGGTTCCTCTCGTGAACTGGTTCATCGCGCGCACATTGCTGAGCGTGCGAGGCCGGACGACGGACGCGTTCGAGCGCCAACTGTTGCAGCGAACGCTGCTGCCGATCGTGGCCACGGCGACTGTGCGCATGCAGAGTCCGGCGCGATTGAGCGATCTCGTCGTTTCGCGTGCGGACCTGCCGGAGGTCGAGCGGTTCGATGCGGCTTCTGGCCCGCAAGATGAGCCGGATGAACCGGACGATCCACAAGACGATCCCGAAGAGTCGGATCACGACGCCAGTCCGGGAAGCAACCTGGGCGAGGGCTTTCTCGGCTTCGGAGAAGGCGCCGCCGGCGGCGCGGGCGGAGCAGGGTCAGGCGAGGGCGGCGACGCCGACGAAAGCGGCCCGGAGGGCGGTGAGAATGCAGGATCGCCCCGGCAATGTCCTGCAAGCGGGAGCTCGTCGGCGTTTGCGACTGGCGCCGAGTCCGTGTCCACGTCTTCTGGCGCATCACTGCCCGGCGTGGATCTGCCGAGTCTCGCGGTGGGCAATCCGGTTCACGTCGCCACCGGCAACAAGTACCAGCATGAATCCGACATTCCAGCCGCGGTCGGTCCGCTCGCGATTGCGTTCTCGCGCCATTACAACAGCGAGTTGGCGTCGCGCGTCGGTGTAATGGGGGCGGGGTGGCGTCACAGCTACGAAGCGCGCCTGCTTACGCCCAAGGATGGCTCGGCGCACGAGATCGCCATCGTTCAGTCGGACGGGCGGCTGATTCGTTTTGCGGCCGCGCGGGACGCCGCCGGACGTTTTCTCGCGCAGCGCGCCAGCGATGGAGAGCTCGAGACGACTCCGGCAGGGCGCGTCTGGCGCTGGCCCTCGGGTCGTCGGCTTCTGTTCGATGCGTCTGGTCTGCTGCGGGAAATACAGGAAGGAATGGACAGCCTGCAGCTCTCATACGACGAGGCGTATCGGCTGACCAGCGTCACGGACCCTCAGTCACGCGTGCTGCGCTTCTTCTATTACGAAAACGGCCGGCTGGCGAGCGTCGCCGCGTCGCACGGCATGCGGGTGCGCTACGAGTACGATCAGCACGGCAATCTCGCGCGCTCGGTCGATTCGGCGGACACCGTCCGAAGCTACCACTACGAAGATTCCCGGCATCCGAATCACCTGACCGGCGTAAGCGTCGGCTCCTGGTCGCCGCAAGCTTACGGTCCGCCTGCGCCGCCAGAGCGGCTCGCGACATGGGCGTACGACGATCAAGGCCGATCGATTCTGTACTCGGGCGCCGGGGGCGCGGGACGGATCGCGCTGTCATATGCAAAAAAACATACGGATGTGATCGACGCATTCGGAAGGTCCACGAGATATGTTCTCGGGCGCTCCAGCGGGGTCGCGTACGTCGCCGAGGTCCGTGGGCCTGGTTGCGGCGCGTGCACGATGGGCGACGTTTCGTACGAGTACGACGAGCACTTCCAGCTCACGTCTGTGCGGGCCAAGGATTCGCCTGCCATTCATTGGAGGTACGACGAACTTCGTCGACTGGTCGAGCTTCGGCGCGCAGGTCCGGCGCAGCGCGTCGTGCGATTCGCATACGAGGGCGCAAGCCGCCGGCCAACTCTGATCGAGACGGCGAGCGTCAACTCGCAAGGTAGACGAACGACCGAGATCCGTTATCGCGAGGACGGCCAGCTCACGGAAATCCGGGAGCATGGCTACGCGCCAACTGCGGACGGCGCCTTTACGCCAATTGAGCGCCGCATCCTGTTCGATTACACGGCGCCCGGTCGACTGGCGGCGGTCGATGGACCTCGCGAAGGCGCGCAGGACGCTCTGCGCATGGAGTACGACGCGCATGGCCTGCTGCTGGCGGTCACGACGCCGGACGGAGATGAGGCGCGAGTCCTGGAGCGCGACGCCCTGGGTCGCGCGACGCGCATCGTCGTCTCAGGCTCGCCGGAATGGCGACTTCTCTATGACGCCGCCGGCAGGATCGTTGCGATCGATGAGGTGCAAGCTGCCGGTGCACGGAGCGTTCGATTCGAATATGACGTAGCCGGGCGTCTGCATAAGCGCCATGGCGCTAACGGCGAACAGCAGCAGTTTCACTACGACCCAGAAGCCCGCACCGTTCGCCGCACCGACTCCCGCTCGCATCTGCAAGAGGTCACGGGTTTCGCTGCGGACGGGCAGCTCGCTTTCCGCGCATTGCTCGACTCACGGGGCGCAACGCTGCGGATGCTGAACTATGTCTACGATGTGCAGCGCCGGCTCATCGAAGTGAGGGATGGCGATGGTCCGCCCATGCGCCAGCTCGTCTACGAAGATTCAGACAGGCTCCCGGATCGAGCGATCGATCCAATGGGGACCAACACGCTTTTCGGCTATGACTCCCTTCAACGGCTCGTCGCGATTTCTCAGCCGGATGCAGGCGACACGCGGCTTGCGTATGACTTCCGGAGCCGCCTGAGCCAGCGCATTGCACCGAATGGCGCCCGTACGTCGTACGAGTATGACGACTTCGGGCGACTGGTGCTCGAGCGCAGCCCGGATCGCGGCGTCTTGCACTACCGCTACAACGCCGCAGGGCAGCTCATCGAACGAATCGATGCGCGCGGCCAGTCGACGAAGTACTGGTACACGCCGGGCGGGCGTCTCAGCCGGATAGCCGCTCCTGAGGGAGAGACGCGGTTTACGTACGAACGCGGCCGCCTTTCGCACGCAGCCGGACCGTGGGGTGAAGAACGATACAAGTACAACCACGATGGCGATGTACGGGAGCACGTACGTCGCATCTCGGGCCTCGAGTTCAAGACGCGACGAACATACGACGGGAACGGGCGGCTGCTGAAACGTGAACTTCCGTCCGGCGCGCTCATCGACCACGAATACGACGCCCATGGCGCCCTGACGAGTCTTGTGCTTCGCAAGAGATTTGGCGTGGACAAGGCGGTCGTGCGTTCGGCGGGACGCCCGCTCGATCCTTACGGCGATCTCCACTTCGGCAATGGGCTGGAGCTGCGTACGCGCGTTGATATAGAAGGAAGACTTCGCAGCCGAGCGCTCCAGGAGTTGGATCGGCGGCGCTACACTTACGACCCAGCCAATCGTATAGCCCTCATCGAGACGGCTGATTCGCAGCATGCATACGAATACGACCGCATGCACAGGCTTGTGGCGGCGAGCACTCCGGCCGGAAGGTTCGAGTATGCATACGACGCCAATGGCAACCGCACCGAGGCGCTGATCGACTTCAATTACACGAGCGGCGCCTCGTCCTCTGCCCGGGCCAAGTATGCTTACAGGCCGGCGTCGAACCGACTGGTCGCATCGCCGCTCGCATCCTCTCCCATCGAGTACGACGCTGCAGGCCATCCTCTGCGCATCGACCGGCGCCGCTACGAGTACAACTCAGCGGGTCGGCCAGTGAAGCTGTTCGTCAATGAGCAACTTGTCGCTGAGTATCACTACAACGTCAATGGAGAACGCACGACCAAGACGCTGCATAGCGACGGCGCATCGACCACGACGCATTATCTATATGAGTCCGGTCGCCTCATCGGCGAGGCCGACGCGCGGGGCCGAATCACTCGCGAGTATCTGTATCTGGGCGTACACCCCGTCGGCTTGCTCGAGGGCGGAAATCTGTACTGGGTGCATACCGATCATCGGGGCGCGCCGATCGCCGTCACCAACGAGCGACGTACGGTCGTATGGCGTGCGGAGTACGAACCTTTCGGCGTCGCACATGTTCAGGAGGACCCCGATGGCGACGGTCGCCGTCTCGAGCTGAACCTGCGCCTGCCCGGTCAGTACGCAGACGCCGAATCGGGGACCTACTACAACCTGATGCGGGATTACGCCCCAGCCCTGGGCCGCTATCTCACGCCTGATCCTCTGGGGTCGATCGACGGCCCGAATCCGTACGCTTACGTGCGAAGCAACCCCGTGATGCGGATCGATCCATGGGGATTGTATTTGTTTGCGTTCGATGGGACCTGGATCGACAGGGACAGCGGCCCCAAGACGAATGTGGAGCTGTTCAGAGACTACTATGACCCGTCCGTCAACGAGAGAAACTCATTCTATGTGCGAGGTATAGGAGCGCCCGATCCACGCAACAGTGACTTCAGGAACTCGGTGGACCGGGTTCTGGGCGGCGTTACCGGCTATGGCGGTAGAGACATCATCGATCAGGCGCTTCAACACCTCGATACGTTGGTTGCCGGAGCAGACGCCAGTTCGTCCTTTGACGGTGTGATTGACATCATCGGATTCAGCAGGGGAGCGGCGCTGGCGCGCGCCTTTGCTAACGAAGTATTTGCACGCCTTGATGATGGTCACTATGACGATGCGCTCGCATCCAGCAGCAATTGCAGAGTCTTACGTATCCGCTTCATGGGCCTGTTCGATACTGTGGCTGCATTCGGCATCCCGGGCAACGCGATCGATATTGGATATGATCTGACGATAGATGATCGAATCGGCGCAGTGGCGCATGCCGTAGCGCTTAATGAACACCGCGCTGTTTTCGATTTGGTTTCGATTCAATACTCGGAGTTTGCTCGGAATACTACTCCTTACAGGATCGAGGCCGGCTTTCTCGGTGCGCACTCAGACATAGGAGGAGGTTACGAGCAAGGAGACCTTTCGGATGTGGCGTTGCATTGGATGCATAGTCAGGCAGTTCTGGCTGGCGTTCGAATGCAGCCTTTGCGCGAGGAGCACTTGGTCGTTACCGATCCAATAATTCATGACGAGCGCCTCTTCGCTCAGGACAGAGAGATCTTCTATCCAAACGACCCTGGCTGGAGACGCGCAACCTGCCCGTACCCGCGGCCGCTCTGCGCAGCGTGGCGACCGCCTGCAACGCAGAGGCAATCAACCGCTCCTCAGTTCCGATTCCCGGAGCTCGCGGAAATGATAAGAGACGATCCGCAGCCGAATGCGGTCAGAGGGACAGTGGACATGGAAATGTACATGAGCTGGTTGCGCATCAAGGGGCAAAGGTGAATAGAGTCATCCGCAAGCGCGCATTAGGGGCTTGTCTGTGCCTTTTCGCCGTCGTTGCCGGTAGTAATGCCGGGCCAGTGTCCCGTGTTTCGGCAGTCCAGGTTGTCAACCTCGGTGGTCAAATGATCGATGCATTTACCATCGTAGGTTTACCACTTGTGCGGGAAGTCGGGCTTACGAGATACCCAGGTGATGTACTGTCGCCCGTTTTCTCCACCGGTGAATCGTCTTTTGAGCTCTACTGGAGGCTGGAGCACGGTGAGGTGCACGGTGCAATCGTGAATCTGGGCGATGAGCTTCCGGATGCATTCGATGGACGTGTGGTGATCAGCATCCACGATGATAAAGCGGCAATCACGTGGGCCAAGTGGAGTCCCTCATGGAGGGAGTACGGGCGGGATTCGAGCAAGAAGAAGATGAGGTTCCTGGAGGCGCCGTTTTCAGAGTGCGCCGGTCCGCTCATCACTCATCCTTTGGGGATATCGGCTTGGAATGAAGCCGCCCAACGAGCGACGCGCAGGGCGGTGGATGCTTCGGATGCAGCCAGGAAGATCTCAATGGGCCGATGCGCTTTGAGTTGGTACATAGGTGTATCGGAGCGACCGAAGGAACCTATCGACGAAACCGAGACCGCCGCCCTGAAAGCGCAGTGGCGCCAGGCCATCGAGCGCTACAAATCGAGTAGACGCAACTGACCCGACCGACAACTCAGCGCGAAGGATCGCCATGCTGAAACTACAACTCTCCGTCCCAGGACAAGCGCCTCACATCCGACGTCTGCAGGCCGGTCGATATACCGTAGGCCGGGCGCTCACAGCGGACATACGGCTACGACACGGATCTGTCGGCAAGCGCCACGCGATCATCTGTCTCGAGAGCCCGCAGCCTTTGCTGCAGGATCTGGGGTCGGACAGCGGCGTGTTCAGGAACGGCGTCGCGGTGAAGCAGTCCGCCGCCATGCGCGAAGGCGATACATTTTCGATAGGCGAGTGCGAGCTCAGAGTGCTCGCTTGTCCGGGCGCCGCAGGACGCGAGGACGTCCGGTCACCCGGACGAAGCGGCGATTCGTCTTCGTCGCAGCCGCCGCCGGCTGCGCCGGTCCCGTTACGCCGCGTTGAAGACGAACTACATCCGCTCAAGGAAGCGCTGCACGAGCTCGTGTTGCGCGAGCTGGACCTTTTCCGGCGCACCGCGCTGAATCAGCTGGCAAACGCCGATTTCCGTCGCGAGGCGCGTGAGGCGATCGAGACAATCGTCGCATCGGGCGATATTCACCTGCCGGCCGGGACGGATCGCAAAGCGTTCATCGACGAGATGACCGCGGAAATCATCGGCTATGGACCGCTCGAGCCGTTCCTGGCCGATGATTCGGTGTCCGAGATCATGGTGAACGGTCCGGATCGCATCTATCTGGAGCGCGATGGACGTCTGACCTTCGCAGCCGTGCGTTTCATCAGCGCGGAGTCGCTCATGCGGGTCATCGAGCGCATCGTCACTCCCTTGGGCCGTCGGATCGACGAGGGCGCGCCGATGGTCGACGCTCGTCTGCCGGACGGCTCGCGCGTGAACGCGATCATTCCGCCCCTGTCCCTTGTCGGTCCGGTGTTGACGATCCGCAAGTTCGCGCGGCGGCGGCTTTCGATGGATCGTTTGATGGCGCTGGGCGCGCTTTCGCCGCAAATGGCGCAATTCCTGAAGATCTGTGTTCAGTATCGCCGCAACATCATCGTGTCCGGAGGAACCGGCTCGGGCAAGACGACGCTGCTCAACGCGCTTTCTGAGTCTATTCCCGGGGCCGAGCGCATCGTGACGATCGAGGACGCCGCCGAACTGCAGTTGGCGCAGCCGCACGTGCTGTCGCTCGAGGCGCGGCCCGCGAATGTGGAGGGCCGCGGCGAGATCACGATCCGCGACCTCGTTCGCAACGCGCTGCGAATGCGCCCAGATCGGATCATCGTGGGCGAGTGCCGGGGCGGAGAAGCGCTGGACATGCTCCAGTCGATGAACACCGGCCATGACGGCTCGCTCACCACTGGACACGCGAATTCGCCGCGAGATCTGCTTGCGCGTCTGGAGGTGATGGTGCTGATGGCGGGTATGGATCTGCCGGTCAGAGCCATCCGCGAGCAGATCGCTTCCGCCGTACACATCATCGTGCAGCAGACTCGTTTCAATGACGGCCGCCGCCGCATCACTTCCATCGTCGAAGTGGACGGCATGGAAGGCGACGTGATCCTCACGCAGCCGCTATTCGAGTTCAAACAGCGCGGCGTGGGAGTCAATGGGGAGATCCTCGGCTCGTTCGTGGGTTGCGACCAGGCGCCGCGCTTCTATGAGGACCTGGCGGACTGCGGGGTGATGCTGGATCGAACGATCTTCCGATCGGCGCAAGACGCCCCGCTGACGCGCGAGGCGGATCTCGATCTCGAGGCGGCGACTCCCGGCGGGAGTCTTGCCCGAGTCGCCGTCCGAGACCGGCGACGATAGCGGAGCATCACGAGCATGGACGTCTTCTCGGACGCATTTGGCTTTCGAGCAATCTTGGCTGGCGTCATCGCGGTCCTGGTTGCGCTGCTCCTGCTGCTGTTCTGGCGTCTGTTCGCAGATTACGAAAGCAGCTTTGTGAGCGGTGTGGGGGAGTCCTTGCGGCGCAGCTTCATCGTTGCGAACCCACATCGCCTGTTTCTGCTCAGCGTGGTCGCGACGCTGATTCTCGGCGTCTTCGCGTTTTGGTTGGCAAGCTGGGTCGGGGTCGCGGCGGCGCTCGTCGCAGGCCTGTTTGGGCCGAGGGCGGCGCTGCGGCTCCTCGCACAACGCCGCGCTCGGCGCTTCGTGCGCCAGTTGCCGGACGCGTTGCTGGCGCTCGCTTCCGCGCTGCGGGCCGGCTCGAACCTTCCGAAGGCGCTCGAGTTGATGTCGACGCGCCAGCCAGCGCCGCTCAGCCAGGAATTCACGATGGTGCTTGCGGAGCACCGTGTCGGCCGGCCGCTCGCACAGTCCTTGGCGGATTTGCGTCGTCGCATCGACGCGCCGGAACTCGACCTGATGAGCACGGCGATGAACGTATCGCGACGCGTCGGGGGAAATCTCGCAGATACGCTCGAGTCCCTCGCACGGACGCTGCAGGAGAAGGCGCACGTCGAAGGCAAGATAGACGCATTGACGTCCATGGGCCGGGCGCAGGGTTGGGTCGTCGGGCTGTTGCCTATTCTCATCGGATTCGTGCTCTACAGGCAGCAGCCTGCGCGCATGAGTCTCTTGTTCACCGAATGGTACGGTTGGGTGGTGCTGGCCGTGGTCGGCGTGATGATGACGGTTGCGGCCTGGATGATCCGCAAGATCGTGCGGATCGATGTGTGAGAGGAGCCGTGGGCGCGTGAGCTCCTATCTTCCGTCCATCTTCGCCGGGCTGGCCGGCGCCCTCGCGGCGCTGCTGCCGTTCGCGCTGAAGGATGATGTGGCGCCTTCCTCCGAACGCGACGGCTCCTGGCGTGACCGGCTGCCTGCGCCCTTGGCGGCGCTGCGTCCCATTCTGCAGTGGTACGCTGGAGGCGTCGATCGGTCCCTCTCGCCGCACCAGCGTGACATTCTGCAAAGTCGGCTGAACGCAGCGGGCGCCGGCTATCTGCTTACTCCGGCGGAATTCATCGTACTGAGACGCATCGCTCTCGCGGCGGGCTGCGCCGCAGCGATGTACCTGCTGGTCGTACTGCAGATTCGCGATCCTATGTACGCGGCGCTCGCCGGACTCCTCGCTCCATTGGGCTATCTCTACCCTAACCTCTGGCTGCGAGACGCAAGCGGGCGGCGGCAAGCGAGCTTCGCAAAGGAGTTTCCATTCTTCCTGGACATCCTCGTGCTCGGAATGAAAGCAGGGCTGACATTCGCCGCGGCCGTGGAGCAAGCGGTTTCGCCGCTCTGCGAAGGTCCCGTGAGGCAGGAGTTTTCGCGCTATCTGCGCGAGACCCGCACCGGCGTCGCCCGTCGGGTCGCCCTCGAGCGCCTCGCGCAGCGCATGCCGATCGCTGCGGCGATCAATTTCGCAGCGTCCGTGACGCAGGCCGAAGAGACCGGAGGCTCGCTTGGCGAGGTGCTCGCGGATCAAGCGCGACAACGGCGGCAGGAGCGGTTCGTGAGAGCGGAGAAGCTCGCCAATCAGGCGCCGGTGAAGATGCTGTTTCCGTTGATCGCGCTGCTGTTTCCGGTCACCTTCATCATCATAGGGTTTCCTATCGTCATCCAGCTCCTGGATGCGGGAGCGCTCGACATCTTCTGACACTGCCTTCAAGGAGGAAGTACGTGAAGACCATCGCCTTGCAGACAGCGGACGGTCGCTGTGTCGCACAACGAGTGCAGGTCGCTGATTCAATGTTATCCCGGGCGATCGGGCTCATCCGGCGTCGCGCGCTGAACGCACACGAGGGATTGCTGCTCGTTCCCGGCGGCGGCATTCATACCATCGGCGTGCGCTTCCCGATCGACGTCGTATTCCTGGACGGACGCATGCGCATCCTGGCGCTGGCGCCGGATCTGGCGCCGAGACGGTTGCGCTGGGCGCCTGTCGGATGCAGGCGCGTTCTGGAGCTGGCGGCCGGTCGGATAGCTGCGCTACGGCTGCATCCAGGCATGCAACTCATGGTTCGTGGTGAGCATGACCGCTCCGACGAACTCGCCAGAATGCGGCGCTCGCACTCGCACGAGGTTGGTCGCCCGCCATGTCGAGGTCGGCCGATTCAATTCTCACTATTGCTGCCGTTGAAGCATCGCGGCGGGGTGCGCTCGAATCTCGGATGTGAAGTGGGTCGGCTGAAGATCGCGCCGCGCCCTACACCGCCGCAGCCCTGGCGAATGATTTCGGGCTCATGATCTCAGCTCATGAGACTACGAGGAGCTCAGGCAGCTCTGAACGTCATCGATCAACGCCTCGCGTCGGTCTGGCGCGAGGCCGCCGTCCTCGCGGATGCGCTTGAACGACACGGCCATGCGCTTGCGCACGGCCGGATCGATGGCGTCGCCAAGGTGCGCGCCGGCGCTGGCGTCGAGGATCAAGGCGTCGCGTCGGGCGTGATTGCGCTCTGCGACCAATCGATGGTGCAGGACCGCACGGCCTAGAATCACCCAAGGCGCGTTGGGCGTTGTGATCGGACCGACGGTCAAGCGGAATCCACCGAGCGGCGTGCCGAGCACCTGCACCCGCGCTAACCGATCGGCGCCCAGCACGGCGCCGACGCCGCCGATCGCCGCGCCGATGCCGGCGCCCAGCAGCAAGGAGGCCCCGCCCACGGCGAGGTCGATCATGCCGCCGGTGACTGCGCCGGCGGCCGCGCCGGTCAGCGCGAGCTGTCGGGCGGATAGTCCGAACACCAGGAAGCTGCGTTTCGAGAACAGATCCTCCGCGAGCACGCTGACCTCCTCCTCGGAAGCATCGAGAGCGCGATGGCCGTACAGATCCTGCACCAGTCGGCGCGCGGATTGCTCGCGGCGGCGCACTCGTGCTTTCAGCTTCGCGATCAGCTCCGCCGTGAGTCTCTTCTGATCGACTCCTTCGGGCGCCGGCGCGGACTCGTGCATCGAGAGCACATCTATCAGCAGATCGGCGATCTCCGCCGCCGCACGGCGCCGGCGGTCGGCGCGGTCGCGCTCGAGCGCGGCTACGGCCTGGTCGAGCGCGCGGCTCCACTGCGCGCCCACTTCTCCAAGCTCGCGAAAAGCGCGCAGCAGCTCCAGGCGCTTGCTGAAATCCGCGCGCTGCGCATCGAACACGCGCACGATCGAGAAGTACTGGTTCAACGCGCGCCGCCAATCCTCGACGAAATCGCCCGGACCGATCATGTTGATGAGCGCCATGCGCGGCCGGCCGGTCCAGCGGAGGATCTCCATTTCCGCCTCGTACTCCGTTCCGTAGGGATGTGCGCCGTCCACGACATACAGGATGCCGGCGCCGTCGATGATCGGCTGAAGCAGCTCGCATTCATCTCGAAATCGTTCGTCGCCGCGGTGCGTGGCGACGAACTCTTCGACCACTGCGGCCCGTTCGTCCGCGCCGCGCTCGTGCTCCTGCAGCCAGCTGAGGACTGCACGCGGACGCTGGAATCCAGGCGTGTCGACCAGCTCGTAAAGCACCTGCTCGTCGATGCGCATCTGATAACCGCGCGACTTGCGCGTCGTTCCAGGATCGGGTGAGATCGCTACGGACTCATCCTCGGCGAGCGTCGCCACGATGCTGCTCTTGCCCTTGTTCGGATGCCCGACGATAGCGAAGATCGGATGCGTCAAGCGCCGCTCTCCAGGTACAGGGCGGGATCCGCAATGCCTCCGGTCCATCGCGACCACACGGCGCGCTGCTGATCCGTGGCGAGCCCGCCGCCGGCGCCCACCGGCGCGAGAATCAGTGACGCCTCGGCGCCCACGCCGGCGCGCAACTCCGCGAGGAAATCCTTCAGATCGAGCAGAGGCGCCTCCCACGCCCGCACGAACACGAGCACGACCTGCGCTCGCTGCCGCGCGAGCTGCTCGATCACCGCCCGATCGAGCGCAATCGATCGCCCGCCGCCCGCCTCGTGCACCTGCGTCACGTTGCGCTGCAGATGCGCCGCAGCCCATGCACGCGCGGCCTCCTCGCTCAGCGCGCCGGACCAGACGACGGCCGCGGCGGACTGGACGGTATGCGGCGCTGGTCCGGTGGTGCTGGCGGCGTTGGCCGGCGGCGGCGCTTCCGGCTCGGTCGCTCCGAGCGCCACCGCGGCGCCGCACATGCGGTCCAGCAAGGCCCTGACGCCGGGATCGTCCATCAGCAGGCGCCGAGTCGCTGCCCGCAGCCTCCCGAGGGATATCGCAAGCAGCAGGCAGCGCGGCGCCAGTCCGTACGTCAGGATCGCCGCCAGCAGGAACGGCCACCATCCCGTCAGCGTCTCCGCAGGTGAAAGAGAAGGTCGCTCAGACGCCAGGCGGAAGTACCTGGATTGCTCGATCAACTGCGCGCCTGGAACCGCCTCCGGCCACCAGCTTCGCCAAGGTGCGGAGATTGCATTCGTGATTCGCAACGCCTCCGCAGCCTCGATCCGCAACGTCGTGCTCCAGCCGAACGCGAGGTCGGTGAAGGCGATCAGGCCGACTGCCGCGCCGAGCGCGCCCAAGTTGAAGGCGACCGCAGCCGTCTGCGACCACGTCAGTATCTGCCACCGGGCGAAACGCGCGGCGGCCGGTCCACGAGCCGCTCGCCACTCGAACAGCGTCGCGCTCTGATCGTTCGCACGTCCCAAGCGCCTGTAGACGGCCGCGGCCAGGGCGCCCGGATTCAGGCCGCCAAGCAGCTCCTGGAGTCCCGCCAGCCCGGGAATCTTCGGCAGCATGAGCAGCAGCGTGAGCGTGACGAGCAAGAGCTGCAGCAACACGAGCGTCGCCAGCACGGTCACTACATTGACGGGCCATACGCCTTCATAATGGAAAACAGCGGATGCGACGGCCGCGCCGGCCACGGCGCCGATGACGATCATCAGCAGGGTGATGAGCCTGCGGCCGCGCTCGATGCGTCGCACCGCGCTCGACAGCTCCATGGAGGGCGGATCTTCCGCCCTGGGCAGTCGCGACCACCATTCCCGCACACGCGCGGCCGGATTGGCGCAGCGCAACTCCCGCCCGATCTGCCGATCGCGCTGCAAACGATCGGCGTAACGCGTTTCACGGTCGCGCTCGAGCCAGCGAGGAATCTCGATGGCGTCGGCGAACAGGGGGCCTCGGTCCCGGTGACGGCTCATGCGGTCATCATAGCGAGCGGCGTATCGCTGCGCTGCATCGTCCGTCGTCGTGAAGCCGCATGGGCTCGTCCCTTTACCAGACGCTTTCACCGGACATTAGTCAATCTCTGACTTGCTCTGGCTCTGTGATCCCGGGCCGCTCGAAACGCGTTGCGTTGCGGGCATCTCTTTGGGCTGAACCGTCAGGGTAGTAGGTTGATCAGAGCTTCCTTAGTCAATCTCTGACTTGCTCTGGCTCTGTGATCCCGGGCCGCTCGAAACGCCTTGCATTGCGGGCATCTCTTTGGGCTGAACCGTCAGGGTGGTAGGTTGATCAGAGCTTCCTTAGACTGTGCGATAGCGTCTCCTTACAGTCGCGACGCACGCTCGAAGGGGATCGAAATGGAGCGCAAAAATCTCTCATCTAACGTTCCCTGGGAGGATGTGGTCGGCTACTCGCGGGCCGTCAGGGTCGGGCCGTATGTGCACGTTTCGGGCACGACTGCGACGACCTCTGACGGATCCATCGTCGGCGTCGGCGATCCGTACGCCCAGACCGTTCAATGTCTGCGCAACATCGAAGCGGCGTTGAGCCGCGCAGGCGCTACGCTCGAACACGTGGTGCGCACCCGCATATACGTCGTGAATATCGCGCACTGGGAGACGATCGGCAGAGCGCACGGCGAGTTCTTCCACGCCATCCGCCCGGCGACCAGCATGGTCGAAGTTCGTCGACTCATCTCGGACGAGATCCTCGTCGAGATCGAAGCGGACGCATACGTCGCGGACTGATCTCGCGTGGGTTGACGCGCTTGGCGCTACGTCGCTGCAGCGGCGCTACTTCCACATGCCGCGCATCACGGCGGCCGCATCGATGCGGACGTTCGCCTTCGTTTCGATCGGGCGGATCGAAGCCTGCGCCGACGCCGGCCAAGCCGTCTGCTCGAATTTTTGCAGCAGGGCGTCAGTCATGAAGCGGCTGCGAGCCCCGAAGACGTGCGCGTCGCCCGTGCGGCTTTGCTGTGTGACGTAGTACTTCAGCGGCGCGATCAGATGCAGGTCCTGTCTGGCTCGCGTCATTGCGACGTACAGCAGGCGGCGTTCCTCTTCGATGAGATCCGGGCGGCCGGTTGCGTGTTCGTTCGGGAAATTGCCGTCCGCGACGTTCAGCACGTACACCGAATCCCATTCCTGGCCCTTGGCCGAGTGCACGGTCGAGAGGATCAGGTAATCCTCATCGCGCAGCGGATCGCCGGCCAGATCGCCGGTCGCTTGCGGCGGGTCCAGCGTCAGCTCGGTGACGAACCGTTCGCGCGTCGGATATTGGGCGGACAGCCGTTCGAGTTGCTCGATATCGCCGGCGCGCACCGGCGCCGCATCGTAAATGCGTTCGAGCTGTGGCTCGTACCACTTGCGCACCAGCGCGAGCTGGCCCGCCCATTGCGTTGCGCAGGTCAGCGCGGCAAGCAGGTCCGTAAGGCCGGACCAGTCTTGCGCGGCGCCGGCGGGCATCCGGTACGCGCGCAGCACCGGCCATGAGCAGCCGCTTGCTTCGAACACCTTGAGACAGCGCTCGGCGGTCGCCGGTCCCACGCCGGGCAGGAGTTGCAAGGTGCGAAACGCCGCGACGCGGTTGCGCGGGTTGTCGGCCCAGCGCAGCAGCGCGAGCACGTCCTTGACATGCGCCGCTTCCAGGAACTTGAGGCCGCCGTACTTCACGTAAGGAATATTCCGCCGCACAAGCTCCAGCTCCAGCGCATCGCTGTGATGAGAGTTGCGCATCAGCACGGCCTGGCGTCGCAGGGGCACGCCCTGCTCACGAGCGCTGAGCACCCGCTCGATCACGTAAAGGGCTTGGGCCTGGTCGTCCTGCACGGCGACATACGCAGGCTTGCGATCCGAGGCGCGATCCGAGCGCAGCGCCTTCTGGTATTGGCGTTGCGCGTCCTGCATGAGCGCATTGGCTGCGTCGAGAATCGGCTGTACGGAGCGGTAGTTGCGTTCGAGCTTGATGATCTGTGCAGGCGGCGCGAAGCGTTCCGGAAATTCGAGAATGTTCTCGACCGTCGCCGCGCGAAAGGAATAGATCGCCTGGGCGTCGTCGCCGACCACGCAGAGGCCGGCGCCGTGCGGCTTGATGGCGTGCACGATCTCGGCTTGCAGCGCGTTCGTATCCTGGTACTCGTCGATGAGCACATGATCGAAGCGCGCGCCGATCTCGTCCGCCACGCGCGGCTCCTGCACCAGGACCTTCCAGTAGAGCAGCAGATCATCGTAATCGAGCAGCTGTTGCGCCTGCTTCGCTTCCACGTAGCGACGGTAAAGCCCCGTGAGCTCCTCTCGCCATTCGCTGCACCAGGGGAAGCTCTCCTCGAGCGTGCGCGCCAGCGGCTGCGAGCTGTTGACGCAATGAGAATAGATGGCGAGGCAGGTGTCCTTGCGCGGGAAGCGCTTTTCTTTCTGCGCCAGGCCGAGCTCCTGCCGCACGATGTCCATCAGATCCGCTGCGTCGCCACGATCAAGCACCGAGAACGACGGGTCCAGGCCGACGGTCTGCGCGTACTCTCGCAACAGGCGATTGCCTATGGAGTGATACGTTCCGGACCACAGGCCCCGCGTTACGTTCGGCTGTATGGACCGGTTCGCCGTGCGCAGCGCTTCGAGCGTAATACGCTCGGCTCGTCGCAGCATTTCCTGCGCAGCACGGCGGGTGAACGTCAGGAGCAGAATGCGCTCGGCCGCGACTCCCTGCAGCAGCAGATGCGCCACGCGGTGCGCCAGCGTATTCGTCTTGCCAGTGCCCGCGCCAGCGATGATGAGCAGCGGCCCCGCGCGAACGCCGTGCTCCGCGGGCTCACCGAAGGTCGCGGCTCTGAGCTGTTCGGCATTCAGCGACGCCCCGAACTTCGCCCGGGCGTCAGGGGCGACCTCTATGCACGTGTCTGCGCTCATCCCTTTATGATGACGCAAAACTGTATATAAAGACATCATCCGACCGCGACAGTTTCGGACCGTACGATTCCTTGGCGTACGGTGCGCGGCCGCGGCGGCGCCCGAACAACGCTATTTGCACGCCGATGAGGGCTGCAGGAAGATGCGCCGCGCGGGATTCGTACAACGTTCACCGACGCCGCTATGGAAAACGAACCGTCCTCGCTGGGACCAACGGTCGCGTTGTCGCTGCTGTTGGGTCTCGCGTTCGCAAGCGCAAGCGAGAGCTTCGGCGGTTTCGTCACGGGCGCGGCGTTCGGCGGGCTGCTTGCACAGATCATTTATCTGCGTAAGCGAACGCGCATGCTGCGGGAGGAGCTGGAGCGAATGCGCGCTCCCGCCGCGCCTGCCGCGGTCGATAGGGAACAGGCGGCGCCGGCGCGGCCAGCCGCCTCGCCTGCAGCTCCGCCGGCCACGGCGTCCAGCGAACGCGTCGACGCCAGAACGACGCAGCCGCTCGCATCGACGCCATCCCTGGCCAGTCATCCGAACTCTGCGGCGTTGTCGCCGCCCTCGACATTCGCGCGCGCCTGCGGCGCACTCGTGAGTTGCTTGAAGGGCGGTAATCCGCTGGCTCGCGCCGGCCTCGTGATCTTGTTCTTCGGGGCCGCGTTCCTCGCCAAGTACGCGGCGGATCACAGCCTGTTTCCCATCGAGTTGCGCTTCATGGCGCTCGCGCTCGGCGCCTTCGCCCTGCTGTTCATAGGCTGGCGTCTGCGTGTGACCCGGGCGGTGTACGCGCGCTTGTTGCAGGGCGGCGGCGTGGCTGGCCTGTATCTGACAGTGTTCGCCGCGACCAGGCTTTATGATCTCCTGCCGCTCGGCCTGTCGTTCGGATTGCTGGTGATCGTCGCGCTCGCGGCTGCGGTGCTGGCCGTAGCGCAGAATGCGCTTTCTCTCGCAGTCATCGGCGCGACCGGCGGCTTTCTCGCGCCGATCCTGGTGTCCACGGGCGGCGGCGATCATGTCGCGCTGTTCAGCTACTACGCAGTCCTCAATCTGGGTGTTTTCGCCGTCGCGTGGTTCCGCTCATGGCGCGTTCTGAACGTGCTCGGATTCGTCTTCACCTTCGCGATCACGGGCCTATGGCGGCTGACGGGCTACGAGCCGCGCGAGCTGTTCAGCGCGGATTCGTTCCTGGTGCTGTTCTTCCTGATGTACGTCGGTGTGTCGATATTGAACGCCGTGCGACAGCCGACCAATCTGAAGGGTTACGTGTCCGGCTCACTCGTGTTCGGCTTGCCGGTGGCGGCTTTCACCTTGCACGCCACGCTGGTCGCGCATATCGAGTACGCGCTCGCCTGGAGCGCCTTCGTGCTCAGCGCCTTCTATCTCGCGCTGGGTTGGATTTTGTACGCGACGCGCAAGGACGCCTTTCGCCTGCTGGCGGAAGCGTTCGCGGCGCTCGGCGTGATCTTCGCCAGCTTGGCGATTCCGTTGGCGTTCGATACGCGCACCACCGCCGCCATGTGGGCGGTCGAAGGCGCGGGATTGCTCTGGTTGGGCGTCCGCCAGCAGCGCAAGCTCGCGCGCGGGTTCGGAACTTTGCTGCAGGCCGCCGCCGGGCTGTCTTATCTGGTTGGGTTGCCCGTCATGCACGGCGAACGCCCGATCATCAACAGCGTGTATGTGGGAACCTTCATGATTGCTGCTGCGGGCGTCTTCAGCGGCTACTGGCTGCATCGCAATCGCGATGCGCAAGCATTCTACGAGCGCGGCGCCAGCGTGGCGTTCACGATGTGGGCGCTGGCGTGGTGGTCGTTCGGCGGGGTCAACGAGATCGCGCGATTCCTCGGCGACTACCTGCTCGGCGCCGCCCTGGCGTTTGCAGCCGCGACTTCGATGTCGATGGCGTGCTTGGGCGGAAGACTGCACTGGCGCTTCCCTCGCCTCGTTGCGATGTATCTGCCGGCTGCGTCCATGGTCGTCGGCCTGCTGCATGCAGTCGCGCTGCATCATCCAATGGCGCAGTGGGGCGGCCTCGGATGGTTGCTGCTGATCGCAGCGCATCTCGCCTTGTTGCGCATCGCGGACGCCGAGCAGGTTCCCGGTCAGAGCGTGCTGCACGCCGGTCTGTGCTGGACGCTTGCGCTGCTGGCGGCGTGGGAGGCCAGTTGGCAGATCAACCTGCGCACCGCAGGCGTGTGGGGCAGTCTCCCCTGGGGGCTGGCGCCTGCGCTCCTTGCGGCCTGGCTTGGGCGGCGTGAATTGCGGCCAGCATGCCCGCTCGGGCGACGTCCGGACGCTTATCGCGTGCTTGGCGCGGCGCCGCTGGTCGTTGCGACCGCCGTTTGGATCCTGTTCGTCAACTTGACGAGCCGCGGGGACGCGGGCTGGCTGCCCTATGCGCCATTGCTCAACCCGTTGGATGTGAGCGTGTCCTTGTGCTTCGTCGCCGCGGCGCTGTGGTGGACTTCGCTGAACGAATCGCAGCAGACCACATTATGGCCGGCGGATCGCGGAGCGCTGGTCGCATGCGCGGCGGCTCTGGCGTTTGTCTGGCTGAACGCCGCATTGCTGCGCTCGTTGCACCACAACTGGGGAGCGCCCATCACGGTATACGGCATGGTGCGCTCCAATTTCGTGCAGTCTGCGTTGTCGATCTTCTGGGGCGTGCTCGGATTCGCCGCGATGACGATCGCGGCTCGCCGGCGCTGGCGTCTCGCTTGGCTCGCCGGCGCCGGCTTGATGGCGGTCGTGATCCTGAAGCTTTTTCTGGTCGATCTCTCGGGCGTGGGCACGATAGCGCGGATCGCCTCGTTTCTCAGCGTGGGCGCGCTGCTGCTGGTGACTGGATATCTCGCGCCGCTCCCGCCGCGGCGCGACCTGCAACAGGTAGAGGCATGAAGTTTGCGAACACGGCCGATTCTGCGTTGCGCCTGACCGGCGTGCTGGCGCTGATTCTGGCGACCGCCTCGGCGGCGCTGGCCGCCGCGCCGAAGATGGACGACTACGCGCGCGGCGCAGTCATCGAAGCAATCGGGCGACCCATGGTGGAGCTCGCCTTGCCGGACGAGGCGTATCAAAGCGTGACGCGTGCGGATCTGCGCGACGTGCGAGTGTTCAATGCAGACGGCGCGCCCGTTCCACACGCGCTGTGCGCCGCGCGCGACAGCGAGGAGCCGACGATCACCGAGCATCCTGCGCCGGTATTCGAGCTGCGGGATGTGTCCGGCGCCGACGGCGAAGGCGCCCGCATCGAGGTGCAGACCGACGGAACACGGATCGACGTTCACACGGGCGCGCGCGGCTCGACATCCAGGCCGGAGCGCATTCACATCATCGACGCTCGTTCGATCAAGCGGCCGCTGCGAGCGATCCGTTTCGATTGGTCAAGCGCAGACCAGGCCTCACAAGCAAAGGTGCGCATCGAGGCGAGCGATGATCTCGATCGCTGGGACACCGTAGTCGCGGGCGGCGCGCTGATACGCGCTTCGACGGGCTCGCAAGAGTTGCGACGCGAACGTATCGAGCTGCCGGTCCGGGAATATCAGTACCTGCGGGTGCAGCGCGTCGACGGCGGGCCAGCGCTCGGGATTGCAGGCGTCATAGCGGAGGCGGTAGATCCCGCCGAGGAGACGGAGCCCTCATGGTTCGCGCCCGCCGTGATTCGGGGAGAGACCCCGACTGAGCTGCGATTGGACGCGGGCCGGCTTGCGCCTGTGCAGTTTGCACGCCTGCGGCTGCCGCAGGAAAACAGCTCCGTGCGCGCCACATTGCAAAGCCGCAGCGACGAGGACGCCCCATGGCGCGATCGGTGGAGCGGCGAGGCATGGAGCGTCGCGAGCGGCGCCGAGCGGCGGGAAAGCGCGCCGGCCCGCTTCCAGGCGACGACGGACCGGTATTGGCGCGTGCTGTTGCCGAAGGAGGCCGAAAGCGCGTCGCCTCCTGCGATCGAGCTCGGCTACCGGCCGGATCGCGTTCGCTTCCTCGCGCAGGGGGCGGGCCCGTATGTGCTGGCCTTCGGCAGCCGCCGCGCAGCGCCCGCCGCGCCGAGCGGCTGCGATGACCTGCTGGCCGACGTCAGCGCCGGCGAGCGAGGCCAGATGACGGCCGAGGGTCGTGTGCGGCAGCTGCGCACGCTGGGCGGCGAGGCCGCCTACAAGCCGGCGCCGCGGCAGACGCCCCTGCGCACGATGGCGCTCTGGGGCGTGCTGATTCTGGGCGTCGGACTGCTCGCCGCGATGGCTCTCTCGTTGCTCAAGCGTTTGGGGGAGGAGCGTGAGCGGGCAGAGGACGGGAGGTGAGGGCGGCCTGAGGACGTGAGAATGGAAGCGGCTGCGGGCTTTACGCCCTCGCCGCTTTCCACCCCTTCCCGTCTTCACCCTTCCCCTCGCTCACGCCCTAGAATACCCGCCCCCTTTCGTCCCGAATTCAGCAGTCCCGAAGCAACTCCTGATGCGCTATCCCGACCATTTCGACGTCATAGTCGTCGGCGGCGGCCACGCCGGGACGGAGGCTGCGCTTGCGGCGGCGCGCAT
>JAVEVD010000116.1:0-6102 GCA_034005205.1 Steroidobacteraceae bacterium | reverse complement strand
GAGAAATTCGGCTTTCAAAAGTGCGTGGTCGATTCTTATGACCTTTTTCAACCGAACGTCAAGTTCCACATCCCGCCGGAAACCCTCCTGGTGAACGGCAATGAGGTCGCCTGGGTGATGCATAACATCATCACCTCCGAGGGCAAGACCACGGTGGTTCCAAGCATCGAAACTTACCGGTTCGAGCCGGACGGATCGCTGGTGATCCGCACCTGGTACCGGATGCCCCGGAAGGCGAGCGGCGAATTGGGTCAGATGTTCAGCACCTATCTGCCCGATGACTATAAGGCCTGAGTCTCGCCCCGCGGATACGGAAGCATTACCGGGAAGCGCTCAACCAAGTGACTGTGGCGCGCCGAGGCGGAGCGCGGCGTCGCTTCCGGATCTTCGCGATGCGCAGGGCCTCGTTGACGCGCCTCGCGGTACGCGACTCCGGTCTGCGCCAACGGATTCTCGCCGACGTCGCGGGTCGTGCAGACCTTGAGCTAGTGTGACGCACGTGTCGCTCGGGCCCGCTCGCGAAACGAGTTACGGCGCGGCGCCCCCGGCGGCGTCGGCCGGCTCCGGATCGAGAACGGCCAGATCTGCGCGAAACGCCTCGGCGAGGTAGTCCACGACGGCCCGCACCCGGCGAGAGCGCCGCAGGTCCGGATGCAGCAGCAGCCAGACCTCGTGGGTCGCGCTCGCGGCATTGTCGGCCGGAACGCGGGCCAACCGCGAGTCCTGATCGCCGATGAACCGTGGCAGCACGCCGAGGCCGATGCCTGCGACGACGGCCTGGTGAAGGCACGCGAGTTCGCTGCTCCGAAAGACGAGCGGTCGGCCTCGCGCCAGCGCGAACAGCCATTGCTGCGGGCGAACGTGGTCGAGCGCCTCGTCGTAGCCGACGTACTCGCGTTCGCCGACCGCGGTGCGCTCGAGGTATGCGTGAGCGCCGTACAGCGCGTGCGCAATCGCGCCGACGCGGCGCGCGACCATCGAGCCGCCGCCCGGGGCCGAGAGGCGGATCGCGATATCCGCTTCGCGCCGCGAGAGATTCACCGAGCGTCGATCGCCCGCGAGCTCGACTTGGACGTTCCCCCAGCGCTGGTGGAAGCTCGCGAGCCGCGGCGTGAGGTAGTAGCTCGCGACCGCGGGCGGCGCCGAGATCCTGACCAATCCATGCACGGCCTGGTCAGCGCTCGCGAGACGCTCGATCCCGAACGCCTCGTCTTCGATCCGATAGGCGAATTCGCTGACTTCAACACCCTCGGCCGTGAGCTGAAAACCTTTGTGCGTTCGCTCGAAGAGTCTGACCGCGAGCTGCTTTTCGAGCGCCGCGACACGCCGCGAAACCGTCGTGTGCTCGACGCCGAGGCGGCGCGCGGCGCCGGCCAAGCTGCCTTCGCGCGCGAGCGCGATAAAGAACCTGAGGTCGTTCCAATCCATCGGCTGTGCATTCTTGCACGTATGAGGTGCTGGGATTGGCAATTCTGTGAACGCATAGGCGCTGGTAACGTTTCGACGCGACCTGCTGCAACCGAAGACACATGAGCCAGGCAATTCAATTCGCAACTACCGGCGACTCCGAGGTCCTGAGGCTCACGCGGCTCGCCGAGACACGCCCACCGCCCGGCACGGTGCGCATTCGCCAGCGCTGGGCAGGCGTGAACTTTATCGACGTCTACCATCGGACGGGCCGTTATCCCGTTGCTGCACTGCCGGCCGTGCCTGGCGTCGAGGCTGCAGGCGTCGTAGACGCCGTCGGCGAAAACGTCTCGGAGGTCGTCCCCGGGCAACGCGTCGCGTGGGCTGGCGCCACGCTCGGCGGCTACAGCCAATCGGCCATTGTGCCCGCCGAGCGCGTGCTCGCGCTGCCGCCGCACGTCTCGGAGCAAACCGCGGCTGGCGCTTTGATGCGCGGGCTCACGGTGCACATGCTGCTGCATCGCGTTCGTGCGGTCACTGCGGGCGACACGCTGCTCGTGCACGCAGCCGCGGGCGGCTTGGGTCTCGTGCTCACCCAGTGGGTCGTGCGGCTCGGCGCGCGCGTGATCGCTGTCGTCGGCGACGACGCCAAGGCTGCAGTCGCCGAGCGAGCCGGCGCGAAGCACGTGATCGTACGGCGGCGTGAGGACTTCGTCGATGCAGTCCACCGGATCGCGCCTGAAGGCGTCGACGTCGTCTACGACGGCGTCGGCGGCTCGACACTGCTGCGCAGCCTCGAGTGCGTGCGTCCGTTCGGCCTCGTTGTGAGCCTAGGCGAGGCAAGCGGGTCGCTCCCCGACATCACGTTGACCGATCTCGGGAGACGCTCGATCGCGATCGCGCGCCCGAGCGTCGTCGCGTACACGCGCGACGTCGCGAGCTATCGCGCGGGCGCCGCGGCGCTATTCGATCTGTTGAAGCACGGTCTTGCGGTCACGATCGGGACGACTTTTCCCCTCGCCGCCGCCGCCCGCGCGCAGCGCGCGCTGGAGAGCGGCGCGACGTCGGGCTCGATCTTGCTCGATCTTACCGACTGAGCCGAAATCAACTTGAAGGAGAGTGAGCATGCGGAAGCTGATTGTCTCGATGGCCCAGATGCAGCACATCATCGTCCTTCGCGATGATGCGTTCGCGCTCAAAGGCGTCGCGGCGCCCAATCTTCTAACGTGACATGCCTCGGCTGTCGGTCGACCTGATTTCATGCTCCCGGACCACACGCTGTCTCGAGAGCGAGCCCTGATATACGCGGATCGCGTCCCTGGCCATCGTGCAAGCGCGAGTCGCTGATTTGGGGAAGCTCGGATTAACCTACCATCTCATGATCGCGATCAACGGAACCCGACCATGATCGAGCCTGGCGATGCGCGCGTTGGCGAACACGCCCCCGGATCTGGGTCGGCCATCGAGGTGTTTGTCGCCTTCCTGAAGCTTGGACTGCTCTCGTTCGGCGGACCGATCGCACACATCGGGTACTTTCAGCGCGAGCTCATCGAGCGTCGGCGCTGGATGGACGAGTCGCATTACGCTCAGCTCGTCGCGCTGTGCCAGTTTCTTCCGGGGCCGGCCAGCAGCCAGCTTGGCTTCGCGATGGGGCTGATTCGAGCCGGCTGGGCCGGCGCCGTAGCAGCGTTTCTCGCCTTCACGCTCCCATCGGCGGTATTGCTGTTCGGGTTCGCGCAGCTCTTGCCAGCGTTGCAACATCCGGTCGGCCTGGCCGCGGTTCATGGGCTCAAGCTTGTCGCGGTCGCCGTCGTGGCCAACGGATTATGGGGCATGGTGCAGAAGCTGACGCCCGACACGACTCGTCGCCTCATCGCAGCAGTCGTGGCGGCGATCGTCGTGGTGAGCAGCAACGCACTCATTCAACTCCTCGTCGTCGCGGTCGGCGCAGCGCTCGGACTTGTGTTCTGTCGACAAGTAAGCCTGCCCTCTGGTACGACCTTTCAGCTGCGATACGCACGCCGCATGGGTGGGCTGCTGCTCGCGGTCTTCGCGACGATTCTGGCCGCAGCACTCGTCCCTGCGCTGACCGCCGCACCGCTCGCCTCAGCCGCCGCGGCCTTCTATCGCGCAGGCGCGCTGGTATTCGGCGGCGGCCACGTCGTGCTGCCGCTCCTTCAGGAAGCGGTCGTGGCGCCTGGTTGGCTGGGCGCGGACGAGTTCCTCGCGGGCTACGGCGCGGCGCAGGCGATTCCTGGGCCGATGTTCAGCTTGGCGGCGTTTCTCGGCGCACGGCTCAGCGGCGCGCAAGGCGGCGCGATCGGCGCCAGCGTGAGCCTCATGGCGATCTTCTTGCCAGGCTTCCTGCTCGTAGCAGGCGTCTTGCCGTTCTGGCAAGCGCTGGCCAGGCGTCGCTGGGCCGGTAGTGCGCTGGCCGGCGTCAATGCGGCGGTCGTCGGATTGCTTGCGGCCGCACTCTACGAGCCCGTGTGGAACAGCGCCGTGATCGCGCCAGTTGATTTTGCTGTCGTGGTGGTGGCTTTCGCGCTGCTCGCATCGCCGCGGACGCCCGTGCTGTTGGTGCTGGCGTGGTGCGTCGCCACAAGCGTGCTCGGCGCCGCGCTCATATGAGCGGCGGCGGCCGACGAACGCCTGGTTCTGCTGTGGGGTCGCAGCCTGTCGACGCCAACAGAAGCATGATGCATGGAAGGCGCATGCGCGAGCGGCATGACTTCGACTCCGGTAGTTTGGATGCGGCGCCACGCCGCGCTCACCGGCGACTATGCGACCGCATTTTTCCTGGCGGCTTCTCGGAACCACTCGGCGCTCAACTTCGGCTTACGCTCGAGTGTCTTGAAGTCCACGCGCACCAGACCGAATCGATTTCCATATCCTTCCATCCACTCGAAGTTGTCCATCAGACTCCAGTGGAAGTAGCCCTTCACTGGCGCTGCATCGTCGATCGCTCGTTGAAGTTGCGTGAGGTAATTCCTCATGAGCATGACCCGGTCTGTGTCATACACGCCCCCATCTTCCGCCACCACGTCATCGCTGGCGCAGCCGTTCTCGGTGATGAAGATTTCCTTTGCGCCCCACATCGTTTGCACGAACTTCGGCGCCCAATAGATGGCTTCTGGGGCGAACGTCAGCCAGCGATTGAACATCCTCGGGTGTGACTTCGAGAATGGAACCTGGAACCAGCCCGGCGCCTCGTCGGACGCCATCGCGTAGAACGCCGCCTTGTAGACGTTGACGCCCACTAAATCCACAGGCGATGCGATGGCCCGCATGTCTTCGCTCGTGACCTTGGGCGCATCCTTGCCGGCCTGTCTGAGATATGCATCCGTGTACTTGCCTTCCAGCATCACCGTGAGATATGGCGCATTCAGTTCGCGCGTCGCGGCCTGCGCCGCCTTGATGTGCTCAGGCGTTTCAATCATCGGGACGGCGCACTGGATGACCTCCGCGGGGCCGACCTTCGTCTCCTTCGCCCCTTGCGCCCGGATCGCCTGTACCGCCAATCCGTGCGCCACGATGACATGATGTCGAACCTGATAGATCTCCCTGCCGACATCAACTCCAGGGGCGGATTCCATGCGAACGCGCTTGCCGCCGAGATCTACTTCGACCCCGTGATATCCCATCTCGACGAAAGAGCTGAACTCGTTGATAGTGAAGTAGTGCTTCACTCGATCGCCAAGTTGCTGCGCGATGTACCCGCAGTAGTCTGCGAAAGCCTTGCTCGTATCCTTGGAGCGCCACCCTCCGTACTTGTCTTCCAACGCCTGTGGAAGATCCCAATGATATAGCGTGGCGAACGGCTCGATCCCGTTCGCGCGCAACTCATCAGTCACGCGCTTGTAGAAGTCGACCCCTTTGGCGTTCGGGGCGCCCGCACCATCCGGGAAGATTCGAGGCCACGAGATCGAGAAGCGGTAGGCGTTTGCGCCGATGTCCTTCATCAACGCAACGTC
Source organism: Steroidobacteraceae bacterium (assembly GCA_034005205.1). Lineage (GTDB taxonomy): Bacteria > Pseudomonadota > Gammaproteobacteria > Steroidobacterales > Steroidobacteraceae > Steroidobacter. The sequence continues at coordinate 721 of JAVEVD010000116.1, read as the reverse complement.
TTCTTTGTAGCGATGGTAGTGATCGACGGCCACATCGCCGGTGTCGCCATTCTTGATCTTGCCCGGCGTGTGCGCGTATGTGTCCCAGATCGACATTCCCTTGCCGTCCTCGTTCCACGCGCCTTCGATCTGATATGCGGCCGTGGCGACGCCCCAGTAGAAGCCTTGCGGAAACTTGCGATCCGTCGAGGGCCGAGTCATTGAGCATCTCCTGCCGTTATCGCGTCTTCGTGTCCTAGCTGTGACATTCCACGGGAACTTAGCAGTTTTCATTGGACCGCGACCAAAATCCATTCGTACAACGTGCAGATGCCACGGCGGCATTCATGGCCGCCCGGATGCGCTTCGGTCTTTTCGTCGCGGCGGTAGGTGGGCGCGGATGAGCTGCGGGAAATCGCCGCGGCGTGCGCGACTGATCCGGTTGTGAGTCTCGTACGATGCCTGGTCGGCAAGATACCTGCCCGCGCGCAGGCGCCCCGGAAATGGATTCTTACGCTGGTGCAGGAAGATCGACGGAGTCGTCGTGAGAGACCGGCGCGTCGCCTGCTTTACCTCAGATCAGCATCGACGTGAAACTGCCTGAGCTTCGTTCCTAGGCGGTTTCAATTGGTCGACGCAACATCTCGTTGCCGGAGGTGTTGTATGGGAAGACCACGAGGATGGGTTACAGAACGGACAGGGCGAGCACCTATGTACTCGCCGGGCCGTCCGGGCGTTAATC
>JAVEVD010000006.1:99961-113022 GCA_034005205.1 Steroidobacteraceae bacterium | reverse complement strand
CTGTTTTAGTTCGGCGAGGGCGGCGAGTTTGCGGCGGTAGATGGATTCGAGACTCCGAGTTTCGATCGCAACTTTTTCGATCCTATCCGCGATTCTTTCCTGGTCTTTAAGAGAGTCCGGGAGGGGTACATTGATCGAGGAGAGGATTGTCTGATTCAAGCTTTTGATATTTGTACCGGTCCCACCGGCAACCATCTCCCGGCGCACCGCGGCCGACTTCATGAAATGACAAAGGTATCGGGATGAGATGCCATCAACGATCGATCTCGCTCGTATCGTGAAGCCAGAATATGTGGTTCGGCGCTTCACTGGCCCAACTAGAACGCAGCGCCCGATGAGTTCCGGATTCCCGTTCGATCGCACAAACAGTAAGTCACCTTCCTTGATCAGATCCGAGTCAGGGAGCACTCCACCCACAGTCACCACATCCAGATCTTCAAGCGGCGCCCAGAAGTTTCGCTGAAAATCCTTAACCCCGACGATCCGCACCGTCTCGCCGCGGCTAGTGCCTGTGAAGTTAACTCCATTCCTAAATACGACCAGATCACCGAGAGGCTTCTTCTGACCAGACAAGCTCTTTGTGAAGATGCTGTCCAAATGACTCTCAAACAACTCCCGCGCGTTCTGAAGATTCTTCTCGGCGTTGGCTCTGGCAATGGCGATGCTTTCGAAGGCTTTGTCGAGGATGGCGACGATGCGGCGCTGCTCAGAGATCGCAGGAAACCGAATCTTTCGTTGCTCCATCGAGCCCTTCGACACGTGAATCATCGTCGTGCCGGTGCCGTGCTCGCTCTTGATCAGTTGAGCGTCCCACTCCAGGAACATGAAGAGGAATCGCTTATCGATTACTTCCTGGTTCGGAATCACCTTCCAGATGTGGTAATGGAATATGCACTTTGCGCCCGTCCAGATGCGGGGTCCAAACGATGCGGACCAGGCATAGAGTAGATCGCCGCTCTCGCAGTATTTTTCCGGCTCCAACTCTAGGTCAGAGTAGTACCAATGGTTGTTTGTGAAGAAGTTGCCGACTCTTAGAACGGGATACTTGCCGCTCTCCAGCAACTCGGGCTTGCTGTATGCGCGCCCATTGATCAGCGTGCATACCTGAGCCATGGCGGCCTCGCGCCACCTCGAACTCATAGCAACTCACCGATAGTTCGGAGTGCCTTCGCACTCTCTAGGTCGAGTTCAACTATCTCTTCTATGATTTCCTTCGGTGTCCGATGCTGCTTCGTTCCCCCGCCATTCGGATTCTTCACTGACAAATCGAACGTTTCCTGATCGGTGCTCTTCGCATCCACGGTCCATGATTTCGGCGAATCAACCTTCGTTTTCTGAAGCTTTACAAACTCAGCGAGGTCGTCGTCGTTGAGCGGATTGGTCTTTCCCAGGCTGCGACCTGGATCGAGCTGGTAGTACCAGATCTTCCTCGTCGGTGCGCCTTTCTCGAAGAACAGCACGACCGTCTTCACGCCGGCGCCCTGAAACGTACCGCTTGGGCAATCGAGAATCGTGTGCAGGTTGCAGTCCGTGAGCAGCAGCTTGCGCAGAGCGATCGATGCGTTGTCAGTGTTCGACAGGAACGTGTTCTTGATGACGACCGCACCGCGCCCGCCGGCCTTGAGCACACGGATGAAATGCTGAAGGAACAGAAACGCGGTTTCGCCGGTGCGGATGCGGAAGTTCTGCTGAACCTCCTTGCGCTCGTGACCGCCGAACGGCGGATTGGCGAGAACGATATCCCGCTTGTTCTTCTCAGCGATGTCGTCGCTGTGCTCGGCAAGCGTGTTGATGTGCACGATGTTCGGCGCTTCGATCCCGTGCAGGATCATGTTCATGATGCCGATCACATACGCGAGCGACTTTTTCTCCTGTCCGTAGAACGTCTTCTCCTGCAGGATCTTTTTCTGAGACGTCGTCAGCTTGTCGCCAGCCTTTGCCTTCAGGTACTCGTAGGCTTCGCACAGGAAGCCTGCCGACCCGCAGGCGCCGTCGTAAATCGACTCGCCGATCCGTGGGTCGATCACTTTGATCATCGCGCGGATCAGCGGGCGCGGCGTGTAGTACTCGCCCCCGTTGCGCCCGGCGTTGCCCATGTTACGGATCTTCGCCTCGTAGAGATGCGAAAGCTCGTGCTTCTCCTTCTGTGAGCGGAAGCGCAGTTCGTCGATGTGATCGATAACTTCGCGCAGGTTGTAGCCGCTAGAGATCTTGTTCTTGATCTCCCCAAATATCTCGCCGATCTTGTACTCGATAGTATTGGGGCTCGCCGCCTTCTGCTTGAAGCCGCGGAGATAAGGAAATAGCTCGTCGTTTACGAACTCGATGAGGTCAGGACCGGATTTCGCCTTTTGGTGGTCGAGCTTGCCGTCTTTGCCCTTGGGCGCCGCCCAACTCTCCCAGCGATACTTCTTGCCAAAAATGTACTCGTACTTCTTCCCATTCAATTCGGCAAATGTCTTTTTATCCTCCTCCAAACCGTCGAGGTACTTGAGGAACAAGAGCCACGAAGTCTGCTCGGTGTAATCGAGCTCAGTCGTGCAGCCCGCTTCCTTGCGCAAGACGTCGTCGATATTCCTGAATGCCTGTTCAAACATGGAGTCGCTGTTCTCGTTCTAATCAGGGGCCGGTCGGGCCGTAAGCTGGCGCGCAGAATAGAGGCCGGAATGGTCATCTATCGACGAGGCGGCTGCATCGATTCTCACGCAGAAAAAATCGCGCCGCGTGTGAACGCACGTGTGAATCGAAAGCCGATCTCAACTCTCGACAGCCGACAGCCAGCTCGCTTCCAAAGCGCCGAGATCGTATAAAAATTCTAGGCAGCTCGTGCGCTTACGCGAGCCGCCATTGACTGGCGTTGGCGAGGTGAGTTGGAGCGGGTGATGGGAATCGAACCCACGTTAGTAGCTTGGGAAGCTACAGTTCTACCATTGAACTACACCCGCGCCCTGACCTGATTCTATTCATTCGCCCGCGCTCCCGGCAACATGGGGGCTCATCGCAACATCCCATGGGTCGCCCGGCCGCGTCGGGCGGAGAGACTGAGCCTTGAGATTCGATTTGCGCGATCTGGAGCTGTTCGTGGCGGTGGCGGATGCGGGGAGCATCGCCCGGGCTGCGGAGCGCTCCCACACCGTAGCGTCCGCAGTCAGTAAGCGCATCTCCGACCTGGAGGCTGGCTTCGGCGCGGCCCTCCTGGTGCGCGGCGCCAAGGGGGTGGAGCTCACGGCCGCCGGCCACGCCTTGTTGAAGCGGGCGCGCGTCCTGCTGCACCAGGCCGCGCAGCTCGACGAGGAGATGCGGCGGCACGCCTGCGGCGTGCAGGGCTATGTGCGCGTATTCGCCAACATCTCGGCCATCGTCGAGTTCCTGCCGGGCGCGCTGGCGTCCTTCGCTGCGCAGCATCCCGACGTGCATGTGCACCTCGAGGAGCACGTAAGCTCCGATACGGCCGCGGCGGTCGCCAACAACTCCGCCGATTTCGGCATCGTGAGCGAGCTGCCGGTCATCGACGGGCTGAGTACGACGCCGTTTCGCAAGGATGATCTGGTGCTCGTCATGCAGCCGGGTCATCCGCTCGCGAGTCGCGACCCGATCCCCTTCGCGGAAACCGCCGGCCAGCCGTTGATCGGACTGCACGCCAACAGCTCCCTGCATAGACTGATGACCCGGGCGGCCGCGGACGCCAACGTCGCCTTGAACTGGCGCATGCACATGACGAGCTTCGATGCGGTGTGCGCAATGGTGGCCGCCGGGCTGGGCGTCGCCGTTGTACCGCGCGCTGCAACCACACCTTACATCCGCTCGCTGAACCTCGCCTCCATTTCTCTGAGCGACGCATGGGCGCGGCGACAGCTCTTCCTTTGCACTCGCGCCGGCGCGCCCTTGCATTCCGCCGCACACTCGCTGTTCGAGCACCTGCGCGCACAGCACTGATGGTTTCCAACATCGAAATGCCCGACGACCACGACACCGAGCGAACCGAGCCAGCGCGCCGCAGCATCCGCAGCTTCGTCATCCGCGCCGGCCGGGCCACGGCCGCCCAGGAGCGCGCCTTGCGCGCGTTATGGCCGACTTACGGCGTCGAGTGGACGGGGGAGCCGCTCGATTTAGACCGAATCTTTGGCCGACGCGCGCCGCGCATGGCCGAAATCGGCTTCGGCGCCGGCGAGGCGCTGCTCGCGTTCGCCCAGTCGCATCCGGAATTTGACTGTATCGGCGTGGAAGTGCATCCACCGGGCGTGGGCCGCCTGATGATCGAAGCCCAGCGCGCCGGCGCGACGAACATCCGCATCATCAATCATGACGCCGTGGAGGCGCTCGAACGCGGATTTCCGCCGGCCTCCCTCGAGCTGATGCACATCTTTTTCCCCGATCCGTGGCCGAAAAAGCGGCATCACAAGCGGCGCCTGATCCAACCGTCGTTCGTCGAGCTCATCGCGCGCGTATTGAAGCCAGGCGCACTGCTGCGCCTGGCGACGGATTGGGAGCCCTACGCGCTGCACATGCGGGAAACGATCGACGCCTCGCCGCATTTCGACAATCTGGCCGGGGCCGATGGTTTCGTTGCGCGATCAACCGAAAGACCGCTCACCCGCTTCGAGCGCCGCGGACAGCGTCTCGGACATGGCGTGTGGGACCTGTGTTATCGCAGGACTGAGGCGCCTTGAGGCGTGCGGCGTTGCAATGAGTGGACACCCGCAGGGTGATGCTTGTCGCCGCGCGACGGAAGACATCGCTCCAGTTGTGTGGTGACAAGCGTCGGCCGCAACGCCGTGCGGAAAAACTCCGACTTGAATCCTGGAGCGCACAGGTCTAAAAGAACCTTGCCGAGCCGATAAGCAACGCTCGTAGTCGAGTCGACAGCGGCGCCGCAAGACGCTCCGCCGACGGAACTCGCGGGCGATGAAGTTCACAGACGGAGGATCGACATGACCTCGCCGAGCCCGGTCGTGGGGGAATGGTACCGCCACCCCAACGGGGCGTTGTTCGAAGTGGTAGCGATCGATCGCGACGAAGGCGCCATCGAGGTACAGCACTTCGATGGCACGATCGAGGAATTCGATCTCGAGAGCTGGGACGAGCAGGAGTTCGAAGAGGCCCAGGCGCCGGATGACTGGACGGGCTCGGTGGACGTGGAGCCCGAGGATTACGATACCGAGCGCGACCTGTCGATTGGCGCCGCCTGGAGTGATCCGCTCATGAGCCTGGATCGCTCAGAAGCGTCCGGCTACTCGGAGTGGCCATCGCCGCGCGATTTGTGACAGCGACGATCTGGTTGCGGACGGTTGGCTAGACACGACTCGCTAGCCGCCCACGCTGGCGCCTTGTGAAGTCTCGGTTCCGGCGGTTCCCACCGACGCATCGATGAATCCCGCGCGCATCATCAACCAGAACAGCGCGATGCCCGGCAAAGCGATCACAGTGGTGAGCACGTAGAAGTTGACGTAGCCGAGCTGCTCGATCAGCAAGCCTGCGGTCGTGCCGGTCAGGACCCGTCCAACTACACTTGCCGCGGCGGTGATCAGCGCGTACTGGCTGGCCGTGTAACGCAGATCGCAAAGCGCGGAAAAGTAGGCGACGACGGTTACGCCGCCGACGCCGCTCGCGATGTTCTCGAAACCAATGGCGGCGGCCATCGCCCAGTTCGAATGACCGGCGGCGGCGAGCCCCGCGAAGCTCAGGTTGGACACCGCCATCAGCACCAGGCTCAGCAACACGGAGCGCTTCATCCCGAGTCGCGCGTAAAGAATCCCGCCTAGGAAAATGCCCGTAAGGTAGGCCCAGAAGCCGAAGCCGACGTCGTAGATCGCAATCTCGTCATTCGTGTACTGCAGGTCGTCGAACAACAGCCGGAACGTCAGGTTCGCGAGCGTGTCGCCGATCTTGTGCAGCAGAATGAAAAGCAGGACGAGCAGCGCGCCTTTGCGGCGGAAGAATTCGGTCAGCGGCGCAATCACCGACTGCATCACCGCAGCCAACCCCTGCCGCATGTCGGGCTCGCGACGCCGTGCCGGCTCGCCGAGCGCCAGCCCGACCAGCATTGCTGGCAATGCGAATGACGCGCAGGCGATGTACGCCGCCTGCCAACCGGCGCGCGCGGCGATCACGAGCGCCAGCGCGCCGGCGGCGACCGAGCCGATGCGCCAACCATACTGCGACATGCCCGAGCCGACGCCGAGCTGGCGTGGTTCCAGCGATTCGATGCGGTAAGCGTCAATGACGATGTCGTAAGTGGCGCCCGCGACCGCCACCAGAATCGCCGCCACGGCCGTGGCCGCCAGACTGGCCCGCGGATCGACCAGAGCGAGATTCACCACCGCGGCGATGACCAACGCGCCGGAGAACAGCAGCCAGGAAACGCGCTGTCCGAGGCGGCCGAGCAGAGGCAGACGCAGGCCGTCGATCGCCCAGGCCCAGAGCCATTTCAGGTTATAGGCCAGGAACGCCAGCGTGAACGCCGTGACCGCACGCTTGTCGACGCCATCTTGCGCCAGCCGCGTGGTCAGCGTCGCAGCGATGAGCGCGTAAGGCGCGCCCGAAGAAACGCCGAGGAACAACGCCGCCAGCGGCGCCGCTTCGGTGTACGGCCGCACGGACGCCGGCAGATAACTGCGCCAGCCGGAATGCAACGCCCTCTCGGGCGCGGAGTTCACGCTCATCGCAGCTCGTAGTCGTAATCCATGATGAGCGGAGCGTGATCCGAGAAGCGCTGCGCCTTATAAATCTCCGCCTGCAGGACGCTGCCTTTCAGGCCGGGGCTGAGAATCTGGTAATCGATCCGCCATCCCACGTTGTTCGCCCACGCCTGGCCGCGGTTCGACCACCAGGTGTACTGATCGGGGTGCGGATTGATTTCGCGAAAGCCGTCCACGTAGCCCACGCGCTCAAAGAGATCATCCATCCAGGCGCGCTCCTGCGGCAGGAAACCGGAGTTCTTGCGGTTCGAGCGCCAGTTCTTGAGATCAATCTCGCGATGCGCAATGTTCCAGTCGCCGCACAGGACGTAGTCGCGGCGCTTGCGCTTGAGCGATTTGAGGTGCGGCATGAACTCGTCCAGGAAGCGGAACTTCGCTCGCTGGCGTTCCTCCCCGGAGGAGCCCGACGGCAGATACACCGAAACCACCGAGAGCTTGCCGAACTGCGCCTCGATGTAGCGCCCCTCGCGATCGAATTCCCGGGAGCCGTAGCCGATCGTCACTTGGTCGGGCTTGCGCCGGGCGAAAATCGCTACACCGCTGTAGCCCTTCTTCTCGGCGTCGTAGTAGTGGCAATGATAGCCGTCGGGTCGATACAGCGCGTCGGCGATCTGCTCCGTCTGGCACTTCGTCTCCTGCAGGCAGATCACGTCGGCGTTCTGCGCAGAGAGCCAGTCGAATACGCCCTTGCGTGCTGCGGAGCGCAGGCCGTTGGCGTTCAGGGTGATGATGCGCATCGGCGAAGTATAGTGACTGGCGACTGCCGGGACCTGCGCTTTGCAGAGCGGTCGCATACTATTCACCGGTCTCGAGTCACCAGTCACCTTTCATGTCCTTCATCGATCTCTGCCTCGAGCTCGGCGTGCTGCGCTTCGGCGAATTCAAGCTGAAGTCCGGGCGGGTGAGCCCCTACTTCTTCAACGCCGGTCTGTTCAACTCAGGCCGCGCGCTCGCCGAACTGGGCCGCGCGTACGCGCAGGCCATACAAGACGCTGGCATGCCGTTCGACGTACTGTTCGGCCCCGCCTACAAGGGCATTCCGCTCGCCGCGAGCGCCGCAATCGCTCTGGCTGATCATCACGACCGCAACGTGCCCTGGGCGTTCAATCGCAAGGAGGCGAAGGATCACGGCGAGGGCGGCAGCATCGTCGGCGCACCGCTTAGCGGGCGGGTGCTCATCATCGATGACGTGATCACCGCCGGAACGGCAGTCCGCGAGTCGGTGGCCGTGATACGCGCCGCGGGCGCCGAACCTGCCGGCGTGGTGATCGCGCTCGACCGGCAGGAGAAGGGCCAGGGCGAGCTGTCTGCGGTCCAGGAGACGGAGCAGATGCTGGGCCTGCCGGTCGTCAGCATCCTCAAGCTGACGGATCTGATCGACTATCTGGAAAAGGCGGGCGATCCGGACCGTCTGGAAGCGATAAAACGCTACAGAAATGCGTACGGCGTCACGCCGGCCGGTTGACCGGCGGGAGCCCTGCGGCACAATAGCTCGACGCCCCGCGGCGGGGTTCTGGGAGTTTTGACGTCTCGCGATGCGCTGCATCCACACAATGACGATCCTGGCGACCGCCCTGCTCGCAACCGCGGCGCAAGCGGCTCAGGGAGCCGGGTCGCGCGAGTCGTTCTACCGCTGCAAGGACGATCGCGGCGTCACTCACTACGGCGACAGCCTGCCCATAGCCTGTCTCGGCCGCGACACCGAAGTGCTCAACGACCACGGTACGGTCCTGCGGGTGATCGAAGGCGAGCAGTCGCGCGCCGCCCGTCTGGCGCGCGAAGCGGAAGAAGCCAAGGCGCGCCGTGAGCGGCAAGAACGCGCACAGCGCGACAACATGCTCATCGAGACCTATCTGGGCGTGGAGGACATCGAGCGGTTGCGCGACCAGCGGCTCGACCTGCTCGAAGCGCAGTACCGGGTGACCGAGCAGAACATCGCCAACCTGCGTGAGCGCCAGGCGCGCATCGAAGCGCAGATAGCGCGCTTCAAGCCATACAACGACGGGCCCAACGCGCCGCCGCTGCCGGATCACCTCGCCGAGGAGATGGTCAACACCGTCAATGGCCTGCGCGTGTACGAGGAGACCCTGGCGAAGAACCGTGCAGAGCAGGCGCAGCTGCGCCGTTCGTTCGAGGCGGATATCGAGAGATTCAAGGAACTGAAGGGCTTGAAGTGACTGGGCGCCAGTCAGTTCCGTCCTGAGCTGCCGAAGCCGCCGGCGCCGCGCTGGGAAGCGGCGAACTCGTTGACGACTTCGAACTCGACCTGCACCACCGGAACCACCACGAGCTGCGCGATACGCTCGCCGGGAGCGATCGTGAAGCTCGCCTGTCCTCGATTCCAGCAGGACACGAAGATCTGCCCCTGGTAGTCCGAATCGATCAGTCCGACGAGATTGCCCAGCACGACGCCATGCTTGTGCCCTAGACCCGAGCGCGGCAGCACCACGGCCGCGTAGCCCGGATCGTTCAAATGAATGGCGATCCCCGAAGCGATCAGCTGCGTGTCGCCGGGGCGCAGCTCGAGCGGCGCATCGATGCAAGCGCGCAGATCGACGCCCGCCGAACCGTCGGTGGCGTATTGAGGAAGCGGATAGTCGCGGCCGATGCGTGGATCGAGGATGCGCACCTGCAGACGCCGGCGGCCGTTTCGTTGCGAGCCGTCAGGCATGCGCAGGCCCCGCGTTGCGCGAGCCGAAGCGCTCTGCGATCAGCTCTACGAGTTGCTGCGCGAGCGCGGCTTTACTGGTCAGCGCCAGCTCCCGCTTGCCGTCGCGCCAGTAAACGGTGAGCGCGTTGTCGTCCTGGTCGAATCCCAGTTTGTCGCCCACCTTGTTGGCGGCGATCATGTCGAGGTTCTTGCCCATGAGCTTGGCCAGGGCGTTGCGCTCCACGTTCTCGGTCTCCGCCGCGAACCCGACCAGGAACGGCGGCTTCGCCGAACGCGCGACCGTGGCTAGCACATCAGGCGCCCGCACGAGCGACAGCGTCATGCTGTCGCTGGTCTTCTTGATCTTCTCGCTGGCTACTTCGTACATCCGGTAATCGGACACTGCTGCGGCGGCGATGAAAATATCGGCGTCCGCGACGTGCTGCTGCACGGCGGCGAGCATCTGCTCGGCGCTCTCCACGTCGACGCGCTCGACGCCGAGCGGCGTGTCGAGGCGCACCGGGCCGCTCACCAGAACGACTTCCGCCCCGGCCGCCCTCGCCGCTTCGGCTACGGCGTACCCCATCTTGCCGGAGCTGCGATTGCTGATGAATCGCACCGGGTCGATGCGTTCGCGCGTGGGCCCGGCGGTGACCACGACTTTCAAGCCCTGCAGCACGCCTGGTCCGCCGCGCGGTACGAACAATTCATCGGCGATCTGCGTCGGCTCGAGCATTCGCCCGGCGCCCACTTCGCCGCACGCCTGCTCGCCGCTCGCCGGTCCGAGCACGCGCACGCCGCGCTCCCGCAGCACGCGGACGTTGGCCTGCGTCGCGGGGTTGGCCCACATCTGGCGGTTCATCGCCGGCGCGATAGTGATCCGCGCGGTCGTCGCCAGGCACAAAGTCGTCAGCAGATCCTCGGCGAACCCGTGCGCCAGCCTGGCGATGAACTCGGCCGTGGCGGGCGCCACGACGATGTCGTCCGCCCAACGCGCCAGCTCGATGTGCCCCATCGCAGCTTCCGCGTGCTCGTCCCACAAGTCGGAACGAACCGGTCGCCCGGACACGGCCTGAAACGTCAGCGGCGTGACGAATTGCTGCGCGCCGCGCGACATGACGACCTGTACCTGCGCGCCGCGCTCGATGAGGCGCCGCACCAGGTCGGGACTCTTGTACGCGGCTATGCCGCCCGTGACGCCAAGCAGGATTTTTTGAGGCTGCGAACTCATGGCGGCGGATTATGGAGGCCGGCTCCACGGCCGGCAAACGGACCCGTGCAAGTTTCGACGCCGGCCCGCCGGCGTCCTGCGAATCAGTACGGTGCGTAAGTCGGACCGCCGCGGAATCGCCCATCGCTGAGAATGCAGGCGGGTCAGCCTGATTCACAGCGTCCAACCGGCCGCGCGCCGCGCTCAAAATGCGCTGGAGCATCGGCGCGCAAGCTGGCGGCGGGAGACCCCGGAAGTGTCCATACGCGATTGGCCGCAGAGCGAGCGGCCCAGAGAGAAGCTTCTGGAGCTCGGCCCCGCGGCGCTGAGCGAAGCGGAGCTGCTCGCCATCCTCCTCGGGACGGGCGCTCGCGGACGCAGCGCCCTGGATATCGCCCGGGACCTGCTCGTGGAATTCGGGTCGCTGCGCTCGCTGCTGACCGCCGATCGCTCCACAGTCTGTCGAACGCCCGGGCTCGGGCCGGCGCGCTACGTCGCCCTGCAAGCCGCTCTCGAGCTGGCGCGGCGGCACTTCCACGAGCTGATGCGATCCCGCCCAGCGCTGGCCAATCCACGCGCCACGCGCGAATACGTGAGGATGCGCTTGCGCGATCTGCCCTACGAGGTCTTCTGCTCCCTCTATCTGGACAATCGTCACCGGGTAATCGCGTTCGAGGAGCTGTTCAGGGGGACCATCGACGGCGCCAGCGTTCATCCGCGAGAAGTCGTCAAGGAAGCCCTGAGCCGCAACGCGGCGTCGGTGATTTTCGTGCACAACCACCCCTCGGGCGTCCCGGAGCCCAGTCGCGCCGACGAGCTGCTGACTCGCCGGCTGAAGGAGGCGCTGAGCCTGGTCGACATCCGCGTCATCGACCATCTGGTGGTCGGCGATTCGGCGTGCGAGTCGCTTGCAGAGCGGGGCCTGCTCTAAGGAATCTCTGATCTGCTCTGTTTCTGTGATCTCGAGCGGCTCGAAGCGCCGCGCCTTGCATTGCGGGCAGTTCTTTGGGCTGAGCCGCCAGGGGTAGTAGGTTGATCAGAGCTTCTTCAGGGATCGGCGCCTGCGGGCGCGGGGGAATTCGCCTGGTTATGGAGGCGCCCCCTAGCAACTCGCGGGCTGCGCTGGTATAAAGCGCGACTCGTTTTCGCCCGGGCGCCCCCGACTCCGTGAGATGGCGGCCGGTTGCTCACAGGAATCAGCCATGTCCAGAGTCTGTCAGATCACCGGCAAGCGGCCGATGACCGGCAACACCGTCTCGCACGCGAACAACAAGCGTCGGCGGCGTTTTCTGCCCAACCTGCACGTGCACCGCTTCTGGGTGGAGAGCGAGCGCCGCTTCGTCAGCCTGCGCGTGTCTACGCGCGGTTTGCGCACTATCGAGAAGAATGGCGTCGAGGCCGTGCTCGCCAAGCTGCGGGCGCAGGGCGTGAAGGTCTGAAGGCCGGCGTCTCTTCAGGAGTCCTGAACCATGCGCGAAAAGATCAAGCTCGTCTCGACGGCCGGCACCGGCCATTTCTACACGACGACCAAGAACAAGCGTCTTCACCCCGACAAGATGGAAGTGAGGAAGTTTGACCCCAAGGCGCGCAAGCACGTCGCCTACAAGGAAGCCAAGATCAAGTAGGCTGCCCGGCCTCGCCGGGGCGCCAAGATCAAAAAAGCCCGCCTTAGGCGGGCTTTTTCTTTGTCTGTCCGCTCGCGAGAACGTCGGCCGCGTGTTTGCCGCCAGTCGAGCTTCCCGGCGTCGACCTCGCGCCAGCCCTCAGGCCGGCTGCATCGCGTATCCGCGCAGGCTCGCTGCGAAGTCCTGCAACGACTTCACGCCGCTCGCCTCGGCCTGGGCGATCCAGTCACGCAGGTGCTGCAGCAGCTTCTCGTTGCTCATGTTCGCGCCGCTCCACAGCACTCTCAGGCGTTCGCGATACTCGTGCACCGTCTTCAGCGCCTGATTCTGCGCAAGCACCTCCTTCAGGCGCGACTGCGCGCTGGCGTCCAGCAGCACCGGCTCACGCACCAGCAGCTTTTTCACACGCCGCGTGACGCCGCTGCGCGCTTCCTGCAGCTGATCGCGGAATACAGGCAGAGTGACGTTGCGCGTGTATTCGCGCAGCACGTGCATGCGATTGACGATCACGGCGCGCACGGTTTCCAGATCGACATGCTTGCGAGACTCGACGCGCACAGGCTCGGGCGCCACGCGCAGCACCTTGGCCAGGCCCAGCGCCTGGAAGGTCCGGATGTACACCCAGCCGATGTCGAATTCCCAGCGGCGAATCGAGAACTTGGCCGAGCTGGGGAAGGCGTGGTGATTGTTGTGCAGCTCTTCGCCGGCCACCAGCAAGCCCCACGGAACGATGTTGCGAGCCGCATCCGGGCATTCGAAGTTACGGTAGCCGTAGTAGTGGCCGATTCCATTGATCACGCCGGCGGCCATGAGTGGGTTGGCGAGCATCTGCACCGCCACGATGATGACGCCCGGCACGCCGAACAGCAGCAGGTCCA
>JAVEVD010000006.1:47469-99861 GCA_034005205.1 Steroidobacteraceae bacterium | reverse complement strand
GGTCCGCCGGCGCGCCAAGTATCTGATTTTCGATCTGGACCGCGGAGCGCTGATTCTGCATCTGGGCATGTCGGGGAGTCTGTGGCTGCTGGCTCACGACATCGCTCCACGACTGCACGACCACGTGGACGTCGTACTCGATTCCGGCTTGTGCATGCGCTTCAACGATCCGCGTCGCTTCGGCAGCCTGCTGTGGACCACAGAGGACCCGCTCACTCATCGTTTGCTGCGCGGGCTGGCGCCGGAGCCGCTATCGGACGCCTTCGACGGCGCGTACCTGGCGCGCGTTGCACGCGGCCGCAGCATCGCCATCAAGCAGCTCCTGATGAACGGCCGGGTTGTCGTCGGAGTGGGAAACATCTACGCGAGCGAGGCGCTGTTCCGCGCGGGAATCCGACCGCGGCGCGCGGCCGGCCGCATCCGACGCGCCGAGTTCGACGCGCTGGCGGCCGCGGTCAAAGCCGTTCTGAGCGAGGCGATCCGAGCGGGCGGAACGACGCTGCGCGACTATGCCGATCCCGATGGAGCGCCTGGATATTTCCGCCAGAAGCTGTTCGTGTACGAGCGAGCTGGCGAGCCCTGTCGTCGGTGCAAAACGCCGATCCGGCGTCTCGTCCAAGGAGGGCGATCGACGTACTTCTGCCCGAGCTGTCAGCGATAGCCCCTGGTCCAGGTCAGCGGCGGCTCCTCATGGCGCCTGCTGGGCGCGACGCCGGGCCCACGCCTCCTGCAGCGCGGCCTCCACGCGGGGATGTACGAACTGTCCCACAGCCCCGCCCAGACTCGCGATCTCACGCACCAGCGTGGAGGAAATGAAGTTGAACTGCTCGACCGGCGTGAGGAACACGTAGTCGACCTTGTCCGACAGATGTCGGCTCATGGTCGCGAGCTGGAACTCGAAATCGAAATCCGACACGGCCCGCAGTCCGCGCACGATCACGCGCAACCCATGCTGAAGCGCGAAATCCACGGTCAGGCCGGTGTACGAGGTGACCTCGACGTTGGGAATGCCGCTCAGCACTTCACGGGCCAGGTCGACGCGCTCCTGCACGGTGAACAGCGGCGCCTTACCGGGGTTGGCCGCGATGGCGACCACCACCCGGTCGAAGATATCGGCGGCCCGCCGCACCAGGTCGTGATGACCGTTGGTGATGGGATCGAACGTGCCGGGATACATCGCGCCGGTCATGGGAGGCCTCTCGAAGTGTGTGAAGTGTGTAGAGAACTTCAGCGTGCAACGCGCAGTAAATGATAGCCGACCTGCCCGGCGCGCCCCGACCGGTGCTCACTCCAACCCGGCGGCAGCGCCGGCAATCCGTCATGCGCCGCGCGTTCCAGGTATACCCACGCTTGCTCCGCGAGCCAGCCGCGGTCGAGCGCTGCGAGCACTTGCTGAAGATCTTCGGCGCCGAACGGCGGATCGAGGAACACGATGTCGAACGGCTGCGGCGTGCGTCGGAGAAAGCGTTGCGCCTCATCTACGACGACCTCGGCGCTGGTTGCGCCCAGCCGCTGCAAAGTGGCGGCGATATGGGCGCCGAGTCGTGAATCGCGATCGACGAACGTGACGTGCGCAGCGCCGCGCGACAGCGCCTCGATGCCGAGCGCGCCGCTGCCGGCGTAAAGATCCAGGCAGCGCGCGCCCAACACGTGCGCCTGCAGCCAATTGAACAGCGTTTCGCGCACGCGATCGGCGGTCGGTCGAACGGCCGCGACGTCCGGGAACTCGAGCGGCCTGCCGCGCCAACGCCCGCCGATGATGCGCAGGCGGTTGGCGCCCGAGCTCGGGCGCGCTGCGGTGGATTTGCGGACGGGCCGGCGCATGGCGGCCATCATAAATGAACGGTCGTGAAGGACCGCGGCCGCATCGGTCCTGCACGGGCGCAGCGAGCGGCGCGGCGCTGCTAGAATCCGCGCGACGCTTGCCCCCTCGAACACACACGACCCGGCGACGATTTGTAATGTTCGGCTTTCGCTGGAAAAAGAAGTCCGATGACGCTGCGCAGCCTGCCGAGCAGGAGGCGCAGAAGACCGCGAACGAGGCCGCTGTCGGGCAGCCCGAGCAGGCGGCTGACTCTGCAGCCTTGGAGCGCCGGCCTGCGGACAAGCAGACGCAGAACACAGAGCCTGCACGGGAATCGGCCAGCGAATCGCAGACGCGATCGCCTTCAGCGGCCGAGCCCACCGCCGAATCGACGACGCAACCGAAAGTCAGCCTGTTCAAGCGCCTGCGTGCGCGCCTCAACCGCGGCGACTCGTGGCTCACATATGACCTGGCCAACCTCATCCCCGGTGGACGGATCGATGAGCAGGTGCTCGAGGAGCTCGAGACGCGGCTGATCGTCGGCGACGTGGGCGTCGAAACCACCGAGCGCATTCTCGAGGGACTGCGCAAGAAGGTCGCCCGCAAGGAGCTCAGCAATCTGGACGCGCTGCTCGGCGCTCTGCGGGCTACGCTCCTCGAGATTCTGCAGCCGTATGCGCAGCCGCTCGTCGTGGACCGCAGCGCCGCCCCGTTCGCGATCCTGGTCGTCGGCGTCAACGGCGCCGGCAAGACGACGACCATCGGCAAACTCGCACGGCTGTTCAAGAGCCAGGGAATGAGAGTGATGCTCGCGGCGGGCGATACTTTCCGCGCCGCCGCCGTGGAGCAGTTGCAGATCTGGGGGCAGCGCAACGACGTCGCCGTGATCGCGCAGGCGACCGGGGCGGACCCAGCCGCCGTCGTCTTCGACGCGATGCAGGCGGCGCAGGCGCGGCGCATCGACGTGCTGCTGGCGGACACCGCCGGGCGCCTGCATACGCAATCGAACCTGATGGAGGAGCTGAAGAAAGTGAAGCGCGTCATGGGCCGCGTCGACGCGCGCGCTCCCCACGAAGTGCTGCTCGTGCTCGATGCGAGTCAGGGTCAGAACGCCCTGCAGCAGGCCCGATTGTTCAACGAAGCGCTGGGCGTGTCCGGCGTGGTGATCACCAAGCTCGACGGCACGGCCAAAGGCGGCATCGTATTCGCCGTCGCGAGCGAGCTACAGCTGCCGGTGCGTTACATCGGCGTGGGCGAATCGGCCGAGGACTTCGCGGCGTTCGACGCCGAGGCGTTCGTCGACGCCCTGCTGAAACGCGACGCTTCCGGCGCTGCAACCCCGGGCTGACAGGGAAGCCGGCGCCTTGATCCGCTTCGACCACGTCTTCAAACGCTATCCAAACGGCCGCGAAGCGCTCAACGATCTGTCCCTGGAGATCGGCGCCGGCGAGATGGTGTTCGTCACCGGGCGCTCCGGGGCGGGCAAGTCGAGCCTGCTCAAGCTGATCGCACTGATCGAGCGGCCGACCCGCGGACAGCTCGTGGTGAACGGCCGCAACGTCGCCGCCGTGCCGCGCTCGAAGATCCCGGCGTTCCGGCGCCAGATCGGCATGGTCTTTCAGGACCACAAGCTGCTGCACGATCGCACCATTTTCGACAACGTCGCGCTGCCGCTCATCATTGCAGGCGTCGGATCCAAGGAGATCGGCCGGCGCGTACGCGCCGCGCTCGATCAAGTGGGGCTGCTCGGCCGCGAGCGCAGCGCGCCGCTCGAGCTTTCCACCGGCGAGCAGCAACGCGTCGGCATTGCGCGCGCGGTCGTGAGCAAGCCGCCTATCCTGATCGCCGATGAGCCCACGGGCAATCTGGATCCGCAGCTCTCCGTGGAGGTGATGAATATCTTCCGGCGCTTCAACGAAGTCGGGGTGACGGTGCTGGTGGCGAGCCACGACCTCTACCTGCTCGAGCGCTTCCCCGTGCGGCGCGTGCGCCTCGAGGCGGGACGCATCGCCGAGAGCGAGACCGCTCCGATCGAGCCGCTGCTCGATCCTGGCCAGTTCATCGCGCGCAGCGAAGGAGCGGCGCCATGATCGCGTGGCTCACGAGGCATGCACAGACGCTGATCGGCTCGCTCGGCAGGCTCTCACAGCACAAGCTCGCGACGGCGCTGACCACACTGGTGATCGGCGTCGCGCTGGCCCTGCCGGCCTGTCTGCATGTGTTCGTGACCAACGCCCGGATCGCCACCGGCGGCTGGGAGCGTGCGCTCGACCTGACCGCGTATCTGAAGCGCCCGACCTCGGTCGAGGAGGCGCAGAAACTTGCTCAGCGCTGGGGCCAGCGGCGGGACATCGCCTCCGTGGAGCTCATCTTGGCTCAGGACGCCCTGAAGGAATTCCGCCGCCATTCCGGATTCGGCGAGGCTGTCGACGCGCTCAATGAGAATCCGCTGCCCCACACGCTGGTGGTGCGCCCTGCGCAGGGCTACGCAGCGCTGCAGCAGCTCGAAGCGCTCGCCGACGAGTTGCGCGCCATCCCGTCGGTGGACGTGGTGCAGCTCGACGCCGCCTGGGTGAACCGCCTGAACGCCATTATCGAGGCGATCCGGCGCGCCGGGCTGCTGATCGCGGGCGTACTCGCGCTGGGGGTGATGGTGATCGTCGGCAACACGATCCGGCTGGACATCCAGAATCGCCGCTCGGAGATCGAGGTGGCCAAGTTGGTCGGGGCGAGCGACGCCTTTGTCCGTCGCCCGTTTTTGTACAACGGCGTGTGGTATGGCTTGGCCGGAGGCTTGATCGCCTGGATCATCGCCGCCGTGGCCGTCGCGCTGCTGCGCCAGCCGGTTGGACGAATCGCTGGGCTATACGGCAGCAGCTTCCAGGTTCAGGCGCTCGATCTGAACGCTTCACTCACCCTGCTCGGCGCGGGCGCGCTGCTCGGATGGCTCGGGTCGTACGTCGCGGCCACTCGTCATCTGCGTCGGATCGAACCTACATAGGGCTTGGATTCGGTCCACGGTCGCCGTCCCGGCCGGGATGGAGGCGGCCCAAGACAACCTTCGCGATGCTCCCGCCGGGCCGTCCCTGGACGGCGTTCCCGCCCGTGTGAACGCCCATTCCGCAGGACGCCTGACCTTCACCCGGGAACCATTACACCCGCGAGCCGTTTAAGATCAACGACTTACCTCCTGCACGGGCCCGCCGTGGCCTTCGCTGCGGAACCTTTGACGTCCTTTAGCACTCCAACCCCGCGACTGCTAAACTTGACTACAATTTAATCCGGAGGGGATCCACCTGATGACCAATACCGCGCTAGCACTGCCGCGCGCCGACCTGATTCTGGCGGGACCGGTCGGTAGCCTCGATGCTTACATCGACCGCGTTTCGCGCATACCCGTACTCAGCCGAGAGGACGAGGTCCTGCTCGCCAACCGCTACCGTGAACACGAGGATCTTGAAGCCGCGCGCCAGCTCGTCCTGTCGCATCTGCGTTTCGTGGTCCATATCGCCCGCGGCTACAGCGGCTACGGGCTGCCGGTCGGCGACCTCATCCAGGAGGGCAACGTCGGGCTGATGAAGGCAGTGAAGCGTTTCGACCCGGATGTGGGCGTGCGGCTGGTGTCCTTCGCCGTGCACTGGATCCGCGCCGAGATCCACGAATACGTGCTGCGGAACTGGCGCTTGGTGAAGATCGCAACCACCAAGGCGCAACGCAAGCTGTTCTTCAACCTGCGCCGTTTCAAGAAGAACCTGGGATGGCTCACGGAAGGCGAGACGCGCGCGATCGCGAGCGACCTGGGCGTCTCGACCGCCGAGGTCGCAGACATGGAGCAGCGCCTGAGTTCGCGCGACCTGTCGTTCGACCCGGCGCCCGACAGCGATGACGACGAGAACGTCTATTCGCCGTCCGCATACCTGCCGCATCCGGAAGCCGACCCGTCGGTGGCCGTCGAGCGCGAGCAGTGGGATGAAGATACGGCCGAACGCTTGGCCGACGCACTGCAGACCCTGGACGAGCGCAGCCAGCACATCCTGCGCAGTCGCTGGATGACCGAGGAAAAAGCCACGCTGCACGAGCTGGCCAGTCAGTACGGCGTCTCGGCGGAGCGCATCCGGCAGATTGAAGCGAACGCGATCAAGAAGCTGCGCGGCCTGATCGCCGAAGCGGCGTAAGCTGGCGACCTTGCGCGAGGTCAGCGGCGCTCGGGCCAGCAGGCGTCTCGACAAAAACGTAGGACCACACAAGAGGGCCGATCCCCGCCCGGGGATCGGCCCTCGTCATTCAGCCCCTAGCAGGCGAGCACACGCCGGGTCAGCTCTGCTTGGTGACCGGCACGATCGTCAGCTCCACCCTGCGATTGGCCGCCCGACCCTGCTCCGTATCGTTGGATGCGATCGGGTACGCTTCGCCCCCACCCACCGTCATCAGCCGCTGGCTGCTTACGCCCTGGCTGATCAGATAGCTCGCGACCGACTGCGCGCGGCGCTGTGAGAGCTGCAGGTTGTACTGATCGCTGCCGGTGCTGTCGGTATGACCGGCCACCTCGACCACCGTCTTATCGTATTCCTTCAGCACCATGGCTACGCCGTTCAGTGCGTTGTAGAACTGCGCGTTCAGATCTGCGCTGTTCAGCGCGAACGTGATGCTGCTCGGCATGTTCAAGGTGATGTTGTCGCCCATGCGTGTGACGCTTACGCCGGTGCCCTCGAGGCGCTGACGCAGCTTCGCCTCCTGGACATCCATGTAGTAGCCGACGCCGCCGCCGGCGATTGCGCCGACGCCCGCGCCGATCAGCGCGTTCTCGAGCTTGTCGCCCTTGGTGAGCAGACCGACGACCGCGCCCGCGGCGGCGCCGATGCCGGCGCCCTTCACGGCCTTGCTGGTCTGCGTCTCGCGCGTGTAGGGATTGACAGTCGTGCAGGCGGCCAACGACAGCAGCGCCGTTGCGACGACGGCCGACTTCACGGTTGTATTGTTCATTCGATGTCCTCTCCTGAAGAGATAATGAGCGCTGATAAAGTCGATGCCCGTCGACATTCAAGGACGGAGCAGCATCGCCGGTCGAAACCTCATGGCCGAGTTCGAGTTCGCACCGGCCGCCTCGGGCGGCGTCGGCGGTCAAGAGCCTCGACGCAGCGCACTGAATGCGCCCTGAACCCTAGCCTTGCCCGCAGCTTCGGGCAATGGGGCGTCGCCGATTTGCGCCAGCTTACGGGATCTGGTTCGACTCGCGCCATCGGGGCGGCGAGTGAATCCGAGCTTCCCTGGCGAACTCTGCTTGTTTCTGCAGCGTCAACGCGCTCGAGTCCGCTGCATTATGGGCGTTTCTTCGATTCCCGCCGTCGGGGTAGTCGGTGAATCCGAGCTTCCCTAGCGAACTCTGATGTCCTTGTTTCTGCAGCGTCAACGCGCTCGAGTCCGCTGCATTATGGGCGTTTCTTCGATTCCCGCCGTCGGGGTAGTCGGTGAATCCGAGCTTCCCTAGACTGTGCCTGCGTATCTCTGCACGCAGCACCGATGAAGAAAGTCGTCGCCATCATCGAAGACGAGCCCGCCATCCGCGACAACTATGCGGCCGCGTTTCAGCGCCACGGTTATGCGGTGCGCGCCTACGGCGGCCGCACGGAGGCGCTGGAAGCCTTCCGCACCCGACTGCCGGATCTCGCCGTCATCGATGTGGGCCTGCGCGATGAGCCGGAAGGCGGTTTCGAGCTGTGCCGGGAGCTGCGCGCGATGTCGGCGCAACTGCCGATCATTTTCCTCACGGCCCGCGACAGCGAGCTCGATGCGGTCTCCGGCCTGCGTCTCGGCGCGGACGACTATCTCACGAAAGATCTCAGCCTCACGCACCTGATCGCACGGGTAAGCGCACTGTTTCGCCGCATCGAGGCGCTGACCCAGCCCTCGAGCGGCGACCAGATCCTCCATCGCGGGGCGCTGACGATTGACGCTGCAAGGCTGCATGCGACCTGGCGCGACAAAGCGCTCGGCCTCACCCTTACTGAGTTCTGGATCGTACACGCGCTCGCCCGGAACCCTGGACACGTGAAGAATCGCCAGCAGCTCATGGACGCCGCCAACGTAGTGCTCGACGACAACACCATCACCTCGCATATCAAGCGCATTCGCCGGAAGTTCCAGGCGATCGATCCACAATTCGACGCCATTGAAACGATGTACGGCATGGGCTACCGCTGGAAGGAAGGCTGAACTCAGCACGTGTCGCTGCGCGCCAAGCTGCTGCTGCTCAGTCTGCTCACGCTGGTCCTGCCGTGGGCGGGATGGCGCTACGCCGCCCAGATGGAGGAGACGCTGCGCCGCGGGCAAGAGGCCGCACTGCTGACCACCGCCGACGTGATGAGCCGCGTGGTGGCGAGCCAGCCCGAGCTGCTGTACCGCTCGCGCGAGCTCAGGGAGCAGTTCGACGCGGTTCGCGGAGACTTGTTCGCGCCGCTGACCCCGGGCGAGCCCCTGCTCGACGGTTTCCCGGATGAATGGCCGCAACCCTCGCGGCCGGTTCCAGGTTTCGACCACGCCGGCTCAGCCGTCGCCAACGCGCCGCTGGTGCGCGTCGGCGTGCACGGCCGCTCGATGCACATGTACGTAGAGGTGACGACCGCGCGCGTGCGCTTCGAATCACCAGCTCACGAGAGCGGCCGCTACGACCGGCTCATCATACTGACGCGCGATGAGTTCGGCCGTGAACGCGCCTGGTCGATCAGCGCGCTGGCGCCTGGCCCGATAGTGGTGCGCGCCTGCAGCATCGGCGCCCCGTGGACTGTGCTCGATGAACAGGCGCCTTTGATTTCGGGCGTCTGGCGTCAGACCACCAGCGGCTACGCCGTCGAGTTGCGCGGTCCCATCAATCTCTTCGGCGCACAGCTATCGGTGCACGCACTGGATGAGCGCGACCACGTGTACAGCCAGTCCACGCTCGCCTGGCTGCACACGGGGTCCGAACTGCTCAGGCAGCGCCTCGAACAATACGCACCGGAAGGCGTCCGGGCTTCCGTGGTCGACGTGCACGGCTGGCTGCTGGCGCGCGCCGGCTCTATCGCTGTAAACCAGGCGCCCGCCCGATACCCAGGGCTGCACGAGGACAGCGAAGGATTCACGCGCTCGATCTATCGGATGTTGTCCACGCGCAGCGAAAATCCGGTGCGGCCCTACGGATTGCCGTACGGCATGTGGGGCCCGCCCGTGGATGAAGCGCGCAGCGGGGAAAGTCGCGCCATCTGGTTCGAGGAAGGCGCGGGCGAGCCTTCGGTGGTGCGCGCCGCCGTGCCAGTGCGCATCGATGGACAGACGCTCGGCGCGCTGGTGGTCGAACAGCCGGGAGAGCAGCTTGCGCTGGTGCGCGAGCTTGCTCTCACCCGCCTGCTGAATCTCACGCTGCTGGCGACGGTCCTGACCGTGGTCATCGCCTTGTTGTTCGCAGCGCGTCTTTCGCATCGCATCCGCCGCCTCTCGCAAGCCGCCGCGACGGCGCTGACGCCCGAAGGGCGCATCGAGCCGAGCATCCCCGGCACGTCCGCTCGGGACGAGCTCGGTGCGCTCGCGCGCACGTACGATACGCTGCTCAAGCGCGTGCAGGAGTACACAAGCTACTTGCAGACGCTGGGCTCGAAGCTGTCGCACGAGTTGCGCACTCCACTGACCATCGTCAGCTCGTCGCTGGAGAATCTCGCTTCGGAAAATGAACGCCTGCCCGCCTCCGCGCAAAGCTATCTGACGCGCGCACGGGAAGGAGCGAATCGCGCCCATGCGATCCTCAGCGCGATGAGCGAGGCTACCCGCGTCGAGCAGAGCATCGAGCACACCGAGCGCATCAAGTTCGATCTGCGCGCAATCGTGCAGGACATGGGTCAGGCCTATCAGCACAGTTTCACCGGACGTCGCATCGAAGTCCGCACGCCTGAGGAGCCATGCATCGTACTCGGCTCGCCCGACCTCATCGCACAGATGCTCGATAAGCTGATGGACAACGCCGCCGATTTCGCGCCGCCCGACGCGTCGATCGCCATCGAGCTCGAGTACGACGCACGGAGCTGCCGGCTCACGGTGCGCAACGAAGGGCCGCTCCTGCCGCCGCACATCGACGATCGTTTGTTCGAATCGCTGGTCAGCGGCCGCTCGAGCCGCGCTGATAAACCCCACCTCGGTCTCGGCCTGTACATCGTGCGCTTGATCGCAGACTTTCACGGCGGCTCGGTCAGCGCCGCGAATCTGCCCGACCGCAGCGGCGTCGCGGTCACGGTCAAACTGCCGCGGTTCGTCTGAGTGATCGAAGACTCGTTGAACGAGAGCCGGAAGCTCGGAACGCTTCGGGCGACCTGTCGGCCGGATTTACAACCGCTTCGCTGTACGGACCATGGGAGCGTGTGACAGCAGCCGCATCAGTAGGTAACGCATTGTTTCCTTGACCAGCGCCGATTTACGGCACGGTGCTTGCTCCCATAAAGATCGAACTGCGACCCGGGAAGGGTAGAAGCGGAAGATGGCGCCGCTAGGGGAATGAGGAGCAGACCACAAAGCGTCACGACGACGCCGACCCGAACCGCAACGCGGCGAGTCGCATGGGGATTGAAGGGCTGAGCGACAGCGACGTTTCCTGATTTGGCCGACGCCACCCAACAACGCGAAGAAATCGTCGACTCGGAAACGAAAGCCCCGCGGAAAGGCGCGGGGCTTTTTTTTGTCAGGCGTTATGTCGAGCGTCGTCTGAGCGGGCGACGCCGAACTCGAGCAAGAACGGATCGCTTCGCCTTATTTCTGCTTCCAGGCCCCGTTCGAATCCTGACACCACCACCCGGCCGACGCCCGCTCGATCCAGCGCGCGGCGAACGTGCTGCGAATGTCGGCTTCCCACTCGGGATGGCCGTTCGCCGCAGCGATCTCACGATACAGGTTGGCGCGATCGGCGTTCTCGTCTGCGACCAGCTTGCGCACCAGATTGCGCTCCGGAAGTGGAATGAGATTCTGGTCGCGGACCTGCACCAGCCCGTCGCGCGTCAGACCCACCGCGCCGGAGTCGTAGTACTTGCGCAATTGTGAGTGCCGGCTTTCCATCGATTGCGTCAGCTGACGTATCGGCGGAGTGGAGACATTGATGTCCGCCTGCGCGTGAGCGGCCGGAATCAGCAGGTCGAGCACGGCCTCCGCTGCAGCGAGCAGCACGCGCGTCGCGTCGCGCCCGCCGAAAGGCGCATCGAGCGCGCTGCTCTGATCGTCCCGCCGGCGCGGCGACTCCTCGGAGCGCTGCTGGGCGCCCCACACGTCATCGATGATCTTGTCCGCGGCCTTTTCGGCCGCCGCCGCCGGGAAATATACGTTGATCGTCACGCACGCGGACAACGCAAGACACAGCGCCGCGACTGGCAGGGACAGGAGTCGAGACATACGAACTGCTCCGCTGATTTGATCGAAGGATACTTTACTCCACCATCGGCCCCGCCGACTCGGTCGCCGCGACCAACTGCCGCACGAGCCGCGGCCAGTCCACGCGATGAGCGCCGCCGATCACGTCTATGCGCGGCAGGCCCCGGCCCTTCACCAGGTAGTAGCCGCCCTGGGGCGCAGGCGCGACTCCGTCCATGTAGCACACCTCGTTCTCGAGGCGGCACGACACGCCGAGCCGGTCGTAGTTGAAGTCATCGAAGAAGCGCAGAACGCCGCTGGAGAGCGCGGCCGTCACACCCGCCCTACCGCCGCCGATGCTGCCGATGCTCTCGACGGCGCGCTGGCTGATGCGATGGCGCGAGCGGTCGCCGGCAGGCGTATACAGCCGCGCATCAAACGAAACCGGCGTCCAGTTGAACAGCTCCAACCCCAGAACCGCGCCCGACAGCCGCCCCGTGATTCGGCCGAAAGAGAACGCCTGGGTCAACAGCTCCAGATCGAGATTCTCGAGCTCGATGCTCGCATTGAATCGCGGCCACTGGCCGAAGGGCTGCTCGAGTTCGAGATCGCTGATGCGCACGGCGCCGTCGAACACCTGCGCCTGCAGGGTCGTTCCCAGCGTTACGACGCCCTCCTGCATACGCAATTGCGACACCTCTCCGCCAATGCTGCCGCCGAACTCCGGCCACCCGAACGCTCGGCTCAATCGCTCCACAGAGATCGGCTCCACGGCGGCGTCTATCTCGAATTCGACGTCCGGCGTCGCGGCGTTGCGAATGTGCAAGCGGTTCACGGCCACAGCGCCGTCAAGCAACGGGATCCGCGTCGGCCGCAGCAGCCGAACCTCGCGACCGGCGGCGCTGAAACGCAACTCGTTCGGACCTACGTCGAGCCCGAGCAGAGCGCCGCTCGCCACACGCAAGACCGAGTCGGATGGCTCGACCGGATTCGCCTCGTCGCCGCGCCACCGAACGCGCCCGTTCAGTCCGGCGAGGACGAGGTTGCACGCGCCGTCATCGAGCGTCAGATCGTCGAGCGTAAGGTCGATCAGGCGCAGCTCGCCCTCGGCGATGACTGCCCGGCCGGACGCCCGACCAGCCGTACTCATGGACTTGAAGCTGGTGTCGAGCAGCAGCGGCTGGAAGTAGCTGGCGTAAGCGCCCGGAAACTGCAGCGTTCGCAACTGCACGTCGAGCGATTCGAGCGCACGCTCCGCGCCGAGCGCCAGGACGAACGCGCCGTCCGCTTGCGCAACGCCCTCGTGATCGAATGAGAACGTCTCGGCTGTGACGCGCCGCCCGTCGATCACTCCGTGCACGCCCAAACGCAGTGAATGGGCGGCCAAGTCGGCGAAGATCGGTTGCACGTACGCCTGACCTTGCCGGGAGCTCAGATCCACGGAGTACGTCCATCCGGAAGACGACCGCAGCACCTGTCCAGAGAACTGCGCAACGAGTTGGTCCGTAGCGATGCTGCCGCTTTCATTGTTCAGCGTGAGGCCGCTCACGCCGCCTGCGACGCTGGCCGCCTGCAACGTCTTCCGCGAGCCGTGCGCGCGAACAAACGCGGTGGCGACTCCCGCATCCGCCGAGAACGTCGGCTCGGGGGCGCCGCCCGCCGCGGCGAGCTTCATCAGCAGGGCGACTGGGACTTCGTTGAGCTCGACGG
This sequence comes from Steroidobacteraceae bacterium, assembly GCA_034005205.1. Lineage (GTDB taxonomy): Bacteria > Pseudomonadota > Gammaproteobacteria > Steroidobacterales > Steroidobacteraceae > Steroidobacter. Next base: position 86,987 of record JAVEVD010000006.1, on the reverse strand, counting down.
ACGCGCGCCAGTCGCCGCCCGCTATCGCCAACGCCAACTCGCCGCTTCCGCCGCCGAGTCGCACATCCCGCAACTCCAGCGTGAGCGCGCCGCTGCTACGTCCATACCTGACGCTGGCCGCGAACGTCTGAACGCCGAGTTCCGGCCAGTCGGCTGCGACCCGAGCGTCGCGGCACGCAAACGCCTCGACCGAGGTCTCAAGTCGCGGGCAATCGATGCGCACCTCGCGCAGTTCGCGCGCGAGCATGTCCATCTGCATGCGCCCGATAGTCACGGCGCCCTGCACAGCCTCCCGCTCGAGCGCAAAGCGAACGCTCATGTCCTCGACGCGCCATCCGTCGCCCTGAATCGCCTCGATCTGCAATTCCGCGTCGTCGATCGCCAACACCACGCCGGCCGCCAGCGCGGCTACGGCCACGCCAACGATCAGGAGCGCCCTCGCCGCACGGCGCTGCGCCGATGGATGACGACCTACTGAACCACGAGCCGAACCTTCTCTCATCCATCGATGATGAACGCAGCGCCTGGATCGCGCCAAGCGGCGCGCCCATGCCGGAGAGAAGCGGACAGCGGATGGCGTCGCCCGCTCGAAACGCCTTGCATTGCGGGCATTCCTTTGGGCTGAACCGTCGGGGCAGTAGGTTAACCCTAATCCTCTTCCACTCGCCGGAACGCCTGCATCAATTCCTGCTGCTTGCGCGGCGGAATCGGATCGTAATGACTGAACTCCATCGTGTACGCACCCTCGCCGCCGGTGAGCGACTTGACGCGCGATTGATAGTCGTTGAGCTCGGCGAGCGGGACGAGCGCGCTGATGCGCGTACGCTGACCCGCGAGCGATTGACTGCCGCTCACACGTCCCCGGCGCGTCGCGAGGTCGCCGGTGATGTCGCCGGTGCAACCGCTCGGCGAAGTAACCTCCACCTTCACGACCGGCTCGAGCACGATCGGCCCGGCTTCACGACACGCGTTCAGAAAAGCGCGACGCGCTGCAGAGACGAAGGCCACCTCCTTGGAGTCCACCGGGTGGTGCTTGCCGTCGTACACCACGACTCGCAGGTCCTGCAGCGGAAAACCGGCGATTGCGCCCTCCTCGAGCACCTGACGGACGCCCTTCTCGACCGCCGGGATGAACTGCGAGGGAATGGCGCCGCCGACGACTTCATCCACGAACTCGAAACCCTGACCGCGCCCGAGCGGCTCGATGCGCAGGCACACCTCGCCGAACTGGCCGGCGCCGCCGGTCTGCTTTTTGTGACGATGACGCCCTTCGGCCGGACGAGTGATCGTCTCCCGATAGGGAATGCTCGGCGGATGCGTCTTGCAGCGCACGCCGTAGCGCTCGCTCATACGGTCGAGCAGCACGCGCAAGTGCAGATCGCCCATGCCGTACAGCACCGTCTCGTTGAGGCCCGCATGATGCTCGATGCGCACGCACGGATCCTCCGCCATGAGCTTGTGCAGGGCGTCGGAAAGCTTCTGTTCCTCGCCGCGCCGCTCGGGCTCGATCGCAACGCCGGCCATCGCCGGCGGGAAGTTGATCGATTTGAGGTGGTAATGATCCTCGTCGTGCGAGTCGTGCAGCACAGCGTCGAAGTGCAGATCGTCCACCTTGGATACGGCGCAGATGTCTCCCGGGACCGCGCTCGCGACTTCAATGTGGCGCCTGCCTTGTATCTTGTACAGGTGCGCAACCTTGAAGGGCTTGCGGGCGTCGCCGATAAAAAGCTGCGCCCCCGCGCGCACCACGCCCTGGTGCACGCGGAACACGCCGAGCCGACCGACGAACGGATCGATGTTCACCTTGAACACATGTGCGATCACGTGACGGTCCGGGTCGGGCGCAACGCTCACGCGCTCCGCCGTCGGCCCCGCGCCGCGCAGGAACGGCGGGGGATTGCCCTCGAAAGGATTCGGCATGAGCCGCCCGAAGATCTCGAGGAGCTGTGGCGCGCCGGCGCCCGTCTCTGCAGACACGAAGCACACCGGCGTGAGATGGCCTTCGCGCAGCGCTTGCTCGAACGGCTCGTGCAGTTGCTCGGGCGAAAGCGCCTCGCCCTGCTCGAGGTACAGGGCCATCAGCTTCTCATCGACCTCCACGACTTGATCGATGATCTGGGTATGCGCCGCCGCCGCATCGGAAAAGTCGGCTCTACCCTCGCCCGGATGGAAGAAGCAATCGACGACACTGCGTCCGCCGTCGGCCGGCAAGTTGAGCGGCAGGCATTCGCGGCCGAAGGTCTCGCGCAGCTCCGCCAGCACCCGCTCGGGCTCGGCCTCGCGACTGTCGATCTTGTTGACGACGATCAACCGGCACAGGCCGCGATCCGCAGCGAGCTCCATCATCCGCTGAGTCACCGGCTCTACGCCGTTCACGGCGCTGACCACCACTGCCGCGGTCTCCACCGCTTCCAGCATCGACAGCGCGCGCCCGACGAAATCTGGGTAGCCTGGCGTATCGATGAGATTCACGTGCGCCCCGCCCGCTTCGAAGTGCACGATGGCGGCGTCCAGCGAATGGCCGAGCTGTTTCTCCTGCGGATCGAAGTCGCACACTGTCGCGCCGCGCTCCGCGCTTGCACGAGAGCGCAGCGCACCCGCCTGCGCCAACAACGCTTCGGCAAGCGCCGTCTTGCCCGCGCCCGCCTGACCGACCAGGGCGATATTGCGAATGTCCGCCGTCGAGTACGCCATCGCCAGCTCCCCCTGCGGTTCGAACAGCCGGACCAGCATACTCGGCGAGGACCTCGCGGCGGATAGCGGATAGCCGATGGGGCGCGCCGCGCGATGTCGCGCGAGGCGACAGCTCACCGCAGTGGCGCCGCGCGCCCGCTGCGCTTACCCTAATGCGTCAGAACCGCAATCGAGCAGGTCGGCTGCCTGACGCAGGAAGAACCTGACGCCAGAAAGACCAGCTCAACTGAAAATTTTCCGCCAAAGCATCCCGCGCGTACTGGCCGCCACGCCTACAAGAAGATGTCCGATAGCGCACCCAAACGAGCACTGATCGTCGACGACTCGCGCTCCGCGCGCGTGATCCTGAGCCGCATGCTCGAGAGTTATGCATTGGCGGTCGAGACATGCGAGTCGGCCGAACAGGCGCTCGAGTTCCTCGCGACGCACCGTCCCGACGTGATCTTCATGGACCATTTGATGCCCGGAATGGACGGGTTCCAGGCGATTCAGGCCATCAAGAATAATCCGGCCACCGCCACCATCCCGGTGATGATGTACACCTCGCAGGAAGGCGAGCTGTATCTCAGCCAGGCTCGTGCGCTCGGCGCCGTCGGCGTGCTGCCGAAAACGGTCAAGCAGGCAGACGTCTCGCGCGTGCTGTACCAGCTCGGTTTGCTGACCGACCGACGCGCAGGCCCGACGGTCGTGAGCCAAGTCGCGGCGCAGCCCGCGACGGTCGAGATCGACGAGCCAGACAACTCATCAACTGCTCCGCCCGCCGTTTCCAGGCCAGCCGGCGAGCTCGAATCCGCGTTGCGCAAGGTTCTGGCGCCGCTGCTGAAAGAGCAGTCGGCCGAGCTGCGGCGCTTCGTGCTCGCGAGCCTGGATACGCTCGCGCAGCGCATAGGCGACAAGCGCAGCAGCGAATCTCGCGTTCATGAATCACAGGCGCCGGCCAGCCCCCCTGAATACCAGTCAGAGATTTCCACGGAACCGGCGAAACGAGCAGGCCGCTGGCCGCTTGCGGTCGCAGCGACGCTGCTGGCCTTGCTGCCCACGGCCGTGCTGGCCGTGCTGTATGTGCGCACGCTGGATACGCTCGATGAGCTGACCCGCTCGAATGCGCAGCTTGCAGTGATGCTGGAAGAACAACAGCTGCGGTTGGCGGAGCCGCCCGCCGCTTCGACGACGCAAGCAACCGCTACGCTTGCCTCGATCGACGCGATGGCGCCCAGTGCAGTGGTCCTGGACTCCGAGCTGGTGCCCTATGGCGAGACGCCGCTCTCCGGTTCGCGCCTGGAGCGCTTGCAGGAGATGGTCGAAAACCTACGGGCCGGCGATTTTCGAGGTCGAATTCGCATCGCAACGTACGTGGGCGAATTCTGCCTCACGGGCAACGGTATCGAAGGCTACTCGATGGCCGCCAACGATCTGCCGATCGCTCGCTGCGACCTGGTGGGCAACCCGTTCGATGACAGCCTGAGCCCCTCACAACGCCAGTCGCTCGCTTTCGCGAATCTACTCTCCTCGCTGCGCCAGGAGCTGGGCGATTCGCTGTCGATCGAAGTACAGCATGAAGGACGTCTGCCGGCGATTGCCTATCCAGACGGCGAACAACGCTCGCGCACGACGGCCGGCGAGTGGAACCACATCGCGGCCCAGAATAATCGTGTGGAGTTCGTGGCCGAAGCGGGCATAGAAGCGGACTAGCGGATAGCGGATGGCGGATAGCCAGAGACCCACCGCGCTCGACGAGCCGCACCGTCGCCTTCCGAACTATCCGCTAACCGCTAACCGCCAACCGCTTCTTCCAACAGCATGACCATCCCCTGGCTCCTTTACGGCGCGAACGGCTACACCGGCGAGCTCATCGCGCGCGAGGCTGTGCTGCGCGGCATGCGGCCGATCCTCGCAGGGCGTTCGCCGCAACCCATCGTGGAGCTCGCACGGGAGCTCGGCTGCCCGCACGCTGTGTTCTCGCTCGACGATCACACCTCGATGGTCGCGGCTCTCTCCGGCGTGCGCGCCGTGCTCAACTGCGCCGGGCCGTTCTCGCAGACCGCGCGTTCCCTGATGCAAGGCTGTCTCGCCACGCATGTGCATTACTTCGATGTCACCGGCGAGATCGACGTTTTCGAGCTGGCGCACAGCGTGCACGAGAAGGCGCAACGAGCCGGCGTCGTGCTTTGCCCGGGTGTGGGTTTCGACGTCGCGTCGACGGACTGCCTGGCCGTTGCGCTCCGGCAGGCGCTGCCCGACGCAACGCATCTGGCGCTCGGTTTCGACAGCGGCGGGAACCTGAGTCGCGGCACGGCCAAGACAGCGATCGAATCGCTGGCCGGAGGTTGCCGGGTGCGCCGCGATGGCGAGATCGTCTCGGTCGCCCTCGGGTCGATTACGCGCCGCATCGATTTCGGCGGCGGTGAGAAGCTTGCCGCGGCGGTTCCCTGGGGTGATGTCAGCACGGCGTACTACTCCACCGGCATCCCCAACATCGAGGTGTACTCCGCGCTCTCGATGCACGCAGTGCGACGCCTGCAGCGTACCGAGCGGCTGCGGCCCCTGCTGCGGCGCCGATGGATCGTCAAGCTGCTCGCACGAGGGGTCGAGCGGCGCGTCAAACCGCCCGATCAGACGCAACGCGCCTCCAATCCGGCATTCGTGTGGGGAGAAGTCCGTAACGCCGCCGGTCAGGTGAGGACCGGCCGCCTGCGAACGGCGAATGCCTATGTGTTCACCGTGTCGTCGGCGCTGGCCTTCCTGCAGAATCTCCCTGACGAGAGCCCATACGCCGGCTTCGCCACGCCAGCCATGTTGATGGGCGCCGATTTCGCCGCGAGCCTGCCGGGATCCACGCCTATACATATTGAATGATGGATCGCACAGCCGCGCCGTTTAAGGACGCTTCCGCGCCGCTCCCGCACCCTGCCCCGCCAGACTTCGCACCGCCGGGCTGGCTCGCCAACCCGCACCTGCAATCGATTCTGCCCAGCCTCAGACTGCGCCGTCCGCTGCTCGCGCGGCGGGCGAGCGCGATGCTGCGTTGCGCGCAGGAACAGATCATCGATTGCGGCGACGGCGTGCGCCTGCTCGGACACTATTCGAGCCAGAGCGCCGCTGGTCAGCCCGCAGCCCGCGATCTGGTCATTCTGTTGCATGGCTGGGAGGGCAGCGCCCAGTCGCTGTACATCCTCTCGCTGGGCGCACACCTGTTCGAGCTCGGCTGCGACGTATTCCGGCTCAACTTCCGCGATCACGGCCCGACTCATCATCTGAACGAAGACATTTTCCACTCGTGTCGGCTCGACGAAGTCGTGGGCGCCGTGCGCTGCATACAGCGTTCGCTGCCGGACAAGCGAGTGACTATCGCCGGTTTCTCTCTCGGCGGAAACTTCGCACTGCGCGTGGCGGCGCGTGCGCCTACGGCCGGGCTGCGCCTGGAACGCGCGATCGGCGTCTGCCCGGTGCTCCGGCCGCACAGCACCATGGACGTGCTGGAGAACGGTTGGTTCGTGTATCACCAGTACTTCCTGGCGAAGTGGAAACACTCCCTGCGGCTGAAGCAACGCTGCTTTCCGCAGCGCTACGACTTCGCCGAGATCCTCGCCCAGCGCAGCATCCGTGACATGACCAGAGTGCTCGTGGAGCGCTACAGCGAATTTCCAAGTCTCGAGGCGTACTTCGACGGCTACGCCATCGTCGGCGACGTGCTAGCGCAGCTGCAGACGCCGGCCCACATCCTGTTCTCGCTCGACGACCCCATCATCCCCGCACGCGACCTGCATGAGCTGGCCCGCTCGCCGCTGCTGGAAGTGACCGCGATCGCGAGGGGCGGCCACTGCGGCTTCATGGACAGACTCAACGCTCCGAGCTGGGCGGACCGACGGGTCGGGGAGTTGATAATGAAAGGAGCGAATAGCGAATAGCAGAGAGCGGATAGTCCAGAGAAAAGGCGGCGCCGTACGCGCGGAACGGAGCCGTACTGCTCCGGTCGCGGGTGCGGTGGTCGCTACCCGCCATATCTCAGCTCGCGCAGCATCGTCCGCACCTCAGGCGACCCGACCAGCCGCACGTCCCGGGCCGCCAGCTCCATGGCCTGCCGCCTGGAGCTCACGTCGTAGATCGCCCAACGCCAGGGACCGCGCCAGAGTCTCGAGGCGCCCTCAGTCAGCAATCGGTGATCGCAGAACACGTAATCGGGCGCCAGCGCTTCGCATTTCAGCGCCGAGAGGCTGCTGTAATCCTGCAGGATCCAGCCGACCCGGAATGCAGTTCTCTGTCGAACATAATGCGCCGCGGCAAGGTCATGGGAGATGATCACGCACTGTCGCGCAATCGGGCGCAGCAGGTCGCACACTCTGCGCGCGACGATCTCTACACCGAAGGCGCGCAGACTGGCGCGCTTCAGCTCGATGAACGCACTCGCCGACGGATGCTCGCCCAGCAAACTCATGGCCTGCGTGAGCGTCGGGATTCCTACGTCGGTGTAGCGTCCTGCAAAGCGCCGCGTTTCATTGACGGAAATCTCAGCGAGCTGCGCGCTGGTCATCTCGAGCGCATTGCAGTCGATCCCCGCCGTGCGCTTCAGGTTCGGGGTGTTGAGCAGGACGGGCTGACGGTCTGCAGAAAGCTGCACATCGAACTGTATGAAGCGGCTTCCCAGCTCCAGGGCCGAACGCAGGCCCGGCAAGGAGTTCTCCGGATACTCCGCAGCGTTGCCGCGATGCGCGATCAACTCCGGCGGTTTCGGCGGCAGCTTGAGCAAAGACATCCTGTGGCGATTGCGGTCGGCGCCAGTAGCTTGAGCATACGATACGCGCTGCATTCCAGGACGGAACCTGACGCGCGCGACAGTCGTCGCCGCAACCCGACACTTGCCTCGCGCGACGACGCTCGATCAGCCAGCGCGCTTCTCCTCGAAGTGCAAGACAGACTCGCCGCTGGTCACGACCATCTCGCCTTCTACCACTGCGCCGCGTGCAACCGCTATGGAGCGCGCCCGCACCGCTCCACGCACGCGCGCCGTCTTCCTGATCTCCAGCTTCTCGCTGACCGTCACCACGCCTTCGACTTCGCCTGCGATCACGGCCTGCGTGGCGCGCACTTCGCCTTCCCAGCGCGCGCCCTCCGAGAGCGTGAACGAGCCGTTCACCTGAGCGTCGCCGCGCATCGAGCCGCCCACGACGAGATCGCCGCATTCGAGGTCTCCGGTGAAGTGGGCGCCGACGCCCACGATGGTCGGACTGGCGCCGACCCGATCGGTCATGCGGCGGCGGGGGGTGTTCGTCATTGGCTGTCTCCGTCTATCGAGTTACGGATTATTCACCAGCCGGCCGGCCCTGTGTCGGCGCCTGACCATCGCGGCGAGCCTGGCGCGCAGAAACGTCCGAACCTGACATTGCGCGTCAACCTGAGCCACCGATCTGCAGCGTCGGAACGCCTCGTAAGTCCCTGATTGCACGATCGGCGATCGGCTGGCGCCCGGCTTGCAATGTTGCTCGCCGAAATCTTTGCGCTGAACTTACGACCTCAGGTCAAGTTCGAACTGCACGCCGCCGCGCGACTCTTCCCCGCCGGCGGCGTTTTTTTCTGGCCCCGCCGTGGTTCTCAACCACACTTGCTCGGCGCTGATCGAGCAGAATGGCGGTGGTCATAAGACAAGTCTTTGGCTGCGGCGGCGCTCATCGGATGCGCCGGCTCTGAGTTTGCGTAGTGACTAATCAGTTGCGACTGGTGATGATTCGCCGCCCCCGAGGAACTCGTTCGGCAGGAGAACTGATGTTGCACAGGTTGCTCGCGTCATGCGCTCTGCTCGCCGCGCACGCCGCCGTCGCCCAGATATCCGAGCAAGACGTCCACTCAGTCACCTTGGAAAACGGCATGCAGGTGATCGTCTGGCCCGACCACGACATTCCCAACGTTGCGCTGTACAACTGGGTGCGGGTCGGCAGCCGCAACGAGGCGCCCGGAATTACCGGGCTTGCTCATTTTTTCGAGCACATGATGTTCAACGGCACGAGCGCGCGCCCCCCGGGCGAGTTCGACCGCACGCTGGAGGCGAACGGCGCGCGCAACAACGCCTTCACCAGCAGCGACGTCACGGTCTACCAGGACTGGTTCCCGCGCAGCGCGCTCGAGACGGTGCTCGAGTTGGAGGCCGATCGGCTGCACAACCTGTCGTTCGATCCCGAAATCGTCGAAAGCGAGCGCGGCGTCGTGTATTCGGAGCGGCGCCTGCGCGTCGAGGACAGTCACTTCGGGCGCCTGCAGGAGCGTGTGCAAGCGACTGCATTTCTTGCGCACCCATACCAGATTCCCACCATCGGCTGGCCTTCCGATATCGAGTCATGGACCCTCGAAGACCTCAAGTCGTTCTTCAAAACCTACTACGCGCCGAACAACTGCACTCTCGTGCTGGTAGGCGATCTCGATCCGCAAGCAGCCATCGCACTCGCTCGCAAGTATTTCGAGCCCATACCGGCGCAGCCGCCGCCCCGGCCGGTGGTGACCAGAGAACCCGTGCAGCAAGGCGAACGCCGCGTGCACATCCAGGCCGAGGCGCAGACTCCGCTGATGCAGTTCGCGTATCACGGCTTGACGGGGGCGGATCCACGGCGCCCGACGCTCGAGTTGCTCATGCGCATCCTGACGGACGGCGACGCATCGCGGTTGCATCGCGCGCTCGTCGAGGAACGCAAGGTGGCGATTTCCGTGGACGCTTACGCCGAAGGCGGATTCGACCCGAGTCTCGTGTGGTTCTTCGTTTCGCTGCCGGCGGGCGGCGATGTGCAGCAGGCGGAGGCGGCGTTCAACGCTGAGATCGAGCGCCTCGCTTCGCAAGGCGTCGAGCAGGAGGAGTTGTCGAGCGCCCGCAGCCAGGCGCTCGCGGATTTCTGGCGTGAACTCGCGACGATCAACGGCAAGGCGCATGCGCTCGGCGATTACCAGGTCCTTCGCGGCGGCTACAAACGCCTGTTTGCGGCGCCCGAGGCATACGAGAGCGTCACGACGGCTGATGTTAAGAAGCTGGCAAGAGAAATTCTGCGACCCACCAACCGCACCGTCGGCGTGCTGAACGCAGCCGCCCGTGCAAGCGAGGAGCAAAGCTGATGCGGGCCCTGCAGCGCATGCGATCGCCGGCCGCCGCAGCGGCCGCCCTTCTGCTGGCGGCGCTGCTCATGACGCCGCTCGCACGCTTGCACGCCAGCGAGGCCGTGCGGCCGGTCGAAGTTCCTCCTCATGAGCGCGTGACGCTGGACAATGGCGCCGTGCTCCTGCTGACCGAGCGCCGCGATGTACCGTTGCTGGCGTTCACGGCGCTGCTGCGCGGCGGCGCCATGAGCGATCCGCAAGACGCACTCGGCGTCTCGAGCGTGCTCGCGGGTCTGCTCGAAAAGGGCGCCGGCGAACGCGATGCGCTCGAATTCGCGCGCACGGTGGCCTCGGTCGGCGGCTCCATCCAGACCAGCGCTGCGACCGACAGCATCGCGGTGAGCGGCTCGTTCCTGGCGCGCGATGCGCAATTGATGGTCGAACTGCTCGCCGACATGCTGCAGCGTCCGCGGCTGGAGCCCGCAGAGTTCGCGGCGCTGCGCGATCGGCGTATCGAGTTCATACGAGCCGCCAAGGATTCAGACTTGGCCTCCCTCACGCCCATCTACGGCGCAGCCGCGCTGTTCGGCGCGCATCCGTACGGACGCCCGGTGAACGGCGGCGAGGCGAGTCTCGCAGCGCTCGAGCACGACGATGTCAAACGCCACTACCGCGAGCACATGGGCGCCGATCGGTTGATCGTCTCCGTCGCCGGCGACTTCGAAACCTCGCAGATGCAGCGCCTGTTGCGCTCGGCGTTCTCCGGCTGGCGCAAGGCGCGGTCGCCGGCGCCGGAGGCCGCTGCGCCGCAGCCGACCGGCGGCCCGCGCGTGTTGCTCATCGATGCGCCGGATTCCGTGCAGTCCTACTTCTGGGTAGGCGCGCCCGGCGTGGCTCGCGCCGATCCGCGGCGCGCCGCGCTCGATGTGGTGAACACGTTGTTCGGCGGACGCTTCACGTCCATGCTCAACAACGAACTGCGGGTGCGCACTGGCCTGAGCTACGGCGCCGGCTCGCGCTTCGACCGACTTGCCGCAGGCGGTCACTGGCAGATGACTTCGTTCACCCAGACGCCTAAGACCATCGAAGCGATCGACTTGGCGCTCGCCACGCTCGACAAGTTGCACACCGGCGCGTTCGAGCCCGCCGCTCTCGAATCATCCCGCAACTATGTGCTCGGCCAGTTCCCGCTCGGGTTCGAGACGGCCTCTCAATGGGCGTTGCAACTCGCCGCGCTGGAGCTCTACGGTCTGGACCGCAGCTACATCGAGGGATATGCCCCGGCGCTGCAGGCCGTATCCATACAGGACGCGCGGCGCGTCGTAGACCAAGTCTTTCCGCGCAGCGACCAGACAACTCTCGTTGTGATCGGCGCCGCGTCGCAGATCCGCGATGGACTGCGCAAGTACGGGCCTGTGACGGAAATGAAGCTCTCAGCCCCTGTATTTCACGCCCCGCAGCGCTGAGCGCCGCGTGCGCGAAGCGCGCGCAACGCGGTCCTGCACGATCGCCGGATCGTGTGATATGCGTCACAACGATGAAACCTCGCGCCCACCACACGCATGTCTCGACGAGACCTTCATCGGCGTGCATGTCATGCGTTCCATCCTGTTTTTTCCGTGCAAAACGCTGCGCGCTGCAGCAAGCCGCTAGAACCTGGCGAGCGCATCTGGCAATTTTTCCGACATGGACAATTGATCGCGCGGGAATAGACTGGCTTGCGTTGCGCGCGCACCAGGCGCCGACACCCAGAACAAATGCAATACCGGCGCAGCGATTTCGACGTGACCAACACGGTGCAGGTGAGCTCACCTGAAGCCGTGCGAGGGGCCGTCTTGGACCTGTTCCAACAGACCTGGCCGAACCATCCCTTCGACCGCGCCGAGACCGCATTCAACGATTTCGAGCGGCTGTTCAACGGACAGTTTCCCGGCTACTACGGCTGCGACACCGTCTACCACGACATGCAGCACTCGCTGGACGGCACGCTCGCAGTCGCGCGCCTGATCGTCGCCTATGACCGGACGCACGTTGCGGAGGAGCGCCTCGGCCCCGAGCGGGCGATCCTCGGCGTGGTCACGGCGCTGTTCCACGACGCGGGCTACATCCGACAGACGGACGACCAGGTTCATCGCAACGGCGCAGAGTTCACGCTGAGTCACGTCAGCCGCAGCGCCAACTTCATCGGCCGCTACCTGCCGACGCTCGGCATGGCCGAGTGGGCGCCCGTGGCGACCAAGATCGTGCACTTCACCGGCTACGAGGTGCAGTTCGAGCAGATCCGTCTGGACGATCATCGCGACCGCCGGCTCGGTCATCTGATCGGCACCGGCGATCTCATCGCGCAAATGTCGGATCGCTGCTATCTGGAGAAATGTCGCGACCGCCTGTACCCCGAGTTCGTGCTCGGCGGCGTCGCCATGCCGCGCGGTGAGCGCGGCGTACCTGCGGTGCGCTACAGCTCCGGGCTCGACGTCCTGCGCCATACGCCCGCCTTCTTCGAGGAAGTGCGGCGCACGCGCCTGGATGGCGAGTTCGGCGGCGCCTATCGCCGGCTGGAAGTCCTGTTCAACGGTCGAAATCCATACATGGAGGCGATCGAGCGCAACCTGGCCTATCTCGCCGAGGTGCTGCGCAGCGGCCGCTGGCCGATGCTCAGGCGCGAGCCGCCCTGCTTCACCTGGGAGCGCAATCCCGTGCAGAACATCCGCTCGCTCGTGATCGGCCATCTCAAGCAGGTGTGGAAGGCGAGCGCCGAGTGAACGCCGCGTCGTGCGTCGGCCGTGCACTCCTTTTTTCCGGCCGGTCCGCGTAGTCTTCACGAGCCGCCCGCCCGGCGGTTCACCGACAGAGTCATGGCCGATCGCCGCCTCGAGCTCAACGCACGCTTCCCTCGCAAACGCGCCTTCATCACCGGCGGCGGCAGCGGATTGGGTCTCGAGATGGCCCGCGCGCTGGCTGCGAACGGCTGGTCGCTTGGCCTGTTCGACCGCAATCTCGAACGGCTGACGGCGGTCGAGGCGGACTTGAGCGCCGCCGGCGCCGCCGTGCTCGCCTACCCGGGCGACGTCACCCACGCTGATGAGCTGACGGTCGCGGTGAACTCCTTCGCCGTCACGCACGACGGTCTCGACGTCATGATCAACAACGCCGGCGTCGCCGGCGCGGGCGCGCTGATGGAGACCACGCTCGAGGACTGGCGCTGGATCATCGACATCAATCTGATGGGCGTGGTCCACGGCTGTCGCGCCGCTGTTCCACATCTCGAGCGCAACGGCTGCGGCCTGCTGATGAACGTGGCCAGCGCCGCCGCGTTCAGCTCGGCGCCGGGCATGGCCGCGTACAGCGCAACCAAGGCCGCGGTGCTCTCGCTCAGCGAGACGCTCATCAACGAGCTGCGCCCAGCGGGTACGCAGGTGTCGATCGTCATGCCGGCCTTTTTCCGCACCAACCTGTTCGAATCGCTGCGCGGTCCGGCGGCGGCGCGCGCGGCCGCAACGCGGCTCATGGCGTCGTCGTCGTATCGAGCCGCGGACGTGGCGCGCGATGCGCTCAGGATGGCGGCGGCCGGCGAGACGCACATCGTGCTGCCCCGTCCGGCGCGGCTGCTGTGGCGCGTGAGGCGCTGGGCGTTAAGGGGAAGCGGATAGTGGAAGCGGATAGCGGATAGTTAAGAGAGAGCCAGCGATTATCGGTGTGCGTGGGGAACGTCCGCCTTGACGCTCACCGCCTATCGACAGCTCGTCGCTGCTTGCACCGTAGAACACTTCTCTGAACTATCCGCTATCCGCTATCCGCTTCTCTCTTCCAATCCATCGATCGTCAGCAAGAAGCGCGTATAGATCTCCGGCAGCCGCGCCAACACCACCGATTTGCCGTCGATGTCGCTGGCCTCGATCACTTGTCGCAGCAACGATAGGCTCAGCGCTTCGAGCGCCGGCCCGGACACCGGCGCGTAGCTGAGGTGCCACGGCTCGGGCGCCACGCCGCCGCGGTCCGTACGGTACGGGCGGAAGAACCCAAAGCGCCGCATGTGCTCGTCCAGCCAGGCGGTCAGCCGGGCGAACACGCCGTCAGGCGCGTACTCCGCGCCGGCGAGTTGCAGTCGATAGCCGGGCGGCGCCGCGGCGGCGTCAAAAACATCGACATCGCTGCCCCAATGATGGCGACTACCGCCAGGAATCGACGACCAGCACAGGATCGCTTCCAACAATCGGTCTTCATCGAGGCTCGCACGATCGAGCAGCCGACCGGCGCGATCGTAAAGCGGCCGCTCGCCCCGCCATTTGGCGTTCCAAATGGCGACCTGCGTATTGAAGTCGCGGAAACTGGAGCAAGGTCTGAGATCGACGCCGTCGGCGGCGGCGGCTTCGCGCATGGCGAGCCAGGAAGCCGCGGCTTCATAGTGAAGCGCGCAGGCCGGGTCGAGCAGCTCGACGATATGCGTGCGGGCGCGCCCGGTAAGCTCGAATTCGTTCATTGCGGTCCTCTGGCGAGTAGGCGCCAGCCTGCTTCAAGCGATCAGTGTGTCAAAAAACCCGACATGCCGCGACGTGCGCCAGCGCATTCTGCGAACGCCATTCGCAGGTATGATGTTGAACACAGCAGGCGGCCTGAGCATCGCGACGCCGAAGCTGAAGCTCGGGCGTCGCATCCATCACACGGCAGAAACAGCGTTGAAATCACGCGGACTGCGAATCAGATTGCTCTCGATCGCATTGGGCGCAGCCCTATGCATCACAGCCGCGCTTTTCCTGTTCGACTACCTCGATTATCGCAAATCGAGCGACTTCGTCGCTGCGCAGGGCGCGCGCACTCTGCTGCAACTGGAACGGCAGCGCATGCAGACGCTCGCCAGCAATCTCGCCGATCAGCACGCGAGCGCCGTACGGCAGGCGTTGCGCACCGGCGAAGCCGAGCAAGTCACGGCCGCCCTTGCGGCGTTGCTTGGCGATCCCTCGGCTGTCGCAACGCGGGTCCTCAGGGGCGACGGCGTCGTCGTTTACGAGCAGCGCCGCCCCGATGACTGGAGCGCAGCGCTCGACATGGAAGAGATGAGCGCGGCGCGGCGCCCGCTGGTGGACGCCGAACCCTACAGTCAGCTCGAAGTAGTCGTCGGCCGCGCCGGGTTGCTGGCCAGCGCCGAGCGGCTGGCCGCCGAGCTGCGCATGGCGGAACGCAGCAGTTTCCTGCGCGGCCTATGGATCACTGGCGCGGCCAGCGTGCTGATCAGCGCAGCGCTGGCGCTGCTGTCCTGGTTGCTCGGCGCGCGCCTGGAACGTCCGATCGTCGAGCTCATCCGCTCCGCGGAGCGCATCGGCGAAGGCGACTATACGCGCCCGCATGCGGTCACCAGCGACAACGAGATCGCCGATCTCGAGATCGCGCTCGATCGCATGCGCCAGCGCTTGCAGCAGACGACGATCACCCGCGACTACCTGACCACGGTGCTCAACAGCATGAACGACGCCGTGCTGGTGACTTCGCTCGACGGCCAGGTCACGAAAATCAACGACGCCGCCGAGCGCCTGTTCGGCTACAGCGAGCAGGAGCTCGTCGGACAGCCGGTTGCCCAGCTCATCGCGCAAACCGAACGCGGCGCTTTCGCCGAGGCGTTCCGCAAGGGCTTCGACGCCGCTGAAACTCGCGAAATGGTGATCGCCACCCGCAACGGCCAGACCATCCCGGCGTCGATCTCCGGCGCGCCGCTCGCCGGTCACGATCCGCAGTTCCAGGGCGCGATCTTCGTGGTGCGCAACATCACCGAGCGCAAGCGCGCTGAGCGGCGCATCCGCTACCTCGCGCGCTACGACGCGCTCACGAAGGTGCCGAATCGGATGCAGTTCCAGCACATGCTGCAGCAGGCGATCGCGCGCGCGCGGCGCAATGACCGCGGCATCGTGATGCTGTACCTGGACATGGACCGCTTCAAGGAAATCAACGACACCTTCGGACACGCGGCCGGCGACCGCACGCTCGAAGTACTCAGCGAGCGGCTCACGCGCGTGCTGCCGCGCGAGACGGTGGTCGGACGGCTCGCCGGCGATGAGTTCGGATTGTTCATCGAGGGCTTCGCCGACAGTGAGGACGAGCGCGCACAGGCGGCGAATCTCGCTCGCATGGTGCTCGCCGAAGTCTGCAAGCCCTACTACGTGGATCAGCAGGAGGTCTATCTCACCGCCAGCGTGGGCGTGGCGTTCTGTCCGAAGGACGCCGATAACGTGATCGACCTGATCCGCAACGCGGACGCCGCCATGTATCACTCCAAGCAGAACGGCGGCAACACGTTCGCGTTCTATTCGCCTGAGATGAACGCCGCCGCCGTCGAGCGGCTGATGCTCAAGAGCAAGCTGCGCCGGGCGCTCGAGCGCGATGAGCTGATGATGTCCTATCAACCCAAGGTCGACCTGCGCGACGGGCGCATCGTGGGCGCCGAGGCGTTGCTGCGCTGGCGCCTACCCGGGCACGGCGACATCCCGCCCTCGCAATTCATTCCGCTGGCCGAGGAAAGCAATCTCATTCTCGGCATCGGCGAATGGGTGATGAACCGCGTGTGCGCCGACTATCGGCAATGGCTGCAGCGCGTGGGAGATCCCGGGCGGGTGTCCATCAACCTGTCGCTCAGGCAGCTCCGCCAGGCGAGCTTCATCACGCGCTGCCAGTCGGTGTTCCGGCGCCACCATGTTTCACCGACGTTCTTCGAGCTCGAGATCACCGAGACCACGCTCATGGCCGATCCCAAGCGGACTATTCGTCTGCTCGACGAGCTGTACGCCATGGGTCTGCACCTTTCGATCGACGACTTCGGCACGGGCTACTCTTCGCTGAGCGCGTTGCAGCAGTTCCCCATCGGCACGCTCAAGATCGACCAATCCTTCGTACGCGACGCGGCGGTGAACTGCGACGATGCGACCATCGTCCGCACTATCATCGATATGGGCAAGGCGCTCGGGGTGGAGGTGGTGGCGGAGGGTGTGGAGAACGAGGAGCAATTCCAGTTCCTGCGCGACCGCGGCTGCCACTACGGCCAGGGCAGGCTGTTCGGCGACGCCATGAGCGCCGAGGAATTTCTCGCCCTGCTCACCGCGCAGGAAAGCGGCCGGGTCAAGGTAAGTGAGCTGTTTGCGGCGAAGGAAAGAAGCGGTTAGCGGTTAGTAAGTCGCAGAAGCTGCGAAGGATGTCGGAGAAATCCGAAGCGGAGTAAGCGCAATGACCCTGCCGACCTACTAACCGCTAACCGCCAACCGCTAACCGCTTCTCCTACAATCTCCCCATGCTCACCTTTTCCTCCCTGGCGCTGCGCCGCGGGACGCGGCTGCTCATTTCCGATGCGTCCTTTACGATCCACCGTGGCGAGAAAGTCGGCCTGGTGGGCGCGAACGGCTGCGGCAAGTCGAGCCTGCTCGCGCTGATCATGGGCGAGCTGCAGCCGGACGCGGGCTCGTTCGACATGCCCTCGCAGCTCGTCGTGGCGCACGTGGCGCAGGAGCTGGAGGCGAGCGAGCGAGCGGCGATCGAGTTCGTGATGGACGGCGACGCTGAGCTGCGCGAGACCGAAAGTGCGATCGCGCAGGCGGAAGCGCGCGACGACGGGGCCGCACTCGGCGAGCTGCACGCGCGCTACGCCGCCCTGGGAGGCTACGACGCGCGCAGCCGCGCGGCGCGCCTGATGCACGGTCTTGGATTCTCCGCTCAGGACAAGAGCCGCCCGGTCGATGCGTTCTCCGGCGGCTGGCGCGTGCGGCTGAACCTTGCGCAGGCGCTCATGTGCCGCTCCGACCTCCTGCTGCTCGACGAGCCCACCAACCACCTCGACCTGGACGCGGTGATCTGGCTGGAAGAATGGCTGCGCAATTACGGCGGCACGCTGCTCATGATCGCGCACGACCGCGAGTTCCTGGACCGCACCGTCGATCGCATCGTGCACATCGAGGCGCAGAAGGCGAACCTGTACAGCGGCAATTACTCCGCGTTCGAAGAGCAGCGCGCGGCGCAACTGGCGGAGCAGCAATCGCTCTACGAGCGACAGCAGCGCGAGATCCGTCACATGATGAGCTTCGTCGAGCGTTTTCGCGCCAAGGCCACCAAGGCGCGTCAGGCGCAGAGCCGGCTCAAGGCGCTCGAGCGCATGCAGCTCATCGCCCCGGCGCACGTGGACTCGCCGTTCGAGTTCTCGTTCCTGCAGCCGCTCAAGCTGCCGCGACCGCTCCTGACGCTCGAACGCCAGGCCGCCGGCTACGATGGGCGCGTGGTCATCGAATCCATCGACATGACCATCCAGCCGGGCGCGCGCATCGCGCTGCTCGGTCGCAACGGCGCCGGCAAGTCCACGCTGATGAAGCTGCTCGCCGGGGAGCTGTCCTCAATGAGCGGCAGGCGCACCGAAGCGCGCGACCTGAAGATCGGCTATTTCGCGCAGCATCAGCTCGAGCAGCTCAGCATGGACGACTCCCCGCTGGGACACCTCAAGCGCCTGGGCGGCGCGGCCGCACAGCGCGCGACGGAACAGGAGCTGCGCAGTTTCCTGGGCGGCTTCGGCTTCAGCGGCGATCGCGTCTTCGAGCCCGTCGGCCCGTTCTCCGGCGGCGAGAAGGCGCGGCTCGTGCTGGCGCTCGTGAGCTACCAGCGTCCCAACCTACTGCTGCTCGACGAGCCGACGAATCACCTGGACTTGGAAATGCGCCAGGCGCTCGCAGTCGCGCTGCAGGAATACGAAGGCGCCGTCGTGCTGGTGTCGCACGATCGGCATCTGCTGCGCGCGGTGAGCGACGAGTTGCTGCTGGTCGACGGCGGACGCGCGGCGCCTTTCGACGGCGACCTCGACGACTACGCGCGCTGGTTCACGATGCGCCAGCAGAGCGAGTCCGATTCCGAACAACGCGCACGCGAAGGCGGCGCTGTCGAGCGCAAACAGCGCAAACGCGAAGAAGCCGAGCGGCGCAACCGGCTGAGCCCGCTCAGGAGCGAGATGGCCGGCCTAGAGCGCCTGCTGGCGCGCCTCGAAGAGGAGCGCTCGCGCATCGAAGCCGAGCTGGCTGCGCCCGACATTTACGATCCTCCAGCCCGCGCCCGGCTGCAGGAACTGTTGCAGGAACAGGGCCGGATCAAGCGCGAGATCGAATCCGCGGAAGCGCAGTGGCTGAGCGTAGCCGAGCGGTTGGAGCGCGAAAGCGCCTAGTTTGCTGGGCCTGCATCGTTGCATGAACCGCATTGACGCTTGGGCGCAGTTTGTCGCCTGAGCCGACCGCATCGGCTGCCGACACGCGGTTCATGAATAATGCAAGCGGCCGGCGGGCTCGTCGCCCGCCGGTTTCCGTAGTACACCGCTCATGTACGCCTGCGTCTTCTACTCCTGATCTTCGGGCGTGCTGATCGGAGGCAGGTTGGCGCTGATGTCGGTGACATTGTCCTCGCCGGCGATGGCGCATACCGGATGCGAGAAGTCGTTCGCCAGGCTGGGCTCCGGAACGGTCCCCTGATAGTTGATGTTGTCGTCGCCGACCTGGCTCACGCCGCCGGGCACGAAGTCGAGTCGCAGACTATTGCGCGTTCGCCAGGCGATGTTGTGGTCGGCGCAGGACGTATCGCCGCTCACGCCGATGGCGCCGACCAACTGCTGATTCTTGTTGTACAGTGCAAGCCCGCCGCCAAAGACGTTCACTCCGCCGACGCGCCTGCCGACCAGCGGATCATTCGCCTGACCGAAGTTGTTCGCGGACTCGCGGTAGGCGTCTGTCGTGGAAACCGGGTTGCTGTGCTGCAGACCGTACAGCGTCCCGCCCGGCTGCACTGCCGCGTACAGATTCGCCGTGGAGAGCGCCAGGCCGGGCAGGCTGAACGCATTGGCCGTGTTCGCCTTCTGTGCGGCGATCACGCGGCTGCCTGGCCACTGATCGCCGCGATCCTCGCCGGTGAATGCGACAGCGCAGACGATCCCGTCGCGATTCACGACGGCTCCCCACATATCCAGATCAAAGCCGCCATTGTTCTGACCGCGCGCCTCGATCAGCGCCGCGCGTAGCTGGGCGTGGCTGGGCAGCGCCGAGCAATTACGAGAGCCGCCTTCCTGATCCTGCGTTGTTCCAACAACGGAGAACAGCGCAATCGGCGCCGCCGACGCCGCAAGCACGATCGATCTGCGGAGATTCATGTTCATGGCCATGACTCCTTCAACAGCTGATTGAATTAGAGGGGATCTCCGGCTGAACGCCGAGGCTTGGCTTCTATCACCAATGCAGCAACTCCGAAATGGTGCATGTACGATCGTTTTTCTTCCTCTGGATGGTCGGAGTTTTCCGCGAGACTCGAGCCGCGGCGCCGAATGCGGCGCCTGCTCGAAGCGTTGCGCCAGACTCGCGTGAGCGGCGCGTTGCAGCGCATAGCCGCGTTGCGGCGTCCACAGGAAGCGCGCCGGCGCAGACCGCTCGCGACTCGATCGCGAGGCTCTATTTGAATTCGCAAGCGCCGTACGATTTGCGCGCGGTTGCGCTCTACTTACACGAGCGCACCTGGTGCGCAGCAGAACAAGAGGACAGACGCCGCTCAGCGTGCAAGCACACTTCCTGATCACGATTGTAATCATGGGCGTGGCGCCGCGCTGGCGAGCGCCGCCGGTCTACGCATTGGCGCCGCGGCGCGATCATCATCATCACGCTGCGCTGCACGAGCAATTCATGCAGGTGGGCTATCCGTCGAGTGCGGACCCAACTCGAACAGCTACGCGATGGGTTCCTGCTGTTGTTCTTTCTGCGGTGGTCGTTGCAGGGTCGGAGGACGCCGACCCTGCTGTGCAACCCAGGGGAGTCCGGCGCAGACACAGGCCGGCGGGTGAAAGCACGCATATCGGAGCCGCCATTGCGGGGATAGGCTCGCCACCCCAGTGAAAGCGGAGGACGAGCATGAAAGCGAGGAGAACTCTGTTGACTGCGCTGCTGGCGCTGAGCGCCTCGCTGGGCGCCGGCGCCGCGCTGGCCATGCATTGCCCCATGGACATGAAGCAAATCGACGCCGCACTCGCCGAGAACCCCAGCCTGAGCGCCGAGCAACTGGCCCAGGTGAAGAAGCTGCGCGCCGAGGGTGAAGCGTTGCACAAGGCCGGCAAGCACCAGGAATCCGTCGAAGAGCTGGCCAAGGCCAAGGCCATTCTCGGAATCTGAAGGACGAAGCAGGGCGGCGCGCTTGCAGGCTTGAAGCCGGGGCGCGCCGCCATTCAAAACCTGCAGCTCGCCGGAGTCCGGTGGGCGCCCGGCGCCGCTCGCGGCGCCTTAGGGAAGCTCTGATTAACCTACTACCCTGACGGCTCAGCCCAAAGAAATGCCCGCAATGCAAGGCGTTTCGAGCGGATCGAGATCACAGAAACAGAGCAAATCAGAGATTCCTTAGCGACTATTCTCATCTACGGCTTCGTGGAATTCCGGCAGGCAGTCCGGGCTGCCGCCGGGGCGCGCTCGCGTCTCGCCCGCGGCTGCGCGAACGCGCAATGAGCTGGTAGCCTTGCGAGCCTTCGCCATGTACTCAGGTAATGTTCGACGATGAATGCATCGATTCGCCCCTGCGAGCCGCGCACGCGCATTTTCGCGTTCGAGGGCGCCTGCAACTTCCGTGACGTGGGCGGCTACCACACTGACGACGGGCGCACAGTGCGTTGGGGACGCGTGTTTCGCACCGGCGTATTGAGCTACTTCACGCCTGCGGATCGCGAGGCGCTGCTGCAGTTGCGGGTACGCGCCATCTGCGATCTGCGCCGCGCCGAAGAGCGCGCGCGCGAACCGACGCGCTGGCCCGACCAGGCGACTCCCATCCTGCTGTGGGAAGACGGTGAGCGCGCGCCGAAGATTCGCGCGCTCATGGCGAATCGCCCCTCGACCGCGGCCGGCATGTTCGATGCGATGATCGAACTGTACCGCGTGCTGCCCGCCTGGCTCGCGCCACGCATCGGCGGCATGTTCGAAAGCTTGGCGCGGGGCGCAACGCCGCTCGTGGTGCATTGCGCCGCCGGCAAGGATCGCACGGGCGTCGCCATCGGCGTATTGCTGAGCGCCCTCGGCGTGCCGCAGGAGACTGTCATGGAGGACTATCTGCTCACCAATCAGGCGGGCGATTTCGAGCGGTTCATCCGCGCGCACCATGACTCCGAGCTCGGGCTGACGGACGTGCATCACCCGCTGCTCGCCATGCCGCAGGACATGCGGCAAGTGCTGTTCAGCGCTCATGAGGATTTTCTCGCGGCCGCATTCGAGCGCATCGCAGCCACCCCGGGCGGGCTGGCGGGTTATCTGCAGGACGTCGCTGGAGTAAGCGCCGCAACGCTCGAGCGCGTTCGCGCACAGCTCACGGAATGATCCGGACGATCAAGGCGGCGTCGGCGGCTGGTACTGCAACGTCAGGCCGAGAAGCCACAGCAGCAGCAGCACGATGGGTGCGTGCACCATGAGTTGCACGATCGTGAAGCCGATGACGTCACGCGCCTTCAATCCGAGGATGCCGAGCAGCGGCAGCATCCAGAACGGATTGATGAGATTCGGGAGCGCTTCAGCAGCGTTGTAGACCTGCACGGCCCAACCCAGGTGGACCTGCAGCTCGTTCGCGGCCTGCATGACGTACGGCGCCTCGATGATCCACTTGCCGCCGCCCGAAGGAACAAAAAATCCCAACACCGCCGAGTAAACCCCCATGACCAGCGGGAAGGTGGCGCCGGTGGCGGCTTCGCTGAAGAACGTCGAGAGATGGTGCGCGATGGTCTGTCCGTCGGCGCCCGGCGCGGCCGTGATCAGCGCCGCGATGCCGCCGTAGAACGGGAACTGGATCAGCACGCCGGTCGCGGCGGGCGTCGCCCGCGCGACCGCATCGAGGAATACGCGCGGGCGCCAGCACAACAGCAGCCCGAGCATCAGGAACAGGAAGTTGTAGGTGTTGAGATTCGAGATCGCGCTCATCGGGCCGCGCATCGCGAACTCGCGCACCAGCCACGCGGCGCCGAGCGCCGCGATCGTCACGTTCAGCAGCGGGCTGTATTCCAGCCACTCGCCTGGCCTGCTGGGACCGCCCGCAGCAGCCGGCGTCGCATCGATCCTTG
Source organism: Steroidobacteraceae bacterium (assembly GCA_034005205.1). Lineage (GTDB taxonomy): Bacteria > Pseudomonadota > Gammaproteobacteria > Steroidobacterales > Steroidobacteraceae > Steroidobacter. The sequence goes on along the minus strand of JAVEVD010000006.1, from coordinate 64,144 downwards.
CGCCCAGACTGCTTGCGGTGCGCACCTGCTCACCGCGCGGCGCAGTGATCCACGCGATCCAGCTCGACACGCTGACCAGCACAGTGGTCAGCAGAATGGACTGCCAGAGAAAGATGGTCTCGCTGAACGGAATGACGCCCGTGATCTCGAGCAGACCCGGCGGCATGCTGCCGGGATTGGCCTGCAGCTGCGCGGCCGAGGAGGACAGCCCCATGGCCCAGACCGAGCCCAGCCCGAGGTACGCCGCGGCGCCAGCCGCGCGGTAATCCATCTCCAGCTCTTCGCGACGAGCGAGCGCGCGCACCAGCAGACTCGCCAGGATGGAGCTCAAACCCCAGTGGATGAGCGAAACCAGCATGCTCACCGTGGCCACCCAGCACACCGCGCCGCGTCCGGTGCGCGGCAGCGCCGCGAGCCGCTCGATCAGCCGCGCAGCCGGCGGCGAGCTGGCGACCACGTAGCCGCCGATGATGATGAAGCTCATCTGCATCGTGAACGGAATGAGACTCCAGAAGCCGTCGCCGAACGCCGCGGCGGTAGCCGCAGGTGAAGCGCCTAGCGCCAGTGCGGCCGCCGCGACCACGATCACGGCCAGGGCCGCGAACACGTAAGCGTCCGGTATCCAGCGCTCCGACCATGCGCAGCACTGCTGCGCGATGCGCTCGGCGAGCGATGGCGCCGAGGTCGGCTTCTGGTCATTCGCCTCTACGGATTCAGTCATGCGCGTCATTTTCTCGTTTGTAGCGCCCGGCGGCGCGCCGATGATGACAACGACGCCGGCCGGCGCCAACGCCGCAGGCGCGGAACCGGGTCGCGCCTCGCGAGTTGACACGATGAACGGCGGGCGATCCGCCGAGCAGTCTTCATCGACGCCCATTCAAGACGACGCCCGCAGCTTCGCGCCGCAGGCGTCCCAGCCACAGCGGAGGCCGCCATGAAAGTAAGCGAAGCGATGACGCGCGAAGTACGCCTCGTCCAGCCTGATCAGACGCTGCGGGACGCGGCCCAGTTGATGGCGGAGTTGGATATCGGCGCGTTGCCGGTGCAGGACAACGACCGTCTGGTCGGCATGATCACTGACCGTGACATCGCGGTGCGCGCAGTAGCGCAGGGGCGCGGCGCGGACACGAAGGTCAGGGAAGTGATGAGCCCTGAGGTCCTGTATTGCTACGAGGATCAATCCGTCGAGGAAGTCACACGCAACATGGCGGACGTCAAGGTGCGCCGTTTGCCGGTGATGGATCGCAGCAAGCGACTGGTGGGGATTCTCGCGCTCGGCGACTTGGCGACCGATGCGGCGGTGCAGGACGAGGCCGGCGAGGCGCTCGGCGGCATCTCGCGTCCTGGCGGCCTGCACTCGCAGTCAGTGCGGCATTGACGCAGAGGGGGAGGCTGAGGACCGCCTCACGCCTTCCCCGTCTCCGCCTTACCCCTTGCCGCCCAGCAGCGCCTCCACGTCGCCGGCGAGATCCTCGGGCTTGGTGGTCGGAGCGTAGCGCTGCACGACTGCGCCCTCGCGGTTCACCAGGAACTTGGTGAAGTTCCACTTGATGCGCTCGCTGCCGAACGCGCCAGGCGCGCTGGCCTTCAGCCAGCGCCACAGGGGGTGCGCGTTCTCACCATTCACTTCGATCTTCTCGAACATCGGGAAGCTCACGCCGTAGTTCTTCTGGCAGAACGCGCCGATCTGCTCGGCGGAACCGGGCTCCTGCGCAGCGAACTGATTGCACGGAAACCCGAGAACCACGAAGCCGCGGTCGCGGTGCTCGCGATAAAGCGCCTCGAGCCCCGCATATTGCGGTGTGAGCCCGCAGCGGCTGGCGGTGTTGACGATCAGCATCACTCGACCCGCGAACTCGCTCAGAGGGACGTGACGGCCATCTAGGCTGCGGGCTGCGAAATCGTGCGCCGTGCTCATGAGCCCTCCCGTACTGCTGCGCTCGTCGCGGCCGGCTGAACCGCCGGCCTCGCAAGCTGCGGGCAAGATTGCTGGACGCGGAACGCATCATGGAAGAAGCTCATTAGAGGCTCAAGTCCGGCGGCTTCCGCCCACAGGTCCGTCATGGTTTTCCACGCTTCCAAGCTTGCACATCCGTCCGCCGCGGCGCTCCGCGTGTGGTTCTGCGCGCTTATCTGCGCTGCCCTGAGCGGCTGCGGCGTCAATCCGGTCACCGGAGAGCGGGAGCTGCAATTCATCTCCGAGGCGCAGGAAATCAAGCTCGGCGAGCAGTACTACGCGCCCACCGTACAGAGTCAGGGAGGCGACTTCGACATTCTCCCGGAGCTCACTGCCTACGTGAACGAGGTGGGGCAGAAGCTCGCGGCGGTGTCCGATCGCCAGCTCCCTTACGAATTCGTGGTGTTGAACAACCCCACGCCGAACGCCTGGGCGCTGCCCGGCGGCAAGATCGCGATCAACCATGGGCTGCTCACCGAGCTGAAGAACGAAGCCGAGCTGGCGGCTGTACTGGGACACGAAATCGTGCACGCCGCGGCGCGCCACGGCGCGAAGGCGCAGGAGCGCGGCGCGCTGCTGCAGGCGGGACTCGCGGTCGCCCAGATCGGCGCCGCGATGAGCGACGTCGACCCGAACCTGGCCGGACTGCTGGTGCAGGGAGCAGGCGTGGGCGCGCAGCTCATCCAGCAGCGCTACAGCCGCGAGCAGGAGCTCGAGGCGGACGAATACGGCATGAAGTACATGAAGCTCGCCGGCTACGACCCGACAGGCGCCGTCTCGTTGCAGGAGACGTTCGTGCGCCTGTCGCAGCAGGAAGGGGCCGGCGCGCAGAACTGGCTGGAAGGTCTGTTCGCCTCACATCCGCCGTCGCAGGAGCGCGTCGAGAAGAACCGCCAGAGCGCCGAGCGCCTCGGCCCGGGCGGAACGCTGGGTCAGCAGGCCTATGCAGCGCGCATCGCTCCGCTCAACAAGATCGCGCCGGCGTACGAGCGGCTCGAGCAGGCCATGACGGCTGCACGCAAGAAAGATTTCGCCAAGGCGGAGACCCTCACACGCGAAGCGGTGAAGATGGTTCCAGACGAAGGCCGCTTCCACGAGTTTCTCGGCGAGCTGGCGCTCGCGCAGGACAAGCCCGAGGAAGCGCTTTCGCACTACGCCAAGGCCATCGATCTCAACCCCGACTATTTCGGCTCCTACCTCGGCGCCGGCATCGCCAAGTACGAAACGGGCGACAAGACTCAGGCCGAGGAGTGGCTGCGCAAGAGCTCGGAACTGCTGCCCACCGCGCCCGCGGCGTACTACCTCGGCGAAATTGCGCGCGAACGCGGCGATCGCGCGCAGGCAATGCAATACTTTCGCTCAGCGGCCAGCTCCGACAGCCAGCTCGGCCAACGCGCTGCGAGGGAGTTCGTGCGCATGGATCTGCCGCAGAACCCGGGCGCGTATGTGGCCGCGACTGGTCAGTTCGATGCGCAAGGCCGGCTGCTGGTAGTCGTACGAAATCGCGCGCCAACCCCGCTGACGGGGGTGCAGGTCACACCGGTGCTGGTGGACTCGGCAGGGCGCGTAGTGCAGCAGGGCTCGCCCGTGCACATCCGCGCCGTGCTGCAGCCTGGCGAGCAGGCTGCAGCGGCGTCAGGGATCGCCAGTCTGACCCAACAGCAGCTTGCCCATCTTCGCTTCCGCGTCGACAGCGCGCGCATCGCCGAGTAGGCGGCGCGCCGATCGCCGCCGCCCTCCTCGGGGCTGCTGCGCCCCTCAGCCGATCTTGCGGCTGACGACGTTGGAAAGGTCGCTTTGCGTTCCGTCGGAGGTGACGGCGCGCACGACGAAGTAGTACGTGCCCGGGCTCAGCCCGGTGACGACGTATTGATTGGAGCCGGCGCTCGGAATGTCGATCGCCTCGGTGAGCATCGTGGCGCTCTTGCCGTAATGGATGCGATAGCCGCCCAGATCGACCAGCGGATCGCCATCGACGGTCGACGTCGGGACATCCCACGACAGCGCCACTGCATCACCATCCACCGGCGTTGGTTCGGCCGGATCGGGCTCCGGAATCGGGCTCGGACCGCCGTCCGACCCGGCCGCCGCCACCTGGATCGAGAACGCCGGCAAGGCCGCGCGCTCGACGCCGTCGCTCACGCTGATCACCACGTTGGCGTACGCGCCGACGTGCTCGGCCGACGGCGTGCCGCTCAGTCGCCCGCTGGTGGTGTCGAAGCTTGCCCACTCGGGCTTGTTCTCGATGGAGAAGGCCAGGGGATCGCCGTCGGGATCGGCAGCGACAGGACTCAGATCGTACGCAGCGCCTACGCTGACCTGCGCGGCAGGCGCGGCGCTGATGGTCGGCGCGCGGTTGCCGGCCCCGTCGCCCGAACCGGAGCCCGGAGCGCCGCTCGGACTGGAGTCGGGCGGCGTAGCTTCGGCGCCGCCGCCTCCGCCGCCGCACCCCGCGACCATGATCGTCGATGTCGTGAGCGCGAGCAGAACGCCGCGCCGCAGCCAACCGGTACCACCAGACTTTCGCATTCCACAGCCCTTGTTCGTCTGGCCAGCGAGGCGTGGGGGCCTCGCATGGCGTGAGTTTCCAAGGGCGTGACGTGATCGCCGCGCGGCGACCGGCCAATTGAAAGCGGCGCTAGGCGCGCGCCTCGCACCCGCCGTTGCGACGGCGGGTCGTTCGCTTTGGCAGCCCCGCTATCTTTGGCCAGCTCTTGCGAGCGACCGTAAGACCGGTAGCTTTGCGTCCTCGTCTTTCGACGAGTTTGCCCTTGACAATAGCGAGTTCCGTGCATGCGGCCCTCGCGTGGCCGCACGCGCGCGCCTCGACGACGCTGCGTGCGACTGCGCGATCCCGACCGCGGGGATCGACGAGCCTGCGTCTCAGCTTGCGCGCGAGCTGCGGCGCGACCGTCGATTCCTCCCTGTCGCACGGACCATTCCGCGCGACTGTCGCCTTCGCGGCGAGCTTGCGTCTTCGTCGCAGCTCGCATTCTTGACTCGTTCAGCGGGAGCCAGCTTCGCTCAACCGACGCCCGCCACCCATCGGGTAAGGCTCGCAAATCGTATGTACGATGGACTCATAAGGCTCTAAGGCGCACCAGTAACCTTGTCGTCGGATTGACCTGACGTCGCCCGGCGCCGACGCGCGCGGAACCGGGCCCGCTGGTCCGCGTTCGAAGGAAGTGACGACCAGGAACGCCACGCCGTCCTCGCCCATCGACGCCGCGGACGCAGCCGAGCGGATGCGCCGGATGCACTCGCTCGCCTGGCTGCTCGACAGCTCCATTCCGCTGCCGGGCGGTTATCGCATCGGACTCGATCCGTTGATCGGTCTGCTGCCCGGACTCGGTGATGCGATCGGCGCGGTGATGTCGGCTTACATCATCAACGAGGCCCGTGCGCTGGGCGCGCCGCGCAGCGTCCTCATGCGCATGACAGGCAACGTGGTCGTCGAAGCGGTGATCGGCGCGATCCCGCTGCTCGGCGATCTGTTCGACGCCGGCTTCAAGGCGAACATGCGCAACATGGCGCTGCTGGAAAAATACCATCTCGATCCGGTGCGCAGCCGCCGCGGCAGCCGCTGGTTCGTGTTCGGCTTCTCGCTACTGCTCGCGCTGCTGGTGCTCGCGATAATCGCCATCCCGGTGTTGATCGTCATCGCCATCGTGAGTTTGGTTTGAGGAACAGCGTCAGGAAAGTTGGCGATCGGCGTCAGTGGGTCGTCGGAATGATCTCGCGATCCCGACGCTAACCACGTCCCTTCCGCACTAACCGCTGACCGGCAACCGCTAACCGCTTCCCAAGAAAGGCCACGCTCATGCCCTTGCGAGATTTCCGGCCCGGACACGTCGAAGAATGGTCCGAACGCAATCAGACGCTGCGCCACGCCGGCGAGAAGCGCCCGCGCGACGATCACGCCCTGCTGCACAATCCGCCTGATTACAGCGCCCTCGGCGGGCCGGAGGATCAGCGCGCCTATGGGCGCACCCGCAGCGACAGCGGCTACTTCCCGTGGAATCGGCTCGGCGGCCCCTACGACCGCGACACGCGCGCCGCCGATCTCGAGCGCGGCGGCTACCGCAAGAAGAATCCGCCGCATGTATCCCTGCCGCTCGATCCGGCGTAGCCGGGCGCTCGCCCTGTGAAGCACGGCGCTGGCGGCCATTGATGCGCTCGCGCGGCGGCCTATCGGACCGGAGACGCATCGTCGTGACCGCTGAGCAGCGCACGGACAGCAGCGGTAGCGCGTTCGTCGTGCGAGCAGATTCGGTCGGGCGCCGCGACTGATCGCGATCGCGTAAGACCCGCGCAAGCCGGCGGCGCTCGGCGGCGCCATCCGATCATCGTCGACTTCACGATCCTGCGGCAGGCGACATTTGCCGCCGATCGTTGCAGACTTGCGGCCGCGGCGAACGGCGTACAGCGCTCCAGCCGCTCGAAGAGCGACCAGCAGCGAGGTTGAGAGTGAGCTACATGAACGGTGCGATCGGATTGATCGGCGCATGCGCGGCGATCTTGACGTTGAGCGCCTGCGGCGGCGATGGCGGAGACTCGCGGCGCGCCGCTGACGCGCCGGTCATTCGCATCGACGGCTCGAGCACCGTCTTTCCTATCGCCGAGGCCGTGGCCGAGGAATTCCAGCTCGAACAGCGCGGCGCCGTGCGGGTCACTGTCGGCTTGTCCGGCACCGGCGGAGGCTTCAAGAAACTGTGCCGCGGCGACGCCGACGTCGCCAATGCATCGCGCCCCATCCTCGCCGCGGAGATGGAGGTGTGTCGCGCGGCGGGCGTGAAGTTCCTGGAGCTGCCGGTGGCGTTCGATGCGATCACCGTAGCGGTCAACCAGCAGAACGACTGGGTGACGAGCCTGAACATCGAGGACTTGAAGAAGATGTGGGAGCCGGCGGCCCAGGGTGTGATCAAACGCTGGAGCCAGGTCCGCGCGGAGTGGCCGGACGAGCCGCTCATGCTGTTCGGCCCGGGCGCCGATTCGGGCACCTTCGACTACTTCACGGAGGCGGTCGTCGGCGAAGCGAAGTCGAGCCGCGGAGACTACACCGCCAGCGAGGACGACAACGTGCTCGTGCAAGGCGTGGAGCACAACAAGAACGCGCTCGGCTACTTCGGATTCGCCTACTACGTCTCTCACCAGCAACGCATGCGCGCGGCGCCGATCGCGAGCGGCGCAGGAGCGCCGGTCGCGCCGAGCTTGGAAACCGTCATGGACGGCAGCTATCAGCCGCTGTCGCGCCCGCTGTTCATTTATGTGAGCGCGGCCGCCGCCGAGCGGCCGGAAGTACGCAGTTTCATCGAGTTCTACCTCACCGAAGGTCCTGCGCTGGCCGAAGAGGTGGGCTTCGTGGCGCTCCCGCAGCAGGCCTCGCGGATGGCGCTGCGACACTTTCAGGAAGGCCGGCTCGGCACCGTGTTCAACGGCCATCCCGAGGTCGGCGTCACGATAGAGGACTTGCTCGAGCGCGAAGCTGCGCTCTGAGGCGCCCTCAAACGCTCATGATCGCCCTGCGTGACGCGCGTGCGAGACCAAGCACGCGGGTCTCTCATGGGAATCGACGAAACGGTCGCTCCGGTTACTCGAGCGCGTGATACACCAGGTGTCGCATGAGGGAGCGGTAACGCATCCGCTTCGCCATGTCGATCTCCTGCAACATCATCACCGCGATCAGCTTCTCCTGCGGATCCACCCAGAAGTACGGGCCGGTGGCGCCGCCCCAGAAGTAATCGCCGACGGATCCGGGTGCGACGCCGCGTCCCCGCTCGCGCCGCACGCCCACGCCCAGCCCATAGCCTTGTCCGAGCTGCGGCAGCGGCGCAGAGAGGCCCAGCTCCATCGTGAACGCGCCGTACGCGATGTGCGGTGGAAGGTGATCGCTGGTCATCCACTCGACTGTCTTTCTGGACAGCAACCGCACGCCGTCGAGCTCGCCGCCGTTGAGCAGCATCTGACAGAAGCGCACGTAATCTTCCGCGGTGGACAACAGACCGCCGCCTCCTGAGTACCACTTCTGCGGCTTCGCCGGGTTGTAACCGATGATCAGCGGCTTCCCGCCTTGGCCCGCCGGCTGAAACTGCGCGAGCCGCTGCACTTGTCGGGCGTCCAGCACGAAAGCCGTGTCGGTCATCCCTAGCGGCTTGGCGATCCGCTCGACGACGAAGCGGTTGAGATCGACGCCCGAGATCACCTCGACGATCCGTCCGATCACGTCGTGCGACATGCCGTATTCGAAGGTGCTCCCCGGTTGGAAAGCGAGCGGCAGCGCGACGAGCTTGTCCAGCATCTGCGCATTGGTCTGCTGGTCGTCCAGCAGATTCGCGGTGCGATACGCCCTTTGCACGAGCGAGTCGCCGACCGGGCCATACGTCATGCCGGACGTATGGCGCATGAGGTCCTGCACTGTGATCTCGCGGCGCATCGGCTCGAGCGCGAGGCTGCGCTCGCCGGATGCGGAAGTCCGTTCGACGCCGACCTGCAGCGACCTGAGTTGCGGCAGATAGCGCGACGCCGGATCCATGATCTGCAGGCGCCCCTGCTCAGCAAGCATCAGCGCCGCAACCAGCGTGATCGGCTTGGTCATGGAGGCGATGCGGAAGATCGCATCCCTGGTCATGTGCGCCTGCGCTGCGCGATCACGGTAGCCAAAGGCGCGCTCATAGGCCACCTTGCCATCGCGCACGATCATCACGACCGCGCCGGGAATGACGCCGCTCAGTACGTCGGCCTCGAACACTTCGGTCAAGCGCTGCAAGCGTTGCGCTGATAAGCCGACCTCTTCCGGCGCGGCGGCGCGCGGCAACGGCGCCCCGGAGGCGGCCGAAACAAAGGCCATTGCGATTACGACGACCGACGCCCGAAACACTCTCGATCCCATTCGACTCCCTCCGCGACGCGCCTCGCCAGGAACCCACTGGCTCTCCGTTCAACCAACGGCGCGTCAATCACTAGTCACGAGTAACTTCCCAATGCAACACTTGGCGCATGAGCCCCGCCATTGCATGGACCCTCGCCATCGCGTTGATGCTCGTGGGCGCGCTCGGCATCGTGCTGCCGGCGCTGCCGGGCGTGCCGCTGATCTTCGCAGGGATGGTGCTCGCGGCGGCCATCGACGATTTCCAGAAGATCGGCTGGGTGACGCTGGCGATTCTGGGCTTCCTTACATTGCTGTCGATCGTCGTCGACGTGGCCGCCTCGGCCCTCGGCGCGAAGCGCGTCGGCGCGAGCCGCCGCGCGGTCTGGGGCGCCTTGTTCGGCACGCTCATCGGGCTGTTCTTCGGCTTGCCGGGGCTGCTGCTCGGCCCGTTCGCCGGCGCGGTGATCGGCGAGCTCACCGTGCACGGCCGCTTGGAACAGGCCGGTCGCGCAGGCGTAGCCGCCTGGATGGGCCTCATTTTCGGCGCGCTCTTCAAGCTGGCGATCGCCTTTTCCATGCTTGGCGTGTTCATCTTCGCCTACCTGGTCGACTGACCGTCCGCGCGCCCTACTCCACCACGGCTTGGACAGCGTCACCCATACCCTGATCAGCATCCTGGTGGGTGAGTCCGCCGCCCGGGCGGCGCCCGCCGCCGAGGCCGGCTTACCGCCGCAGACGCGTCGCAACCTCATGGTGAGCGCACTGGCGGCGGGCGGCAATCTTGCCGATCTCGATTTCCTCTACTCCGCCGCCACTGGAGACAAGCTCGACTACCTGCTGCATCACCGCGGCCACACGCATACAGTGCTGGGCGCACTGCTCATCGCAGGCGTCGTCTACTTCGCAATGCATGCATGGTTGCGCCGCAAGCGCCTGACGACGGCGGCGATCGATCGCCGTGCATTGATCGCCGCTGCGCTGCTGGGTCCGCTGTTGCACGTGGCGATGGATCTCGCCAATAACTACGGCGTGCACCCCTTCTGGCCCGTATACAACGGATGGCTATACGGCGATTCGATCTTCATCGTCGAGCCGCTGTTCTGGGCGGCCTGCGCGCCGCTGGTCTTTCTGCTGCGCACTGTAACGGCGCGGGCGCTGGTCGCCGTCCTGGTGGCGGCGGGGCTGGCCCTGGCCTTGTTCTCCGGGTTCGTACCGCGCCCGATGGCGTTCACGCTCGCGGCCATGGCGGCCATCATGCTCGCAGTCGGACGGCTGGCGCGGCCAGGCATTGCGCTCGCCAGCGCGCTCGTGCTGTGGCTCGGGCTGAGCGCCGCATTCGCCCTGACCAGCCGTACGGCGCATGCGCACGCCGATGCGCACGGGCGCCGCTTCACGGACGAGACGCAGCTCGATCGAGTACTCACGCCCATGCCCGTCAATCCGCTGTGCTGGGAGGTCATTTTCATCGACAAGCGCGCCGACCAGCTCGTTCTGCGCCGCGCCATGCTGTCACTGGCGCCTCGGATCATCACGGCGCAGTCCTGCCCCGGTCGCGGACTGCAGGCGACAACGGCGCCGCTGCGATCGACGCCCGCGCAGAACAGCGACCAGATTCGCTGGCGCGGAGAGATCGCCTCATCGCTGACGCACATCACGCAGCTCGCATCCGCGGATTGCCGCGTCGCAGCCTTCATGCGATTCGCACGCGCCCCCTGGCTCGCGCGGATCGAACGGAACGAAGGCGCAGCGCTCGTGATCGGCGATCTGCGCTACGACCGTGAGCCGGAGCTCGGCTTCGCCGAGATCGATCTGAGCTCGCCCACCGACTGCCTCGCGTGGCTCCCACGCTGGACGCCGCCTCGCGCGGATCTGCTGCGGGCGGGTTCGACGCTGAGCGCGGCTTCGAGCGCAGCGTCGCGCTCCTCCGGTCGATAACGGCTAGGGAAGCTCTGATTACCCTGCCGCCCTGAGACGGTTCAGCCCAAACAAATGCCCGCAACACAACTGTGTTTCGAGCGGCTCGAGATCACAGAAACAGAGTAGATCAGAGATTCCGTAGGTCAGCAGCGCGACAGGGCCCAGAGCGCCGCAGCGGCCCTTTCTGAACCATCCGCCATCGCCATCCGCTTCGTTCCGACGCGACGGATCTTTTCCTACATGCGAAACGTTGCTGGGATCGCGCATCACGGCCGCGCTCCCCACGAACATGACGTCCGCTCCACGCTCGCTGCTCACGCAAGTTCTTTGGCACAGCTTCGCCGTGCTGGCGCTCGCGCTGCTGCCGGTCCTCAAGTTCCAGGCTCCATGGTGGCTATTGCCGAGCGCACAACTTCTGTCGCTGGCGGCGCTGCTCGCCGCGTACGTCGTCAGCGCGCTCGCCGTGCTCGTGTTCGTGCGCTCGGACGGGGCGGTGGCCGCCTTGCACGCGTTGCTGATCACGCTCGCCGTCTTCGGCTTGTGTTTCGCAGCTCTGCTGGCGCTGCGCATCGAACCGCCGCGATACCAACTGGCGCCGATATTCGTCGCGGCGCTGATTCTCATCCCGCTGCACCGGCTGGCGGCGCCGCTGCGGACCATCGGCTCGGTGGGGCTGGCCGCCGCGTTGGCGGCCGCCGCCGGGCTGGCGATCCTGCGAATGAAAACGCCGGACCGCGTCGAGCGCACGGTGCGCGAGTCGCACATGCGGAGTGCGTTGTACAACTTGCGCGTGCTGTCGAACCAGGGAGCGTTGCCCGCGCCGGCCACCCGTGGCGGCGGCCTGGACAAACTCGGCGACGAGGTGCTGCTCGGAGTCGGCGATGGAACGTTCTACGCGTTGAACGTGGCGCCCGACGGCGCCGTGCAAGCGCGCAAGCTGCCGCTGCGAGCGCCGCTCGACCGCGAGGAATTCGCCAGCGCATTCGGCGGCAGCGCCCGCCAGCCGAAGCTCTCGGCCGAATGGAGGCAGTCGAAGGGAATACAGACCTGGCGCTTCCGCGTTGCGGACGTCGTCACGCAGACCGACGGCGATGCGCTTCGCATCTTCGCCTCCCACCATTACTGGAAGCCCGACGAACGCTGCTTCGTAGTGCGAGTGTCGATGCTGGACGCCTCGCTGAGCGCGCTCGATGACTCGCTCTCCGCCGCGCGCTGGCGCACGCTCCACGAAAGCGAACCCTGTCTGCCGTTGGCTGGCGAGCACAGCATCCTCTCGGACAATGCTTTCAGGGGCGAAGAGATCGGCGGGGCAATGACGCTGCTCGACAACCAGACGCTGCTGCTCGCGCTCGGCGACCAGGGCTTCTCGGGGATCGAGTCGCGGGTCGCGTACGCGCAAGACCCACGGTCCTCGTACGGCAAGACGCTGCGCATAGACATCGCGTCTGGCGAAACCGAAATCTACACGATGGGGCACCGCAATCCGCAGGGCGTGTACATGACAGCCGACGGTCGCATTTGGCTCGCCGAGCACGGCCCGCAGGGCGGCGATGAGATCAACCTGCTCGAACGTCAGGCGAACTACGGCTGGCCGCTGGTCACCTACGGCGTGGATTACGGCTCGATCGCCTGGCCGTTCAACGAGCGCCAGGGCCGGCATGAAGGCTATCGCAAGCCCGCCTTCGCCTGGACGCCCTCCTTGGGCGTTTCGAGCCTGACAGGAATCGAAGGCGAACGTTTCACAGCATGGCGCGGCGATCTGATCGCCGGCTCGCTCGCGACACGCTCGTTGTACCGGCTCGTGATCGAAGGCGAGCGCATTGTTCTCGCCGAGCCCATTGCCCTGGATGAGCGCGTACGCGACGTGCTCGAGCTGAATGATGGACGCCTGCTCGTCTGGACCGACAGCGCAGCGCTGCTCACCGTGCAGCCGGCCGAAGGATCGAGCGGAACACTGACGTATGCGACGCTGTGCTCCGGCTGCCACGTCGCCGCCGACGGGCGGCAGCATCGCATCGGACCGGATCTGCACGGGATCGTCGGGCGCCCGGTAGCGAGCGCATCCGGCTTCGACGCCTACTCGCCGGCGCTCAAGACGCTTGGCGGAGCCTGGAGCGAGGAGCGTCTGGATGAGTACCTGCGCGATCCACAGGCGCTCACGCCCGGCACCAGCATGATGTTCCCAGGCGTGCCCGACGACGTCGAGCGCGCGGCGCTAATCGAGCATCTCAAGACGCTCTGAGGGAGGAAGCAGGGCTGGTCAGACCAGCGCGTCGCCTCGTCCTCGAAGCCGGCGCTACGCCTCTGAACCGATCGCTAACCGCTATCCGCTTCCTCTTTGCGCCTGGCGCGGAATGAGCCCTCGCCGAACGCGCCGAAATTCGCCTTCCCCTTCATCGCATCGCCCTCGATCACACCGTCGTAGTCCACGCGCAATTCGGCGCCCTGGGCGTTCAACATGAAGCCGAACGCGACGGCGGCGCCGTCCACCGAACCGGTGAAGTCAACGCCGCCCATCGGACTGGTCAGCGTCCCCGCCAGCGCGGCGCCGGTCTGCGTGATCTGCATGTCCGAGTTCTGCACGCCCATGGCGCTTTCGGTGGTGAGGATCCAGGCGCCGCTCAAATCGGGCCTCTCCATGAGCGCCGGCTGCTGCACCGGAGCATGTGCGCAGGCGGCGATCAATGCAGCGACGCCAACCAGCGCCAGCGCTCGCAGCGTGCTCATTCGGGCGCCCTGCATGCGCCGGATAACGTGGCGCGCTGAGGAGCGCGGCCGGCCGAAGCGTCCCTTGTGAAAGCGCCGATCACCGCGTGCGCGGGCGGCGTGATACAGGTTGTGGTAAGACAAGGACCGTGAAACTGTGATTGTCATTGATAGCGCTTGTCTACTCTCATCCTGAGCGGAGCTTACCCGAGCTTCCAAAGCGCTGTGCGCGCACGTCGTCGAAACCTGCGCTGCGCCCCGCCTGGCCAACCCTGGCGTGAAGGCTTAGGAAGCCGGCGAGGCGCCGCGATCAGGAAACTCCGCGAGCACTCTGCGAACCGCCTGATCGGCCTCCTCCTGGGTGAGTTCCTCGGCGGCGAACGTCGTCTCGAGGGTTCCGCGCCAGATCTGCGCCTTGCGCGACGCGTCGACCACGTCGAGCGTGAACTCGCCGGTGCGCCTGTCCTGGCGTCCGACCGGAATGCTCACACCGATTCCGCCGCCGACCCCGCGCGACCCGCCGCCGACGCCCGCTCCCACGCGCGGAACGCGCTGTGGCTGCTCACGGGTCTCGAGCACATAGGTGATCCAGCAGTCCGGCTCATTCTCGGAGAGCGTGTATCCCTTGTTCTCCAGATGCTGCAGCGCCGCCGCACGCACGCGTTGTTCCGTCAATGACGCAGCGTCCTCGGACGCCCGCAGCCAGGCGAACGTGCGACACACGGACAAGTCCACGTCGGCCCGATCCACTCGAACCTTGGGCGCCGTGGCGCACGCAGCCAGACCCAGCGTCAGAGAGAACGACAGGAACATTGCGCTCGACGCGCGGACTAGCCGGGCGGCGCAGCCCTGCGCAGGCAAATTCCAGCGGGAGCCGACCGGACGCATCACGGGCTCGATCCGTCGAATGGTCCCTTCTCGATCACGATCGATCCCTTCATCACCAGCGCAGCAATGGCGCCGATCGCCGCCAGTTGCGGCGCCAGCAGAGTTCCGACCACTCCGATCGTGAGCGGGATATCCACCAGCACACGCCCGTCTTCGTTCTTGATGATCACCCGTCGTACGTTCCCGGCGCGAATGAGGTCCCTGACCTTCGCCAACAGCGTATCGCCGCTGAACTGAAATTCTTCCGACCGCGGCTCGTTCATGGAAGTCTCCTGAGAGAGTGACTCGGACTCTTGATTCGTGACCGCAACGGGCGCCTGCGCAATGATCGCGCATCAGGAACCCTCTGATTTGCCTTGCTTCCGTCGATGTCAGCGCGCTTTGCTCGACTCGCATCGTCAGGGTGAGGTCCGCCAATCACGAGTCGCTACCCGATGAGCTCCTTCAGCTTCGCGTGTCCCGTTCGCGACATCGGCAGTTTCGTTCCATCCGAGAGAATCGCCAACCAGCTGTCCTTGCCGTATAGATCGATGCGCGCCAATCGCTCGACATTGAGGATGAACGAGCGGTGGATGCGGACGAAACGCGTCGGATCGAGCTGGGTTTCCAAATCCGCCATGGTCTGCTGCTTGCGCAGCCGCTTGCCGCCGGCCGCGAAGGACAGATAGTCGTCCTGCGCCTCGATGAAGTCGATGCGGTCGACCGCCAGCACGTGCACGCGTCCTTCGTGGCGAATGAGAATGCGCTCGAGCGCACGACCCGGCGGACGCGCCGCCGCGGACAGCTCGCGGGCGGACGGCGCCGGCGTTCGGCTGCGCACCCGCTCGGCCGCGCGCGCCACGGCGTCCATCAGCCGCGCCGGCTCTACGGGCTTCAGCAGATAATCCACCGCATGCACTTCGAACGCCCGCAAAGCGAACTCATCGAACGCCGTCGTGAACACCACGGCCGGCGCGCGCTGTCCGAGCAGCTCCAACACCTCGAACCCGGACAGCTTGGGCATCTGGATGTCCAGGAAAATGAGATCCGGCTGCAGCTCGTCGGCGAGCTTCACCGCCTCGAAGCCATTGGCCGCCTGTCCCACGATCTCGACGTCGGGAATCTGCGCCAGATGTTCCGCCATGATCGCGCGGGCCAGGGTTTCGTCGTCCACGATCAGCACACGCACGTTCTCCCCCCTTCTTGCGTCGTCTACGACTGGTGCGTTGCAGCGCCGACATGCCGCCCGGCGGAAGGCGCGCGCATCACCGGCTCGTCCGAAGCTGCGCCGCTCGCCGGCAGCAGAATGGAAACCGTGAAGCGCGACTCGCCTGCATCTACGTCCACGCTGGCGCGATGGCCGCACAGTGTCTCTATACGTGAGCGCACGTTCGCGAGCCCGACGCCGGTCCCGCGCGAAGGCGGTCGATCCGGATCGCACGGGTTCGAGACGACCAGCTCCAGAAAGCCCGCACTGCGCCGCGCGCCCACGAATACCTCGCCGCCCTCCAGCAGATGCGCCACGCCGTGATGCACGGCGTTTTCGACGAGCGGCTGCAACATCAGCGGCGGCACGGCGACCTCCCGCACATCTGCGGCGATCTCCAAGCGCGTGCTCAGCCGCTCGCCGAAGCGTACTTTTTCGATCGCCAGAAACGTCTCGGCCAGCGAAATCTCCTGCGCGAGCGGAATGGCCTGCTCGCGAGCCAGCGTCAGGCTCTTGCGGAAGAACTGAGCCATCAGGAAACACATCTGCCGCGCTGCGGCCTGATCCTGCCCGATGAGAGCGGCCACCGAGTTCAGGCTGTTGAACAGGAAATGCGGATCGAGCTGGGCGCGCAGTGACTTCAGCTCGGCTTCACGCGCCAGCACCTGCAATTCGAGAGCGCGGCGCTCGGCGTTACGCGAGCGCTGGAAGGCGCCGGCCAGGTAATGGCCGAGCACCGCCAGCGAGACGCCGATGGCGCCGGCGAAGATCAGCAGCGGAAACGTACCGATCGCCTCATAGGGATAAGCCTCGTCCGCCGGCGTCAGCCACATCGCCCAGGCGTATGCGACCGCCAGCCAAACGATCAGCGAGACGACGCCGGCGGCCAGCCATGTGAGCGCCAGGCGCACTACGGGTGTGTCGCCGGGCGGATTGGCCTGGACCAGGTACCAGAAGGAGAGCGATTGCAGCCCGAGCAGCAAAGCGATCGGCACCGCGAATTCGAGCGACCACAGCGCCGGCGCCCGCGCGCCGAATACGAACACCACCGCCAGCAACACGCCGAATACGAGCCACACCCCCAGATAGAGCAGAAGGCTGCTGCGGCGTTGAAGGATGGGATGCATGGCTGCTGGAAGCGGATAGCGGTTAG
>JAVEVD010000006.1:0-47369 GCA_034005205.1 Steroidobacteraceae bacterium | reverse complement strand
AGCGGATAGCGGTTAGTTCAGAGGGGTTGTACGGCGCTCACCGTCGGCGGCATGTCCTTCGGACTGTTCGCTATCCACTATCCGCTTCAATTCTTTATCTCTATTCCGCTCATCACGATCATGCCCCGCACCAGCAGCGACTTGGAAGGCGGCGCGCTGGTGGGGCGACGTTTGTCGATGAAGCCGCCCAGGAACGTGGTGACCCGGGTGGTGACCGTCCAATCGGGCGGCACGTGTATCTCGACGCCGCCCCAGAAGGCGAACACATCGATTACGGCCGAATCACCTTCCATGCGGGCGTCGCTCAGATCGAGCTTGAGTCCGCCCATCACCGCATTCAGATCCGCGCCGCGGAAGGGTCGCGACACCGGCCGCAGCTCGCAACCGGACAGGAAGGCGAAGGAGCGCACGAACTCCGCATGATCCGCTCCGTCGGCGTGCTCCTCCGGCTGCGGACCGCGCACCGAACGCCACACCAGCGCGCCGCCGACGAACAGCAACAGCGCGGGCGCCAGGATGTCCCACAGGCTCCAGTGCAGCCAACCAATGCGCGCCAGGAAGATCCACAAGCCCACGGTGATCAGCACCCAGCCGGCGGCGCGCGCACGCTTGTGATCAGGTCCGCGCACCATGACGACGCCCGCGCCCACGAGCACCAGGGGCCACAGCAGGCGCAGCACGTGGCGCGCGTCCACCACGCCGAGGTTGTCTGCGAGCAGGAGCGCCCCGAGCACGGCGATCGCCACGCCGAGCAGCAGGCGAGAGGAGAGCACGTCTCGAGGACCAGGCGCGGAGCTCATGTGCTCACCGCAACTCGGGCGGTCCCGAGTCGGGCGGCGGCGGATCGGCCGGCGCCCCGCGGCGCGGGTGCAGCATGAAACTCAGGCCCGCGGCGATGATGAAGATCGGCCAGGCGCCGGTCCAGCCCAGGCCGAACAGATCGAATACGCCGATCAGGCAGTACAGTCCGATCGCCAGCAGCCAGACTCCGCCGCTGCGGTCCAAATGGCGATTGGGGCGGATGAGCCCCCACAGGCCCACGACGATCAGTGGAATCGGGTAGTACTGCCACCAGCCCTGCGGCAACTCGTAACCGAGATTGTCGGCGAGCAGGACCGCCCCCAGTGCGAGCAGGAAAATCCCGAGCACCAGCCGCGACCGGCCGGGTTGAGTTCGGGAAGGCTCTTGTGTCATTGAAAGATTCTCCACGCGGCGCAGCGCCCCGCGCGACCGGGACGACCGGTCGATCACGGGTCCAAACTTACGGCGGGGCGGCGCCGGCAGACCAGCGACCGCCGGCGAACGGCCGGGCCGCGCCGGTGAGCGCTCTGATCGGCGCCGGTGCGGCGATAACCGCGCCGACGGACGAGGGACGGAGCGCTGTGTACTGGGAGGCCGCCCACAATCGCCGCCCGCTTCGGGGGCGCCCACGAACGGAATCGGACCGTAGACTTGGCGGACATGAGATCGAAGCTCTCCATCCCGTGCGTGGCGTCCACAGCGGCTCTGACCGTCTGCATGCTGATCCTCGCAGGATGTGCAGCAACCAGCCCACCGCGCGCCCGGCCGACGCCGAACGGCGATGCGGATTCTCTGGCGGTTCATGCGCTCATGACCTGGGCGGTCGACCGGGCGCCCGCCCAGGCCGCCGCGCTCGCCGAACAGGCGGCGGCTCGTGAACCCGAACGGCCCGACCTCATCTGGCTGCATCTGCGCCTGTGCACCCAGGCGCCGAACTGCCGACCTGCACCGCTGGAAGCGCGCCTCAAGAGAATGGCGCCGGACAACGGCGCGGTCTGGCTGAGCGTACTGGGACGCATGCAAGCGGAGGGGGACGAACGGGCGGTCGAGCAGATCCTGGCGGCGATGGCTCGCGCGCCACGTTTCGACGTTTACTGGAACACGCTGCTATGGCGCGGAGCGGCCAGCCTCCACGCCAGCCGGCCCCCGCCTCGATCGGCGCCCGCTGCGCCGCTCACAGCGGCGCTCAACGACGTCACCGGTTGGCTCTCGCGCCTGACGACGCCTGTATTCGAGCCGGTGAACGAGGCGTGCGGCGCCGCCCGCCTGAGGGCGCCTGCCCGACGCGCAAGCTGCGCTGGGATAGCAGAAGCGCTCCAGCACAGCGACACCTACATCGCGGAAGGCGTGGGACTCGGCGTCGCGCAGCGGCTGGCGAGCGCGGGATCCGGCGACGGCGCAGAGATCGAGCGGCGCATCGAGACGCTCGCCTATCGCAATCGGACCGCCGGAGCAGTCATCGCCGGACAGGTCGAGCGCGAAAAGTTCTCACAGGAAATGCTCGAGTTGCTGCGGCGACTGCGGCGCGAGCAGGACGTGTCGCTTGCGATCCTGCGCTGGGCTGGAGAGCCGCTCGATCCCTGAACAGCCGCGGACAGCGAACAGCTCAGAGGCCTGCGGCTTGCACGCAGCCGCTCGCCTCTGGCTATCCGCTGTCTATCCGCTCTCCGTCCACTGTCCAGTCTTCACGCCGCGTCCGCCTGCGCGTCCGGCGCGGAGCGCCGGATCAGGTAATCGAACGCGCTGAGCGCCGCTTTCGAGCCCTCGCCCATGGCGATGACGATCTGCTTGAACGGCGTCGTGGTCACATCGCCCGCGGCGAACACGCCTGCGACCGACGTCTGGCCGCGGTCATCGACCTGAATCTCGCCGCGCGGGCTGAGCGCGATCGAATCCTTCAACCAGTCGCTGTTCGGCAGCAGGCCGATCTGCACGAATACGCCCTCGAGCTCGATCCGGTGCAACTCGCCGGCGCCGCGGTCGCGATAACTCAGTCCTACGACCTTGCCGTTCTCGCCGTGCACTTCGGTCGTCTGTGCAGAGACGATCACGCGCACGTTCGGCAAGCTGCGAAGCTTGCGTTGCAGCACCTCGTCCGCGCGCAACGCGCTTTCGAACTCGAGCAGCGTCACGTGCGCCGTCACGCCCGCGAGATCGATCGCGGCCTCAACGCCTGAATTGCCGCCGCCGATCACCGCCACACGCTTGCCCTTGAACAGCGGGCCGTCGCAATGCGGGCAGTAAGCCACGCCGCGGCCGCGATACTCGCGCTCTCCGGGTACGTTCATCTCGCGCCAGCGAGCGCCGGTGGCGAGCACGACCGAGCGACTGCGCAGCACTGCGCCGCTCTCGAGAGTCACGGCGATCAATCCGTCATCGCCGGCCGGCGTCAGGCGAGTCGCGCGCTGCAGATTCATGATATCGACGTCGTACGCCTTTACGTGCTCCTCCAACGCCGCGGCCAACTTCGGGCCCTCGGTGTGCTGCACGGAGATGAAGTTCTCTATGGCGAGCGTGTCGAGCACCTGGCCGCCGAAGCGCTCGGCCAACAAGCCCGTCCGCGCGCCCTTGCGCGCGGCGTAGATCGCCGCCGACGCGCCGGCGGGGCCGCCGCCTACGACCAGCACATCGAACGGCGCCTTGCTCTGCAGGCGCTCGGCCTGCCGCTGCGCGACGCTCGAGTCGAGCTTCGCGAGAATTTCTTCGAGCGTCATGCGGCCCTGCCCGAACGGCTCTCCATTCAGGTACACGCTCGGCACGGCCATGATCTGGCGAGCCTCGACCTCCTGCTGGAACAGCGCGCCGTCGATCATCGTGCTGCTCACGCGTGGATTGAGCACCGCCATGAGATTGAGCGCCTGCACCACGTCCGGGCAGTTCTGGCAACTCAGCGAGATGTAGATCTCGAAGTTCAGCTCGGTCGCGCCCGATTCCGTCTGACCAAGCGCGCGCACCTGCTCGATAAGCGCCGCGTCGACCTTGGGGGGATGACCGCCGGCCTGCAGCAACGCGAGCACCAGCGAGGTGAATTCGTGGCCGAGCGGAATGCCTGCGAAACGCAGACGCATGTCGGAGCCTTGGCGGCGCACGGCAAAAGAGGGCTTGCGCGCCTGTTCATCTTCGCGCTCGACGAACGTGATGAGAGGCGAGAGCGAGGCGATCTGCTGCAGCAGCTCGCGCATCTCGCGAGCTGCATCGCTGTCGTCCAGCGACGCCGCGATCTCCACGGGCTCGCTCAGCCGGCCGAGATATGCTTGCAACTGCTGGGTCAACGTTTCATCGAGCATGAATCACCTGCATCTCTTGTGCTTGTCGGGAGCATCTCTGCGATCGGCCCAGCCGCCCTTGCGATCGCGGCTCGGCGTCGTATTCGCCTGAAGCGCTCCTTCAGGGTTTGTTTCCGAGTCGTTCGCCGGAGGACTCGCAGCGATCGGGGCGGCCTGTGAGCCGCCCCGATCGGTTTGTGTGAGCTCTTGCTGATCGGCGCCTTCCGGGGGCGACCAGGCGCTTCCTTAAGGAACCCGGGCTTCCTTAGGGAATCTCTGACTTACTCTGCTTCTGTGATCTCTAGCCGCTCGAAACGCCTTGCATTGCGGGCATTTCTTTGGGCTGAACCGTCGGGGCAGTAGGTTAATCAGAGCTTCCTTAGATCTTGCCGACGAGGTCCAGCGACGGCGCCAGCGTCTTTTGGCCGGGCGTCCATTTCGCGGGGCACACCTCGCCCGGATGCGCGGCCACGTACTGAGCGGCCTGCACCTTGCGCAGCAGCTCCCGCGCGTCGCGGCCGATGCCGTTGTCGTGAACTTCGGCGATCTTGATCTGACCCTCCGGGTTCACGACGAACGTGCCGCGCAGCGCGAGGCCCTCCTCTTCGATCAGCACGCCGAAATTGCGGCTGATCGCGTGGGTCGGATCGCCGAGCATCGGGTACTGGACCTTGCGGATCGTCTCGGAGGCGTCGTGCCAAGCCTTATGCGTGAAGTGCGTGTCGGTGGACACGCTGTAGATCTCCACTCCGAGCTTCTTGAATTCCGGGTACACGTCCGCCAGATCGCCGAGCTCGGTCGGGCAAACAAAAGTGAAATCGGCGGGATAGAAGAAGAACACCGACCACTTGCCTTTCAGATCCGCATCCGCCACGGGCACGAACTTGCCGTTGTAGAACGCGGTGGTCTTGAAGGGCTTGATGGTCGTATTGATCAAAGAACTCATGTGGCGGTATCTCCTTGAATGGACAGTGGTGACCGAGAATGAACCTGAATGATCGCGTGCGGCCCGTGCAGCAGCCGCCCGTAAGCATCAAGCGACGGGGGGACGATACCGGCGGTCCGCCCATATGACCAGTTGATAGATCCGTTCGAATCGATAGATAGGCTCTATCGAAAAGGATCAAGTAAGGGCGGTTGCGATCGTGCACACGCAGTGATCGCGACCTTGTCCGTGAACTGTATTGATTCGCCCTTTCGGACCCGATCCAACCTTACGCAGCAGCCGACCCGCAGCGACGCACATGGCGCACAGCGCCTGTGCGCAAGAGAGTGTGCTGACGTGCGTATCTGATTCTGTGGTCGTCTGAGCGCAGGAACGCCGCTCCTACGCAGCCGCCTGCTGCGCAGCGCGCGCCCCCAGCACCTCGCTCAGCTGAGCGAGCAGCCGGGCAAGCTCACCGGCCATGAGAGTGAAATCGAGATCGAACTGTTCCTCGGCGTCGATCTCCGACTCCATTTCCTGCTTGTCGGCGACGCCGAGGAATTCGATGCGCTTGATCTGCAGCTTTTCCGTGAGCACGAACGACACACGATCGTTCCAGGTGAGACCGAGTTTGGTCACATACATGCCTGCCGAGAGGTGTGCTCGGATCTCCTTGCCTTCGAGCGGATGGCGCGAATAGCGGATCGTCGCTTTGCTCTTGTCAGCAGCCTGCAGCTCCAGATCTTGATCGATCACGAATTTCTGCGGCGCATCGCCCAGCATCAGCCAGGACGCCATCGACATCGATGGCGAACGCTCGGTCTCCAGCAACTGCACCGGGAGCGAGCCAAGAGCGTCGCGCAGCGACTCGACCAGTTCCTCGGCGCGCGAATCGCCGGCCGCGTCCACCACGAGCCAGCTGTTCACCGGATCGATCCAGGCGCGCGTCATGCGCCGACGCGTCAGCGCGCGCCCCCGCAACTCTTCAGTGACGCGCTCCTTCAGTTCGCGCATTTGCCGGCGTCCTACGGGGTATCCCTGCTGCGCCTCCAGCTCCTTGGCCCGATCGGCCGCAACCTGCCGGATGATGGACGCCGGCAGCAGCTTCTCCTCCACGCCGAGCGCGATAAGGTGCTGCCCGTTGGTCGTATGCACGTAGCGCTGTGCGCTGCTCGGAAAGGTCCAGCCGCGGCTCATCATGTCGAATGCGCCGCATGGCTGCAGGCTGCGCAACGCAAGCTGCTCTTCGAGCTGCGCGGCCGAAACGGACCAGTCCGCGGGGAGACGATAAACGACCAGATTCTTGAACCACATATGCGGGCTGCGTGCGCGCGAAAAGCCGCGGAGTATACGTTCCGCGGCGGGCCCGGCCAGTGGTTGCTTTTTTGGGATTTCTAATTATCGATTGCGCCCCAGCAGGCCCCCGGCAACGAGTAATTCTCGCGTATCGCCGTCGCACGAAAGCCCGCCGACAACAAATTCCGATACGAAGGATTCGGTTCGTCCGCCGTGAGCGGGAAACCGGTTTCCGTCGCAACCCAGCGACTGTCGGCGTCCGCCGCCGCGTTGATGCGCGCCTCGAGCAGCGCCTGTTGGGCGCCTTGTCGACGGAACTCCTCGCGCGTGGCCGCGAAGGCCAGATAACTGACCTCACCTTCCATGAACATGCCCGCGGCGGCCACGACTCGCCCGTCCGATTCAGCGACGAAGACTCGCCAGCGCGGCCGATCGATGAGATGCGTGAAAACCTCTGCGGCGCGCTGCGGCAGCTCGAATCCGGCCCCTACGATGCTCCCCACGGCAATCGCGTCGTCGACGTGCGCCGGCCGCACGCGCAGCGCGGTCCGCACTGCCTCGGCGCGCCGTGCGGGCCGGACAAGTTTTACCCAGCTCCGGCGGTGCGGAACGAGCCCCTGTTCCTGCAACAAGCGGCCGAGGCGCGCAGGGCGTGCGCAGGGACCGACGTGCACCCAATAGCGATCGACGCCGAGATCCCAATAGCGCGCCATGATCTCCGCGATCTGCTTCTCCGTCGCCATGCTGCGCTCGCCGAGCCCGATCACCCGGTTGAACCAGAGGTGATTGAGGCCGGGGGCGGACAACATCAGCGCGCCGCCGATCTCCTGGACTTTCAACGCCGTCGCGCGGCGCAGCCAGCCTGGCGCTGCGGCGACCATATCGGTCCAGGCGCGCGCTTCGATGTGCTCGCCCAGAGCGGCGAGCTCGGCGTCGTTCAGGTCGGCGCTGCGGGCGGCGAGTTTCAACATGGCGGGCTCCCTTCTTTTCGGAGCGCACGGTAGCGGCGCGGCGTAAACGCCTCGGCGCCGGAGGCGTGAACGCGGCGTGAACGCGCGCCGCGGCGCAGCGAGGCGCGGCCCGCACGGTGAGAAACATCCAGTCGGCCTTGGCGAAGGGCCGCGCTGCGCCAGGTAAATCAGAGCTTCCCTAAGCAGCGCTGTCTTGGCCGTCGAATTCGTCTTCGGGCTCGTCGTACGCGTCAGGAGGAAGGGCGTCTTCCTCCGCCGGATCGAAATCATCCAGCTCGTCGTCGAACTCCTCGTGCTCCTCGGCCTGCTCCTCGCACTCCGGCGACAACCAGCGCCCCTCCATCTGCGATTGCACGCGCATGACGTTGGCGCCCTCCCCGGCGCGCACGTCGAGCGCAGCGCTCATGCGCTCCGGGCTGGAGGCGGTGATGCGCATCGTTCCGGCGCCTTTGTACTCCCCCGTGCACTCCAGCTTCACCTCCTGCTGAGTGCGCGAGGTCCGCACGATCGTCTGGACGCACTCCTCGGCGCTCGAGCGGAACGGCTGCTCCAGGTCCCGCTCGGTGATGCACTGGCGCGTGACTTCCGTTCTCGGCGGCTTGCCGGCGTTTTCCGCAAACGCCGCTTCCAGCTCGGCGCGTTGCTCGGGCGTGAGCTTGTCGCGCAGCTCCTGCGACCACGGCGGAGAGCCGCTGATGGTGGTGCGCGCAGTGATTTCCCAGGACCCGGTGCGGATATCGAGGCGTTCGCCCGAAGCTTGCGCGAACAGGAACGGCGCGGCGATCACGGATGCAAGACCGCAAGCGATGCGAACGGCGGACCACGAGACTGTCGGCTGCATGTCGAGTACTCCGTGGGAGCGATTCATTTTCCTGGAAACGCAGCAGCGCCCTCCAGTCGAGAAAACCCTCTCGCGCCGCCCGTTGCGCTGCGGAACGCCGCCGCGGCGCGCCGCGTTCCTTTTCACAAGCCGGTACGCTCATCGGCCAAAACGGAGGCGCCGATGGCGTCCACGAAACTCTCGAACTATCGCGCCAAGCGCGACTTCTCGCGCACGTCTGAGCCGAGCGGGCGACTGCCGGTAAAACCCTCGTCGCGACTGCGCTTTGTCGTGCAGAAGCACGCCGCGCGCCGTCTGCATTACGACCTGCGGCTGGAGCTCGACGGCGTTTTCCGCTCGTGGGCGGTCACACGCGGGCCGTCGCTCGATCCGGCGGACAAACGGCTCGCCGTGGAAGTGGAAGATCATCCGCTCGATTACGGCGACTTCGAAGGAGTGATTCCCAAGGGGCAGTACGGCGGCGGATCCGTGCAGCTCTGGGATCGCGGCTACTGGCGTCCTCTCGGCGACGCCTCGCCGCAGGAGCAGTTGCTCAAAGGCGAATTGAAGTTCGCGCTGCAGGGCGAGAGGCTGCGCGGCGCCTGGGTGATGGTGCGCATGAAAGGCGATCGCTATGGAGGCAAGCGCACCAACTGGCTTCTCATGAAGCAGCGCGACGTCGAAGCGCGCGACCAGAAGGCCGCGCAGGCGCTGCTTGATGAGGATCGGTCCATCGCTTCCGGCCGCAGCATGCAGGACATCGCCTCAGGCAAGGGACGACGCCCGAAGCCATTCATGCTCGCATCGCGGGACCTGGCGCGCGCAGACGCGGTCTGGAGTACGAACGGCGGCGGCGAAGTTGCGACCCATGCGCGCGGACGGGCCGCCGGCAACGCTCAGCGCACCGGTGCATCGAAGCGCGCCGCGAGCCCCAATCGCGCCAAAGCGCCGCCGCAGTTCATCGAGCCGCAGCTCTGCAAGCTCCTCGAGCGCCCGCCGCAAAACGGGGGGTGGGGGCATGAAGTGAAGTTCGACGGTTATCGCATGCAGCTGCGTGTGGCGGACGGCGAGACTACGCTCAAGACCCGCAATGGGCTCGACTGGACGGACAAGTTCGGCGCAATTGCGAAGGCCGCCAGAGCGCTCGGCGCCTGCATCATCGATGGCGAAATCGTGGCGCTTGACGAGAACGGCGCCCCTGACTTTGCGGCGCTGCAGGCGGCGCTCTCCGATCGCGCCACCGATAGTCTCGTGTACTTCGCGTTCGATCTGCTCTACGAGAACGGCGAAGACTTGCGCAAACTCCCGCTGCGCGAGCGCAAGGCGCGGCTGAAGACGCTGCTCAGCCAGCGAGCGCACGATACAGATCGGCTGCGATACACGGAGCACTTCGAGACGGCGGGCGACGCGGTGCTCCAATCGGCCTGCCGCATGAATCTCGAGGGCGTCGTCTCCAAGCGTCTTGACGCGCCGTACCGCTCCGGCCGCGGCGACGACTGGATCAAGACAAAGTGCCGCGGCGGCCAGGAAGTGGTGATCGGCGGTTGGACGCAGCAATCCGGGCAGCTTCGCTCGCTGCTCGTCGGCGTGCACCGCAACGGTCGTCTCGTATACGTCGGCAAAGTCGGAACCGGATTCGGGCGCCAGAAGGTTGCACGACTCATGCCGCGACTGAAGGCGCTCGCCAGCAAGTCGAGCCCGTTCTCCGGCGAGAATGCGCCGCGCGGGCGGCCCGAGGTGCGCTGGGTGAAACCGCAGCTTGTAGCCGAGATCGAGTTCGCCGGTTGGACGGCCGCCGGCCAGGTGCGCCAGGCGGCCTTCAAAGGCCTGCGCGAGGACAAGCCCGCTCGCGAGGTCGCGGCGGAAGCGCCGGCCGCCGCGACTACACCCGAAGAGGAACTTGCCGATAGGGGCGCTGCGCGCGCCCGCCGCCGCAAATCGGGGCTTCGCAAGGAAAGGAACGCACCCGAGCGCCGCGAGCGCGGACGCACTACGCCATCCAGGAGCAGCTCGAACGTCGTACTCGGCGTGCCCATCTCCAACCCCGACAAGCAGCTATGGCCAAACGGCCCTGGAGGAAGCCCGATCACCAAACTGGATCTGGCGCGCTATTTCGAGTCGACAGGCGAATGGCTGATGACGCACATAGCCGGACGACCCTGCTCCATCATTCGCGCTCCGGACGGCGTACACGGCGGGAAGTTCTTTCAGCGGCATGCGATGCGCGGCGTCTCCAACCTGATCACGCTGAAGAACGTCGCCGGCGACCACCAGGCATATCTGCAGTTCGATCGACCGGAGAGCCTGATCGCCGCCGCGCAGAGCGCGGCCGTGGAGCTGCATCCGTGGAACTGTCAACCGCACGAGCCGGACGAGCCCGGCCGACTGGTGTTCGACCTGGACCCGGGGCCGGACGTGCAGTTCGAGCAAGTGATCGAAGCGGCGCGCGAACTGCGCGAGCGACTCGAAACGCTCGGATTGGAAACCTTCTGCAAGACCACTGGCGGCAAAGGCCTGCACGTGGTGACGCCGCTGGCGCGCACGAAGGGCGGACGGCTGCGCTGGCCCGAGGCGAAATCGTTCGCACAAGCCGTCTGCGCGCAAATGGCGCAGGACAGCCCGAGCCGCTACCTCATCAATATGGCGAAGCGACTGCGCGGCGGTCGGATCTTCCTTGACTACCTGCGCAACGATCGCATGTCGACTGCCGTGGCCCCGCTCTCGCCGCGCGCACGCGACGGCGCGCCGGTTTCGATGCCGATCAACTGGTCGCAGGCGAGATCCGGACTGGATCCGCAGCGCTACACGATACGCAGCGCGGCGGGCTTGCTGTCGAAAGCCACGGAATGGCGCGGCTACTGCGAAGCGGAACGGCCGCTCGAGCCGGCCATTCGCAAACTCTTGCACAAGAAACCGCGCGGCCGCTCGCCCGCCGCGACCCGCAAATCTCGCGAGGCGCGCGCCCCTTAGGGAGCGCTGATCTAGAGAGACGGACGCAGCCCGACGCCTCGCCGGCGCCGAAGCGTCGGCGGCGCAAGGACGGGGTCCCGCAACCCTTGATATGCTCCTGCGCCAACAGCCATCAGCACAACTGAGGCGATTGAAGTCGCCCGCCCGGCGCAAGTCGCATGCTCATGCAATTACGAGAAAACGCCCAGCGGCCGGCGCAACGGCTGCGCTTGCGCAAGCGATGGATCGCATGGCTGCTGATCGCAGCCTGGGGCGGTCTAGGCGCATGGCATACGATCAAGCCGCTGCCGCCAGGAACGAACGTGTACGCCGTCGCCGAAGCCGACGAGGCGGTGTTCCTGTACGACCTGACGTATCGCAGCCCGCAGGGCCGCATGGTTCGCGAGCAGCGAATCTTCGATGAAGTCATGCGCATCGTGGACGAAGCGCGCTCGTTCATCGTCGCCGACTTCTTTCTGCTGAACGATCTGATGGGCTTCGCCGATGCGGTTCATCGCCCGCTCAGTCGCGAGCTTGCGAATCGCCTGACCGCGCGCAAGGCGCAGAATCCCGAGTTGGCGATTCTGCTGGTCACCGATCCCATCAACGACGTCTACGGCGGAGCGCCTTCGGCGCTGCTCCAAGAGCTGCGCACTGCAGGCCTGGACGTGATCGTCACAGACCTCGAGCCGCTGCGCGATTCCAACCCGCTGTACTCCGCGTTCTGGCGCATGTTCGTCCAATGGTGGGGGAATTCGCCGCCGGGCGGCTGGCTGCCGAATCCATTCGCGAGCGATGGTTCTGAAATCACGTTGCGCAGCTGGCTGGCGCTGCTGAACTTCAAAGCCAATCACCGCAAGGTCATCATCGCCGACCGGGCCGACGGCGCGCTCGTCGGCCTGGTCGCTTCGGCCAACCCGCACGATGCAAGCAGCGCGCACTCGAACGTGGCGCTGCGCTTCGAAGGTGAGCTGGCCGAGCATGCGCTTGCCAGCGAAATGGCCATCGCGCGCTACTCGGGCTGGCGCGACCACATTTACGCGGCGAACTCGCGCGAGCCGTCCGCCGATCAGACCGCAGCTCGCGCGCAGCAGACCAAGCTGGCCTTCATCACCGAGGAGGCGGTGCGCGATCATCTACTCGATGCGCTCGCGTGCACGCGCAACGGCGATCTGATCCGGATCGCGCTGTTCTATCTTTCGGATCGGCGAGTCATCGAGGCGCTGCTGGACGCCGCGGCGCGCGGCGTCGCGGTGCAACTCATTCTCGACCCCAACCGGGATGCTTTCGGGCTCGAGAAGGACGGCATACCGAACCGACCGGTCGCCAACGAACTGACCACTCGCAGCGACGGCGCCGTGGCGGTGCGCTGGTATCGCACACACGGCGAGCAGTTTCACACCAAGCTCGCGCTTGCGACCTGCGGCGATCGCTTGATCGCCTCGCTGGGCTCAGCGAACTTCACACGCCGCAATCTCGGCGGCTACAACCTCGAGGCGAATGTCGCAGTCGACGCGCCAGCGGATTCGGCCCTGGCGCGCGACATGACCGCCTATTTCGAGCGCTTGTGGAACAACGAGGACGGCGTGGAGTACACCGCGCCCTTCGGCGCCTGGCAGGATGAGAGCCGGGCGCGCTACTGGCGCTATCGACTGATGGAGTGGTCGGGCCTCAGCACGTTCTGAAGGGGTAAGCGCAACGCGCGTCCACAGAAGGCGGGAAGACCGTCAGCGCTCCACCGCATCCGCGCCGATCGCGCCTGAAATCTCGTGCGCCAACTCCAGCGCGACCTGCTGCGCCGCAGATTCGAACGCCGCCGCCACCGCGTGCATGCGATCCGCGTCAGCGGGCTGCACCGATTCCGCAGCGAGAGAAGCCAGCAGCTTGCGGTCCGCGATCCGGATCAGGCGCCCAATCATTTTCACACGCACCGTGGGCGCGGCGCCGTCACGGTCGTATTCGGCCTGAAAATCGCGCACTTCGACATCCAGCACGTAATCGCCCGAGACGCGCGCCTGCTCGGGGGCCACGCTGCGAAACAGGTTTTGATTCTCCATGGACTGCACGAGCAGCGTCTGCACGACCTCGGAGAGAGTACCGTTCCACGCCGAGGCGCGGTAATAGTCCAGGCGACGACCTTGCAGAACCGCGATTCGGTTGGTGTCCAGCCCGGGCGCGACGTCCGGACGGCCGATAGACAAGTCAATAAGCGGCCCCGCAGCGACAGGCGCCTTCGGCGCGGGCGCCGAAGCGATGACATACAGCGCACGCGGCGCCAAATCGGTCTCGAGCAAGGCGCCCGCGCAGCCTGCCAGCACGGCGAGGCCGCACACGGCGGCGAGCCGATGAATCGCCCACCTCACGGCCGGATCTCCACGCCGCTTTCGGGCGGCTCGTAAAGGATTTGCGAAGGATTCTCCTTGAGGCTGCGCGAGAGATCGCGAAACTCGCGCGCCGCCGAGCGCGTCTCGCGCACCAGGCGCTCCAGTTCGAACAGGCCCTGCTGAGTGAAGCGCCCGAGCTGCGTCTCGCTGCGCAGCGTGAACTCATCGGCGCGGGCGGCCGCCTGGGCCAGGCTGTCCGCAGCCTCGGAAAGCCGCGCCAACGCCCGGCGCACCTCCGGACGCGCATCCTCGGTGATCCCGCGCATCGAATGCGCCGCTCCCTGGATCTCCGCCACGGTCGTGTTGAGTTGCGCCACCAACTGCGCGACGCTCGCGGCGGTCTGCGGCAGGGTCGAGCTGGCATCGCGCAGACTGCCGATCGTCTGCGTGAGCGCGGTGAGATTCTGGTCCGACAACACGCGGCCGATGCGATCGAGCAAGGTGTTCGCCCGGCTCATCAGCTCCGGCAGGCTCGAAACGAACACGTCGAAATCGGAAGCCACCGACTCGATCACCGGATAACGCTGTCCTTGCGGCAGCGCACGGCTCGGGTCCTCGCCCGGCGCTTCCCGGAGATTGATGTACAGAAGTCCCGTCACGCCCTGCAGCCCCAGACTGGCCCGTGTCGCAGAGGAGATCGGCGCACGCTCGTCGATCTCTACGACCACGGCCACGCGGCTGGCGTCGTTCGGATCGATGGACAGACGTCGCACACGCCCGACGTCCACGCCCAGATAGCGAACCGGACCGCCGCGGTTCAGGCCGCTGACGCTGCCCTTGAAGTAGATCTCGTAGTACTCGTATTCGCGTCCGTCGTTCGCATCCGTGTACCAGACGACGAACGCCACGGCGAGCGCCGTGACCAGCACGATGAACACGCCGACGGCGACATAGTTGGCTTCGCGTTCCATCAGACGGCTCGCTCAGCGCGTTCGCTGCGGCCGGAGCGAGGATTGCACCGCAGTTCCCGAGGCAGCATCGCCGCGCGACCGCTCACCCGCCGCGCGATCCGACCGCGGCGCGGGCGCGCGGGCCATGGAAGTATTCGCGTATCCATGGGTGCGGATGATTCATGATGCCCGCTAGCGTGTCGACCACGATCTTCCTGTCCACCAGCACGGCGACGCGGCTGCAGACCGCCAGCAGTGTATCCAGATCGTGCGTGATCATCACGACCGTGAGCCTGAGCCCCCGGTGCAGATAGGATACGAGCTCATCGAAGGCCGCGGCTGAGATCGGATCGAGCCCGGCGGTGGGCTCGTCCAAGAACAGCAACCTGGGATCGAGCGCCAGCGCGCGCGCCAGCGCGGCGCGCTTGATCATGCCGCCGGAAAGCTGCGAGGGCAGCTTGCTCCCCGCCTCGGGCGGCAGGCCCACCATTCGCAGACGCAGCTCCGTGAGCGCATTCAGCGCATCGTCGGACAGGTCGAAGCATTCGCGGATCGGCAGTTGTACGTTCTGCGCAACGGTGAGCGAGCTGAACAAGGCGCCGTGCTGGAACGTCACGCCGTAGCCGCGTTTCACTGCGAGCAGCTCGGCCTCGCTCAGGCGAGTGATGTCGCGACCCTCGACGCGCACTTCGCCGGCGTTCGGCCGATGCAAACCGAGCATGGTCCTGAGCAGCACCGACTTGCCGCTGCCCGATCCGCCGACTACGCCGAGCACCTCGCCGGGCTCGACGTCGAGGTCCACGCCGTCGTGCACGACCTGCGCGCCGAACCGATTGACCACGCCGCGCACCGAAATGATGGGAGCGCTGCTCATTCTTCAGAAATCCAGCTCGACGAACACAACCGCAAACACTGCGTCTGCGAAGATGACCATGAAGATCGACTGCACTACGGCGACCGTCGTCAACCGGCCGAGCTCGCGTGAGGAATCGCGCACTTGCATGCCGCGATACGTACCGATGAGCGCGATCAGCAGCGCGAACACGGGCGCCTTGATCAGCCCCGCCCAGAAGGTGGTCGGCGCGAGCGCATCCTGCACACGCGGGATGAACTGCGACAGCGAAATGTCCAGCAGCGTCGAGGACAGCAGCGCGCCTCCGGCGAGTCCCATCGCATCGGCGATGATGGTCAGCAGCGGCAGCGCGATCAGCAGACCAATGACCCGCGGAAGCACCAGCACCTCGAAATAGTCCACGCCCATCGACTTGAGCGCGTCCACCTCGTCGTTCAGCCGCATCACGCCGATTTCAGCGGCGAACGCGCTGCCGGAGCGTCCCGCCACGATGATGGCCGTCAGCAGCACGCCGAGTTCGCGCAGCACGGCGACCGCGACCAGATCGACCGTGAAGATCTCCGCGCCGAACTGCCGCAGCTGCTGGGCGCCGAGATACGCGACGATCACGCTGATGAGAAAGGCGATCAGCGCGACGATCGGGATCGCCTGGATTCCAGTCTCGTAGACGTGCCGCGCCACGGAGGCGAGGCGCAGTCGGCGCACGCTTCCGAGCGCGCCCAGACCCGTGACTACGATACGACCGAAGAAGCCGAGCGCCGCACGCTGACGCTGCACCTGATCGACCGATACGCGACCAAGCCAGGCCATCACGCCGAGCAGCGACGCCTCGCCTTGACGCAGCTCCAGCGGGGCGGGCGGATGCGCAGCCATCTCCTCGATGAACGCGAAATGCTCGGGAGGATCGCCCTCGAATACGACGCTGGCGCCGGCGGCCTGCGCCTCGCCCAGGCGTCGCTTGAGCAGCCACGCGCCGCACAGATCCATCGATTCGAGTCCGCGCGAATCCACCACGACGCGCGCGGCGGGCGCGAGCGTGATTGCGCGCAACGCGGCGTCGATGGCGGCCACGTTCTCGATGCGCCACTCGCCGAGCAGCCGCAGCGTCAGGCCGTCGGAGGCCCGCGTCGTTTCAAGCAGCACTGCTGTCCCTTACCAGCCAAGTCCGGGCAGTTCCAGCAAAGATTCTCAGTGGAATTGATCTTGCGAGCATCGAGTCTTCAAGCTCAGGGTGGTCGGCTCGTTCGGTTGCGGTCATCCCCCCGGATACGAACGAGTAGCGCGACGGGCGCAGATTAGCAGGCCCGCGAGGATCGCGAGCACACGCGAGCGCAAGGTCACTTGTGAGCAGCGCGGTGCGCGGGTTATTTGACGGCTCGCACGCGTGGGCCGCCTTGCGCCGCCGCCTGCTCGAGCGCTTCGACGAAACGGCGCGACCAGGTCGCGATATCGTTCCGGCGCAAGACCTCCATCATCGCCATGTAGCGCTCGCGCCGCTCCGGATACGGCATGGACAGCGCGCTCTGGATCGCGTGGCTCACCGCGCGCGCATCGTAGGGATTGACGAGCAACGCCGAGGTCAGCTCCCGCGCGGCGCCCGCCAGCGTCGAGAGGATCAGCACACCCGGATCTTGCTCATCCTGGGCGGCGACGAACTCCTTGGCGACCAGGTTCATGCCGTCGCGCACCGGCGTGACCAGGCCGACCTGCGCGGCGCGCAGGAAGCCCATCAGCGTCTGATGCGGGAAGTTGCGATTGAGATACCGGATCGGCGTCCAGTCGGTGTCGGCGAAGCGGCCGTTGGTGCGGCCGGCGGCCTGCTCGAGAGACTGGCGGATCTCCGCATATGCGCGCACGTCCGAACGCGACAGCGGTGCGATCTGGATATAGGTGATGCGACCCAGATTCTCTGGATACGTCTCAAGGAACTGGCGATAGGCGGCGAAGCGCTCGACCAGGCCCTTGCTGTAGTCGAGCCGGTCGACCCCCATCATGAGCGCTCTGCCCACCAAGCTGTCGGTCATGCGCTTGACCACCGCGCTGCCGGCCGCTTCGGCGGCTTCCCTCTGCACCGCGTCCACATCCACGCCGATCGGAAACACCTCGGCGCGAATGGTGCGCTCGCCGATGAGAATGCGTCCGTCCGCACGCAGCGCCTGCGCGCCGAACAGGTGCTCGACGCCCGAGTGGAACGCGCGCAGGTCGTTCTCCGTCTGGAAACCGACCACGTCGTAGCTGGTGAGATCGCGCAGCAGGTCCGCGTAGGGCGGCAGCACGCGCAGCATCTCGATGTTCGGAAACGGAATGTGCAGGAAGAAGCCGATCGGCCGCTGGATCCCCAACTCGCGCAGCCGCCGCCCGAGCGGGATGAGGTGGTAGTCGTGCACCCAGATCAGGTCGTTCTGCTGCAGCAGCGGCGCAAGTTTCAGAGCGAACGTGCGGTTGACGTTCTCGTAGGCGTCGTGGTCCTCGCTCGTATACCGCATTCCCTTCAGGAAATAGTGGAAGAGCGGCCACAGGACATCGTTGGAGTAGCCGTTGTAATAGCGATTGAACTCCGTACGCCGCAGCTCAATCGTGGCGTAGGTGACGCCTTCGCGGATGTGCATGTCCGGATCGCCCGGCTCTTCGTCGATCGTCTCCCCGCCCCAGCCGAACCACAAACCTCCGGTGCGCTTGAGAGCGCTGAGGACTCCGACGGCGAGCCCGCCGGGCGCCGCGGACTTACGCGGCAAGGTAATCCGGTTGGAGACACAGACGAGTCGACTCATGCGTTGAAGCTCCCTAATCGTGCGGAGCAAGTCTGACGCTTCGGCGAAGCATCCCGGTTGGCTGGTCCCGCTCAACCAGCGCCCTGCGCACTCGAACAGCGCTTACCCGCGCCCGCGCGCAGCCGCGGCATAACGGAATATAACCGATCAAGCCGAAGAAATGTTCCGGAGAAATAAGCGCTTAGCGCACTGCATCGTATTGCGGCCGCTTCGCTCCTCGAGCACGGGTCGGCTGCGAGCAAGGCCGGCGTAAACCGCAGCGCGGCGGCGGTGCGGCCGCTCGGGCGGCGAACGGAGTTAGAATCCGCGCCCCTTTCGCAGCAGACACTACAGTGGAGATGTGCGGTTTATGAAGACTCCCGTCAACGTTGCCATCACCGGCGCGGCCGGTCAGATCGGCTATGCCCTCGCTTTTCGCATCGCCTCGGGCCAGATGCTGGGCGCCGATCAGCCGGTGAATCTGCATCTGCTCGAAATCACACCCGCGCTGGGCGCGCTGCAAGGCGTGGCGATGGAGCTCAGCGACTGCGCATTCCCCACGCTGAACAGCATCGTGACGACCGACGACGCCAAGACGGCGTTCAAGGACTGCGAGGTCGCGCTGCTGGTCGGCGCACGCCCGCGCGGCCCGGGCATGGAGCGCAAGGATCTGCTGCTCGCCAACGCGCAGATCTTCTCCGCCCAGGGCAAAGCGCTCGATGCGGTCGCCAGCCGCAACGTGCGCGTGCTGGTGGTCGGCAACCCCGCCAACACCAACGCATTGATTGCGCAGCGTAACGCCCCGGGGCTGAATCCGCGCAACTTCACCGCGATGGTGCGCCTGGATCACAACCGCGCGCTCGCGCAGCTCGCCGAGAAGACCGGCTCTCACGTGACGAAGATCCGCAAGGTGGCCATCTGGGGCAATCATTCCTCCACCCAGTACCCCGATCTGCACCACGCCACAGTCGACGGCAAGGCGGCTTTGTCGCTCGTCGATCAGCAGTGGTACGCGGATTCCTTCATTCCCGTAGTGCAGCAACGCGGCGCCGCCATCATCAAGGCGCGCGGCGCGTCCTCAGCCGCCTCGGCCGCTTCCGCCGCGATCGATCACATCCACGACTGGGTGCACGGAACGCCGCAGGGCGATTGGGTGAGCATGGGTGTACCTTCCGACGGCAGCTACGGAATTCCCGAGGGCGTGATCTACGGCTTCCCGGTCACATGCAAGAACGGCGATTACCAGATCGTGCAGGGACTCGAGATCAATGAGTTCAGCCGCAAGCGCATGGACGCTACTCACCAGGAGCTGCTCGAAGAGCGCGACGGGGTGAAAGATCTCATCTGACTGCAGACGGGCCTCAGCTCCGCGCGCGCCATGCGCGCGAGCTGAGGCTGCAACGCCGGCCACGGCGAGCGCGACGTTACGTCCGCTCGCCGTTTTTCTTTTGAAGAGCGCACCGAGCCTACACTGAAGTCGGCTCGTCCGACTTGCTGGGGGGCAAGCCGCGAGCTAGTGTCCCGGAGCGCCGCAGCGCGCACGATTTGACACCGGATTGTCGGACATTCAGACCTTCGATGCAGCAGAGGTTCCCCCAGTGAGCGTCGCCATCTGGATCGCAGTGCTCCTCGCCGGCGCGCTGGTGCTCGCCTACCAGCGCGTCTCCTTGCTCACCGCCACGCTGACCTTCGGCGTCGGCCTGCTCGTGTATGCGTTCATCGGCAATGCCTCGCTCGCGTGGCTGATCGTGCTCTGGGCCGTGCTCGCTGGGCTCGTGCTGCTCAACATCGACGCGTTCCGCATCCGCTTTATCACCCGCCCGTTCCTGCGCACTTATCGTCGCATGCTGCCCTCGATGTCGCAGACGGAGAAAGACGCACTCGAGGCCGGCACGGTGTGGTGGGACGGTGAACTGTTCACCGGCGACCCTGATTGGGAAAAGCTGCTGGGGGCCGCGCCGCCGCGCCTGTCCAACGAGGAGCAGGCGTTTCTCGACGGGCCGTGCGAGGAGCTGTGCCGGATGGTGGACGACTGGGACGTCACCCATCGGCGCGCCGACCTGCCGCCGCACG
The DNA here is from genome assembly GCA_034005205.1 of Steroidobacteraceae bacterium. Taxonomy (GTDB): domain Bacteria; phylum Pseudomonadota; class Gammaproteobacteria; order Steroidobacterales; family Steroidobacteraceae; genus Steroidobacter. Next base: position 27,391 of record JAVEVD010000006.1, on the reverse strand, counting down.
TCTGGGGTTACCTCAAGAGCAAAGGCTTCTTCGCGATGATCATCCCGAAGAAGTACGGCGGCCTGGAATTCTCGACATACGCGCACTCTTGCGTGCTCGCGAAGCTCGCCAGCCGCTCGGGGTTGCTCGGCTCGACGGTGGCGGTGCCGAACTCGCTCGGGCCCGCGGAGCTGCTGCTGCATTACGGCGCGCAGGAGCAACGCGACTACTATCTGCCGCGCCTGGCGCGCGGTGATGAGGTGCCATGCTTCGCGCTCACAGGGCCGCGCGCGGGATCCGACGCAGCCTCGATTCCCGACACAGGCGTGGTGTGCCGCGGAACATACGAAGGCCGCGAAGTCCTCGGACTGCGGCTGAACTTCTCGAAGCGCTACATCACGCTGGCGCCGGTCGCAACTGTGATCGGGCTCGCCTTCCGGCTCTACGATCCCGATCGCCTGCTTGGCGACGAGCGCACCGACTATGGCGTCACCTGTGCGCTGGTGCCGTGCAACACACCAGGCGTGACCATCGGCCGGCGCCACTTTCCGCTGAACGTGCCGTTCCAGAACGGCCCCATCCAAGGAAAGGATGTGTTCGTGCCGCTCGATTTCATCATCGGCGGGCCGAAGATGGCCGGCCAGGGTTGGCGCATGCTCGTCGAGCAGCTTTCCGTGGGCCGCTGCATCTCCCTGCCCTCGAACGCCACCGGCGCCTGCAAAGCCGCGGTGTTCGCCTCGGGCGCGTATGCGCGCATCCGTCGTCAGTTCAACGTACCGATCGGCAATTTCGAAGGCGTCGCCGATGTGCTGGCGCGCATGGCCGGGCTCACGTACATCATGGATGCGGCGCGCTCGGTCACCGCAGGCGCGATCGACGGCGGCGAGAAGCCGTCGGTGCCTTCGGCGATGCTCAAGTACCACCTCACCGAATACGGCCGCATAGTGGCGAACGACGCGATGGACGTGCACGGCGGCAAAGGCATCTGCCTGGGGCCGAAGAACTATCTCGGGCGCGGTTATCAGCTCGTTCCGGTAGGGATCACGGTGGAAGGCGCGAATCTGCTCACTCGCAGCCTCATGATCTTCGGCCAGGGCGCCATCCGCTGTCATCCCTTCGTGCTGCGCGAGATGAACGCCGCCCGCGACAAGGACAAGCGGCGCGGCCTGAAGGATTTCGACGCGGCGCTGTTCGGTCACATCGGCTTCACGATCAGCAACGCGGCGCGCTCGCTGGTCATGGCGCTCACCCTGGCGCGCTTCTCCCGCGTGCCGGAAGGACCGACGCAGCGCTTCTATCAGCACATCAATCGCTTCAGCGCTTCGTTCGCCTTCGCCACGGACGTGGCGATGCTCACGCTCGGCGGCTACCTGAAGAAGAAGGAAAGCCTCTCGGGCCGACTCGGCGACGTGCTGTCTTGCATGTATCTGGCCTCCATGGTGCTCAAACACTACGAGAACCAGGGCCGTCCGGAGGAGGACCTGCCGCTCGTCGAATGGGCGTGCCGCTCGCTCCTTTATAAGGCCCAGGAGCAGTTGCACGGCTTTCTGCGCAATTTCCCGAACCGCTTTCTCGCAGGCTTCATGCGCTTCTTCATCTTCCCGCGCGGACGCACGTACTACGCGCCGGCCGATCCGCTGGCGCATGAGGTTGCAGAGCAGATTCTGCGGCCCACCGCGACGCGCGATCGTCTGACGCACGGCGTGTATCGCACGGTCGAACCGAGCAATCCGCTCGGACAGCTCGCCGAAGCAATGGCGTTGGCCGACTCCGCCGAGCCGCTGCAGAAGCGCGTACGCGTGGAGGGAGTGAAGACCGGCCGGGTGACGGCGCTCGATCTGCCGGGGCAGATTCAGCAGGCGCTGGCCGCCGGCGTCCTCACGGAGTCCGAGGCCGCGATGCTCCTCGACTACGATCGCCGCGTAATGGACATCGTGCACGTCGACGACTTCGCTCCCGAAGAACTCGCCGCGGGCCGCCAGCCCGAAGAGGAGCCTCGCGCCGCACGCGTCAGCAACGCGTGAGATCTTCGCTGCGCGAGACGGTTCAGCGAGGCTAGAATCGACGGCGCGATCGTCGCCAGCCCTGTAAGAGTGAAATTCGGCCTGGAGCGCATGTAATCGCCGGCGCGCGGCGCCAGGCGTAGCAACAGACCCGCCATGTCGAGCGCTCGCGCCATCCTCCATGTCGACATGGATGCGTTCTACGCTTCGGTCGAAGCGCACGACGATCCGACCCTGCGGGGCGAACCGCTGATCGTCGGCGGTCTGGGCGGACGCGGCGTGGTGGCCGCCGCCAGTTACGAAGCGCGGAAGTTCGGTGTGCATTCGGCGATGCCGATGCGCGAAGCCCTGCGCCGCTGTCCGCACGCGATCTGTGTTCGCCCGCGGTTCGCTCGCTACAAGGAGGTTTCGTCAGTCGTCTTCGGCGTGTTCCGCGAGTTCACGCCCGTGGTCGAAGGCCTGTCGCTCGACGAGGCGTTCCTGGACGTTACGCGCAGCCAGACCGCGCTAGGCGAGGCCGCCAGCATCGGCGCGCAGATCAAGTCGCGTATACGCGAGCGCACCGGACTCACCGCATCCGTAGGCGTAGCGCCAAACAAGCTGGTTGCGAAGATCGCCTCGGATCTGCGCAAGCCGGACGGCCTGGTGATAGTGCGGCCCGACGAAGTAGGAGCGCTGCTCGATCCGCTGCCGATCCGTCGTTTGTTCGGCGTAGGCGCCAAGACCGCGAGCCGCCTGGAGGCGCTGGGCGTACGAACGTTGCAAGAGCTGAGGACCGCGCCCGACGCCGTACTGCGCCCGGTATTCGGCGCGTACGTAGCGCTGATGAAAGCACGCGCGGCCGGCGTCGACGATCGCCCAGTAATCGCGGATTGGGATGAGAAACGCATCTCCGCGGAAGAGACGTTCGCAACCGATCTCATCGGCCGCCAGCGGCTGCACGCGGAACTCGCGAGACTGAGCGACCGCGTGGCCGAGCGAGTGCGTTCGCGCGGATGGCTGGCCGGAAGGGTCATCGTCAAGATCCGCCGCAGCGATTTCCGCACATATACGCGTCAACACACAATCCGGCCCCCGACGCAGGACACTGCGCCGCTGGCGCGCGCCGCCGCACAGTTGCTGGAGGAGTGGCTCGGGGAACAACCGCACGCGGCCATTCGGCTGCTCGGCGTCGGGGCCAGCGAACTGACGCGTGCGCCGCAGCTCGATCTCTTCTCGGCGCCCGAGGCGACGCGCAACCGGCATCTGGACGCCGCGGTGGACAACATCCGCAAGAAGTTCGGGGATGGCGCGGTGCGAAGGGGGAGCTCGCTGAAGGGGAGAAGCGGATAGTCCTCTGAACTAACCGCTAACCGCTTTTTCCTGGCCTGATCAGCTTGCGCAGCTCCGCCCGACGCGCGTGCAACCGATGCGAAACCGCTGGCGTGCTGCTGGCGCCGCCGATCTCCGCCGCAATCAATTGGGCTCCGAGTAGCTGCGTCATGTGCAAGCGGCGCTGGTCGCCGGCCGCAGCGAACCGGACGAGATCTGGCCAGAACACCGGGTTGGTCGGCCATCGCGGCGCCAGCAACGCCGGATAATCCGCTGCAATTCGCTGTATGCGCCACAGCGGCGCCGAAGCCAGGCGCTTGATCGTGCTCGAGGGCATCGCGTAGAGCATGCGCGCCGCGAGCGGATTGCCGCTTGCAACGTGCCAAGCGTGCAGCAGTGCGATCCGGCAGAAGGACGCCTGCAACGGCGAGCGGGAATGCGAGTCGTAGCGCGTCGCGACGCTTCCGCCATCCGGTTCGCAGATCGCGCGCCAGAAGCCCTCGTCTTCGAATCCGAGCGAATACAACGTGAACGGCGCCGCCGCCATGGCCCGGCGCGCTTCGGTCCGCGCAGCCTGCAGCGCGCATACCAGCGCAGGAGGCAGATCGGGCGAGCGCTCAGCGTCCGCCACTTCCGGAGCCGAGGAGCAGAGCAGCTCCAGGTAATCGAAGTTGAGCTCACCGACGCGCTCCAGCAAGCCGGCGTCGAGGACGGGCGCTGCACGGCCCGTCGCCTGTTCCCTGGCGATGTGCGACATGATGCATTCCATTGCGTGGCGAGAGATGCGCCCATTTATAAACGGGCCTTCCGTGCGTCGTCAATTTCCAGCACACTTCCTCTGCGGGCGCACAGGGCGTGCGCCCGTTCCCGGCTTCACGCCGCCATCGACAAGGAGCGTCCATGCACATCAGCAACGACCGATACTTCCTCGAACGCGAACGCCACGACTTGGCGCTACGCATGATTCGCCACGAAGCACGCACGCACACCATCCGCGCATGCACGGGGCTGTCGGACGACCGGATCCGCGGGCTGTACAGAACGTACGCGAGCCACGCGCCGGAGTCGCCGGTGCGCAGACGGCGCGGCAAGTCGCCGCGCTGCGCCGCCTTCTTTCTGCGCAACGTCCGCACACAGTACGAAGCATCGCTGCTGGCGAGCACCTTCGCCGCGTTCGGGCTGTTGGACGCCGCGCAGGCGACGCCCGGAACGCTGCAGTCGGCGCGGCTGTTCTGCGACGCTTACGAGACCCACCGGCAGCTGGTGCGCGGCGCCGACATCTCCTTCGAGCACGCATGGTTCCTCCTGCAGGCGCTCACGCGCCGCGATGCGCTGCGTTACGAGCGCTGCAGACGCTGCGAAACCCGGTACTTGCGCGAGGCGCCGCTGGCGTTGCGGCGCGCGTGTCCGGCTTGCAAGCTGAAGGGGCGGCCGGCCAGGCGCTCGACACAATTAACCGCACCGGGTAAGCGCTGAACGAGCGCTATTCGATCGGGAGCCGCAGCTTCCATCCTGCTGCGCTGGTTGCTGCAGGCTCGATCCGCGCTTGCCTGGGGATCGCGCCGGAACTGCTCGATGCTGCGGGCGACTCCTTGCGAGGATCCTCCGCCGACCCCATGTCGGCGCGATAGACTTGCGTCCTGCGCACTCGGCCGGCGTGCTCCCGCCGGCCAAACGCCCGGCGGCGTCGTCGCTCGCCGGGCGCCGAACGCCGCCATGCAAAAGACGCCCAACATTCTCGCCGGTCCGTATCTCGAACGTGCAGCGCACTGGCGCAAGGACGAAGCGCGCGTTCTCGCGGCGCTCGAAGACGCCGGCGCGCTGTTCGTGCCGGTTTGGCGGATGCGGAACGTGATCGCCTGGCGCCGCGATGAGGCCAGAGCCTACTTCGTGCACGGGCGCAGCGGCTTGTTGGAACGAATCACAGGCGATTACATCCTGCTGGGCGAATTTCACGGACGAGCCTGTTTCGCAGTGGAGTTGGCCGGCGATGCGCCGCCCGAATTCGAGCCAGGCTGCCAATTCCAGGATCTTCGCCTGATCGCGGGCGATCTCCCGCAAGAAGAGGCCGGCGTGCTGGCGTACGCCCGGGCCATGCTGCAATGGCGCGAGCGGCGCCGGTTCTGCGGCCGTTGCGGCGCGCCCACGACGGCGCTTCAGGCCGGCCATGTGCTTCGCTGCAGCGATCCAGGCTGTGCATTCGATGAGTTCCCCCGCATCGATCCGGCCGTAATCGTGCTTGTGACGGACGGCCAGCGCGCGCTGCTCGGGCGGCAGTCGAGCTGGCCGCCGGGCCGTTACTCGACCATCGCCGGCTTCGTTGAGCCGGGCGAAAGCCTGGAGGACGCGGTGGTGCGCGAGGTCCGCGAGGAGACCGGGGTGGAGGTCGGCGCCGTGGATTACCACTCCTCTCAGCCCTGGCCGTTCCCGTCGTCTCTCATGCTCGGCTTTTCCGCGCGCGCCGTGCGCACCGATATTTCGCGCCAGGACGGGGAGCTCGAGGACGCCCAGTGGTTCACCCGGCAACAGATCGCCGCGGGCGCAGCGGCGCTGCCGACCACGCATTCGATCTCCTTCCGGCTGATCGAGGACTGGTACGACGCTGGAGCGCGTACGCCTTTGCGCTGCGAGCCGAACGTGCGGATGTGGGGACAGAAGCGGATAGCGGGATAGCGGATAGCGGTTAGTCGGAGGAACTCGGCCACGCACCTCTGAGAAAATGAGCGGCGTACAATGCCGCTCGCAGCCGGCCGGAGAGAAGGATTCAGCCGCGGTTGGCTTGCGCCCCCTACCATCCGCTATCCGCTATCCGCTATTCGCTATCCGCTCCATTTCCATGTGCCTGCTCGTCCTCGCCTGGAAGCATCACCCGCGCTATCGCCTGATCCTGGCGGGCAATCGCGACGAGTTCCATGACCGCCCCGCAGCGCCGCTCGGTTGGTGGCAGGACGATCCGCGCATACTCGCCGGCCGGGATCTCAAGGCCGGAGGAACTTGGCTCGGCGTGGCGCGCTCCGGACGCTTCGGCGTGGTGACCAACTATCGCGACCTGCAGGCGCCGATTGAAGGCGCGCCGTCCCGCGGGCAGCTTGTCCCCCGATTTCTGACGGGAGCGACCTCCCCGAAGGAATTCCTCGACGATCTGCGCGGCGCGGCGCCCCGCTACTCCGGATTCAACCTGCTGGTCGGCGGCTCACGCGCTCTCTACTACTACTCCAACCGCGGCCCCAACGCTCCTGCGCCGCTCGCGCCCGGCGTCTACGGACTGAGCAACCATCTGCTCGATACATCATGGCCGAAGCTGACGCGCACTCGCGAACGGTTCGAGGCCCTGCTCAGGGGCGCTGAGATCGCCGCAGACGACCTGTTCGTGATGCTCAGCGATCGCCAGCAGGCGGCCGCGGAGCACTTGCCCTCCACCGGCCTGCCGCCCGACTGGGAGCGGGTCGTCTCGGCGCCATTCATCGTGGACCCGCGCTACGGCACGCGCTGCTCCAGCGTCCTGCTGATCGAGCGCAATGGGCGCACGCTGCTGCACGAGCGGCGCTTTGATCCGCAGGGCGTGCAGATAGGAGCCTCGCGCTTCGAATTCACCGCCGCCGAGGATGCGCCAGAGATTTGGGTGGAGGCGGAAGATCCGGACGAGGCCGTCGCCGGAGACTCTTCCTTCGATTCCTCGCCGGAGTGACGACGCCGGGGCGAACGCGTCATGGCGACTCCTCAACCCACACGGATCGCCTCCCCGGCCGATGAAGCGCCTCGCCGGCGCCCGGTGAATCCGTGAGCGCGTCGACCGCGCTTCGGGTCGCCGCACCGCTGCGCCGCGCCCGCGTCCGGGCCGCCGCGCTACTCGCAAGCGCCTGCGCCTTCTGCAGCATGCCGGCGACGGCGGACATCGAAATCGTGATTCCCGATGTGAGCGCCGCCGTCGAGAACAACGTGCGCACGTTCCTGAGCCTGACGCGCTACGCCGATCGCGACGATGTCGACGTCGAAACGATGGCTCGCTTGCAGCGTCGGATCGTGAACGAGACGCGCGAAGCGCTGCAGCCTCTTGGCTACTACGAGCCGGACGTGTCATGGCGAACCGAACAGAACGGTTCTTCCTGGCGCGTGACGATTCACATCATCCCGGGACGGCCCGTGCGCCTTTCGCAGGTCGAGATCGACGCAAGCGGACCCGGCGCCGATCACCGTCCATTGCGCGAGCTTCTGCAAGCGCAGGTCTTGAAGCCGGGCTTGCGGCTGAACCACGGCGCCTACGAGCGTGTAAAGTCCGATCTTCTGCGCACGGCGCGCAACGAGGGCTACCTCGACGCGCGGTTCACGCGCAATGAGCTGATCATCGATCGCGCCGAGCGCCAGGCGAACGTGCACCTGCATCTGGACACCGGGCCGCGCTACAGCTTCGGCGAGATATCGATCGCGCAAGACGCCATCGACGAGGCGCCGATGCGCCGCATGTTGCGCATGCGACGCGGCGATCCCTACACGCTCGATGCGCTGCTGCGCACGCAGTACGTGCTGGACGACAGTCTGTACTTCGATAACGTCGCCATCGAGAGCGGCGAGCTCGACCGTGAGTCGCTGACCGTGCCGGTGAGCATCACGGCGGATCCCGCCCGCAAGCATCGCTTCGCGACCAGCCTGGGTTATGGGACCGACACGCGCGTGCGCGGACGATTCACCTGGAACAACCGGCGAGTGAACCACGCCGGGCATCGCTTCAGCATGCAATTGCTCGGCTCCTCCGTGGTCAAGGAGCTGTCGGCCCGCTACGCCATTCCAGTGATGGACGTGGCGCTCGAAAAGCTCGAGTTCACTGCTTCGCTCAGCGAGGAGGAGTTCGGCGACGCGCTGAGCCAGCGCGCCCAGATCGGCGCGGGGCTCACGCAGACCATGGGCCGGTGGCAGCGCGTGCTGTTCCTGCGCGCGCTGAACGAAACGAGCACTGTCGGCGCGGAGCCCTCACAGACCGACTTCCTGCTGATTCCCGGCATCAGCTACTCGAGCCTGCCGAGCTATGTGGTCGGCGGACGGGCGCGGCCGTATTTCCTGTACGCGGAGCTGCGCGGCTCGCCGAGCACCTTGGGTTCGGATTCCTCGTTCCTGCAAATCAGGGCGCAGGGCGAGCGCATCTTCGATCTCGGTCCGCTGTGGACGCTGCGCCTGCGCGCCGAGATCGGCGCCAGCCGCGTCGCGGACTTCTCGCGCCTGCCGGTTTCGCAACGATTCTTCGCCGGCGGCGAGCGCAGCGTGCGCGGCTTCGCCCTCAATGAGCTCTCGCCGAAAGACGAGACCGGCGCCAGCATCGGCGGCGAAAATCTGGCTGCCGGATCCATCGAGCTGACGCGCGCCCTGCCGCGCAACTTCGGGGTCGCGGCGTTCTACGACATCGGCAACGCGTTCGACAGCTTCGCCGATCCGCAGTTCGAGTATTCAGTGGGGCTGGGCGTGCGCTACAACGTGGCCGTAGCGAGCTTCGGCGTAGACGTCGCGCAGGCGCTCTCCGAGTCGGGACGCAGTCCGCGCGTACACCTGTTCATATCGACGCAGTTCTGATCCGGCAATGGGGAAACGCCTGCTCATCGCCGTGATCGTCCTCCTTCTCGCGCCGATCGCGCTGCTTGCGGCTCTGCTCTACACGCCCTGGGGATTGCAGTTGATCGCCCAACAACTGCCGCGCCTCGAGCGCTACGGCGTCTACATTCAAGGGGTGTCCGGTACGCTGTCCGGGCCGCTGCACGTCGAGCGCTTCGAGCTACAGCATCCGCGCGTGCACATCGTCTCTCATGACATCGTGGCGGATCCGCAGCTTCGTGGGTTGCTGCTGCAGACTGTGCGCGCGGCCTCGGTGTCGGCGCGTGACACGATCGTGGAAATCCGTGCGGCGGACCTGCCGCCGAGCAACAAGCCGCCGCGCTTCTTGCCCAGCTTCATGCGTGTGGACGTGCGCTCAGTGACGCTGCAGAAGGTTCGCTACGTCCATCTCAACGGCGCGACCATCGATGCGGATCATGTGCGTGGACGCGTAACGATCACCTCTCGCCGACTGCGCGTGCGCGAATTCGATGTGACCGCTCCGCAATTCGAGGCGGCGGGCGACCTGCGGCTGGCCGCAGGCGAGCCGCTTTCGATGCACGGCCGTGCGACCGGCCGCCTGCGCCTGCCGCGCGCGCAGCTTGGGATCGATGCAGCGGTGAGCGGCCCTATCGATCGCCTGGCGATCGAAGGCGTATTGCGCGAACCGCAGCGCGCAACACTCGACGCGCTGTACACGCGTCGCGAGGAGGGTTGGCGGTTGGCCGGCGAAGTGCGCTCGCACGCCTTCGAGCTCGACGCGTTTCTCGATCGGCCGGCCGTCTCGCTGCGCGAGGTTGCGCTGCAGTTCGTGGCCGACCCGGAGGAAATCCGCGCCGCGGGTCAGGTGGGCGTCCAGGAGCAGGGCTCTGAGGAACGCGCCTGGGACGTCGCTCTGGACGCGCGCGGACGCTACGCCGACCGTCTGCTGCAGATCACCAGCGCCGATCTGGCGCTCAAGGGCGCGCCGAGCCGCGTCCACGCATCGGGCAGCATCGCGTTCGCAGGCGCGGCGCCCGAACTGGATGTGGCCGCCCGCTGGACCTCGCTGCAGTGGCCGCTCACAGGCGCGGCGCTGGTCGTCAGCGAGCGCGGATCGGGGACGCTGCGCGGAGCCATGCCGTACGAGTTCACCGTCGACGCCCAGGTGGAGGGCTCCGCTCTGCCGATGATGCGCGGCGAAGCGCGCGGCCGTCTTTCGCGCGAGCAACTGCGCGTCGACGGCTATCGAATCGATGCGCTCGACGGGGTGCTGCGAGGCGCAGGAACGCTGCGCTGGGGGACGCCGCACGCCTGGGATCTCTCGGTCTCCGCTACCGACGTCGACCCGGCCATACTGCATTCCGAGCTTCCTGGACGACTGAGCTTCGCCGCACAAGGCAGCGGCTCAGGTTGGGACCGCCGCGCCGATTTCGACGTGCGGGTAGAGCATTTGAGCGGCGTGCTGCGCGCGCAGCGCGTCGCCGGTTCAGGCGCGGTTCGACGCAACAGGAAAGACTGGACCGTCGCGGGTCTGGACCTGCGCTTCGGCTCGGCGACCCTCGCGCTGGAAGGAAGCTGGGGGGAGCTCGTGGATCTGCGCTGGAACCTGCACGCGCCGTCTCTGGCCCAGATATTGCCGCAGGCGCTCGGATCGCTCGAATCGAGCGGCGCCATAAGCGGCCTTCGGGCCAGTCCGCGCATCTCGGCAGTTGCACGCGGCGGCAAGCTCCGCTACGGCGAATGGTCGGCCGACAGCCTGTATATCGACGCCGACGTCGACGCCTCGAATGAACGGCCGTCTCGCCTGCTCGTGCAAGGCGCCGGAATCGGGCGCAACGCGGCCGCGCTCGGCGAACTGCGCATCGAGGGTGAAGGCCGAGCGGAAAATCACCGACTCGACGTGGCGCTGACAGGCGTCGCTCCCGGGCCGCGCGGCGCGCCGGCGCGCGCCAGTCTGCAGATCGCCGGCGTCTACCGCGAGGAGCAGTGGAACGCGACGATTGAATCGGCCCGCCTCACGCGAGCCGGCCGCGAGGAGCATCCGCTGGAGCTCGCCGAGCCTGCCGCGCTGCTCGTCTCCGTTCGAGACGCGCAGCTCGAGAGCCTGTGCCTGAACGTCGGCGCCGGTCGCATCTGCGCTGAAGGCGCCTGGCGGCGCGACGGAGCGTGGAACGCCGTGCTCGCCGGCTACGAGATCCCGCTTGCGCTGGTGCTGCCGCCGAGCGGCGAGCAGGCCGAGTTCGCCGGCAGAATCGAAGGGCGCATACGAGTAAACGGCGCGCCCGGCCAGCTGTGGCAGGGCGACGCCGGCATGCGCATCATCGATGCTGCGATCATTCATCGCCCGCCTGGGGTGGAAGCGCAGCGGCTCGATCTCGGCGCCGGCGGTCTCGGCGCGAAAGCCACGCCCGAACGCATCGACTTCTCGTTCGGCGTGCAGGCGTTCGCCGACACCTTCCTGTACGCGAACGCGCAGATTCAGCGCGAGCCGGGCGTCGCCCTGACCGACGCGCCGCTGACCGGCGACATACGCGCGCGCGCCTCGGACGCGAACATGCTGCCGCTGGTGTTTCGCGAGATCGACCACGCCGCCGGCGTGCTGAGCGCAAACGCGACGCTCGGCGGCGCGCTGGGAAAGCCCGAGATCAACGGGCGCATCGAGCTGAGCAATGGCGAATTCGATTCCTATCGCGTGAATCTCGCGCTGCGCGAGCTGAACCTCGCGGCCGACCTCGCCGGCAACGCACTCAGCTTCCGCGGCGACGGCCGGGCCGGCGAGGGCCGGCTGGCGGTAGACGGGCGATTCGCCTGGAACGGCGGAATCTCGCGCGGAGAGATGCGGCTGCGCGGCGATTCGCTGCTGCTGGCGGACCTGCCGGAGTACCGCGTGGTCGCCTCGCCCGATCTGCGCTTCCAGATCGAAGGCGAGCAGATGCGCGTCGCCGGAGACGTGACGATCCCGAGCGCCTCGGTGCAGCCCGATCGACTCACCGGCGCAGTGCGTGCGTCCCCGGACGCACGCTACGTCGATGAGCATCCGGCCGAGCGCACCGGACGCTTCGCAGTGCAGAGCGAAATACGCGTCAGGATGGGCGAGGACGTACGCGTGAACGCTTTCGGTCTCGAGGGCCGCATCACTGGCGCGGTGCTCGTGACCGCACGCACCGACGACACGCCCATGGGCAGGGGTGAGCTGTCCGTCATCGAGGGACGCTACCGCGCGTACGGTCAGAACCTCGAGATCAGCCGCGGGCAATTGCTGTTCGATGCTTCGCCGCTCGATGACCCGGGGCTGGACATCGAAGCGCGCCGGCGCATAGACACGACGACCGTGGGACTGAACGTCCGCGGCACGCTGCAGGAGCCGCGTCTCACGCTGTTCTCGGACCCGTCGATGCCGCAATCGCAGATTCTCGCCTGGCTGCTGACCGGCAAGTCGAACGACGCCGTTCGGGCCTCGGACGCCGACGCGATCGGCGCGGCGCGCGACACCCTCGCGCTGCAAGGCGGCGGATTGCTCGCTTCGCAGATCGGGCGGCGCATCGGGCTGGACGAAGTCGGCGTGGAGAGCTCGGTCGATACGGCCGGAGAAGCGAACTCCGCGTTGGTGCTGGGCAAGTTCCTCTCGCCGCGCCTGTTCATCAGTTACGGCATATCACTGACCGAATCGATCAACACGCTGAAGCTGCGCTACACGATCAGCGACCGCTGGGTCTTGCGCACGGAAGCGGGAGAGCGTCAAAGCGCGGACCTGGAGTTCACGATCGAGCGCTGAGGCGTCGAAAGCTGCATCGCGCGGGGCTCAATCGAATTCGGTCGGCCACTGCGGGTTGCTTGCGTGCTCGTACATGCGACGGATCTGAGCCTCGGTCGTCCGTCCCGTCGACAGCTCCGGCAACGCATCGAGCGGCATGAAAGCGACTTCCGTCGTTTCATAGCTGGTGCGCAGCTCACCGCCGGTGATCTCGCACAGGAAGAAGAACTTCCACGCGTGGAACAGGTACGCAGGGTGATTGTGCTTGTTGCGGTCGTAAACGGCGGCTAGCTTGACCGCGCGCGCCGTGAAGCCCGTCTCCTGCTCGATCTCCTTCTCCACCGCGCGGGCGGGCGAGTCGTTGACGTCGGCCCAGCCCCCGGGCAGCGTCCATTTGCCGTCGGCGCGCTCGCGCACCATGAGCGCCTGCTCGCCTCGAAAAATGGCGCCGCGCACGTCGATCTTGGGGGTGGCGTAGCCGTCCTCGACGAACCAGGCCTCACGCAGGGCCGCCGCGCTGTGCGAACTATCGTCGGCCAGCAACTGTGCGGCGATGTCCGCAATCTCGCGATAGCGCTCGCGATCATATTCCTCGGCCGTGAAATGCAAGCCTGTCTGCGCGAGCGCGAGTAGACGGCGACTCAGGTGGAGCGTGTTGGACATGGCGTCTCGCAGGCTTCCGATTACGAAGCAGGAAGTGACCGGTGACTGGCGGGCCGAGGCGAATGTTCCGCACTGATGACTCCATTGACAACCTGTGCATATTTATGCAACATGCGCGCGTTTTTATGCACAGTTGGAACGCCTGACGCCGCCTCGTCCATGGCCGCCGAACTTCACCAAGCCGTCGCGCGCCGCGCCGTGATCCTCAGGATCATCCGCGAGCAGACCATCCGCAACCAGGAGGAGCTGGTGAAGGCGCTGCGCAAGCATGGTTTCGAGGCGACGCAGTCGAGCGTGAGCCGCGACTTGCGCGAGATCGGAGTCGCCAAGGCCGGCGACCACTACATCGCACCGGCCGACGGCGCCGCCCTCAATCCTTTCGCGGCGGTGGCGAACTTCGTGCTCGCGGTGCGCACCGCCGGCCCGTCGCTCACGGTGGTCAAGACCACGACCGGCACGGCGCAGAGCGTCGCGGTCGCGATCGACAAAGCCAACTGGCCCGAGATCGTCGGCACGCTATCCGGCGACGACGCCATTTTCATCGCCACCGAGGACGCCCGTGACCAGCGCAAGCTGACGGGCCGGCTTCGTGAGATTTTTGGAGTGGGGGGAGGAGGAAGCGGTTAGCGGCTGGCGGTCAGGGTTAGTGGGCGCACGTCCTGTTCGCCCTTCATCAAGCCGACCGCACTCCTGACTGCTCCGCTTTACGCCCCATCAGTCCCACCAACCGCTGACCGCTCTTCACCATGCCTGCATCGCTTCCATCCGGCTCCGAGCCCATTCTCCTCGCCTTCTCCGGCGGCCTCGACACCTCATTCCTGGTCCCGTGGCTGCGAGAGAACTACGACCGACCGATCATCACCGTCACGGTGGACACCGGCGGCATCGACGCCGAGGCGGCCAAGACGCTCGACCAGCGCGCTCGTGCGCTCGGCGCGCAGGATCACGTGCTGATCGAGGCGCGGCGCGACTACTTCGATCAGGTCATCAAGTACCTGATCATGGGCAACGTGAAGCGCGGCCAGATGTACCCGCTGTGCGTAGGCGCCGAGCGCGTCATGCAGGCGCAGACGATCGCCGAGTACGCGCGCAAGATCGGCACGCACGTGGTCGCACACGGCTGTACGGCGGCCGGCAACGATCAGGTGCGTTTTGAAGTCGCCTTGCGCACGCTCGCGCCTGAGCTCACGATCCTGGCGCCCGTGCGCGATGAGGCCTTCAAACGCCCCGAACAGCTTGAGTACCTCAAAAAGCGCAAGCTCACTATTCCGCCGTACGGCGCTGCGTACTCGGTGAACCGCGGGCTGTGGGGCGTCACGATCGGTGGGCAGGAGACGCTCACCTCCGAGGGCTCGATCCCCGATCACGCATGGGTGCTCTCGAAGAACGCCTTCACCAACCCGCAACCGCCCGAGACGCACACCATCGGCTTCGCACAAGGCGCGCCGTGCAGTCTTGACGGCGTGCAGCTCGATCCGGTCCCGCTGATCGAGAAGCTCGAAGCGATCGGCGCGAAGTTCGGCGTGGGCCGCGGCATTCACTTGGGCGACACGATCATCGGCACGAAAGGTCGGGTCGCTTTCGAAGCGCCGGCCGCGGAAGTGCTCATCAGCGCCCATCGCGAGCTCGAAAAGCTCGTCATGACCGGCCGCCAGCAGCGCATCAAAGAGATGCTGGCCGGCCCCTACGGCGATCTCGTCCATGAGGGCCAGCATCTCGATCCGGTATGCCGCGACATTGAAGCGCTGTTCATCGCCTCGCAGGCGCGCGTGAGCGGTGAGGTGAAAGTGCTGTATCGACCTGGCGTCGCCTTCGTCGAAGGCGTGAAGTCGCCCTATTCGCTCATGGCGGCTTCGAAAGGCGTATACGGCGAAGCGGCCGGCGAATGGACGGCCGCTGATGCGCTCGGCTTCTCCAAGATGGTCGGGTTGCCGGGCATGTTCTGGGCGCGGGCGGGAAAGCAGTGAAAACCGTAATCGTCGACAAGGTCGCCTCCATCACCCAGGCGCTCAACCTCGGGCGGGAGCTGCGGGTCTCCACCAGCAACATCCCGTGCGAGGAAGGCGTGGTGCTGGTGGTCGAAATCCTCAGCAACAAATCCACCTACAACACGCTGGAGCTCACCAGCGGCCGCATGGCCAAAGTCTCCAAAGGCGATGTGATCGTGGGCGCGCTCGGCCATCGCCAGGCGTTGTTCGGCTACTCCGGACATCTGCCCGAATCCGTGCAAGCAGGCGACATCCTGCAAGTGCTCAACATCGGCGGCGTGCTCGGCGTTTGCGACTCGGCGAATCCCGACAAAGGCCGGCCGTTCGATGCGCGGGTCATCGGCGTGGTGCTGCAGTTTCCGTACCTCGGAGAACGTATCGGCGTGCCGGCGCGCGTCGGCCACAAACGACTCGCTCTCGACGCCACGCTCAACACGCGCGGGGCGCCGGTCGTCGCGCTCGCGGGCACCTGCATGGAGGCCGGCAAGACGGCGGCCGCCTGCCAGATCGTCGCGCGCATGCGCCATCGCGGCTTGAACGTGCACGCCTTCAAGGCCACCGGCGTCTCGCTCCGACGCGACATCCTGGCGATGGAAGACGCCGGCGCGCGACGCAGCATGATTTTCACCGATCTCGGCGTCGTGACGACCACCGCGAAAACCGGCCCGGCCCTGACACGAGCATTGCTCAGCGAAATGTCGCAGGGCGAGCCTGACCTGATCATCTTCGAGCTGGGCGACGGTCTACTCGGCGCCTACGGCGTCGAGGCGATTCTCTCCGCGCCGGACATTCGTCAGGCGCTCACGTCGGTGGTGCTGTGCGCCAACGATCCGGTGGCCGCCTGGGGAGGCGTGAAGCTGCTGCGCGAGCAGTTCGGGATCGAGCCCTCGGTGGTCACCGGTCCAGCCACCGACAATGCGGTCGGCGTGAACATCATCCGCGAACGACTCGGCGTGCCGGCGTTCAACGCCATCACCGACGGCGTCGCACTCGGCGACCGCGTGATCGAATCGCTGGGCCTGGCGAGCCGCTCGGCGAAGCCGGCGGACTGACCGACGCCCCTCGCCATCTATGCAGTGACCGAGATGACTCAACGCACCGAAAAAATTCCGGCGTTCGTACTGGGAGGCACCGGCTATGTCGCCGGCGAGCTGCTGCGGCTGATCGCTGCGCATCCGCACTTTGCACTGAGCGCCGCGCTGTCGGACAGCCAGCCCGGGGAGCCGATCGCCAAGTCCTTCCCGCACCTGGCGCCCGCGTATCCGACGCTTGCGTTCTCGAGCCTCGATGAAGTGAAACAGCTCGTCGGCGACGCACCTCGCAGTGCGATCCTTTCAGCTGCGCCGCATGGTGTGGCCGCCAAGCTGATCGATGAACTGCTCACGGCCGCAGAGACGCAGAACTCGGACGCTCGCATCGTCGACATCTCCGCGGATTATCGCTACACGAGTGCGGCCGCATATGAGGCGGTTTACAAGCACTCGCACGGCGCGCCCCAGCGCATCCCGCAGTTCACGTGTGCGCTCCCCGAACACCTCGACGCCGTAAGCACGGCGCATGTTGCGCACCCGGGATGCTTTTCGACGGCCGCCCTGCTCGCCAGCGTACCGATCCTGAAGCTCGGGCTGGCGCAGCCGCGAATATTCATCTCGGGTGTGACCGGCAGTACTGGCTCGGGCCGCACGCCCACCGCGGGTACACATCATCCGCAGCGTCACAGCGACATGTACGCTTACAACGCGCTGGCTCATCGGCATGCGCCGGAGATCCAGGCGCTCGCGCAGGCCTCTTCAGGGGTGGAAGCCAGATTCAGCTTCGTGCCGCACTCCGGCCCCTTCGCGCGCGGCATCCATGTCACCGTGCAGGCCGAGGCGAAGCGCAACGTACAGACGCCCGAGTTGCTCGATGCACTGAGAGAATTCTATCGTGGCCGACCTTTTGTGCGGGTGACTGCCGAGCTGCCTCATATCAAACACGTGACGGCCAGCAACTACGCATACGTCAGCGGCGTCGCCAACGGCGAGACCCTCGCCGTGATGTGCGCGATCGATAATCTGACGAAGGGCGCCGCGGGCGGCGCCATGCAGTGGCTCAATCGGCTGTTCGGTTTCGATGAAACCAGCGGACTGACGGCGCCTGCGGCGGGCTGGACGTGACGGGGGAGGAAGCGTTCAGCGATCAGTGGAACGGCGGGCGATGACCCGACGTCGCAACCAATGTAGCGACCAACTGACCACCAGCTCCAACAGCCGCTTCTTTTCACCGGACCTGCACGCCACACCAAACCTGCTGACCGCTTCTTTATGAAAAACCACCTCGCTCCCGTCTTCGCGCAGTTCCCGCTGGAGGTCGCCGATGCACGCGGCGTGTACCTGTACACCCCCGAGGGCCGACGCGTACTCGATTTGTACGGCGGCCATGCGGTGGCCGCGCTCGGCTACGGACACCCGCGCTGGATCGAGGCATTGACGACGCAGGCGCGCACGCTGTGCTTCCAGTCGAATGCGGCGCCGCTCGAAGTGCGCAACCGCGCAGCGGCCAAGCTGGCGCAGTTCTGCGGACTGGGTCTGGACACCGTCTTCTTCGTGAACTCCGGCGCCGAGGCGAACGAGAACGCACTCAAGCTCGCCTGCAAGGCCACTGGCGTCTCGAAGGTCATCGCCGTCGAGGGATCCTTCCACGGGCGCACGGCCGCCGCCGGCGCCGTGACCTGGGGGGCGGCGCAGAAGTGGTACGGCTTCCCGCACAAGCCGTTCGACGTCGAATTCATCACGCCGCGGGATACGGACCGCCTCACCAGCATCATCGACGATCGCACGGCGGCGGTGATCGTCGAGCCGGTGCAAGGCGTAGCAGGCGCGGTGCAGATGCCCAAGGAGTTCCTCGAAGCGCTGCGCCTGCGTTGCAGCGAGAACGGTACGATTCTGATCTTCGACGAGGTGCAATGCGGCGTGGGACGCACCGGCTATCCGTTCGCCGCAAACATGTACGGCGTGACGCCCGACATCATCACCACCGCGAAGGCGCTCGGTGCGGGATTCCCAGTGTCCGCGCTGCTCATGGCCGATCACGTCGCCGCCGGACTCAAGACCGATGCGCTCGGCACCACGTTCGGCGGCGGGCCGATGGCGTGCGCCGTGGTGGAGGCCGTGATCGACGCCATCGAAGCGGAGAACCTTCTCGAAAACGTTCGTCAGCGCTCGCAGGAGATCCGCGACACCTGTCTCGTCGGTCCGATCACTGGCGCACAGGGCGCTGGCCTGCTGCTCGGGTTGCGAACGTCGCGGCCCGCCAAGGAGATCCAGGCGGAGTTGCTCGAGCGGGACATACTGACGGGCGTCAGCGCCGATCCGCACGTGCTGCGGATTCTCGCCCCGTACGTGCTCGAAAGCAGCCACGTCGCTCAACTGCGCGAAGCACTGCAGGATCTGCGCTGAACGACGTCTGTATCCACTATCAAGACAGGATCATCATGAATCGCTTCGTCGATCTGGCCGACTTCCCTCGCGAGCAGGTCAAGGATCTGCTCGGGCTTGCTGCGCGCCTGCAGCAGCATCCGCAGCCTCAAGCGCTGGCCGGCAAAGTGCTCGGTCTGCTCTTTCTGAACCCTTCGCTGCGCACGCTCGCTTCGTTTCAGAGCGCGATGATGCGGCTCGGCGGAACCGCCGTGGTGATCACGCCCGGCCAGGGAACATGGCAGCTGGAGACGCGCAGCGGCGCAGTCATGAACGGCGCAGCCGCCGAACACGTGCGCGAGGCCGTGCCGGTGCTCGCGTCCTATTGCGATGCGCTCGGCGTTCGTATGTTCGCCGAAGGCCGCGACCTGGCCGCCGATCTCGCTGAAAGGGACTTTCGCATGATGGCCAGTCTGTGCGACAAGCCGCTGATCAACATGGAGTCGGCCGTAGGCCATCCTTGTCAAGCGCTCGCGGACTGGCACACCATGGACGAAATCGGCGTACCGGAGCGCGGCAAGTTCGTGCTGAGCTGGGTGCATCATCCGCGCGGGCTGCCGCTGGCGGTGCCTGCTTCAACGGTGCACATGGCGGCCATGCGCGGCATGGAAGTAGTGGTGCTGCGCCCGGAAGGCTTCGCGCTTCCCGAGCCGATCATGGAGAAGGCTCGTCAGGCGGCCGCAGCGTCCGGCGGTTCGGTGAGTGAGACCACGGATCGCGCCGCGGCGCTGGCGGGCGCCCACATCATCTACGCCAAGGAGTGGTGCTCCACCGAACACTACGGCGACGTCGAAGCGGACGCACGACTGCGCGCGCATCTCAGCGACTGGTGCGTACAAGAAAGCTGGTTCAGCGCCGCGGACCCGCACTGCCGGCTCATGCATTGTCTGCCGGTGCGGCGCAACGTCGCAGTCGCGGACCATGTACTGGACGGCCCGCGCAGCATCGTCATCCGCGAGGCCTTCAACCGCATGGTCGTGCAGATGGCTGTGCTTTATCGGCTGCTGCGAGGCTAGCGTCCGGCCGCTCGTCGCCCGCCCGCTCACGCAATACATTTCTCGAGGAAACTTCCGTGCTTCGAACCGACCCTTCAGTCGCCATCGCCGCCCTGCGCAGCGCCGCGCCGTACATCCGCATGTACAAGGGCAAGGTATTCGTCATCAAGGCGAGCGGCGGCGTGTTCGCCGACGCCGAGTCCACGCGGAGGCTCATCGAGCAGGTCGCGATACTCCATCAGGTCGGCATCCGCGTCGTGCTCGTGCACGGCGGCGGACCGCAGCTTACGCAGATCCAGCAGTCGCTCGGCATCGATCCGCAGATCATCGCCGGTCGACGGGTCACTGATGCGAAGTCCATCGAAGTCACGAGCATGGTGCTCAACGGGCTGGTGAACACACAGATTCTCAGCATCTGCCGCGAGTTCGACATCGCGGCGGTCGGCGTGAGCGGCGTCGACGCTGGCCTGGTGCGCGCGCACAAACGCCCGCCCGTACAGGTCGAGGGGCAAGTCGTCGACTACGGGTTCGTCGGCGACATCGATCTGATCGACGCCAAAGTGCTGCAGCAGTTGCTGGAAGACGGCTTCATGCCGGTAGTCAGCCCCGTCTCCGCCGACGATCATGGGCAGCTTCTCAACATCAACGCGGATACCGTGGCGGCGGGCGTCGGCGCCGCACTCAAGGCCGAGAAGCTGATGCTTTGCACCGGCGCGCCGGGCATTCTCGAATCGGTGGACGATCCGCGCTCGATCATCTCGTACACCGATCTGGCCGGCCTCGAGCGCCTGCGGAAGCAAGGCAGCCTCAAGGACGGCATGCTGCCCAAGGCGAAAGCGATCGAGGATGCGGTCCGCGGCGGCGTGCGTCGCGTGCACGTGACGTCTTACAAGTCCGCCGACGGCATTCTCGCCGAAGTGTTCACCAACCAGGGCGCCGGCACGCTCATCGTCGCCGATGTGAGCGCGTTGTCGGCGGCCGAACAGCAGGCCGTTTGAAAGAAGCGGGATAGCGGATAGTTCGAGGAACCGATGCGAACTGATACTTTATGCCGGGACATGGCCCGCCGAGATTCGGCGCCGCCGCCTTCTGACTATCCGCCTTCCGCCATCCGCTATCCGCTTGCAAGACCATGACCCGTCTCTGGGACAAGGGCGCGCCGCTCGATGAGCGGGTGCTGCGCTACACGGCAGGCGAGGATCACGCACTCGACAATCGCCTCGTGCCATACGACGTGCGCGCCTCGATTGCCCACGCGGAGATGCTCAACGCGCAAGGACTGCTGTCCGCGGATGATCTCACGGCGATTCGTCACGGTCTGATAGAGATCGCCGCCGCGCACGAGCGCGGCGAGTGGAGCGTGCAGCTCGAGCACGAGGACGGTCAGACGGCGCTCGAAAACCTGCTGACGGAGCGGATCGGCGAGGCGGGCAAGCGTGTACACCTCGGTCGATCGCGCAACGATCAGGTGCTGACGGCGTTGCGCCTGTATCTGCGCGATGCAGTGGAGTCGCTCAAGGACGGGACGATCGCGGTCGCGGATGCGCTCGATGAGCTCGCGCAGCGCCATGCTCAAGTCGCGCTGCCCGGTTACACGCACATGCAGCAGGCCATGCCGAGCTCGGTGCCTCTGTGGGCCGGCGGCTACAGCGCCGAGCTGCACGACGACGCCGAAGCCCTGCGTCACGTCCATCGCCGGCTGCAGAAGAGCCCGCTCGGCTCTGCAGCAGGCTACGGCGCGCCGAGCCTGCCGCTCGATCGCGAGGACGTGCGTCGTCGCCTTGGGTTCGTGACAGTGCACGAACCGGTCACGGCGGTGCAGCTCTCACGCGGCAAAGCGGAAGCGCAATTGCTGTTCGAGATCGCGATCCTGATGCAGGACCTCGGCCGCCTGTCGGCGGACCTGCTGCTCTTCTATACGCAGGAATTCGGCTTCGTCGAGCTGCCTGATGCGTTCACCACCGGCTCCTCGATCATGCCGCAGAAGCGCAATCCTGACGTGTTCGAGCTTATTCGCGGGCGTACAGCCACCGCGCAGGCGTGCCTGTCCGAAGTGCTGGGAGTCACAGCGAAACTTCCGTCCGGCTATCAGCGCGACTTGCAGCTCATCAAGGCGCCGCTGTTCCGCAGCATCGATATCTGCCTGGACACACTCGCCATCCTGCCGGCGGCGCTCGCCGGCGTGCGCTTCCGCGCAGACCGTATCCGCCTCGATCCTGCCATAAACGCCGCGGCGCAGGCCTACGAGCTGGTCGTGAAAGAGGGAATCTCGTTCCGCGAGGCGTACCGCAGAATCGGGGAAAGCCTCGCGAAGAAGCGATAACAGATGTAACGGAAGCGGATAGCGCATGGTTCAGGAAGGAACATGGACCGCCCGCTCCGGTGTGAGCGTATAGACTCGCATCGTTCCTCTTGAGCTGTCCGCTTCTAACGTATGCCCATCTGGTTCCAGCCCTGCACGCTTGACGACATCCGCCCCTTCCGCGTCGGCATGACGGAGCACCTCGGCATCGAGTTCACCGAAATCGGCGAGGACTACATCCGCGGGCGCATGCCCGTGGATGATCGCACGCGCCAGCCTTACGGCATCCTGCACGGCGGCGCATCAGTGGCGCTCGCCGAGACGCTCGGGAGTACAGGCGCAGGGCTCGTAATCGACCACAGCAAGTACCGGGTCTTCGGGCAGGAGATCAACGCCAACCACGTGCGTTCTGTCTCCAGCGGCTGGGTGATCGGCACGGCTCGCCCCGTGCACCTCGGCCGGCGCAGCCAAGTCTGGGAGATCCGCATCACGGACGAGCAGGAGCGACTGGCGTGCATCTCGCGCATCACCATGTTCGTCCAGGAGCTTGCCGGCGGATAGCGACGACCGGTCAGTACGGCGAGCCGCCCGTCTATACTTGCGTCATGGAACGTGCACGGAAATTCGCGGTGCTGGCGACTACGGCGGCGCTGATTGGGGGCTGCGGGCTCAAGGGTCCTTTGTATCTGCCCGAACGCAGCGCTCCCGTCACGGCGGCGCAGACGCAGCCGTCGAGCCAAGACGAATCGGCCGCGACGGGTGAGGCGCCAGCAACGCAAACCGAGCGCAAACGCGCGCGTGGCGCCTCGATCCCACCGACGCCCCAATCGCAGAAGGAGGTCGTGAGCCGAGCAGGCGCCACGGACGATTCGGCGCGCAGCGACGCGGCGGAGCCGCAGCGCCCATGAGCGCCCGGCGCAAACTGGTCCTGGTCGACGGCTCCTCTTACCTGTATCGCGCATTCCATGCGCTGCCCCCGCTGACCAACTCCAGGGGCGAGCCCACCGGTGCGGTGCTCGGCGTGCTCAACATGCTGCAGAAGCTCTGCAAGGAAGAATCCCCCGAGCTGATGGCGGTCGTGTTCGATGCGCCCGGCCGCACCTTTCGTGACGAGTTGTTCGAGCAGTACAAGGCGCAACGCACGCCCATGCCCGATGATCTGCGCTCGCAGGTCGAGCCGCTGCTCGAGTGCGTCGAAGCGATGGGGCTGCCTCTGTTGCGCATCGACGGCGTCGAGGCCGACGACGTCATCGGCACGCTCGCCAAGCGGGCGGCCGACCAGGACATCGATGTGCTCATCTCGACCGGCGACAAGGACATGGCGCAGCTGGTGAACGAGCGCATTACGCTCGTGAACACCATGACGGGGTCGCGCCTGGACCGAGCGGGCGTCAAGACCAAGTTCGACGTGTGGCCCGAGCAGATCGTGGACTATCTCGCGCTGGTGGGCGACAGCTCGGACAACATCCCGGGCGTAGCCAAGGTCGGACCGAAGACTGCAGCGAAATGGCTCAACGAATTCGGCAACCTCGAGCGGCTCGTCGAGAACGCCGCCAGCATCTCCGGCAAGGTTGGCGAGAGCCTGCGCGCCAGCCTGAAGGATCTCGACCTTTCGCGGCGACTCGCCACCCTCGACTGCGAAGTGCCGCTGGACCTTGCGCCGCAGTCGCTCGTGCGGCGCGAGGCCGATCGCGAGCGTTTGCGCGAGCTCTACACGCGGCTTGAATTCCGCGCATTCCTCCGCCAGCTCTCGGAAGACGCCGCTACGGCGTCTTCCGAGATGGATACGGCGTCGCCGACGCCGGACCATCCGCCGCGCAACTACGAGTGCGTCACCACGCTCGATGCGCTGCAGCGCTGGCTGAATCGACTGCAAGATGCGGAGCTGATCTCGTTTCACACACAGACCAGCTCAACTGATTACATGCAGGCGCAGATCGTCGGTGTGGCGTTCGCCGTCAAGCCGCACGAAGCTGCGTACGTTCCGCTGGCGCATGATTACCCGGGCGCGCCTCGACAACTTCCCCTCGATGCGGTGCTGCAGGCGCTCAAGCCGGTGCTGGAGAGCGAAAGCCCCTGCAAGGCTGGCCACTATCTGAAGCACGACGCGCACGTGCTCGGGCGCGCCGGCGTGGAGCTGCGCGGTCTGCGTTTCGACGCGATGCTCGAATCCTACGTGCTCAACAGCACGGCCACGCGCCACGATCTCGACGCCATTGCACGCAAGCACCTGGGACTCGAAACGATCCGTTACGAGGACGTGGCCGGCAAGGGCGCCAGGCAGATTCCCTTCAGTCAGATCGCGTTCGAGCAGGCGACGGCGTACGCAGCTGAAATCGCCGACGTCGCCCTTCAGGCGCACAGCACATTGTGGCGAGCGATCACGCGCGAGCCCACGCTGCAGAAGCTGTACGAGGAAATCGAGCAGCCGCTCGCGCCCGTGCTGCTGCGCATGGAGCGCACCGGAGTTCTCATCGACGGGGCGCTGCTTCGCCGACAGAGCGCCGAGCTCGCCGAGCGCATGCGCGAGATCGAGGCGCGCGCGCACCAAGCGGCAGGCGGTCCGTTTGCGCTCGAGTCGCCCAAGCAGCTTCAGGAAATTTTGTTCGGCAAGCTCGGTCTGCCCGTGATCCGCAAGACGCCCACCGGGCAGCCTTCCACAGCGGAGGACGTGCTCGAAGAGCTGGCGCAGAAATATGAGCTGCCGCGGCTGATCCTCGATTACCGCGGCTTCTCCAAGCTCAAGTCCACGTACACGGACAAGTTGCCCGCACAGATCAATCCTGTGACTAAGCGCGTACACACCTGCTATCACCAGGCGGTCGCGGCGACGGGACGGTTGTCCTCGGCGGATCCGAATTTGCAGAACATTCCGATCCGCACCCAGGAGGGACGCCGCATCCGCCAGGCGTTCATCGCTCCGCCAGGCTGGCGCATTCTCGCGGCCGATTACTCGCAGATCGAACTGCGCATCATGGCGCACCTCTCCGGCGACGCCGGGCTGCTCGAAGCGTTCACCGAGGACAAGGACATCCACCAAGCCACGGCGGCCGAAGTGTTCGGCATGCCGCTCGAGGCTGTAAGCGCCGAGCAGCGCCGCGCCGCAAAGGCGATCAATTTCGGCCTGATCTATGGGATGTCGGCCTTCGGTCTGGCTGCGCGCCTCGGCATCGAGCGAAGCGAAGCTCAGCGCTATGTGGACCTGTACTTCCAGCGTTATCCGGGCGTGCGCCGCTACATGGACGAGACCCGCGCCCAGGCGCGCGAGCGCGGCTATGTGGAGACGGTCTTCGGACGACGCCTTTACTTGAACGACATCGCCTCACGGAACAGCGCCTTGCGCCAGGCGGCCGAGCGCGCAGCCATCAACGCGCCCATGCAGGGAACCGCGGCCGATATCATCAAGCGCGCCATGATCGCGGTGGACCGCTGGCTCGCCGAATCGGCGGTCGCAGCGCGGCTCATCATGCAGGTGCACGACGAGTTGGTGTTCGAAGTGCAGCAGGACGCCATCGAGGAGGTCAAGACGCGCGTACGTGGCCTGATGAGCGCGGCCGCGCAGCTGCGCACTACCTTGAAGGTGGACATAGGCGTCGGGGAGAACTGGGATGAGGCGCACTGAAGACGGTGGCTACTGCCGGCGCTCGAATCCCTGTAGCCTGTCGCGGCTTTTTCATCCATGGAGGCGATATGCGTAAAGCGATCCTGGCGACGGTCGCGTTGCTGGCGACGGGACCCGCGCTGGCGGCGGACAACGGCGTCTATCTCGGCGGATCGATCGGCAAGGCGAACCTGGAGATCGACGACGTCGTCGATTTGACAGGAGACGACTTCAAAGGCGACGACACGGCTTACAAGTTCATCGTCGGCATCCGCCCGCTCGACTGGCTGGCCGTGGAGGCGAGCTACGTGAATTTCGGCGAACCGAGCGACACAGTCGCCGGCAACCGGCTGCGCGCAGACGGGGACGGCGTTTCAGCGTTCGCGGTCGGCTTTCTGCCGTTCGGGCCGGTAGACCTGTTCGCCAAGGCCGGCCTCATCAGCTGGGACTCCAAGATCGCCGGCTTTGACGCCGATGGGACGGATTTCGCTTTTGGGCTGGGCGCCCAGCTGCGATTCCTGAGTCTGAGCGTGCGCGCAGAGTACGAGGCGTTCGATGTGGACGACGTCGACCACCTCAACATGATCTCCATCGGGCTGACCTACACATTCCTCTGATCGTAGACCCCGCCCCGGCGCAGCGCCGGGGCGCGCGGCCTTTGGCCAGATCGTTGCGTCAAACCAACATCCAGCGCCGGCGCGCACTTTCACCCGGCTTTCCCTCGCCTTCCAACGTCGCAAGCAAGCGACTGATTCCATGCGTGTTTTCGCCCGCGCCAGCAGGGAATTCGAACGGAACTTTGGCGCTCGACGCGCGTCTCAACTACCGAGCGTCGGCCAGGACGCTCCCGTCCGCTGACCTCCCTGAGTGGACGGCAACCCGGTCCATCCCCATGCCGGGTGACACTGCCCCGATGGCTCAGCCATCGGGGCTTTTTTTTGGCGATTATATACGTGGCAAACCCATGCGGCCGTGCTAATCTCGGCATTGCATGCGAATCAAGGACGTAATAAGAGCCGAAAAGGCCGACGTAACGTATGGCGGATGGCACACCGGCCAGATGCCTAAGTCTTTGTTTCCGCTTGGCAAATCTGGAAAGCATTCGCTCAACTTTCGCGGCGGATATGATTGGCAAGCGGTGCGCTTCGGGGCTCTGGCCGCAGAGTTCCGGGTCGTCGTGGCGGTGAATTTCGCCAAGTGCGAGTACTACGCACATCTCGGCAAGATCGTCGGGAGCGATACTCAGATGCTGGTGTCATACGAGTATCACGCCACACATGGTGGCTGGCATGTGCACGCCGGATGCGGCGACATCGATCTGATTCCGGTTGGTCGGTACAAGGGCCCGTGGAAGCGGAGCATCCCGAAAAACTGGGCGGATTGTCGGCAAACCGAGTGGGGAGTCGCGACGAAAGAGGCTGCAATATCGAAAGCCTGCAAGGCGTTCGGAATACCTGAGCCTCCGTTGGATGAAGCAGAAAAACAGATGCAGTTGTTATGAAAGAAGAACTCTGCAAAGAATTCTGCAATCAGATCCAGGTGCGTCAGGTGCCTTCGGGCTTGGCTGTCGGAACGAGTTTTATCGGGCCAGATGGAGATCCGATTGGCTTCTACGTCGTCGGTCCCGACGACAGTGGACGCTTTCGGATTGAGGACAGCGGCGCTACGGTTCCGATACTATAGGCCAGCGGCGCTGATTTAGACCTAGAGTCGCGCGCTCAGGTCTTCCGCGACTTGCTGGCTCAATATGACGTTCAGTACGACGCTGAACGCGGCGA
>JAVEVD010000043.1:0-30229 GCA_034005205.1 Steroidobacteraceae bacterium | reverse complement strand
TCTGGGCCGCGAATCTGCCGCTTGGTCAGCTCTTCGCCCGAGAGCGCTGTGATCGAGATCGGCACGTCCTGCAAACTTTCGGCGCGCTTCTGGGCCGTAACGACGATTTCTTCCAGCAGACCGGCAGAGGAGTCCTGCGAGTACGCAGCACTGGCCGAAAATACTCCTGCGGAGACGCCGGCGAAGATTCTGGCGGCAATGGTTAGTCTGTTCACGGGAACTTCCGAGTACTCGTAGGTTTGTAGTGCGCGAAGATTCTTGGTGCGCGCGAACACACCCTTCATATCGCCTGCGGCGAATACCGTCGCTAGAATTAACAACGGCAGACGTAGCTGACAATCCATCTTTGGATGGAGCAAGGCGCGAGCGCATCAGACCAGGATCGGAGCGGCGCCGCTCGACGTCGCGACGCCGCTGGTCGCACTCGGCGTTGAAACACTCCACACCTGCATCAGCGTGACCGGATCGCATGCCTGTGGCTGACTCGTCCCCCCGGGTCGGACCGGCGTCCTCCGGGAGTAAATCGACCAGCACCCCGCCATCGGCGAGATGGCCGTAAGGCGCGGTCCAGCGCTTCAGATCGACGGCCGCATCGCTGAAGCTATTCGCCATTTCAATGGTCGGGATATAGGCGAGATTGACGCCCAGGCGGAACGCCGTCGGCGACCAGTTGTGTGCACCGATCGCGCCTTGTCTCGCGTGTGACTGCCGCACTCGCAACGCGCGGGCGGAGCCGCGCAACGTTGTCACGGATGCTGAAGTCCCTCGAAATTTCTCTCCGGCCAGAATACCGTCAGCTTCAGGCGGGAAATTTTCCAAGCGCCGTCCACCTTGCGGTACTCATCCTCGTACATGCCCAGAATGAAAAGAGGTTGGTCCTTGCCGCCGGGCGTCCTCAGCGGTCCCGATTCACTCTGAACCGTCAGATAATTCGTGAACGTCCAGCGCCCGTGCGCAGTTGTTGGGCTCGTGATCGTGATGTTTGGATTGGTGAGCACATAAAGTGCATTGAACGGCGCGCTCTCTTCCTTCATCCAATAGATGAAGTTTTCGCGTATCTTCTCTTTTCCTGTCCAGTCGCCGCCGTACTCCTGCGGGTAGGAGAGAACGGCGTCATCCGTAAACAGACCCAGCAATCCATCTACGTTCAAGGTTTCGTTGAATGCTGCATAATCCAGGTGCAGCTTGCGAATCTCTTCGAGATCCAGAAGCTTCTGCAGATCCGAAGGGTTGATCACCGGCGTTTCCTCGAATCGAGTTCGGCTGCGACGTCACCGAATCGACGCCTTCGAAAAGGACGTGTTTCGGCCCCGGTGCAAGAGGTAACAACGTGCAGGCGCCGCCGGCAATCCATCTTTGGATTGAGGAGCCACGCCGGAGTTTTCGGAGGGTGGGGCGATGACTTTCTTTGGCGGCGGCGGCCCGCCTGTATGCGACGGAAATCGCCCGCGTCAGCTCACAGGTAGTACGCGGCCGTCGAGCCCCAGTTCGCCTTTGCTTTTGCCAGCTCCTCGCGCGCCACGTTCCGCAGGTGCACTTCGTCCGGGCCGTCGAGGAAGCGCAGTGCGCGCCCCCATGTCCAGAGATACGAGAGCGGCGTATCCGGCGTCAATCCCATGGCGCCGAAGATCTGAATCGCTCGATCAAGAACCCGCGTCTGCAACCGTGCAGCGACGACCTTGATTGCCGAGACGTCGACCCGGGCGGCGGCGTTCCCCATCGTGTCCATGAGCCAGGCGGCGCGCAATACGAGCAGCCTGGCCTGATCTATCTCCACGCGCGAGTTCGCGATCCAGTCCTGAACGGAGCCGAAGTCTGCGAGGCGTTTGCCGAACGCCCTTCGTTCGAGCGCCCGCTCACACATCATCTCGATCGCGAGTTCGCACTGACCGATAGTGCGCATGCAGTGATGAACCCGACCAGGCCCGAGACGCGCCTGAGCTAGCTTGAATCCCGCACCCTCCTCCCCGAGCAGATTGGCGGTCGGGACGCGCACATTCCGAAACACGACTTCACAATGACCTTCGGGCGCCGTGTGGTGCATGACCGGTATGTTGCGCACGACTTCGAAGCCCGGCGTGTCCATGGGCACGATCACCATGGAGTGTCGCTCGTGCCGTCCCGCGTCCGCCCGCTCGTCAGTAACGCCGAGGACGATGGCGAATCTGCAGTTTGGATGCGCCGGTCCGGTGATGAACCACTTGCGGCCATTAATCACGTATTCGTCGCCTTCGCGCCGAATGCTCGTGGAGATGTTGGTCGCATCCGATGAGGCGACATCTGGCTCCGTCATGGCGAAGCAGGAGCGAATCTCGCCTGCAAGCAGAGGATTGAGCCAGCGCTGCGACTGCTCTGGCGTCGCAAACAGATGCAGCAATTCCATGTTGCCGGTGTCTGGCGCGCTGCAGTTGAAGACCTCGGACGCCCACGGCAGGCGCCCCATGATCTCTGCGAGCGGTGCGTACTCCAGGTTCGTGAGGCGTGTTCCTGGCTCGTCCTCACGCAAAGCGGGCAGGAACAGATTCCATAGTCCGGCCTCTCTCGCCCGCGCCTTCAGCGGCTCGATGATATCGAGTGGATAAGTTCCGCTGTCGGCCAGCCGGCGCCAAGCTGCATTCTGCGGCAGCACGTAATCGTCCATGAACCTCCGGAGAGTGTTGCGCATCAACTCTGTCTTGTGCGCGTAGCCGAAATCCACAGGGCCTCTCCTCAATCTATGGAGCCTCTGATCTACTCCGTGTCTGCGATCGCCAGGCGCTCGAAACGCCATGCAGGCGTTTCCGTGCTGTGCGCTGCATCCTGGCGACCTGTGTGTGCGCTCATGTATCCGGCTGTTGCTCGAGCACGTGCTTCCTGAGCTCGTTCTTCTGAACCTTCAGCGAGGGTGTGCGCGGAAAGCTCTCACATAGCGCGACATGCTCGGGCCACATGTAACGAGGAAAGGCCGTACGCTCCAGGAACTGGGTAATCTCGGCGAGCGAGATGTCCTGCCGATCGCGGGTGATCACACAGGCGCAGGCGCGCTCGCCTAGACGCGGATCGGGCAGGCCGATCACTGCAACATCCGAGATGCGCGGGTGCGCTCTGAGCGCAGCCTCCACATCGCTGGGCAAGATAGTCAGACCGCCGCGGCGGATGATGTCCTTGCTGCGGCCGACGAAAGTCAGGTAGCCGTCGGCGTCCATGACGCCGAGGTCGCCAGTGCGGAAGTATCCTTGCGCCGTCAAGGATGCACGATTCGGCTCGACGGCGCCGTGATAGCCGAGAAACCGGTTTGGACCGCGCACCAGAATGGCCCCCTGTTCGCCTACGGGAACCGGTTGATCGTCCGCGTCACAAATGAGTATTTCTGCGCCCGGCAGGCAACGACCCTCGGTGGTGCGCAGATTTTCCCAGTCGTCCTCCATGAGGCCGGTCACGTGACCAGGCGACTCAGACATGCCATACATGGGGACCGGTCTGGCGCACAATCGCCGGCGAGCGTCGAGGCGATGCGCTTCGCTCACGCCCGCCACTACGCCGCGTGACACGCTCGAGCAGTCGGTTTGATCGAGCTTCGGCGAACTCAGTATATCGATCGCATGCGTGGGCATCAGCAGGAAGTGCGTGACCCGCCGCCGCTCGATCAACGCGAGCGCCTCCTCGACGCTCCAGTTCCTCAGCAGCACGGTGCGACAGCCGCAAAGGAAGGACAGGTAGACGCCCAGCACGGAGCTGCCAACGAACCCGAACGCAGTGACCACGAGATTCACGTCGGCGGGGCCGATTCCTTGGGTGCGGCCATAAGTCTCTGCGGCGAAGCGCGCGGTGTTCGAGGAATGCATGACGCCCTTGGGCGCACCCGTGGTCCCCGAAGAGAATATGAGGAGGATCAGGTCATCCGCCGACATCGCAGTGCGCGGCGTGCTTGCTTGATCGCCGTACGACAAGAACTTCGACCATGCCAGCTCCGATTCCAACCCGGTCCCTGTCATTCCGTCCGGGACCACTATGGTCGCGAGCCGCATCGCCGCGGCCGCCGCCCGCGTACGATCGATCTCCACCGGCTCGCCCACTCCGACGATCGCCTTTGCGTTCGTGCTGTCGATAACGCCCTGGATCTGCTCCACCGAGAACATATGAGGCAGCAAAGCCACGACGAGCTTCGCATACGCGCAGCCCAGGATGGCGACGACGGCTTCGATCGAATGTCGGCCATGAACGATGAGCACGTCGCCGTCCTGTAGGCCGCGAGCGCGCGCCGCTCGGCCGAAACGTTCAGCCTGAGTCGCGAGTTCGCCGAATGTGATGCTGCGATCGCCCTCGATGAAGGCTGTTGCATGCGAGTGCTTGGCGGCAATCGCCTCGAACGAGGTCCAGAGGTCTTCCGAGCGCCAGTATCCGGCTGCGTAATAGCTGGCGCGCAGCGCGTCTGGAAGAGCAAACTCCTTGGAGGAAGGGCTGTTCACTGCTTGTCCCAGGGTTACGGCGTCGCTGCAACCACAATGGCCGCCCGACCGGTCGGTTCTATTGTCCTCTCGTGCAACCGCAGGTGTCAACGAGCAGACTGGCCGCCGCGCAACGTTTCGATGAGGGGAGGCGGTTAACGATCGGTCCGAAGGGCGCCGGCAAGTCGGGGCAGTGAGATTTCAGTTTGCGCGGCTCGTGCTGGCCGAGCCCCACGCCGCGCGCGCTCTCAGCGCTTGTTGAGCCCGTCGAGGAATACCTTGCAGAGCGCCTGCGCGGTTTTCTCGACAGAGCGGTTCTGCTCCTGCGGGAACCACGTATAGGCCCAGTTGCACATGCCGAGAAAGCCGAGCGCCGTCAGGCGGGGCTCGTACTTCGCGAAGAGTCCCGCCTTGGCGCCTGCAACCAGAATTCCGCAGACCATGTCCAGGTACTCCTGGCGCTGCTTGCGCATCTGCTTCTTGTGTACTTCATCGAGTTCGTCGTGGTGCTCGATGAATGCGCGCACATAGCCAGGATGCTCATCGATCTGATGCAGGATGTCGCTGCAGACGCCCAGCAGCTGCTCGTTCGGGGGCAGATTCTCCTCAATCCGTTTTTGCTGGCGGTCGCGCAGATCGCCGATCAGGTTCTCGTGTATCGAATAGAGAATTTCGCTCTTGCTGCGAAAGTAGTGGTATAGCGTCGGCTTCCCGAGCTTTACCGCATCGGCGACCATCTGCATCGATGCACGGTGGTACCCGACTCTTTCGAAAAGCGCGGCGCTCTCTCGAATGATTTCGTCCCGCCGACTCTCGTGCGGCTGAGATCGCTTTCCTGCCATGAGGATTCCTGGATCAGAAGCGCGCCGGTAGTTGCTGTTGTCGCCCGGCAAGGCCTATCGTCGAAGCGCTTGGCAGTATAAGCACGGCGTCTTTTCGGCACAATCCAAGCTCATCCGATCGCCTGCCCGCCGTCAACGATGTAGGTTTGTCCGGTGATGAAGCTGCCCGCTCCTGAAGCGAGGATCGCCACTACGCCGGCGAGCTCCACCGGCTGGCCGAAGCGCCCGAGCGGAATGCTGTCGATCAGCTTTTTCTGATAGGACTCCTCGAGCGTCTCGGTCATGCCAGTCTCTATCGAGCCCGGCGCAATCGCATTGACCCTGACGCCATGCGCAGCCCACTGGGCGGCAAGATCCCGCGTGAGATGCACGATCGCCGCCTTGGAAGTCGTGTAGGGCACGACCTGTCCAAATTCGGGCCGGTAGGAAAGGAACGCGCCGACCGAGGATATATTGATGATGCTGCCCCCACCCTGCGCGATCATGTGTCGCGCCGCCTCACGGCAGCACAGAAAAGAGCCGGTGAGATTCACGTCCATCACCTTCTGCCAACCCTTGAGCGGGATCTCGTGCGGCAGGCCCCACCTAGAGGCGCCGGCATTGTTGATCAGCACGTCGAGTCTGCCGTACGACTCCATGGTTTCGGCGACCGTGCGCGCCACGTCCGCTTCGTTGGAGACGTCACAGCGCAATCCGCTCGCGCGGCGTCCGAATTCCGTTCGCAAGCGCGCGGCGATCTCCTCGCACTTGTCCTGCTTGCGCGCCGCCAGCACGACATCGCAACCCAGTTCGGCAAGCGTACAAGCCATCGCGTTCGCCAGCTCACCGTGGCCGCCGGTGATCAGCGCCACACGACCCTCCATGCGAAACAGCTCCGCGAGAAAGCCCGGCCTGTAACGTCGCACGTTCAATACCTCATCCTCGCGCCGACAGGTGCGTCGGCGCAGCGGCCTCTACATATACTTTTTCAGCTCGATCCGCGTGACCGCACGATTGTGCACCTCATCCGGACCGTCGGCGAGACGCAGCATTCGCGCATTGGCCCACGCCTCAGCCAACCCGAAGTCGGGGCCGACGCCTCCGCCGCCGTGCGCCTGAATCGCATCATCTATGATCTTCAGCGCTATGCGCGGAGCCGCCACTTTTATCATTGCAATCTCCGCCTGGGCGACCTTATTGCCGACGGTGTCCATCATGTAGGCGGCCTTCAACACCAACAGTCGCGCCATTTCGATGTCGCAGCGCGCCGTGGCTATGCGCTCCTCCCAAAGTGAGTGCTGCGCGATGGGCTTACCGAAGGCGACACGGCTGAGAAGTCGCTTGCACATGGCCTCCAGCGCTACTTCCGCCTGTCCGATCACCCGCATGGCGTGGTGGATCCTGCCGGGCCCGAGTCGCCCCTGTGCGATCTCGAATCCGCAGCCTTCGCCTTTCAGTATGTTGTCGACCGGTACGCGCGCATTCTCGAACACGATCTCCGCGTGCCCGCCATGCCCTCTGTGGCTATAGCCGAACACGGAAAGCGGACGCACGAGCTTGACGCCCGGAGTGTTTCGCGGAACCAGGATCATCGACTGCTGGCGGAATCTGTGCGCCGTCGGGTCGGTCTTCCCCATGACGATCAACAGTTCGCATCGTGGATGGAAGGCGCCCGAGGACCACCATTTGCGCCCGTTGATCACATACTCGTCGCCGTCACGGCGAATCTCGGTTTCGATATTCGTGGCGTCGGACGAGGCCACCAACGGCTCAGTCATCACATAGGCCGAACGGATCTCGCCGTTCATGAGCGGCGTCAGCCAGCGGTCCTTCTGCGCGCGCGTCCCATAACGCTGCAACACTTCCATATTCCCCGTGTCGGGCGCCGAACAGTTGAATACTTCGGGCGCCCAAACCACGCGACCCATGATCTCTGCGAGCGGAGCGTACTCGAGATTGGTGAGATTGGGAGCGTCGAACACGAATGTATCGTCGACATGCTCGGCGCCATGCCACGGCGGCATGAACAGGTTCCACAGTCCTTCGGCGCGCGCCTTCGCCTTGAGCTCCTCGACGATCGCCGGTACTGGCCAGTCTGATCCGGCGTACTGCTGCTCGTCATAGACGCCCACATTCGGCCACACGTGTTTGTCCATGAAGGCCTGCAGCTTCGCCATGAGCTGCTTGGTTCGCTCGGAATACTCGAAATTCATGACATGGCTCCTGATCAAACCAATTCGAGACATTGCGCATGGCCGCGAGCCATTACCGCACGCCCTCCCCTCGCGTTCGCACCGACCGATGCAGACGCAATCGTACTTCGACGTTCATCCCACGGGTGAACCGCTCTTATGGCCAACGGCCCTATTCGGCCCGGGCCGCGAGGCCAAAGTCAGGGAAACCAAGGCGCGACGACACTCGCTCGTCCCGGCCGACCGGTCGGTTGCCTCACCTTGGATGATCGCCGACTGTCTTGTCAAGCGAGGTCGCCGGAAGCCGATTCCGCGCTGCGGATATTCTGCAGATCTCTCCCGTTTCGTCCTTGATTGCTTGCTCGTTCGTTCACGGCGGTTCGGCGGTCCCGCTTGTCCTCGATCAATCAGGTGCGCGACGCCTTCGACAGGCGGAGAGCTTGCATGCTCGAAAGCGTTATAGACCGTCCGGTCGGACCACCGCATAATCCCTCGAGTGGGCGCATCGCAGCCCGGCGACGTTGGTCACACACACGACCACGGCTGAGCGGCGGCGCGCGATGTTCCGGCGCTTGTGGCGGCAACGAAGATTCGACATGAACGATTCTCAACTGACTCTCCTGATCGATGGTCAATGGCTAGGCGCGGGGCAAGGCGAAAGCGGCGCAGTGCTCGATCCATCCACAGGGAAGGAAATCGATCGTGTGCCGTTTGCCGACGCAGAACAAATCGATCGCGCCCTCGCTGCGGCGCAGCGGGCGTTCTCGTCGTGGCGTTGCAC
The DNA here is from genome assembly GCA_034005205.1 of Steroidobacteraceae bacterium. Classification (GTDB taxonomy): domain Bacteria; phylum Pseudomonadota; class Gammaproteobacteria; order Steroidobacterales; family Steroidobacteraceae; genus Steroidobacter. The sequence continues at coordinate 22,008 of JAVEVD010000043.1, read as the reverse complement.
ATCCGCCTACGACCGCGCCGTGCTGCTGCGCAAGGCAGGCAACCTGCTGCGCGAACGCGCCGATCGGATCGCTCGGCGGATATCTCTGGAACAGGGCAAGCCGATCGCGGAGTCCATGTGGGAAGTGCTCGCCACCGCGGACATCTTCGACTGGACAGGCGAGGAAGGGCGACGTGCATACGGCAGCGTCATCCCACCGCGCCAGGGCCATGTCGATCAGATAGTCGTCAAGGAACCCATAGGTCCGGCGGCCGCCTTCTCCCCCTGGAACGGTCCTGCCTTCATGTTCGGGCGCAAGGTCGCCGAAGCGCTGGCAGCAGGTTGCACGTGCATCATCAAGCCTGCAGAAGAAACGCCGGGCGGTTCGCTCGAGGTCGCGCGGGCGTTTGTGGATGCGGGATTGCCGCCGGGCGTACTCAACGTCCTGTTCGGCGTCCCGGCGGAAATTTCCACCAGGCTGATCTCCTCACCCATCGTTCGCAAGGTGTCGTTCACCGGATCGGTGGAAGTGGGCCGGCAACTCGCGAGGCTGGCGGGAGATCATCTGAAGCGGATCACGCTGGAGCTGGGCGGCCACGCACCGGTCGTGATCCTCGATGATGTGGACGTCGACAGCGTTGCTGAGCAAAGCGTCGCCGCGAAGTTTGCCAACGCCGGTCAGATTTGCGCCTCGCCGACGCGATTTCTCGTGCACGAAAGCATATATGAGCATTTTGTCGCCGGATTCAGCAAGCGCGCCGCCGCCCTTCGACTCGGCGCCGGCCTGGACCCGCAGACGCAGATGGGACCACTTGCAAACGCGCGCCGACTGACCGCCATGGAGCGGATCATCGCCGATGCAAGAGCAAAGGGCGCCGTCGTCGAAACGGGCGGCGAGCGGCGCGGCGCGACAGGTTTCTTCTTCGAGCCTACCGTTCTGAGCAACGTCTCACAGGACTGCGAGATCATGAATCGGGAGCCTTTCGGACCGATCGCCGCCGTCACGCCGTTTCGCGATCTCGACGCCGCACTGGAAGAGTCCAACCGTCTCCCGTATGCGTTGGCCGGTTATGTGTTCTGTCGCTCGCGCGAGGCCATGGATACGGTCAGCAGCAGACTCGATTGCGGTGTCGTGGGCGTCAACACCTACGCCATCAACGTACCGGAGACGCCGTTCGGTGGACGCAAGGACAGCGGTCTTGGCTCGGAGGGGGGCGCCGATGGCGTGTCCTCCTATCTGATCTCCAAGTATATCGCCCGCGCCGCGCACTGAGCTTGCAGCGGCGCACTGCTGCATCGTAGTGAGCAGCGTCGTGCGTCAATCAACGGCGGCGCCGCACAGAGCCTAGGGGTCTCCTTCAGCTCTGGCGGCGCTGCGCTGACGTTTGATGCGCGGTACGCTCCGAGATCAGAAGCGCACCGTCATCTGCGCTTGCACGGTGCGCGGCAGCGCAGCGTAGCCCGCCTGATCTGCGATGATTCCTGCTGGCGTGCCTGTGCCGCTGCCGGTTGACGGCCCGTCATTGACGCCCGTCACGTAGAAACGATTGGTCAGGTTCTTGCCCACCAACGCGAGCTCCCAACGTTCATCGTCCCTTCCGAGGCGGATGCCGGCGTCAAGTTGGACGTAGCTATCCTGGCGTGACGCCGCCAGGCCAAAACCGGAGGCCAGGTATTCCGCGCTGTAGCGTGCGTCGATGGACACGCCCAGGCGCAGGCCGGCCCCCACCCGAGTCTCGTAGCTGCCGCCGAGCGTTCCAGTCCACTCCGGCGCCATGCCGAGATCTTGGTCATCGAGATTCTGGAATGGAGCGCCGCTGGGCCCAATGAGCGTGCATCCAGCCGCCGGCGTCTGCCCAGCGTAGCAAGGCCCGTCGAAGCGCGTGTAATGCGCATCGTTGTAGTTGATGGAGCCGCGCAACGTCAGGCCCGGCAGAGCGCGCGGAGCATATTGCAGATCGACTTCAACGCCAGAGGTGCGCGCATCTCCAGTGACGGTTTGATACGCGAAGATCGGCGCATTGAAGAAATCAACCTGCAGATCCTCGTACTTGTACGAGTACAGCGCGATGTTGAAAAGGAGCTGGTTGTCCAGCAGCGTGCTCTTCACACCCGCCTCGAAGCCCTTCGCCTCCTCCGGCTCGAAGGTCAGATCCGCCGCCGGATCAGTGGAAAAGGCGCTGTTGATGCCGCTGTTGGAGAATCCGCCCGACTTGTAGGCGGTCTTGTAGGCGCCGTAAATCATGACATCGTCGCTCATCTTCCAGGTGAGCGTTGCTTCGGGCGACCAGTTCTCGAAAGTCTGCTCCGCCGTCACGAAACCCAGCCCATCGGCTGAGTCAGCCGGACGAAAAATGGCGAGGAGCGCTGCATTGTTGTATGGCTGCGCGTGCCAACTGTCCTTCGTCTCGTGAGTGTAGCGTACGCCGGCAGTCGCTTCGAGCGCGGGCGTGATCTCCCAGATGAGCTGACCGAACGCCGCGAAGGTTTCGCCTTCCGTAAACGAGTCCTTGGTGCTCGCGAGATAGCGATATTGCGGCGCTACGCTTGAATCCTCCAGACCCGCGAATATGACCGTCTGGTAGAAGTCACGTTTGGTCTTCTGATATAGCACGCCCAGCATGCCGTTAACCGGGAACTCGTAGTCTGTGAGCGCGCGCAGCTCGGAGGAGAATGCACGCCATGTCGAATCCTCGGTGGCCCAGGTGTTGTTGTCGCTCGACTGAAAGTCGCAGTCGCAGGTCCAGCGATTGTTATTGCGGTTGTAGTTGGTGACCGACGTTATGGTGATGTTGTCGAGCTCGTAATTCAGGCTGCCGGTCAGAGCATAGGACTTATAGCGGTTGTAGAGTGCGCCGTCGCTCTTTGCGAAAGGAACGCTGGCGGCGATGTCCGCGGGCATGTTGTTCTGATGCGAGATGAAGTCGCTCTTACAGCGATAGTCTGGATTGAGCGTGCTGACGCCGTCGGCGCATTTGAAGATGACGTAGTTCCAGGACGAATTGTCGACCTCGTTGTAGTCCCCGGAGGCCTTCAACGTAGCGGTCAATCGTTCCGTCGGAGTCCATTTCAGGGTGACTCGCCCCAGCACTTCCTCCTCGCCAGGCTGATCCTTGTCGGTGGGCTGGGCGGTGTGCGGCGTTACAGCGCCAGTGGCGATATCAAAAGTGTTGTAACTCACCGGCTGCGCGACATTCTTGAAGTAGCCTCCGGACATCGTCGATCCGCGCAAGGCGACGCGCAAGCCGAGCGTGTCGGACAACGGAGCAGAAACGACGGCTTCCAACTGCGACTGCTCCGACTCGAACTCATATCCCGCCCGTCCCATGATCTCCAGTTCATTCGATGGGTCGGCGGTGGTGATCGAGATCACGCCTGCTGTCGCGTTCTTGCCGAAGAACAGCGCCTGCGGGCCCTTGAGAATCTCGAGCCTGGACAGGTCGAAGAATCCTTCCTGAATGATGCGACCTTGTCCGTAGTACACGCCGTCGACCACGACCGCGACAGATTGCTCGATGCCGATAGAGGTCGAGGACGAACCGATGCCGCGCAATGTGAGCTGAGCCCCCGAGCCGCTCGAGGCGCGTCCCACCGTGAAGCCTGGCGAGAACGCCGCAACTTTCTCGAGGCTGGTCAGATCAGCGCGGCGGATCTGCTCAGCCGACAGCACGGACACGGCGACCGGTACGTCTTGCGAGCTCTCGATGCGCTTACGGGCGGAGACGACCACCTCCTCCAGACCGCCGAACCCCACTGCGGGCTCGGTGTCGGCGGCCCAGACGCCCGGGCTGGCGCCGAGCGCAACCGCTGTGCAAGTGAGCGAAACGATCGAGCAACCGAGATGCTGTACTTTCGAGGCCATTGAGATCCCCCTACCACATGCTTCTATGAGCTGCGACTGGCGTGTCGCTCGGCTCATTCTCAATTCAGGCGGTCAGGCTCGTCACCTGAGACATTAGCTAGGTTGGCCAGCAGGCCCGCTGCTCACCAATGCCCTAATTGACGCACTCCTGACGTTTCTACATGGGAGCGCCGACCGGGAGTCGACACGAACCGTCGACGGCGCCTGCTGCGCCGGACCGACGCGAATGCAACTGCAGGTCGCCGGTGAGTTGGCGCCCCTGCGCACACAAGCCGTTCAGCGGCGTCGCCCTTGGCAAGCCGTCGACGACGCTCGCCTAATCGCCTGCAGGCAAGCTGGCCGCCGCCTGTAATCCCTTGAACATGCTGGCGTAGGCGGCGAGCAGGTGATCGCGACTCACGTTCTCCGCGCCGCGCGCCACGCGCAGCTCGCTGCGATACGTGAATCTCGAGCGGTCGCCCGACAGGTCGGACAGCTGGCCCGTGGCCTGATAAAAAGGCAGATTCGGCGGTTCGGAACCCACATGCGACAGCCTCAGGATCATATTGGCGTCGTCTATGAAATCCAGCCGCTCACTGATGGCGCGCCGCATGCCACGGTTGTGGATGTGGCGGACCATACCCACGCCCTCACCTTCCACGACGACCCGTTCGATTTCGATGGCGCCGCCTCTTGGCCACCATTGCTGAATCGCCGCGAAGTCCGCCAGCAGCGCCCAGACTTTCCGCGCTGGAACAGGAAATACGTGGAACGTCTCAAGACAGAAGGTTTCGGTCACAATCAGATTCCTCGGATCATCGCTGGACGGGCTCGCCTATTGCGCAGTCAGCCCGCCGTCCACAACAAACTCTGCGCCTGTAACGTAGCGCGCTTCATCCGAGGCGAGAAACAGAATGCAGTTGGCGACGTCGACCGCTTCACCCATGTGGCCCATGGGAATCGCGGCGTTGATGATGTCGTACTGCGCCGCGTTGTCCGCCAGTGCGTCCTTCTGGATGTTGGTCCGGATCATGCCGGGGTGCACGGAATTGACGCGGATCTTGTCGCGTGCGGTCTCCAGGGCGACGGTCTTGGTGAACAGTCGTATGCCGCCCTTGCTGGCGGCGTACGCGGAGCATCCCGGAACCCCCACCAGACCCGCGACGGATGAAAGATTCACGATGGAGCCGCCCCGTCCGACTCGGCGCATTTCCTGCACTGCACGCCGAACGCCGTAGTACACGCTCGTGAGGTTGACTTCCATCTGCCGCATCCAGTCCGTCGTACTGAGCGCATCGATCATGCGCAGCACGGCGATGCCGGCATTGTTGACCAGAATATCGATGCGACCGTGGTCTCTCATGATTGCGCCCATCACGCGATCCCAATCCGCCTCAGCAGTGACGTCGTGCGCCATTGCGATCGCCTGGCCGCCGGCGCTGCGGATGCTTGCCGCCGCCGCCTCCGCGCCCGCGCCGTCCAGATCGGTCACATAGACCACCGCGCCCTCTTCGGCCAGACGCTTCGCTGTGGCGCTGCCGATGCCCGGCACAGACGCGCCGCCGGTCACCAGCGCAACCTTGTCTGCAACTCGCGCCACGCTCGCAACTCCTCGCATGACCATCGTCAGGCGCAGTCCCGCGCGCCGTCACCGCCCGTGCGGCTGCCGCAATCGCACCAGTGTCTTGCCGATCGTCTTTCCGGACATCAGATCGATGAACGCCGCTGGCGCATTTTCGAGCCCATCGCGGACGTTGTTGACCGGAACGAGCTCGCCGGAGCTCACCCAGCGCGTCAACTGGGCCTGTGCTTCGGCGATGCGATCAAAGTGGTCGTAGACGAGAAATCCGCGTATGGTCAGGCGCTTGACGACCACCTGCCAAAGCGTGCGTACGGCGTAAGGATGGTCCTGATCGTTGTAGTCGCTCACCATGCCGCACGCAACGACGCGACCTTGCTCGTTCATCAAGGGGAGCATCGTCTCGAGTGTGGCGCCGCCCACGTTGTCGAAGTACACATCCACGCCATCGGGACTGACTTCACGGATCGCGCCAGCGAGGTCGTCAACGGCTCGATAATTGATCGCCGCATGGAAGCCGAGATCTTGCAACTGCGCCGTCTTCTCCGGCGAGCCCGCGAGGCCAATGACACGGCAACCCTGCAGACGCCCGATCTGACCGGCGACGCTGCCCACCGCGCCCGCCGCGGCGCTGATCACCACCGTATCGCCCGGCGCGATCCGGCCGATCTCATTCAATCCGATCCAGGCGGTAAGTCCGGTGGGGCCGAGCGCGCCCATATAGTGCTCGAGCGGAATCCCGGCTGCGACCGTGACCTTCTCCAGGCCCATTGCCTCGCCAACGAGCGACAGATCTTCCCAACCGGCCATGCCGCGCACGATGTCGCCTTCCTGAAACGCCGGATTGCGCGAGCGCACTACCTGCCCAAGCGTCATCCCGCGCACGGTGTCCCCGATCGCAACCGGCGGCATGTAGCTCTCGCGATCATCGAGGAAGCCGCGAATGGCCGGATCCATCGACAGGATCCAGTTCGCGACGACGATTTCCCCCTCCTTGGGCTCGAACGGCGCCTGCTGCTCCAGGCGAAAGTCGTCGGCGCGCGGCGCGCCGACCGGTCGCTTGGCGAGAACGATTCTGCGGTGCATGAGCTGCCCCATCCGGTCGCGGCTTAGTGACTGACTACCATACGCGTTCAGCGCGCGCGCCGAGCAGCCACAGCGGCGGCTACGGGCGCAGGATCGAAATAATGCGGGCGTATCTCGCACACTTTTCCGTCGCGGAATCTGAAAATCTCCGCGATGGGCAAGCGCACCTGGGGCTCGCCGGCCAGCACCATATCGAGCACCCCGACGGCATACTCCTCGCCGACAGTGATTTCGTGCACATCGAGTGCAGCGATGTCGAGCATCCCGAACACGATATCCATGAGCTCCCGCAATGCGCCGCGTCCGCGATAGACGCCGGCGTACGGCAGCCCGCTGCCTTCGCTCACGAAGAAATCATCGGTAAGCAGTTCCTCGGCGCCCGCCCAGTCGCCGCGAGCGGTGCGATCGTAAAGCGCCTGCACCACCGATCGAGGATCCATTGTCTTCTGTGTCATGTGAAGCCACTCCCGAACTGAACGCAACAATCTGAGCGGAGCGCTCAAACTCCATGCACCTGCACGGGCGACCTAAGGGCGTTCGCGAAGCGACCCTGAGATCCGCGCCGACAGAGCGTCAAAGCTGCAAGACCGATCTGGCGATGATTGTCCTTTGAATTTCGTTGGCGCCGCCGAAAATACTCCAGCTCCGACCGTTGAGGTACCGCGGCATCGCGATCTGCGCATCTTTGCTCAGCAACGGCTCGGGACAGGACGCATCGTACAGCGGGCGGTGTTCTGTGAGCTGCAGGCCGCCGTAGCCGAACGATTGCACGACCAGCGCGTCGATCTGCTGACGCAGCCGCGAACCGACCAGCTTGACGAGCGAACTTTGCGGACCCGGTTTTTCACCACGTTCCAGTTGCGCCAGGATGCGAAGTTCCGTCACTTCGAGCGCCTGCGCTTCCAACTCGACCTCGGCGAGCCGAAGCGCAAAAAGCGAGCTGCGGCCGAATCCATGCGCAGCACGCAGCCGCACAATGTCCGCCAACAGCCTGGGCGCCAGACACGAACCGCCCCGTTCATTCTCGAGCAGGAACTTGGCGATGCTCCAACCCTGGCCCTCCTCGCCCACCAGGTCGTCCGCCGGCGCCAGCACGTCCTTCAGGAACACCTCGTTGACTTCGTAATCGCCGGCGAGGCCGCGAATCGGACGCACCGTGACTCCCGGGTCCTTCATGTTGAGCAACAGGAAACTTATGCCGCGCTGCGGCTTCACGCTGGCGTCCGTACGCGCGAGGCAGAACATGTGGGTCGCGAATTGCGCATGCGTGGTCCACAGCTTGCCGCCGTTGACCAGGTAGCCGTCGGCTGTGCGCTCCGCTCGCGTTTTGAGGCTTGCCAGGTCCGAGCCTGCCGATGGCTCCGAGAATCCCTGGCACCAATAGTGCTCGCCGCTCAGGATGCGAGGCAGATAATGAGTCTTCTGCGCTTCGGATCCGAACGTGTAGAGGACCGGCCCGAGCAGCTTCAGGCCCATGCCGGCAAGCGCCGGCGCATCGGCGAGCGCGCATTCCTTCTCGAAGATATAGCGCTCCAACGGCGACCAGCCGGTCCCGCCGTATTCCTGCGGCCAGTTGTAGGCTAGCCAGCCGCGACGGTAAAGAATGTCCTGCCACTCGCGGCCTATCTCCGGCTCCGCGAACACCGTGGGCGTTGCGCGTGCGCCGTTGCGCAGATGCGGGCTCAGGTTCGCTTCGAGGAAGCGACGCACTTCATCGCGAAACGCCCGCTGCTTGCTGGTGAGATCGAGCTCCAATTCAGCGCTCCAGTATGACCACGGCGGACACGCCAGGGGCGCCGTAGACGTGGCTGTACGCGGTCTTCACCTTGCGCGCCACCTGACGGGCGCCGCCCGCGCCGCGCAACTGCACCACGTTCTCGTAAACCTGTCGCAGCCCGGACGCCCCTATCGGCTCACCGCAGGCCAGACACCCGCCGTCGGTATTGATGGGCAAGTCGCCTGTCAGCTCTGTGCGGCCGTCGGCGATCCACGCTTCCTGCTCGCCGTCCTCGCAGAATCCGTTCTCGGCCATATGCATGATCTCGGCGCCCGCCTCCGTGTCCTGGATCTGCGCGACATCGATATCGCGCGGGCCAATGCCGGCCATCTCGAAGGCAGCTCGACTCGCAACGCGGGTTGCAGACTCGCCGCGCTCGATGTCGAGGCATGGTGAAAACACTTCGAAGGATCCTGGGGGCCGCGTTCGCATGGTCGCCGCCGCGAGGCGCACCTGTGTGCGCCCGAGCTCGCGCGCCTTGCGTTCGCTTGCCAGAACCAGCGCGACGGCGCCCTCGGCGGGTGAACAGAACATGTACTTGTTGAGCGGATCGCTCACCATCGGCGCCTGGCGGATCTCATCCAGATCGATCGGCGAGCGCCGCCAGGCGTGGGCGGCGAGCGCGCCGTTGCGAAACGCCTTGTGCGCGACACGCGCCAGGGTCATGGGCGTGACGCCATACAGGTGCATGTAGCGGCGCAATTTCATGGCGAAAAACTGCGTCGTGAGCATCAGGCCGGTTTCGCCGTACCAATCCGGCAATCCCCAGTCCGCCGGGCGTGGATCGAACGCGCCGCGCGGATGCTTGTCGAAGCCTACCGCCAAGCCGATGTCGAACTCGCCGGATTTGATGCTCGAGTAGCAGCCGTAGAGCGCCGACCCGCCGGTAGCGCAACCGTTCTTCACATTGATGAAAGGCACGGTAGTGAGCCCGAGCGTGGTGACCAGCGTATCGGCGTTGCCCGACGCATCGGAGCCGCCGAACGCAAACTGCATGTCGCGCCACTGCAGATTGCAATCCGCGAGTGCAGCCCGCACTGCAAACTCTCCCTGCTGCAGGCCGCTGCGCCCCTCCGTGCGACCGAACGGATGGATGCCAATGCCGACGATATAGACGCCGCCGCTCATGACGTTCCATCCGCGGCGGGCCGGAACGCGAAGGTGGTCACCGTGACGCCGTCGGGATCGGTGCGAAATGGCGCGATGGTCAGCTCCATGGGCATACCGATGCGCAAGGCGTCGAAATCGACGTCGGCGAGACGGCTCTCGACGATCACCGCCCCTTCGAGCTCGACGTAGCCCACCGCGAACGGCTTGAATTCCGCTGGACCCTCATAGGGCGGAGACTTGGGCGCGAAGCGCTGAACGGTATAGGACCAGAGCCGGCCTCGGTTGGGCAGCTCGCAGGGGTCATAGCGCTCCGCGTCGCCGGGCGGCGGAAACACGATCCGGCCGGATTGGCGATCTCGGCCGCCGATCAGGCAGGGAGGCGGGCCCTCCCGGAAGAGGCCCTCGGCGATGGGTCTTGCTTTCATCGCAACAGCATGGCTGCACGGCGCCTGCGGCGCAGCTGTGAGAATGGATAGGTCGGCGCGACGGGCGGAGGCCGCAGATTGCTAGCGCTTTTCATAGCTGCGCGACGCTCAGGAACATGTTGATGTGTCGCACTCGGCAATGCGGGAGCACCTCGTGCAATTTACGCTATCGGATGAGCAGCTCATGTTGCAGGCGCTCGTGGAGCGCTTCCTGAAGGATCGCTATCCCCCTGGGAAGCGCGCCAGCTACCGCGCTGCACCGTCGGGGTATTCCTCCAGCAATTGGGCGCAGTTGGCCGATCTCGGCGTGTTTGCTGCGCCGTTCCCCGCGGAGCATGGGGGTCTGGGCGCCGGCCCGATGGAAAGCATCGTGGTGATGGAGGCGTTGGGGCGGGGTCTGGCTGCAGAACCCGTGCTTGAACAGATCGTGCTGCCGGGTCGACTGATTCTGCATAGCGGCTCCGCGGCGCAGAGGCGTCGATGGCTGCCGCAGATCATGGCCGGGGAGAGGCATCTCAGCGTAGCGCACATCGAGCAGGCCGAGAGCTTCGATCTGACGCACGTGAACGCCGTCGTGCAGTCCGGGGCGGCCGGCATGCAGATCAGCGGCGAAAAGACGATGGTCCCAGGCAGCGGCGGGGCCGATGAATTCATCGTCTCGGCGCGTGAACCGGGAAGAGCGGACGATCCCGACGCAATCGGCTTTTATCTGGTCCGCGCCGATGCACCGGGCGTCGAGGCCCGGCCATTCAGGCTCGTCGACGGTTCGGTCGCCTGCCAGCTGAGCCTTCACGGCGCAAGCGTGACGGAGAAACTGGACTGTGATTTCCGCGCGTTTGCACAAGCTGTCGACGACGCTCGCATTGCAGCTTGCGCGGAGATGATCGGAATCATGTCCGTGTTGCTCGAAGCAACACTCGACTACGTGCGCAATCGCAAGCAATTCGGCGCTGCGCTGGGCAGCTTCCAGGTCATCCAGCATCGGCTGGCGGACTTGTACGTACTGCTGGAGCAGTCGCGCTCGCACCTTTACCGCGCCGTGCTGAGCGCACACAAGCCGCATGGCGGCGCGGCCGCGGTGGCCGGAATGAAAAGTTACATCAGCGCCGCCGCTGTCCAGATGGGCGAACAATGCATCCATCTGCACGGCGGCATGGGCACGACGGACGAGCTCGCAATCGGCCACTGCCACAAGCGTCTGCTGGTGCTCGCGACCATGTTCGGAGACGCAGACTCGGAGCTGCAGCGGTTCACCCGCTTGAGTGCGTAAGAGCCCGCCCGTCGATGGATCAGTGGTGGGGCGTCATGGGCTCGTACGCCCCCGCCATTATGATCGAGTTGCGATACGCGTAATCACCCCAGAATCGGCACACCACGACCAGCGCGGACAGCAACGCGACGACGATCACAGAGTCTGTAGCCGTCATGATGAGGACCAGCCCGAGAGCGGGGATGAGTAATCCACCCACGCCGGCGCCCCACACGAACAGACCACGCAAGTCGCCTTCCAGCAGACGCGCCTTCGACGCCTGCACACCGCGGCTCCGTTCCACATTCATCCAGTGCATCGCGGCGAACACTGCGGACAGCGCCAAGGCTATCAACGTCAGCCCGGGCAGCCAGTTCGACGCCGGGTGATCGTCGGCAAACCAGGATACGAGCGCCAGCATCAGCGCACCGGCCGTCGCGACGCCTTGTGCCGCGAAGGCCAGGGGCAGGAATGGGCCTCGCCAGAACCGGATCGCTCGATAGGACCGCAGCAGCAGGCCTCCGTACAACATGATCACCGGCGCCAAGACCAGCGCCGCCGCCGTCATCGGGCCGCGCAACGCCGTCGGCGCCAGTGACAGCACGGCCGTCGCCACAAAGCCGCTGATTGCAAGCGTTCCGCGGCTCACCCAGGACTTCCCGGGCTTGCTGACGGCGCGCCAAGCGCGCATCGGTTTACCCAGATGTGCGAGCAGCACGGCGACGGCCATACCCACCAGCACGATCGCCAGCACCGCCGGCGGCAGCAGCCCCGCCGCGACGGCGAGTATGAACAATGCACCGCCCGCAGCCTCGCCCAGGAAGCTCAGGGCCTCGAGCGCACCCATGTGGCCCACGTAGCGGATCCCTGTGGTGAAGCCCTTGCGCCCTTGCGCCGCAGGATCCCAGGCAGGCGCGGCCAATACGTCCGCGCTCGCCTGATCTGCAACCTTCTGTCGGCTTTCGCTTCTCGGCTTGAGATACAGCACGCTCGGTTTCGTTTCCGCTTCCGGCAGCAGGCTGAACGACTCCCGCTCGCTCAACAGGCGAGCGACGTTGCTTTCCGGATCCGACAAATCGCCGAAGTGCCGCGCCGACGGCGGACAGGTGACCACGCATGCAGGCTGCAGCCCCTGGTCGGTGCGGTCCATGCAGAAGTCGCACTTGCTTACGGTCCCTTCCGTCCAGCGCGGGTATTTCACCTCCTCGAACTTCGTCAGTTCGCCGTTGAAATAACCCTGCTGTAGAAGACCGGGCTCTATGTAGTGGCGATGCCCGTACGGGCAGGCCGTGTCACAGGCGCGGCACCCGATGCAGATATCCGACTTGACGGCCACGATGCCGTCCGCGCGCTTGTAACTGGCGCCCGTCGGACAGACGTCCACACACGGCGCGTCCTCGCAGTGATTGCAGAGTATGGGCAGGAACTCGCGGCGCGCGTTGGGGTAGGCGCCGACCTCATGCTCCAGGACGCTGGCGAAATGCACTCCCGGCGGCGTGCCGTTCGACACCTTGCAGGCGATCGTGCAGGCGTGACAGCCAACACACGTCTCGAGATCGATCACCATGCCTAATCTGGCCATAACTATCGCACTCCGCCTGTCGCTTTGGTGAGCGACCTGTCACTCAAGTAATGCGCGTGATCTTCAGTCTGGGGCTCGCTTCCAGAGCGCCGTCCATGACGTCGATGTTCTTCATTTCGTAATCCAGCAGATTGCCGAAATGCACACCCGTGTCCTTGCGCCGCGGCGGCAGGCTCTTGGCCCAGTTGCCGCCCGCATGGTCCATTCCGACGCACTCGGGATGAATGCACTCGCTCAGCAAGGCCACGCCTTCACTGACGCGCCCGCGACGGTTCTCCGCTCGCACGCGATCGCCAGTGCGTATTCCTTTGGCCTCCGCGTACTTGCGGTTCAGCACGATCTTTCCCGAGTACGGGTGGTATTCGCTCAACTCGGCCAGCCAGGGATTGAAATTCGAGAACGTGCCGGTGAGAAACGGCCACTTGTAGCTGACCGCGTACAACTCGTAGCCGTCATCGCCTTTCTTGAAGCCGGGGCCCGGATACCAGTCCACAAGCGGCTTGTATCGCGACAAGTCCCATTTCACGCCCATCTCGCGCGTCAGCGCTCCGAGGCGCTCGCCGGCTTCCAGGAAGTACTCGTAATAAATCGGAATCCTCGGGGTGAAAAACATCCGCGGGTATCGCTCCTTGACGCTTTTCGCCCAGCTGATCCGCCCCACTTTCGCCACGTCCTGCAGAGTGCGGGCCCCGCCGGTCATCGAGCGTATCCAGCGATCGGTCAACTCACGATATTCGTACTTCTGTTCTGGATCCAGGCGGTGCTCGTCGCGCAACTCGAGGAACTGATTTACGGCTTGATTGAAGTCGCCGAGAATCCCGGTCTTCTCCGCCAGGTCCGTCCAGATATCGACGAAATGCTTGTATTCGGTGTCGACCACGGGCTGACGCAAGTTGATGCAGTACTCTCCGGTCGCCGTCGAGCCCATGGTGTCTGGGATGCAGTTGGCGCCCATGTCCAGGCGCTCCAACTGCGTCTGAGTCGGAAAGATGACGTCGGCGAACTCGGCGGTTTCATCGATGTTCGGAACGATGGAAACCTGGAATGCGAATTTCCGGTGGAAGTCGGCTTGCCGCTTCGGGTTGCCTTCATTGAGCAGATCGTTCGACACGACCTGCACGTACACCAGCGGGTTGTGCGGGACGCGGTTATTGAAGGTCTTCGGATCGAGCACGTTGATCTTGCTCACCGCGCCGCTCATGTACGAGCCGACCGGCGCCAGTGCATCACCCGCCATGCTGATGGGCTGCGCAATCTCGCGCGGCGGGAACGGCGATAGAAATGCATCGCCGTAAGTGGCGATCTTCCCCGGGGAGACGAGCCCGTCTCCCTCGCGCATCCCTGACCCCTTGCCCATCCACGTACTGAACTCCGCGAACTCCGGGTGGTGGGCGTAGACGGTGTCGGAAGACAGCCCGCCGGGCACGTCGACCGCGCCGACGATCGTATTGAGCATTGCGATTGCGAGTCCCTGCTCGTAGCCCGTCGTGTGCTGGCTCGGTCCCTTGTACCAGTGCGCGCATGCAGGTCTCAGCGGCAGCGTATGTCCGTCGATCTCGATGGTGCTCCCGATCGACGCCGCAGTCCCGAACTCGCGCGCGATGCGGCGAATCGTTTCAGCGGGGACCGTCGTGATTTCGGCGGCGTACTCGGGCGAGTACTTGAGCAGATGCTGCTTGAGCAACTGAAACGCCGGCGTGCAGGAGCGGCCGTTTACATTGTAACTTCCCTCCATGGCGGGCGAGGTCAGGGTCGGATCGTCGAAGCATTTCGCCCTGCCGTCACTGAGGTCCCAGATCAGCGGCTTGTGAGCCTCGTCGCGTGCATACCGCCCGTCGCTGTCCTGAACCAGATAGGGGCCGTTGCTGAGCTTGCGCAGGAACGGCTCGTCGTACAACCCCAGCTCGTTCACCAGGACGTTGATCATGGAGAGTATCAGCGCGCCGTCCGTACCTGGGCGTATCGGCACCCACTCGTCCGCGATGGCGGCGCTGTTGGAGCACCACGGGTCCACGACGACCAGCTTCATGCCGCGGCTGCGTGCGTGCGACATTTCCAGCGTGGAGGTGACGGCGGCCCAGTTCGACATGGCCCCCTTGTTCGAGCCGACCAGGATCACGTAATTCGTGTGGCTGAAGTCGGGGGTGGCGTGAAATCCCCCGTGAACCTGCTGCAGAGCCGGGTGTACGTTGTTGCCGCAAAACGCGCGCCCGCCCGAGGTGTGGTTTGGGCTGCCGAAGGAGTACAGCAGTGCGCTCAGGAACCAGGGCAGCGTCGTGAAATCGGAGGTCGCAAACACCAGGCCGGCCGGATCCGTTTCGCGACAATGCTTGAGCTTCTCCGCAGTGATGCGGACCGCCTCGTCGTAGCTGATCTCCACCCAGCCTGGATCCACACCAATTCCCTTCTCAGGATTGGTGCGCTTCAGCGGCTTCGTCACGCGCCGCCTGCTGTAGGCCATCATGATCTGCGCCTGGCCCTTGGCGCACAGTTTGCCCTGGCTGAAAGGACAGTCCGGATCGCCGTCCACTTTGACGACGACGCCGTTGACCCGGCGTACGATCATGCCGCAGGTTCCGGCAGGGCAACCGTAGCAGGTTGTCTTCAGCTGCACGTCTTCGAAGACGTCTTTGGACGTCGGCATACCCATCCCAGCCTCCTGGTCCTGTTGCGACCTCTGAACGAAACGCGCTCCGTCGAATGGACGCTCTCGGTTAGCGCATCGATCACTCGTGCGTACTCGTGCGCGCTTGCTGTCAGCCCCTCAGCGCCCGTACCATGACTCTCGACCGTACGGACGGCTGATTTGATGTTAGTCCTTTGCTCATCTGCAGATCAACTCGACACACCCGCCCTGAGGCTGAGGCATGGCTGATCCCAAGAGCAGCATAGCGGCGAGCGCGCCGGGTGCGGCGTCGATGATCTGTGAAGCGCACGTTCAGCGCTGGCTGCGCGGCCAAACGAAGCAGGAGATCGATCGCCTCGCCGAGGAGACGCCTGTCGCACTTCACTACAACGGCATTCCGCACGTGGTGATGCTCGCCAGCCCGGACAGTCTGGAAGACTTGGCCGTAGGATTCACGTGGAGCGAGGCGTTGGTGCAGAGTCCTCATGAGATTCATTCCGTGCACGTGCGCAGCGTCGAAGAGGCGATGGAAATCAACATCGGCGTCACGGCGCAAAGGTTCTCTGAGTTACTGCGTCTGCAACGAAACATGAGTGGACGCACCGGCTGCGGCGTATGCGGCGCACGCACTATTGCCGAGGCGATCCGCCGCCCTCGCCCGGTCGCCGCGGCGATAACGCTCGAAGCCGAGGAACTACATGACAATTTGCAGGCGCTCGAATCGCATCAACCGATCAACGCGCAGACGGGCGGCATGCATGCGGCGGCCTGGTGTCTGCCAGGCCAAGGGATCAGGTTCGTGCGTGAAGACGTTGGACGCCACAATGCGCTCGATAAAGTCATCGGCGCATTGGGGCGCGCCGGCATTGATCCGGGAACAGGCTACTTTCTCATCACCAGCCGTGCAAGTTACGAGATGGTGCAGAAAGCCGCCACGGTCGGCGTGAGCTTGCTTGCCGCGGTTTCTGCGCCTACGGGCCTGGCTGTCCGCCTGGCCCGAGACGCTGGATTGACTCTCGTGGGCTTTGCACGCGCTCAGCAGCACGTCGTGTACACGCACCCGCAGCGACTCGACTAACCCACGGCCCCCAGGTAGCCGAGCTGCGACGCCTTGAACAGGGCCTGAGAGCGATTCACGGCGTCGAGCTTCACCGCCGCGTTGTGCACGTGAAAGCGAATCGTTGCACGGCTGCGATGAATGATCGTCGCGATTTCCTCATCGGTCTTGCCAAGAGCAGCCCAGCGCAGGCATTCGACCTCGCGCTTGCTCAGGCGCACATCGGGTCGCACCAGCCCTTGCGTATTGCGAACCTTGACGTAACCGCAAATGAACTTGCGCGCATAAAGCCCAAACAGATCCGCGTATTGCTCGAACTCCGCAGACAGGTCGATGCGCTGCGGGTCGAGAGACACGAAGCTGACGGCGCCGATCTGACTGAACGGCAGATGGATCGGGACGACGATCGCCGCCGTGTCTGTCATGGCTCGCTTGCAGAAATTCGCGAGGTCGAGCGCCTCGATATATGGATTGCCCTCCCTCACGTAAATGCCGTACTGGTTGCACCAGAACGGCTCGCTCTCGTAGCGACAGGCGGCCACGAGCGGCGAGGTCAAGGCAATGCGGGTGTTCTTCCACCACAGCGGCCTCGGGCCGACCCAACCAAATACCTCGGCCGCCAGCACGGCGCCCTCGCCATCCGTCATCAATTCCTTTGAAGCGATGTTCGCGCATGGCGCCGTGCGCAGGTTCGCCACTGACAGGGCGAACTCATGCAAAGCCTCGGCGGCCGGTCGTATGTCTTCCACGCGTCGGATAGTGAGGCGGTCTGCAATAGCGCCGAACCCCGGCGCGAAGGAGTACTGCGCAGATGACATCAAAGACCCTCCAACGATCAGGTCACCACACCCGCCGCATGCCTCCCGGCGCGGCGGCCGAAAAAGGAACCAGGGCCGAGACTCAGGCCGCTCGCGTAGGTCTTACCGCTATGCGGTATATGCGCCGCCGAGGCGCCCACGACGTACAGGCCCGGCACAGGCTTACCCGGCTCGTCGAGCGCTTCGCCGTTCAGACCCGCACGCAATCCGCCCAAGGTTATGAACAGATAGGAAGAGCGATTGAATGAAATATCGAACGCGGCGTACGGCGCGACATCGAGCGGCTTGAGCCATTCGGGTTGTTTATGGAACGCAGCATCTTCGCCTGCTGCAGCGCCGCGGTTGTACTCGGCCATCGTGCGCTGCAGGGCGCCTGTCGGCATGCCGAGGGCCGCCTCCATTTCCGCCACGGTTTCCCATCCATCAACCAGCCTGTGCCCGGCGGAAGTGATTTCTGGATAAGCGAAGACTTCGGAATCAACGATCAGATAGGCGACCTGATCGGGCTGCTCCATGATGAAAGAGGCGGTCCTGCCGTGATAAGCGTCCTCGGCGACGAAGCGTTCGCCGCGCTTATTGACGATGATCCCCTTGATGAGTTGCGCAGGCGGATAGATGGACGCCGTCGCGATCACGCCATCCATCGCCTCGAGCGCCGCTCCGACCGACTGACCGAGGCGAATTCCGGCGCCGTCATTGGACGGGACGCCCAATGGGATCGACGTTTCGCCGAGCAAAGGAATGTTCTCGCGAATCATCTGCTCGTTCATGTTGAAGCTGCCCGCTGCGATGATCACGCCGCGGCGCGCCTCTACATGAATGTCGCCCGTCGTCTGCCGTGCACGCACGCCGACCACGCGCCCCGCCGAATTCACCACCAACGATGTGACGCGCGTATCGTACAGAGCCGGAATCGCCTCTTTCTCACATTGCGCAAGGAGCGCGGCCATCGCCACCGATCCTGCGCTCTCTCCGGCGCCTGCGACCTTGTGCCCGCGCGGCGCAGGCGCGGCCAGGTCGCAGTACGGCCACACCTTCTCGTTGCCCGTGTAGAAGAGACACTCGGTGGTGTCGAGGAATACGGCCTTGCCTTTGAAGTATGTGCGCTCAAATGGCACACCCTGCGCTTCGAGCCAGTCGAAATGCTCGACGCTGTGCTCGCAGAACAGGCGCACTTTCTCCGGATCGGAAGGTTGCGTGGTGGCTATGAGGAAGCGCGCCATTTCCTCCGGGGTGTCGTTATAGCCGCAGGCCTTCTGCACGGCCGTGCCGCCGCCCAGATAGAAGATGCCCGATGAAACCGCGCTGGCGCCTCCGCCGCCGCTTGCGCGCTCGATCACCAGAACATCGGCGCCCGCGCGCTTCGCCTCGAGCGCCGCGCAAGACCCGGCGACGCCCTGCCCGATCACGACGACGTCGGCCGAACGACTCCAGCTCGGAACCTCGTCCTGCTTCACCACTTCCGCAATCGACATCGCCCCCTTTCCCCCAATCACTCCGGCTCGTAACCTTCTTTGCAGGTTGCTGCTCTGTTCCGATTCCGCGAATGCCTCAGCCCACGGCGCCCGCCTCGCATGCCTCCCGCCAGCCGGCTTGCGCCAGCGGCAGCACTCGCGCGGCGAGATCTGCCGCATTGCTCGATGCTGCGTTGCCCTGCTGCAGTCTGTGCACTACGCCCTGAACTATGGCCGCGACTCTGAATAGGTTGTAGGCCCGATAGAAGCCCCAGTTTCCGTCGAACGTGAGGCCGGTGCGTTCGCTGTAGCGCGCGACGTATTCATCGAAGCTTGGAATCCCGAGGGCCTCGAGATCCTTGTCCTTGAGCGTACCACGCAAGTCGGAGCCCGGCGGGCGGTACCACTCCATCAGGTGATACGTGAGATCCCCCAACGGATGTCCGATGGTCGACAGCTCCCAATCGATCACCGCAACCACACGCGGCTCTGTAGGGTGAATGAGTACGTTGTGAAACGAGTAATCGCCGTGAGTGATGCGTCCCAGACCGTCGTCCGCCGGCGCCGCGGTCGGCAGCCACGCGATCAATTTGTTCATTTCGGCGATGTCGGCGGTCGCGGAGGCTTCGTACTGTTTCGACCAGCGATTGATCTGCCGCGTGAAGTAGTTACCCGGCCGACCGAAATCCTGTAGACCAACGCTCTCGGGATCGAAGCTGTGGAGCGCCGCCAAGGTTTCGTTCACTGAATCGAAAACCGCCGCCCGTTCGCGTCGAGTGAGATCCGGCATGGCGCAGTCGCAGAATATCCGGCCGTCGACGTGCTCCATGACATAGAACATCGTGCCGATGACCGAATCGTCCTCGCACAGGACCAACGGATCGGGAACCGGGAATCCTTGCCGCCGCAGAGCGCTCAGCACACGAAACTCGCGATCTACGGCATGTGCAGACTTCAACAGCACGCCGGGCGGTTTGCGCCGCAAAACATACTTTCGCGACGGCGTCGTCAGCAGATACGTCGGATTCGATTGACCGCCGTCGAACTGTCTGACGGACAGCGGACCCCGGTAGCCGGTCAGAGCCGTACGCAACCAGCCATCAAGTCGCTGAGCGTCGAACCGAGAGTTGTCGCGCACATCACCGACGGAGCCGAAGTACTTCTCCGGAGAAGTCGAGGACTCCACCGCGGTTCCGACTTTGGCGGAGGCGTTCTCTAAGGGAGTTGGCATGCGCAGACGCTACCGACCGCCCGGTCGGTTGTCAAGCATGGCGCCGTGGGAGACGGTTCTCGTCGGCTGCGCTCGTCAGCTCACGCAGCTTGGCGGCGAGCCTCGCAACCCTGCCGGATCTGATAGCTTCCAACCGCGCGTGGAGCGCTCATACTCGGGGAGCGGACTCAACCAACAACGATCGTTACGGTGCGCCAGGCGCCCGCTGAACAAGTGCTGTCGATGACGACGGCGGCCTCGCAGCTCGTCTTGAGGGCGTTTCTATTCCGCTGGATCGGCAGCGAGCTCGACCAGCACTTTTCTAGAGTCTTCTGCAGATGACGAACCACACGCACAATCCGGACCGAAGGCGCCTACTACTCGGCGCCGCCGCAGGCGCCACAGCCGCAGTCTTGGCCCCAAGAGGCGCTTCGGCGGCCGCGTCGCTCAAATGGGATCGCGAGACGGACATCATTTGCGTTGGCAGCGGCGCGGCGGGACTGACGGCGGCCGTCACGGCGGTCGCGCTCGGCAATCGCGTCCTGGTGCTCGAAAAGGGACCGATCACCGGCGGCACGACGCGCAAATCCGGCGGCGTCTTCTGGATCGCCAATCATCACTGGCTGCGCGAGAAGGGCGTCGACGATCGCAAGTCCGAATGCATGCAGTATCTGTGTCGCATGGCTTATTCGGAGCGCTATCGCGCAGACGGCGGCCCGACGCTGGGACTCGATCCACCTGCCTACGCGCTGCTCGAAGCATTCTATGACCACGGCTACAAGATGGTGGACCGACTACGCGAGCTCGGCGCCATGAAGATCGGTCCGTTCGATATGTGGCATCTGCGACGTCCCGAACCGGATTACCAGGACCACCTGCCCGAGAACAAGGCCTCGCACGGCCGCTCGCTGGCCGTCATGAAGAGCGACGGCAGTTACGGCTTTGGCGCGGACTATATCGATCAGTTGGTCGAGTATCTGGAAGGCCGGGGCGTCGAGGTGCTGACCGATCATCGCGTCGTGAATCTCATCCGCAATGGACGCGATCACATCCTGGGCGTCGAAGTAGAGACAGAGGAAGGTACGATCACAGTGCGCAGCCGCAAGGCCGTGATCTTTGGCTCCGGCGGCTATGCGCACAATTTGGACTACGTACGCAATCACCAGCGAATTTTCATCTATGGCTCTTGCGCCGTTCCCACGGCGACCGGCGACTTCATCGGCATGGCCGGCGCCGTGGGCGCTCGAATGGGCGGCTTGCATACGGCATGGCGCAGTCAAGCGCTGATCGAAGAAGCCATCGTCAACCGCAGCCTTGCCCGCTGCGTGGATATGCCGCCCGGCGACTCCATGTTCATGGTCAACAAGTACGGCGTGCGCGCCGTGAACGAGAAGCGCAATTACAACGACCGCACCGAAGTGCATCTCACCTATGACCCGAACAATGCGGAGTTCCCCAACCAGCTGCTGTTCATCATCTATGACCAGCGCACCGCAGAGCTGTACGCTGGAGGACACCCACTGCCGAGCACGCCCACGGGCGCGCCGTACGTGATCAGCGGCGCGACGCTCGATGAGCTCTCAAACAACATCGGCGCACGCATGGAGAAGATTCGCGAGCATATAGGCGAGGTGCGCTTATCACCTGACTTCGCCAGCAATCTCAAGGCGACTTTCAAGCGTTTCAACCAGTACGCAGAACGAGGCGTCGACCCGGAATTCAATCGCGGCGGCGCCGAGTACGACCGCGCGTGGGCGTTATTCTTCCAGCCGCCGCGCACGGATACACGCTGGCCCCTTAAGAGCGCCTACCCCAACCCCGCAATGCATCCCTTGCAGCCCAAAGGCCCGTATTACGCTCTCATCGTCGGCCCCGGCGCCCTCGACACCAGCGGCGGTCCGGCGATCGATGCTCAGGCGCGTATCATCGATACGGCCGGGCGGCCCATTCCGGGTCTCTATGGCGCCGGCAACTGCATCGCCAGTCCGACGCGCGAGGCGTACATGGGCGCCGGCGGCACGATCGGCTTGGCGATGACCTTCGGCTACATCGCGGCGATGAATGCTCACCACGAGCCCGCCAAGGAGACTTACTCATAAGTCAGAAATATAGGCGACACTTGGATGCTTGAAGAATGAACGCACCAAGTCAGGCCGGCTTGCGATGTCGGACAGTTGCGCATGCACCCGGTCAGCCAGTTTCTCGCCACCGCGCA
>JAVEVD010000042.1:0-30437 GCA_034005205.1 Steroidobacteraceae bacterium | reverse complement strand
CGCGCAGAGCGGCAGGTCATCACGCAGGTGCTGGCGATGGTCGGCTACAACATCTCGCGTGCTTCGGAGCTGCTCGGCATGACGCGGCCTACGCTTTACGATCTGATGGACCGCTACGGGCTGCGCAACGAGCGCTAGCGGCCGGCATGCAGCAGTCATTCGATCACGCCTGAGCTATTGACATGTCCGCGAGCGCCGCGCCCGTTCTCGTCAGGCCGCGATTCACGAGCAAGCCCTCGCTGCTAGTCTTCGGGTTGCTGCTCGTTCCGGTGATCGCCTTCTGGCCGAGCTGGACGGCGCTGGTGCATACCTGGACTGAGAATGCCGATTATCACCACGGCTACCTGGTCGCGGTCGCCATGGCAGCCTGGCTCTGGCGATCCAGAACGGACATCGACGCCACGGTGGTTCGACCCACCCCCGCCGCACTGATCGTACTTGCCCTGTGTGTGCTGTTCTGGGCCGTTGCTTTCAATGCGAACAGCGCATTGCTCGAGCAGGCGGTGATGCCGGTGATCTGGGCGTCATCGGTCTGGGCGGTTTTCGGCTGGCGGGTCATCCGGCAGGTATGGCAGCCGCTGTTTTTCTTCTGGTGCGCCGTTCCCGTATGGGAAGCGGCCGTTCCGGTGCTGCAGCTCATCACCACCCATGTGGCAGAGGGCACGCTCGTCGCGCTCGGTGTACCCGTGACAGTGAGCGGCAACGAGATCGCTATCCCCGCCGGGCGGTTCGTCGTCGTCGAAGACTGCAGTGGCAAGCGCTATTTCGTAGTGGGCCTTACGTTCGGCATCATCGCAGCCGCCATGCACGGCCTGGTCGGCGCACGGCTGGTCGCGATGGTGGGGCTGGCGGCGATCGTAGCCATGATTACCAACTGGGTGCGGGTAGTGTCGATGATCCTCGCCGGTCATTTGACCGACATGCAGCATCACCTGATCACGGTCGAGCACTCCTCGCTGGGCTACGCTCTGTTCGCGCCAATGATCGTCGCCATCATGTATGCGCCCCGGCTGTTCAGATCCCGGCCGGCGGCGCGAAGTGCGCCATCGTCAGTGATGCAGGCTGGGCGCCGGCAGGTGCTCACGTTCGCCGCAGTGCTTGTGACCCTGGCATTGCCCGTACAGATCTGGGCGGCGCGCGGCTCATTGGCCGACTGGCCGCAACCGCGACTCGGTCCAATACCACTTCTGACCGCCGCCTGGACGGGACCGCTGCCCGCTAATACGCCATGGCGCCCGAGATTCGTCGGTGCGTCCGATGAGCGCATGGCCGCCTACAGCGACGGATTGGAGCCGGTGTTTGTGTACCTCAATGCATACGGACGTCAGGCGCAGGGGCATGAACTCGTCTATTACGAAAACTCGCTTGCGCCGCCCGAATCCGACTGGCGCACCGTGCGCCGCCAGGAGCCGCTGCGAGGTGACCTCGCGTTGCTGAACGCCACTGATGCGGCCGGTCAGGGATGGGTCATCGCCTACGCCTGGCGGGTAGGTGGAGTCCAGGCGTCCCATCCTGCGCTCGCGCAGTTCTGGTACGGGCTGCTTTCGATCTTCCGTTCGACGCCATCCGGAATCGTCGCGCTCGCCGCGCCCTGTGCGACGGATTGCGGCGAGACGACCGAACGATTGACCGCGTTCTGGCGTAGCCATGGCGAAGCGTTGCTGCGCGCCGTTCCCGAATCTGTCGCCGAAGTTCCCGTCATCGAGGAAATGACATGAGGAAATCATTCGTTGCTGGCCGCGGAGATGCACCCGTGATCGCCGCCATGAGAGCGCTGGTCCTAACAGTCGCTTTCGCGATGCTCCAGGGCTGTGAGGCCTTCATGAGCGACGAGGATCGTCTGCAGCGGGCTGAGGCCCGGCTGGCCGAGGCCAGTTACGACGGGGCGATGACCGACGTGAAGACGGTGCTCGAGAACGATCCGGAGCATGCCGGGGCCAGGTTGACGCTGGCCCGGATCGAGTTCGTGCTCGGCGACCTGGCGGCCGCAGAGATGAATGTCGATCGGGCCATGCGCGCCGGGGCTTCGTCCGTCGATGCGCGTCGGTTGCGCTATGAAATCCTGTTGAGCAGCGGCCAGGCTTCTTTGGCGAAAGAGTTGCTCGCCGACGATGACGAGTTCGGCGATTACGAGCGCGCTCTGTACGAAGCTCGCATCGCTCGGGCCGAAGGCGATCTCGGAACGGCTCGCGACAAGCTCACGACGATCCTGGCGGCCGACGCGAATCACGCCCAGGCGTTGCTCGAGTTGGCGCGGGTTGAGGGGAGCGAGGGGCGTCTGGAAGACGCCCTCGCACATGCTCGAAACGCCTCCGCGGATTTGGCCGAGCGGGCGAGGGCCATGCTGGTGGTCGGCTCGCTGGAAGTGATACTCGGGCGGCACGAAGCAGCAAGGGACGCCTTGCTCGAGGCTCGGCAGGCGGCGCGGCATCTGCGCATTCCCGAGCAGTTGACGCTGGCCGCCGCGCTTACCGACGTGCAGCTTTCCCTGCGCGACGCGGACGGCGCCGCCGAGGCCATGCGGCCGCTGTCGTCCCGGGCGCCGGACGCAGCGCTCACGCGCCATTTCCGCGCTCGGATCGCCATGCTGCGCCAGGACTTCACGGCGGCGATCGCCGAATCCCAGCGGGCCCTACGCGCCGATCCGAACCATGTCCCGTCGCAACTGCTGATGGCCGCCGCACAGCTTGCGAGCCGTTCCCTCGAGCAGGCCGAGCACACACTCGACACGGTGCTCGGTCGAGACGCCGACAACGTCACGGCGCGCAAACTGCTCGCCCAGGTTTATCTGCAGCGCAACGAGCCGCAGCGCGCCCAATCGGTGCTCGAGCCGGTGATGGGGCAGGCGTCGGACGCGCAGCTCGACTGGTTGATGGGGCGGGCGATGATGCGGTCCGGCATGACCGAAGCGGGTGTCGCCCGATTGGAGCGCAGCGTTGAGGAACAGCCGGAGAATCTGCGCTTGCGTCTGGAGCTTGCCGGCGCCTATATCGCCGCGCAGCAGTCGCAGAGGGCAGTCGCGCTGCTCGAACAAGTGGATCCGGCTGCACCCGGGGCTGGGGGTGCACGCGCCATGCTCGTGCTGGCGAGTGTCGCCGGCAAACCGCTGGCCGAGGCGCGGCGCGAGGTTGATCGGCTGGTTGCGGCGCACGGCGAGGATGCGATGCTGCTGGCGGCGGCTGGTGCATGGCTGGGCAAGCGCGGCTTCATGCAGCCCGCCAGGGAACTGCTGGATCGCGCCCTGTCGGTAGACGCCGCACACGTTGGTGCGCGCTTGACCCGCGCCCAGTTCGCCGCGCGTGCAGGCGATGCCGATGCGGCGCGCCGCGATCTCGAGGCTGTACTCGAACATGATCCTGGCTCGGAAACGGCTCGCATCGGACTGTCAGAACTGGCTTGGCGCGCTGGCGATCGCGCATCTGCCCGCAGGCGCCTCGAGGAGGCAATCAGCGTCGACCCGCGCGCCACCGATGCGCGCATGCGTCTCAGCCAGATGGCTTTTCTCGAGGGTGACACGGAACGCGCGCATGGCTTGCTCGCCCAGGCGGTGCAGGTAGCGTCGGATCGCGGTGCGGTGCTGATGCAGGCGGGCCAGACGCTCGCCCAGGCAGGCCTCGCCGAAGACGCCCTCGCGCGGTTCCGTGAAGCCGTCGCCGCGGGCGCGCCGGCGGCCACGCTGCACGCTGCACGCCTGCTGCTCGAACTCGATCGCCCGGACGAGGCGCGTCGATTGGTAGAGGGCGCGCTGGTCAGGAATCCGAATTGGCGCGAAGCGGGAAGGCTGCTGGTGCAGCTCGATGCGAAGCAGGGCCGCCTGGAGCAGGCGCTCGCCGGGGCTCGATCGCTGGTTCCAGATGGTTCGTTCGCGAGCTTGCGAGAGGCCGAAGGCGAGGTGTTCTTCCTGGCCGGAGACCTGGAACGGTCGCTGGCTGCCTTCGAGGAATCCCTGCAGCGGCGCGCAAGCGGCCCGACGGCGCTCAAGGCGTATCGCGTCCGTCGTGCGCTCGGCCGGGCGCCCGTGGAGAAGAACCTGATCGATTACCTGGCCAGGGCGCCCGAAGATCATGCGGTGCGGCGCACGCTGGCGGTCCACTACGAGACCAGCGGCGAAGGGCGTCGGGCCATCGCTGAATACGAGCGCATGATCAATGCTGGCTCGGACGATGTCGTTGCGCTTAACAACTTGGCCTGGGCGCGGCACGTCGCTGGGGATCCGGGCGCGCTCGAACTGGCGCGCCGCGCGTACGAGCTCGCCCCGCGATACGCCGAAATTGCCGATACGTATGGCTGGATTCTGGTTCGTACGGGCAAGATCCAGGATGGCCTGCGTGTGCTCGAGAGCGCGCTGGCGGGTGCGCCCGAGAATCCGGATGTCCTCTACCACGCGGCGTATGCATACGTGCGGGAGGGACAGACTGCGCGCGCGAAGGAACTGCTCGAGCAGTCATTGCGCAGCGAGCGCTTTGCGAGCCGCCGGGACGCCGAGACACTGCTGCAGACCATGGCGGCGAACCCATGACATTGAATGACGGAGCCGATCCCGTGAAAGCCTCCATCGACACCGCCTTCGAGCTGCCCGCCCGGTTGCTGCGCGTTCGCGAACCTTTGGCGTGGTCTCTGGTTTTGCTGATCGCGTTCGCGCTCGGCGCGCCGGCGCCGGCCGGCGCGCAATCGGCCGTCGCCCCATCGTCCGGCGGCGAAATCGCCGACTCGGCGGGCGCAGTCACCGATCCCCGCTACATCATCGGGCCCGGCGACACCATCCAGGTCTTCGTGTGGCGCAATCCGGAGCTGTCGGTCACCGTGCCGGTGCGGCCGGACGGTCGCATCTCCACCCCGCTCGTGGAAGACATGGTGGCCGTGGGCAAGACGTCCTCCGAGCTCGCGCGGGACATCGAAGGGGTGCTGTCCGAGTACATCAGGACGCCGCAGGTAAACATCATCGTCACGCAGCCGGTCAGCACCTTCAGCCAGGTGAAGGTCATCGGCGAGGTCGCCGCTCCGCAGGCCGTGCCATACCGAGAAGGACTCACGGTGCTCGACGCCGTGCTCGCAGTGGGAGGCATGACCGAGTTTGCGGCGGGTAATCGTGCGAAGATCATTCGGCAGAACGAAAGCGGCGAAACGGAGGAGATCCGGGTCCGCCTCGAGGCGCTGGTTCGCAAGGGCAGGATTTCGGAGAACCGCGAGCTGCGGCCCGGCGATGTGCTGATCGTACCGGAGTCGTTCTTCTGAGCCCGCGTCTGAACTCTCATCGCATCGACAAGGAACACCACGGCGGGTCGCCCATGCAGGATCTGATCATCAAGACACTCGACGATATCCGGGGAAGCTGGCGCTTTCGCTGGATCGCCGTGGCTGCAGCCTGGGCAATCTGCGTTGCAGGCTGGGCCTATGTGATGACCATGCCGAATATCTACGAAGCGAACGCTCGAGTGTATGTCGATTCCCGGACGGTGCTCGGGCCACTGCTGCGCGGACTGGCGATCGATCCCAACGTCGAGTCCGAGCTGGCGGTCGTCCGCCAGGCTCTGCTGAGCCGGCCCCAGCTCGAGACGGTCGCCCGTAAGGCCGACCTCGACCTGCGCGCCAAGACGCCGCAAGAGATGGAGTCACTCATCAACTCGTTGCGCGAGCGGATCACAGTCGCGACGGATTATCGTTCCAGGAGCTCGGCGGATGGGCTGTATCGGATCACGTTCACGGACCGCAGTCGGGAGAAGTCACTGGCCGTGGTCGACACCTTGCTCAACACGTTCGTCGAGGAGACGCTCGGCAGCAAGCGCACCGGCCAGGAATCGGCGCAGCGCTTTATAGACGAGCAGATCGCCGATTATGAGCGGCGCCTGACCGAAGCCGAGCAGCGGCTCGCAGATTTCAAGCGGCGCAACGTCGGCGCCATGCCAGGAAGCGACGGCGACTACTTCGCCCGATTACAGGCAGAAATGGGATCCGTCGACCAGTTGCGTCGCAACCTGTCGCTCGCCGAGACGCGCCGGGAGGAAATTCGGCGCCAGCTCTCCGGCGAAACCCCAGTCATATTCGGCATAAACGCTGGGTCGGGCGGTCAGCGGCAGGAAGCCGGGGACCTGAATTCCCGCATCCAGGAGATGGAGGGTCGGCTTGAGGAGATGCTGCTGCGCTATACGGAAAAGCACCCCGAGGTCATCGCCCTGCAGGATACGCTCGCCGAGCTGCGTCAGCGTCAGCATGAGGAACTCGAGCGCATCAGCCGTGGCGAGGGCGCAAGCGGCAGCCTAAGCTCCTCGCTGGCCAGCAATCCAATATATCGCGAGCTGCAGGCCGATTTGAACCGGGCGGAAATCCAGATAGCCGAGCTGCGTCACGACCTCGCTCAGCGCAGTGCGCGGGTCGACGAGTTGCGCCGGCTGATCGATACGGTGCCGGAAGTGGAAGCCGAACTGGCGCGGCTAAATCGCGATTACGACATCACTCGGGCGCGCTATCTGGAGCTGGTCGAGCGCCGCGAGACCGCGAAGCTCTCGGACAGCGCAGAGAGGCAGGGCACAGTGAAGTTCCAGATTATCGATCCGCCAGCCGTGGGCTTCGAGCCGATCGCGCCGAATCGCGCGCTGATGCTGGTCGCTGTGCTCGTGTTCGCCATCGGTGCTGGGGGCGCGCTCGCCTACCTGCTCAACATGCTTCGGCCCGTCTATCAGAACACGCGAATGCTCGCCAGCCATACGGGCCTGCCCGTGCTCGGCTGTGTGAGTCGAACCCGAACCGAGGCGGACGTCGCCCGCGCACGATGGAACACGCTCGCGCTGTCGGGCGCCGTCGGCCTGCTCATCCTCGTCTGCGCCGTGGTCGTCCTGTTCAACGAAGCGGGTGTGCAGCTTGCACAGCGCGTCGTGAGTTCCGTGTGAGGTGGACGTGAGCTTCGTCGAACGAGCGCTACAGAAGATGCAGGCCGGAAGCCGCTCGCCTGCGGTCGCCGAACCTGCGCGGGTCTTCGGCCGGGTGGTGCGCGAGTCGCGGCGGCCGGAAGAGATCGAGCACGATGCAATCGCAACGCTGCCCGTCAATCCTGAGCGCGTCGTGAACGTCGATCGTGCGGCGTTGCGAGAATCGGGTCTGTTGCCTCCGGAGGCCCAGGCCCGGGAGATCGCCGATCAGTACCGCGCGATTAAGCGCCCCCTGCTCGCGGCTGCGTTCAGCCCGGTGGAGCAGGGCGCGCCTCTGCCTCAGGTGATGATGATGGCCAGCGCGCTGCCTGGCGACGGCAAGACGTTCACCTGCATCAATCTGGCGCTTAGCATGTCGCTCGAGAAGGACCATACGGTGCTGCTGGTGGACGGCGACGTCGCCAAGCCCCACATCAGCCAGGCGTTCGGCGTCGAACGGGAGCGCGGCCTGCTCGATCTGCTGTCGGATCCCGCGCTGAGCGTCGAGTCGGTGGTGATGCCTACCGATGTTCCGCGGCTGTACATCCTGCCCGCGGGTCGTCAATCGGAAGTCGCTACCGAATTGCTGGCCAGCGAGCGCATGCAGGGCATCTTGGCGGCGCTCGTGGCGCTGAATCCCAGGGGCGTGGTGCTCGTCGACTCGCCGCCGTTGCTCTTGACGAGCGAAGCCCAGGTGCTTTCCACACTGGCAGGACAGATCGCGCTGGTGGTGAAGGCGGGCGTGACGCTGCAGCAGGCGGTCAAGGACGCGATCGAACTCGTCGGTGAGGACCCCCCCCGCCTGCGGCTGATACTCAACCAGGCGGATACGACGGGCCCGCTCGGCTATTACTACGGCCATCGTTACGGCTACGGCTATGCCCGTCCGGACGGGACCTCGCGATCATCGTCGGCGGAAAATGCCGGATCGCCGTCCGGGGCCTGATTGGACTGAAACACTAAGAGGGCAGGGAGATGAAGTCACGGGCGCGTGTCGCCGGCTCCAAGGCGGGCCGGATCTGGCTGGCTGCATTCCTCGGTTGCGGCGCCTCGTTCGCGCACGCGCAGACGGCGTTCGACTGGGCGTTCGATCTCGGCGCGGAACACACTGACAACGTCAGCCGGTCCGCGACGGACGAAGAATCGGAAACGGTGGGCGTCGCCGGCGTCGCGTTCTCCTTCATGGCGGACCGTCCGAGGTTTGATGCGGATATCAGCGCGAACCTCGAGTTTCGCGATTACCTGGATGATCGCTACGAGAGCGAGTTGGTCGGCGGGCTCGCAGGGCTGGTCGCCTACGCCGTCGTTCCCGATCGTCTCGTCTGGAACGTGGCGGACAACTATGGACAGATCGTGAGCGACCGTCGGCTTCCAGGGACGCCGGAGAACCGCGAGGACATCAATTATTTCACCACCGGTCCGGATCTGCTGCTGCCGCTGGGCGCGCGCAACTTGCTGCGGGTGTCGGGTCGCTGGTCGGACCTCTACTACGAGGATCGTCCGGACACCAGCGAGTCGATCACCGGGTCGCTCGCGCTCATAAGGCGGGTTTCCGACCGGACGGAGATGTCTCTGAACGCATCGCTCACCGCTACCGATTACGACGAGGCCGTGTTCGTCGATCACGAGATCCGGCAGTTCTATCTGCGGACCGAACTGACGGGCATGCGCACCGAGCTGCACATGGATGCCGGCTACACGATTCTCGAGCGCGACGGCTCCGACGAGTCGCACGATGGCTTGCTCGCGCGCATCGCGCTGACCCGTCGGATAGGCGCCCGCTCCAGTCTGCGCCTGGACGCCGGTACGGAGTTCTCGACCACGGCCGACAGTCTGCGGCGTGATCAGTCCGTGATCGGCGTCAATCCGGAAGCGGAGGCTGTGCTCGGGTCTGCCGAGGCGTTCCAGGTCGACTATGGCTATCTGACCTGGACCACCGACTGGGAACGCAGCTCGATCGTCGCGGGTGTGAGTCTGCGTCGCGAGGAACACGAGCTTCTTCCGGCGCTCGACCGCGAGCAACGCGACGGCTTTCTCACTTGGCGACGACAGCTGACCCGAACGCTGGACATGGACATCGGCGCCCGCTATCTGGATGAGGAGTTCACTGGCACCGGATTCCAGTTCGAGGAATGGTCAGTCAGGACGGGATTCGGCTGGGATATCAATCGACAGTTTTCACTGCGAGTGGAGTTCACCCATTTCGACGGGTCGGGCGGCGAGGGCCTGCGCGATTACGAGGAGAACCGCGCTTACATCGGCCTGCGATACCGCCGAGTGCGCGGCGGGGGTTGACGGGATGGGGGAGACGAAGCCGGCCCCGCCGGCGGAACGCGTCAATGCGATGACCATCGATGTGGAAGACTACTTTCATGTCACGGCGTTCGCCTCGACCCTCGACCGGGCCAAATGGGACTCCTTCGAGTCCCGGGTCGAGCGCAATACGCGGCGACTGCTGGATCTATTCGATGAGCACGGCGTGAAGATCACGTTCTTCGTGCTCGGCTGGGTGGCCGAGCGCTTTCCCAGTCTGGTTTGCGAGCTGCATGCCAGTGGCCATGAGGTGGCCTGTCACGGCCTCACGCACGAACTCGTCTATCAGCAGACGCCAGAGGTGTTTCGATCCGAGACAGATCGCGCCAAGAGCCTGCTGCAGGATCTCATCGGCGCCCCGGTCCGGGGTTACCGCGCGGCGAGCTACTCCATCACGACCGCTTCGGCTTGGGCGCTCGACATCCTCGCGGATCTCGGGTTCGAATACGACTCCAGCATCTTTCCGGTCCGACACGACCTCTACGGTATGCGCGATGCGCCCCGCAGCCCCCACTGCGTTGCTTCGGGGCGCCTGCTCGAAGTGCCGTTGACGACCGTCGACATAGGCGGCCGACGCCTGCCGTGTGCTGGCGGTGGGTACTTCCGTCTGTTCCCCTATGCGTTCATTCGCTGGTGTCTGCGCCGCGTCAATGCCGAAGGCATGTCGAGCGTGTTCTATCTGCACCCGTGGGAGATCGATCCGGATCAGCCGCGCTTCCGCGACGCGCCGCTGAAGTCGCGCTTTCGTCATTACACGAACCTCGAACGGGCGGAGAACCGTCTGAGACGGCTGCTGCTTGATTTCCGCTGGGGAAGAATGGACGAGGTGTTTCTCGATCGTGCGGCGCCGTCTGTCCTCGCGGCGGTGGCTGCAGCGGGAGGCTAGAGGTGGCTTCCGCTCCCCTCATAGTCGCGCCGGAGGAAGCGCGCGGGCCGGATCCGTCGCCCAGGATTGCCTGGTGTGATGCGTCGGACCGCTCCGAATGGGACGGCTACGTGGCGTCTTCCGAAGCCGCTTCTCTGTACCACGTGTATGCCTGGCGCGATGTGGTCGAACGGGCCTTCGGTCACGAATCGCACTATCTGTGCGCCCGGAACGCGGCGGGCCGGATCGTCGGCGTGCTGCCGATGGTCCGGCTGAAAAGCATACTGTTCGGCGACTTCCTCGTTTCCATGCCGTATTTCAACTATGGCGGCATCGTTGCGGATGACGAGGTCATTGCGGGCGCGCTGGCGAAGGCCGCGGCGCGCCACGCTGCTAGCCTGGGCGTCTCCCACCTGGAGCTGCGCCATGACCGCGCGCTGCTCGATTGGCCTGTCCGCTCGGACAAGGTGTCCATGCTCCTCGAGCTGCCGGATGCCTCCGAGGAACTGTGGAAGCGACTCGGCTCGAAGCTGCGATCGCAAGTCAAGCGGCCGCAGAAGGAGGGCGCGACCTGCGTCTCGGGCGGCATCGAGCTGCTGGACGATTTCTACGCTGTGTTCGCGCGCAACATGCGCGACCTGGGTACGCCCGTGTACGGCCGTGGTTTCTTTCGGCATGTGATCGAGACGTTTCACGAGCGGACGCGTTTGTTTGTGGTCCGCCTGCGAGGCGCTCCGGTCGCGGCAGGACTGGTCATCGGGCGCCGCTCGATGCTGGAAATACCCTGGGCCTCATCGCTTCGATCCGCAAACCATGTCGGCGTCAACATGCTCCTGTACTGGAGCGTGCTGGAATACGCCTGCGATGCGGGCTATGACCACTTCGATTTCGGCCGCTCCACGGTCGACGCCGGCGCCTACCGTTTCAAGAAACAATGGGGCGCCACTGCGAAGTCGCTCCATTGGCACTACTGGCTCAAGCACGGCGGCAAGCCGCCGACCTTGAATCCATCGAATCCGAAATACCGGCTGGCGATTGCGGCGTGGCGGCGCCTTCCGCTGTGGCTGGCGAATCGGATCGGTCCCCGGATTGTCCGGAATCTTCCGTGACTTGTGCACGCTGTCGGCTTCGGGACGCGGCTGAACGACAGGCACTGTAGCGGCCTCGCAGATTGCGCGTCGCTGAAGAGAACAGATCAACAATCACCAGGAACTGGGCATGGCTGACGGACTGATCTCGGTTTTGCTGACTACCTACAATCGGCGAGAGCTGCTCGAACGCGCGGTCGACAGCGTTCTGAACGGCACGTACCGGAACTTCGAGCTCATCATTCTCGACGACGCCTCGACCGACGACACCGAACGGTACGCGTCGGGACTAGTCGACGAAAGAATCCGCTATGTGAGGATGCCGGAAAACGGCGGTGTGCTGCGAAGCCGAAACCGCGGCTTCGATATGGCCAGCGGCGAGTTCGTGGTGATACTCGATGATGATGACGTGCTCGAGCGCGATGCGCTCGAGACGATAGCCAATGAGTTTGGCAGGCTGGAACGTCAGGAATTTGGGATTCTGTGGTTCAACTGCCGGAACGCCGAGACAGGTGTGATCAGCGGCAGCATGCCTGCAGGAGAAGGCCAGATTCCGTACGATCTGTACCTGTCCGGAAAGATTTCAGGTGATTTCTGGATGGCGTTCCGCAAGAACGTCATCCAGGGCTATCGCTTCGATGAACGGCTCAAGGCCAATGAGAGCCTGCTGTGGCTGCGCATGCACCGCGATCACAAGGCGTGGTTTTCACCCAGGGTGCTGTGTGTGAAGTTTAGGCAGCATGGCTTGCCGCGGCTATCAGACGTCGATGTGCGCATGCAGAGGATGCGCAATATCACTCTTGCCATGCGCCAGTACCTCGAAGAATTTGGCGACGATCTTGGCAGGCTGGATCCGGCGTTGTTGGGGGCGCAGATGGCGTACTTCGGCCTTCATCTGCTTGCGATCGGCGAGGCGGCCGCCGGCCGACGATCCATTCGTAACTCTTTCCGGTACCGCTTCTCCAGCAAGTATCTGCTCATATTCCTTTCGTCTTATTCCCTGCCATCAGCGGTGTTCAGTTCCCTGATCCATCGAATGGAAGCCGGCGCAAAGCGAAAGAAAGATCGAAGTCTGGTGAGCGCAGCACAGGGTCGATGACGGCGAATGGATATGTCGCGCCCGCGGATCAAGAAGCTTCGAGCGCGGCGCTCAGTTCGCTTCTAAGACGTTCGGCGAGGCGTCGATTGGAATAATTCTGTAAACGTTCCTGGTCCATGAGAACCGGCTGGCCGGCGTTCCAGTCGCTGTAAAGTCGAAGGAGAACTTCCTTGATACCGGTCACGTCGTCCTCGGAAACATAGCTTGCGCCGACATCGCGAAGGATACGATCCGTCGCGCTGCCGGCGTCGGTGATCGCTACGATTGCGCGGCCGAGCGCAAAATACTCATAGAGCTTGCGCGGCACTTGCAGGGGCAGTCCCGCCTGGAACAGCAGCAGCGCGCTGGCGCGCTGCTGGTGACGCAATGCCTCTGCATGAGGCAGTCTGGGCAGGATTTCGACGACCTCCCCGAGCCGGGCAATGATGCGGTCGAGGTGTGGATCCTGCGCCATGCCGCCGATGAATCGGACACGTATGTCATCGGGCGGAATGTGATTCGCCTCGATAAGCTCGAGCAGGGCTTGCAGAAAGCGGCCAGGGTTTCTGGATAGATACAGCGTTCCGGCATGGACGATCGTCAGTTTCCCGGAATCTTCCGGTTCCGTACTGGGGATCTCCTCGAAGCCGTTGGTGATACAGATGAACCGATCTAAATCGATGTGTGGGTAGCGAAGAACGAAATCTTCACGCAGCGACTCGGTGTTGAGGATGATCCGTCGGGCTGCGGCTACGCAGTAGGACTCCACTCGCGCGTGCAGTCGGCGCAGCGCCGGGCTTCGCTTTTGGTAATTCGGATTGCTGGCCCACGGGTCACGAAAGTCGAGTATCAGAGGGAGACCGGTCAGCTTGTGTGTGATGGTTGCAGCCAGCAGCGTGCTCCATGGTCCGCCGCTTGCGTAGATGCAATCGAACGCTTGTGTCTTCGACAGGCGCATCCCGAGTCGGACCGCGCTCGGAATCCATCCGCTGTGTTCGTCTGGAAACCCGAACGCGAATTCGATGACGGCTGCGATTGCACGGCGGCCTCGGCCGAGAAGACCGGTTCGTTCACTCGGACTGTTGACGGCTTTCAGCGCAGAAGCCGGATAGGCTCCGGCTCGGTTCCGGACGCCAC
Source organism: Steroidobacteraceae bacterium (assembly GCA_034005205.1). GTDB lineage: Bacteria > Pseudomonadota > Gammaproteobacteria > Steroidobacterales > Steroidobacteraceae > Steroidobacter. The sequence continues at coordinate 17,051 of JAVEVD010000042.1, read as the reverse complement.
GATTCCTGAGTTTGATGAGCGCCTGCAGAGGTCGGAACGCCCTTGCACGCACAACCCGGATCTGCGGTTCAACGGAGCGGCACAGATCGTGGTCGACGGTCGCTGTGGCGGAGAAATCTTCGAGTCGGACTGTGATCACGGTCACAGAATCCCCGCGTCGCGCCCATCTGTTGACAAAATGGAGCGTACGGTAAGTACCGCTGCCGGCGTCAGGGGGGAAGACGTATGCGTAGGCCAAGATGCCCAGGGAGGATTTCATGCTTGTCCGGAAGCGACTTTCGGGGGCCGTCCAATCCATATTCTGGCGAATGACTCTTTCGACTGACAGTGACTGAGTCGTAGTCATGAGCGGCGCCAGAGATTGTATGTCGTAGGTGCGCGACAGGTGTGCGGCGGGTTGAGCGTTGCTAATCTTGCGGCACTTTTGCAGAGGTAAGCGGATGCACGAATTGAACGCCCTCGACAAAGGTACGTCCACAGGAGGATCACATGAAAGCGGGTTTCATCAGTGCCGGATTGGCGGCAGCATTGTTGAGCTGGGGAGTTCCTCCAGCGTGGAGCCAGGGGGCGGTGATGCCCTATCTGAACTTCGACGGCACCGAACTTCCGACAAACAAAGAAGGGGTGGGCTATCCGACCTACTATCACGGCACCTACCAGGGGCGTAGTGATGGTGGAACGTTTTCCAGGAGCCTCGACCCAGAGAAAAAGGTCGCTGGCGATGCAAGCCTCAAGATGCACTTCACGGACGGCAGGTATCTGTATGCGCAGTTTAATCCGTACGACGGCAGCTCTCGCGGATTTGCGCGGGAGTATGTCAGTGATCCTGGTGCATGGAAGTTCAATACGTTCAACCGATTGAGGCTTTGGTTGTGGGTCCCGCAAACTGGCGAGCAGGAGCAGCTTGACGGAAGGACAAACTTCTATCTTGGTACTTATGTCAAGCGAGTAACGAACGCTAACCGAAGTTCGGACGAAGATGGTGGGGGACACTATTACCATCCATTCAACGTCTTGAGAGGAGTCTGGACGCTTTGTGTATTCAACTCTCATCCGGGCCATCGTAGGGGGCAACCCGGTGGCGAGGATTCCGGCAATGTGCCGTATCCGACGAGCGGCGATCCGGCGAACACGTACAACTATTTCGATGCCCTGACCCGGTGGTATATCTCCGGCAACCGGGAAGGCTCCGCCGTACCACGCGACTACTGGCTCGATGAGGTGGCTTTCTACGAAGAGCCGCTGCGTGAGAATGATGAACAGGTCTATTCGATCTGCGCATCGGCTTCCGTAGCCAACGATCGACTGTTCTTAACGTGGAATCGGCCCAAGGACGAGAACGATGTAATGCACGAAGTACGATACGCGTTCAGTGACATTCATGACCTGGGATGGGCGAATGCCACACGCGCTCCGAATGGTGTTGTCGATCCTCCGGGCTGGCAGGGCTACAACGGCATGGTCTACGACACCCGCAATATCGATTTCCGCAATCGATCGGTCATCTACATCGCGATCAAGCCGGAGAACTCTAATGTGTTCTCGCAGATTGCACTGCCGATTCTCGGGAGTGATTACAAGGAACCTGAGCCGCCCGCTGACGTAAGGGCGAACTGAGAGAAACACACAAAGGGTCCAATTAGGGCCCTTTGTTCTGGGACGACAGAGATTGCCCCATCAGCGTTTGCGCAGCTTCATCTGCACCACGGCCGTAGTAAACTCGCGCGTCAGGCCGCAATGCAGGAATCGCGCTGTCGAGATGGGGATGCACCTGAACACTTCGACGACGAACTCCGAATTCCGGACCAAGCGCTCGAATCGTCGTATCGACCAGCCGTTCAGTCCTTCCATCATGGACGTCGCCTTGTTTTCTCGGAAGCGGTTGCGCCATTTGAGAAGCGCCTGCTCACTCAGCAACAAGTGCGCCCAGGGAAACGCCGAGAACAAATGACCGCCATAAGGGTGGTACCAAGTCGGCCCGAAACTCGCCAGCACCCGACCCCCAGGCCTCAGCGCCGCGTGCATCTGGTGCAGGATTTCCGCCGGATCGCCGAAGTGCTCGAAGGCGTCGATCGACACCACGGCGTCGAACTTCGCATCGGGCGGAAGGCCCCTGACGAACGACACGTTCGGGATCCGGAGCCTGTCGGCGCCTTCTCTTGCGCGGGCGAGATTGGGTTCGTTGATGTCCAGCCCCACAACCTGGCGCGCCTTCGTCGCGAGCGCCATGGACTCACGGCCAGTACCGCATCCGAAATCCAGGATCGTCAGGCCGTCCAGGCCCTCGAAAAAAGGGTGGATGTACAGATCCAGCTTGGCGTCGCCAGCCGGCTTGGGCGTGTGTTGTTCGCTCGGCCAGAATCGACAGAGGGCTCGATACTGTAGGTCGGCGAACATCGACGACGCCCTCAAATTATATTCGGGAAGATTACCTGAACACGCGAATCAGTCGCAACGAGAACTGACAGTCCGGCGGGACCGTGATCCATGCCCCGTCATCGATGCTGATCCATGACAGAATTCCACTGTTAGAAAGGGCGGAGGCGCGAGCGGTCGTACACGATCGGACGCTATCGGCTTTCGCGATTTCCTGGATCGATCGGTTCGGGCCAGACATCCCGCTGGTCGACCAGGCGTGTTCTGGGCATTCGTTCGGGTTCAACTGATCACCATCGGGAATCTCTTGGATCTTTCCTTCGTCATCCTGACCTGGAATTCTCGGTCGCATATCGAGCCGTGCCTGGCAAGCATCCGCTCTGCCATGGGCTCTACGGCGATGGACTATGAGGTTCTCGTTCTGGACAACGGGTCGCAGGATGGTACGGTCGCCCTGCTAGAGGAGGCCGCTCGATCGGATGCCCGGGTCAAGCCATTTTATCGACGCGCGAATACCGGGACGACCCGATCGAGGAACGCCCTTCTGGGCGTGGCGCAGGGTGAGTTCATCTGCGTCATGGACGCTGACGCCTATTTGAGACCGGGTGTCTGTCCATTGCTGATGGCGTATCTGCGAAGCGACCCGGGGATCGGCGTGGTCGTGCCTCGGGTGGAGTACTCCGACGGGCGCTGGCAGAAGTCGGTGGACGGGTTTCCGACGCTCCAGGACAAATTGAGGCGTCTATTCCGCCTGCGCTCGATCGAAGCCGAGGAGGCGGTAAGGTTCGATGGTCTTCGGACGCCGATTCCGGTCGACTACGCCATCTCGGCTTTCTGGCTTTTCAGGCGCCAACTGCTCGGCGCGGTCGGCCTGCTCGATGAATGCATCTTCTACGCGCCAGAGGATGTCGATTTCTGCCTGCGAGTCTGGCAGTCCGGCCTCAAGGTGGTCTATGTGCCGACCGTCAGCGTCGTGCACCACAGCCAGGAGATCTCGCGGGGCCTGCGGATCAATCGCGCCAAGCTGCGTCATGTCGCCGGACTACTCTACTACTTCCGCAAGCATCGCTATTGGCTGAAGAGGCCCAGATTCTCCGGACAGGCGTGCGAAGGCGGCGCGAGCAGGTCTTCGATCGAAGCGGCCGATCTCGAATCCACAGGACGCCGCTGATATCCATGTGCGGGATCGCCGGCATCGTCAATCACGTCGACCGGGTCGTCGACGGCTCGATCGAGCGCATGATCGATCACATCCACTACCGGGGGCCGGACGGCGCCGGCGCTATCGCCTTCGAGCAGGATGGCGTCGCGCTGGGTCACCGACGTCTCAGCATCCTCGACGTTTCCGAAGCCGGTCGGCAGCCGATGTCCTCCGCCGATGGGCGGTTCTGGATCGTCTATAACGGCGAGATCTACAACTACCTGGAGATTAGGCAGGTCCTCGAGGGACTGGGGCACGAATTCCGTACGGGTACGGATACCGAGGTGCTGTTGCAGGCATATATTCGCTGGGGCGCCGCATGCCTGGACAGGGTGATGGGCATGTATGCCTTCGCCATCTGGGATCGTCAGGAACACGAACTGTTTGCCGCCAGAGATCGGCTCGGCATCAAGCCGTTCTACTATGTCTCGACCGGCGCCGGGCTGGTATTCGCCTCGGAGATCAAGGCCATTCTGCAGGTCCTGCCGTCGCCGGGGGTCGACGTTCCGCTCATCGACGCCTACATGGAATTCGGCTACGTCCCTGGGGAGCACACGCTGCATCGCGGAGTAAAGCGACTGCTACCGGGGTATTGGCTCAAGTGGAAGGACGGACGGCTTTCCGTGCAGGCTTATTGGGAGCTGGACTTCAACCCTGATGGCGAACCCGACTTCCACCTAGCGGTCGACGAACTCCGATCCCGCCTTGAGGAGTCCATGGCGCTGCACTTGCGCAGCGACGTTCCGCTGGGCGTGTTTCTGAGCGGCGGACTCGATTCGAGCGCGGTGGTGGCGATGCTTTCGCCGGCGGTGACCCAGGGGCTGAACACGTTCTCGGTCGCCTATGACTTCGGCCCGCAGTATGACGAGACGTCCTACGCCAGAGAGGTCGCCGGGAAGTTTGGCGCCCACCATCACGAGATCTATATCGGTCCGAAGCAATTCAGAGAGTTCGTTCCCGGATTCGCCTGGCACATGGACGAGCCGGTGACCGAAGCCGCCGCCATTTCTCTCTATTATGTTTCACGACTTGCGCGACAGCACGTGACCGTCTGCCTGAGCGGCGAGGGTTCCGACGAGCTTTTCGGCGGCTACGACTTCTACGTGTATAACTTGGCGATGGACGCGATCCGCGGAAAACTCGGCGGGCGGGTGCTGAGTCGGATGGCGGACCTGACGGGACGCAGCACTCGCCTGGCGAAGGCGAGCAAGTATCTTCGCCTGGCGAGTTTGCCGTTGCCCGATCGCTATCGGGGAATTTCCAGTTATGGAAGCGATGCGCAGGCTTGGCTGTACGCCGCGGAGCTGAAGACGCGGATCGCACGGGACGATGGCTCGTCCTGGCGGCAGTTCGTGGCCGGTCTGTTCGAGCGGACCGAGCGCTGGAACCCGCTTTCCAGGATGCTCTACTTCGATACCAAGACCTGGTTGGTGGACGACCTCCTGATCAAGGCCGACCGGATGAGCATGGCCTGCTCCATAGAGCTGCGCGTGCCGTTCCTCGACCATCGCCTGGTCGAGTTCGCGGCGAAGCTGCCTGCGCAGTTCAAGATCGCCGGCAGAAAAACCAAGCGTATTCTCAAGGAAGCGCTTGCCGATCGGTTGCCGGAACGAATCGTGAACCGGAAGAAAATGGGGTTTCCGACGCCTCTGGAGATGATGTTCCGCGGCGAACTGCTCGACTACGCTCGAGACACGCTGCTGAGTTCGACGGCCGTGGATCGGGGCTATTTCGAGCGCGCCGCAATCGAGCGCATGATCGAGCAGCACCGCACCGGGCGCGCCGCGCATCACAACCGGATATGGCAGCTCCTCGTACTCGAGGAGTGGCACAGGGCGTTCGGCTACTGAAACTCATGCAGGAACGGCTGCACATCCTTGCCTTGAGCTTCCTGTTTCCAAACAGAGCGCAACCGACCTATGGCGTGTTCGTCCTGCACCGCCTGCAGGCGGTGTCTCGACTGGGCGCCCGCCTCGAGGTCGTCTCGCCGGTCCAATGGTACCCCCTCATCGAGCGCCTGACCGGCCGCGTCGGCGCGTCTCGCATCGAAGCGCGTGAACGGTGGGCGGATCTCGATGTGCATCATCCGCGGTTTTTTGTCGTCCCCAAAGTGATGAAGTGGCTCGATGCGCTCACCTATACGCGCGCGGTCAGCCGACTCATCGCCCGGCAGAACACGGGATTCGATCTGATCGATGTGCATTGGACCTATCCGGATGCGTTCGCGGGGTGGTGGCTCGCAAAGCGTCACAGACGGAAATGGCTGGTTACTGTGCGCGGTCACGAAGCGTTCTACGACCGGGAATGGTCCCTGCGCAGGTTGATCGTGCGATGGCTGTTGCGCCGTGCAGATCGAGTGATTGCGCTGAGCGAAGAACTGCGGGAGAAGTGCATCCAGCTCGGCGTGCCCCGCGAACGTACGGCGGTGGTGCTGAACGGCGTCGATACCGGGCAGTTCCGTTACATGGATGCGGCAGAATGCAGGGCGCGTCTCGGCCTGGCGTCCGCAGGGAAAATCATCCTGTCGGTCGGGCGGCTCACGCGGGGCAAGGGACATGATCATGTGATTCGGGCGGCGGCGGCGCTGCGGGACGCCGGGGTCGAAACCGATCTGTACATCATCGGCGGATTCAATCCCGAGGAAGATTTCGGCGGCGAGTTGCGTCGTCTCATCAATACGCTCGGTCTGACGCGCGTGCACATTCTTGATCCCGTTCCACATGAGCGGCTAGCGCTCTGGTACGGCGCCGCGGATGTGTTCTGCCTTGCTTCCGATAGCGAAGGCTGCCCCAATGTGGTGCTCGAGGCGCTCGCCTGCGGTACGCCGGTCGTCGTGACCGACGTGGGGGCGGTGACCGATATCGTTCGTCCCGGCCGCAACGGGCTTCTGGTTCCCAGAGAGCGGATGTTTGATCTGACGCAGGCGCTGGCGGCTGCGCTCGAGCAAAAGTGGAACCCGCAGGCAATCGCCGGAGAGATGCACCAAATGGGGTGGGACCACTGCGCGAGGCAGGTGATCGACCAGTATAGCCGAGCTATGCAGGGGACGGCGCAGTGAGGATCCTCTATCACCACCGCACGCTTGGGGACGGGGCCGAGGGTATCCACGTCCGGGAGATGATCCGGGCGTTTCGCGCGGTGGGCGATGACGTGCGCGTCATCGGGCCGGTTGGCGAGCCCGGATCCGAGCGCGGGGTGCGCAAGGGCGGGCGGCTCGGGCGGATCAAGGCGGCGACGCCTCGCCTGCTGTTTGAGTGTCTCGAGCTTGCCTATGGTGTCTATGCTTTCATCGCGACCCTGATCGCCATTGTTCGGCTGCGGCCGGATTTTATTTACGACCGTTACATCGCATTCAATTTCGGCGTCGTTGCGGCGGCGCGCAGGGCGCGCGTCCCGGTGCTGCTCGAGGTCAACGCACCGCTGGCGCTGGAAAGGGATGTAGAAGCCGACGAGCGTCTGGTGCTGCGGCGTGCCGCGTATGCCATGGAGAAATGGATCTGCTCCAAGGCCACCTGGACCATTGTGGTCTCGACGCCGCTCAAGGAATATCTCGGGCATATCGGTGCGCCAACCGATAAATGCGTGGTCATGCCGAACGGCGCCGACCCTGGGCGCTTCAGTCCACGTGCGCCCGATCCGGCATTGCGCAAGCGCCTTGGCGTTGCGGATGACGCCTTCGTGATCGGCTTCACCGGCGTCGTGCGGGCGTGGCATGGGCTCGACCTGCTCGTCGAAGCCATGGCTGCGGTCGTGCGGGAGTGCCCCTCCGCCAGGCTATTGATCGTCGGCGACGGGCCGTATCGCGGGCCGCTGGAAGAGCTGGCGCGCAGAGTGGGGGTCGCACACACGGTGATCGTCACGGGCCGTGTGAGCCACGACGACGTGCCGGATCACATTGCGCTGTTCGATGTCGCAGTGAGTCCGCGCTCGACGTTTTACGCGTCGCCGATGAAAGCGATCGAGTACATGGCGCTCGGGCGCCCGGTGGTCGTGCCCAGGGCGCAGAATTTCCTCGATTTCGTGGATGACGATCGTACCGGCGTGACCTTCGCCGAAAACGATGCGTCCGACATGGCGCGAGTTCTGCTCGAGCTGTGGCGCTCGCCTGAACGCCGCGAGCGCATCGGTGCGGCGGCCCGGGAGAAGGTCGAGCACCGGTTGAACTGGCAGTGGAACGCGCAGGAATGCCATCGGTTGGTGCAGTCCGAGGTCACGGCGGATGCAGCCGTCGTCGAGTGAGTGCTCATGCAGATCGTGGAACTCGTGAATTCGTTGGAGGTCGGGGGCACTGAGCGCCTAGTTGTCAGCCTCTCGAAGGCCATGAAGCGGCGTGGCCATGTACTGACCGTAGTGTGTCTGCGGGGCGGCGGACCGCTGCAGAGTGATCTCGATCGGGAAGAGATTGAGGTTGTCGCACTGAACAAGGCCGAAGGACCCAGCCTGCAGACGCTCACAAGGCTGATGGCGCTGCTCCGGGCCAAAGGCGCCGATGTGGTCCATTCGCACAATCCGCTGGTCCATCATTACGCGGTGGCGGCAGGCAGAGCGTCGCGCGTGCCGGTGATCGTGAACACCATACATGGGATCGGCAACGTATCGCCGACGCTGGGACTCAAGGAGCGCCTTTATAGATTGTCCTGCCAGGCGAGCAGCGGGGTGGTTGCCGTGTCGGCGACGGCGCGACGGGTGCTGGCGAAGAATCCTGCTATTCCCGCCGGCAAGCTGATCACGATCAAGAATGGCGTGCCGCTCGATGGGTTTCTCTCCGTCGCGCCCAGACCGGACGATGGCAGAGTGGTCTTCGGCATCGTCGGCCGGCTCGTCGCCGTCAAGGATCACGCCACGCTGCTGAGAGCGTTCGCCAGCGCCTCTCTGCAACGCGGCGATCTGCTTTTGGAGATACTAGGGGACGGTCCGGAGCGGGAAGCACTCGAGAACCTGGCCGAAACGCTCGGTATCGGGCACAAAGTCGTGTTCCACGGGTACCATGACGATGTGGCCGGCTTTCTCTCGCGCATCGACGTGGCTGTGCTCAGCTCTCTCAGTGAAGGGCTGCCACTCAGTCTGGTGGAAGCAATGGCCGCCGCAAAGCCCATACTGTCGACTGCAGTCGGCGGCGTACCTGACCTGATCGTGGATGGCGACTGCGGATGGACCTGTGCGCCCGCGGATCCGAAAAGAATGGCGAACGCATTAAGCACGGCGGCCGCAACGCCCCGAGCGATCCGGCACGCCCTTGGTCTGTGCGGAAGGGAGCGAGCCGTACGGGAGTATTCGCTGAATCAGATGGCCGCCGAGTACGAACGAGCCTTTATCTCGATGGCTGATCGGCCTGCCGAAACGGCGGCCGTGTGAACCGTCCAGATCGAACTGTGCGCTTGTCAGCGGCATCGTGAGCACGACCGCCCTCGCATTCGTCGCTGCGTTCTTTGCCTTCTCGGTGCTTGCTTTCATCAGGCATCCGATCTGGGGTCTGTTCGCGTACGTGCTGACGTTCTACATGGGGCCGGACACCGCGTGGTGGGGCTATGTGCTGCCCAACCTCCGCTGGTCGATGACTTCGGCGCTCATAACCCTAGTTGCAGTACTCGTCTACAAGGCGCCGGTCAAGAGGACGCCCTGGTACAAGTTCCGTCCCATACCCACGCTGATCGTCTTCACGGTCTGGCTCTGGATCCAGACGCCCTGGGCGCTGAGCACCAGCAATCATATCTTTCTGGCGACTCTCTTTACCAAGTACATTCTGATGTTCGCGCTGATCTATGCGTGCCTGGACAGCAAGGAGCGCGTTCACCAGTTCGTCATCGCGCACATCATAGGTTGCTTCTGGTGGGGTATCGAGGCCTGGCAGATCCACACGGGCGGCCGCCTGGAAAGCATCGGCACCGGTGATGTCACGGGGTCGGCGTTCGCATCCATGCATGTATCGACTGCACTCGCACTCGCGGGATTCATGTTTCTCGGTTTCAGAGGCTGGAAGCGCTGGGTCCCTTTCATCGCGATTCCGTTCATTCTCAATTCGATCATTCTCATGCAGACGCGGGCCGCCTTCGTCGGTATGCTGGCCGCCGCGCCGATCGCGTTCCTGCTGGGTCCGCCAGCGAAGCGCTCGGTTGTCATGGTCTACCTGCTGCTCGGAGCCGGGCTGCTGTTGACCGTGGCGGATCAGGCGTTCTGGGAGCGCATGGGGACGATCAAAGTGGCGGAGCCGGAACAACTGGAGACCAGCGCTGCATCTCGTTTCGAGATCGGGAAAGCCAATCTTGCAATGGCAAGAGACTACCCGCTCGGGCTGGGACACCGTGGAAACGATCTCCTGAGTCCGCGCTACCTCGACGAACGATGGCTTACCGCGACGGGAGGTGGCAGCAATATCCGTTCGGCTCACAACACGACGCTCGCAGTCTTGGTCGATCACAGCATGATCGGACTCTTGCTGATCGTGCTGTTCCACAAGCGCCTCGCCCAATCCATACTGCAGATCCGAAGGAGAGCTTGGAATGCCCGCAATCAGCAAGCGATGGCTCTGGCTGCGGGTTTGGCCACGGGGCTCGTGATGTATTGGATCAATGGACAGTTCGCCAACATGACCAAGGCGGAAGTGGTCATCTGGATTGCTGCAATCACGGCGTCGATTGCGTCCGAGGCGACTGCTCCGGAGTCTGCGAAGACGAACGCTCAGATCCGCGGGCGCTACGAGAACAAGCAGCCTGCGAAGCAGAGTGCTCCGGAAGCAGAGGAGGACTCAAGAAACCTCCATTGAACTGGCAGCCGGCTTCACCCGATAGCCCTATCGCACCCCGAGCGTCGCCGCTAGTTTTCGTCCCAGTGGGTGGCGTGCGGCGATCTCAAGGATGTCCGACTCGGGCCCAGCCTGTTTTCCACTCACTATCCAGAGCAGCAGCAGGAGGGAAAAATAGCAGACCACTCCAACGGTTCCTAGGACGATTAGTTCGACAAGGTCCGGAAATTGATAGCGAGCCAGAAGCGTGGATATGAGCAGAACAATGACGGCCATCCCCGCGCTCGCGAACGCAATGCGCCATGCCCGTGCAAGAACTAACCGAATGCTGACGCCGACGATACTCCTGAGTATGTACAGATTGGTCAAAAAGGTAACAGCCCACGAAAGAACCTGCGCCAGCGCGACGCCGAGCAGACCGAGCAATGATCCCAATGCCAACGTCAGGATGATAAACATAACCGCCCCCAGCACAGACAAGTTCGCAGCAAGACGCGGGCGGCCACTAGCCATGTAGATCGTGTAAGTACTCGAACTCATCACCGCAAGCAAACCTGCAGCAGCAAGTATCTGGAGTATGGTCGCTGAGGTGCTCCACTGTGAACCGAGTAGCACCATCACGATCTGTTCCGCGCAGACGCCAATACCTACCGCGGCCGGGAATGCCACGATCCAGACAACACCGGATACTTTGAAGTAGGCGTCCTTAAGCATCTCACGCGAGTTCGCCTGCTCTGCGTATCGGGTGAACATCACCCGTTGGACAGGGGCGGAAATCTGTCCACTGGCGAGAGCAGAGAGCTCCGATGCGAGAATGTAATAACCGGCGCTGCTTGCTCCGAGATTGCGTCCCAGCCACATATCCGAGAAACGGTTCCGGAAAACCTCCGCCAACTTGCCGATCAGCATCCATATGGAAAATGACAAAAGCTCACCTCGCCGTGACAGATCGAACCGCGGCCTGAATCCATGCATGAGGTAGGAAAGAAGGGTGTGCGTTAGGCGCGACGCGAGCAGTCCGACAACCAGAGCCCAGTAGCTTCGCCACACGAGCGCCGTCAGAATGCCCGCCGAGACGCCGGCGACTTTTGCTGCCAATCGAAGGCGAAATTCCAGGTCCATGCGCATGTGGCGTCTAAAATCGACAATGCCAATGTTCTGCAGTGAAACAAGGAAGCCGGTCGCGGCTATGGCCACGATCAGAGGAGGCGTTTGGGGCTGCTTCAGGATCGCTGACGCCGGCCAAGCCGCTCCACAAACAATCAGGAATATCAGCAGGCCGCCAAGTGCGCGCAACGTCCAGGCTGTGTCGTAATGAGCTCTAGTGGGATTCTGGATGCGGAGAACAGCCCAATCGAATCCGAAGGCGATGAAAACTTCACCCAGCGCGACGACCGCAGTTGCGATCGCGACGATGCCAAAGTCTGCGGGCGATAGGAGTCTGGCAAGAAGCATCGTGTTCGCGATCGCCAGCAGGTTCTCGGCCTGATTGGCTGCGAACGTCCACACGACCGCAACTGCTGCCGATGAGCCCTTCCTCACGGCTTGGGTCTGTGCATTCGACATGAGCAATAAGAACTGCAGAACTTGATTCGAGATCGATCTGCCGAGGCGGTCTGAAGAACGGTTTGTTGAGCCGTAGCGTCGGAAAAATTCGGGGCGCATATCCCGCCGCTAGTAGCTGAGTCAATCCAGCTCGCCCAGTAGAATCCCGAGAATTGTAACAAAGCGGATGCCGTGATCACTCTGCAAGATGAATCTTCGTTTCACGGCCTGAATCACTCTTTCTTGGCAGAATGATCATGGTCTCGCGGTCCTCATGGGCGCCACGATCCGCTTGAGCGCGCGAAGCAGTTCGCCCACACCCGCCAGCTCAGCCTCGAAAACGATATCCGGAAAGTCCTCACTGTCGAGAAAACGTCGGAGACGATGCCTGTCTGTCTGGTCATCGTTCAATCCGGGCTCACAGGTCGTGGAGGACTGGACGCCAAGCTCAGTCAGCCAGGCAGGGTGATTGGCGCCGTACTGCCCGCTGGGGTAGCAGAAATGATGCGGTGCTTTCCCCGTCCATTCTTCAAGGCGATCGCGGTTCTCATTGATCTCGCGTACGACGCCCTGATAGTCAGCCATCGGCATACGGTGCCGGTGAGTGTGCATTTGAACGTCAAGACCAGCTTCTGAAAGTTCGCCAACTTCCGTCCTGGTCATGAGCTTGAACCTGCCGTCCAGGAGCGCCTGAAATGGACATGCCTGCAGCGCCTGCGCAACGTGCTCCAACAACTGCTGACGAGAGCTGGCATCAAGGTGTACTTCAGCGCGCTGAATGATGGCATCCGCGACAGCTCGGAAATCCTCCTCGAAACGATAAGTCCCGTCTACTTTCGGATGAACGCCTTCGATCGTCACGTACCGGGCGTCACTTCGCCAAAGGACATACTTCAGGGCGACATTGAAAACCTCGGTCTCCTTCTCACAATAATAAGTGGTGACATAAACGGTTGCGGGAAGGTCGTGGCGCTTCAGGATAGGCGCAGCCATAGTCTTGGTGGACTGCCAGCCGTCATCGATCGTGATGACGGTCTCACCGGCATGAATGCGGCCTTCCTTGAGTCTGGCAATCCCTTCCTCGAGGGAAACGACGGGATACCGCAGCTTCTTTAGAAGGGTCATGCGGCGTTCAAAGGTGGCGGGTCTCATGAACAGCATTGGGTTGTAGTCATGCAAATCATCGACGGACATACCGTGATAGCAGAGGATTCGAAGCCTCCTGCGCGTCAGCATTCTGCACAGCGCGAAAATGCCGACGACTTTCAGACAGTAAAGTAACGCCGCCTTCGGTGTCATTTGGCAACTTCCCTGGAAGTGGGGCGTCGGAGAATGGCGTCGAGAAATCGCTTCCACTCAATCCAATAGGGACGCGAATCACCTGGGAAGAGAAGATCCGCTTTATGGAAAGGATGGAAGAAGAGAAATGTGAACTCTAGCGATTCCCAGAGCTTCCGTATTGGATTGACTTGCCTGTCGCGTAATAGAGAAAGCAGGTAGGACACTTCACCAGGCATCGAGTTGCGGCATGTAACGGCTCGCTTGGCGGGACCAAGATCCGAAACGCAGTGCCCAAAGAATGCGTCGAGTTGGTATGCGGGGAAGTCTTTCCCGGAGTAGAGGTCGAGGTGCAGATAGCCCCAGTACCGGGCATTCATCTCTATGAACCAGAAATCGTCTGTCTCAGCGTCCCACTTGTATTCCATCATTGCGACGCCGGGCCACTCTAGAGCGGCCATCTTGGCCTTTGCATCAGCAAGCATACGCTCGTGCCAGAACGTGCGCCGAAGTGACATCATCCCGCCGGTGTGAGGAGCTGTGTGGATGCCCAGAACCATGCTTTCCGCCCGGAACTCTCCATTGTGACGCCAGAGGCTGACGCCAACTTTGCGGCCAGGAGCGTGGGCCTGCCATAGTAGGCGGCTGTATCGGGACTGCTGGTGGACAAGCTCGCGCAACAGTGATTGCGCATTCTCGCATCGGGCGACGTGTGCAACCCGTTCGCCCGTGGAATACTCCGCATCGCCCTTGACATAGAAGGGACCCGGCCATCTTGAAAGAAGATCGAGATCGGGCAGGGGCGAATCCGGCCCTATTATTCCTCCAGCAGGTAAGTGCGGGCAGTCTGGAATCCGCTTCAGCAATTTTCCCTGCACAGCGATCTTGCTCATCGAGCTGCGGACAATCTCCAAGGGAGCAGCGTCAGGAATGAGATGTCGATATCTGTCGTACCGCGAGGTGATTGCGTGCAGGAAGCCCTCGCTGGGGATGATCGCAGAAATGTTGAATGACTCGAGATAAGTATCCAGCCATGGCAGAAACTTAGGTGATTCGTACGGCGGGTGAATGGCGGCATAGTGTGTAAAGCGGGAGGAGAATCCAAGCGCCCCTGCTCGTTCGCTCGACGCCGCATGTACCTGGTAGCCAGCTCGACCTAGGGAGCGGATCACTCCGAGCATGCCCAACGCGTGACTATGCGTTACCAGAACGTGTTTCTCACGGCGGAATGTGTCGATGCTAGTCCCGGAAATGGACGTCATGGCGAATTCAGTCTTGTGTAAGCTCGGCGCGTGCTTCTGGCGGTGAGAGTACGTCGGATTCGGACATAAGTGAGCGCAGGAAATCTGGGCGACGCTCCAGGAAGTCTCGAACGCGCTGCAAATCACGCCGGTACTCGGAAAGCGCATCGGTTGAGCCTTCCGGTCCTCTCGAACGGAGCCATTCGTGATGAAGATCGATCTCGATCGGGCACTGGATTGCGTCCAGAGCGGCGAGCGCCCTCTGTGGCGCCGTCGCTCGTACCGGGCCAGCAGCATAGGCGCCAGCGCGCCCGGAATGATCTGCCCGTTCTGCGCCAAGACGGCAGGGACCCGGTGAAGCAGGGGAGAGGACAGGGTGCGGTCCTTCAGTACACCGGCTGGAAGCCCCAGGGGATGGCGATCCCTTTCGGCGCGTGCCACCTGTCTTTCGTTTCACTTCCACATAGCATGGCACGAACTCGTCATTCGACGCGGGCAGAGCGCCGTACCAGCGAAGCCGACCTTGGTCTTGAGGAATGTGCTGGCCCGCTTCTCGTGATACAGCTCGAGCGTCGGCAAGTCGTACACCTTTCACGAAAATGGTCACTTGGGTCAGCACCCGGGCGCCGTGCGCCGTCCGGAGTTCGTGGGCATTCTTGTGGACTTCCCGCGATCGCTATTGTGCGCATCCCGCAGAGCCGCCTGCGTGATGACAAGCACATTACAGAAGACAGCCAGGGCTTGCAGTACAAGGATCGGGGGTGGATCGACGTCGCTGGGCTCCGGCTGTATAAGAAATCGACACTTTCCTAATACGTCAACCTGCGCGAGACTCGGGCGACGCGCCGTCAGGCGCTATCCCGACATCCGGATTGATACGGCCTTCACACTGTCTGCCCACGGCGCGACACTGCCGATCGTGGATTTTTTCGGGCGTGTCGAAGAAGAACGACTCATGCCAGGATCGACGCCATTTCAGGGCCGTGTACCGAGCTTGAGTATCGGGATGCCGGCGTGGCAGGCCGGTGCGCATATCGAGGCGGCGGTCCGCGCGCTGTTGGATCAGACATTCGAGGACTTCGAGCTTATCATCTCCGACAACGCCTCTACCGACGGCGCCTGGACGCTCTGTCAGCGCCTGGCGCGTGAAGACCGCCGGATACGCTTGTTCAGGAACCACACCAATATCGGCGCGAACCGCAACTACATGGCCGTTCTGCGTCATGCTCGCGCACCATTGTTCAAATGGGCTTCAGCGAACGACATCTGTGCACCGGTGTTTCTGGAGCGCTGTGTCGACCGCCTGCGGCAGGACGCTAGCGCCGTGCTGGCTTTCTCCAGGTCGGCGTTGTTCGTGGCCGACATCGCGGCGGCCCAGCCCTATGACGTCGACATGGATCTCAGCGCGTCCAGGGCGAGCGAGCGGTTCGACAGGCTGCTGCTCACCATGGGGCTCAACAACGTCATCAACGGTGTGGTGCGGACCGAGGCCCTGCGACGCGCGCTGCCAATGGGCAGCTTCCAGAAGGCGGATATCGCGCTGATGGCGGAGCTCGCGCTTCTGGGTCGGTTCGCCCTCGTTCCGGAACGACTGTTCTTCAGGCGCATGTCGCCGGATTCCGCCACACATCTGAAAGACGCCCGGGAAGTGGACCGGCACATCGAGCCGAATACCCGTCGACCGCTGCGGCTGCAGGCCTGGCGTTATCACCTCACCTTGCTGCACATTGCGGCGCGGCAGCGACCCATATCTGCGGACACTTTGCGAACGCTGCGCATCGCGCTTCGGCAGACCCGTTGGGCGCGAGCCCAGCTGGGTCGTGAACTTTGGGAACTCGTGCGGCCGGAAGGATGGGATCGGAATCGCCGCTACGGTACGGAAGGGGCGAAATCGCGATGAACGCATCCGATCCGGCGAGCACTGCGCCCCGTTGCCGGTTCTGCCGGGCGAGGCTCGAGCGGATTTTTGTCGACCTTGGGATGTCGCCTCTGTGTCAGACCCACATCGAGCCCCATGAGCTCAATCATATGGAGCGCTTTTATCCACTGCGTGTGTGGGTCTGCGACGAGTGTTGGCTGGTGCAACTTGAAGAGTACGTGGCGCCGGATGAGATCTTCAGCGAGTACGCGTACTTTTCCTCGTACTCGGATTCGTGGGTGGAGCATGCGCGGCGCTATGCCGTACACATGATCGAGCGGCTACACCTGGGGGCGGCTTCATTCGTCGTGGAGATCGCCAGTAACGACGGCTATTTGTTGCAGCACTTCAAGGCGGCCGGCGTGCCGTGCCGGGGCGTCGAGCCGGCGGCGAACGTCGCCGAGGCGGCCCGCGCCAAGGGGATCCCGACCACCGTCCGGTTCTTCGGTCGGTCGGCAGCCGTCGATATTGCGCGGGAACATGGTCAGCCCGATCTGCTGCTTGGCAACAACGTGTTGGCGCACGTGCCGGACATCAACGACTTCGTGGCGGGCATGCGGATCTTGCTCAAGCCGGGCGGCGTGATCACTATGGAATTTCCGCATCTGCTGCGGCTCATGGAGGAGAACCAGTTCGACACGATCTATCACGAGCACTTTTCATATCTCGCCTTCAATGTAGTCGAGAGAATCTTCGCCCATCACCGGCTGCGAGTGTTCGATGTCGAGGAGTTGTCGACGCACGGAGGGT
>JAVEVD010000041.1:0-30544 GCA_034005205.1 Steroidobacteraceae bacterium | reverse complement strand
CGATCACCGATCACATCGGCGTGCGTTTCGATGCTCGCGCGTTCGTCACCCTGCTCGATGGCGATAGCGAAATCTTCTGCGTCTCCGACAACGGCGCGGCATGTCGCGTGCGCGCCAAATCCGATACTTTCCTGCAGTACGCTGCTGCGCTCGGGGTGACGTTCGGATTCTAGGGAAGCTCTGATTAATCTACTACCCTGACGGTTCACCCCAAAGAAACGCCCGCAATGCAAGGCGTTTCGGGCGGCTCGAGATCACAGGAACAGAGTAAATCAGAAATTCCGTAGGCCGGATCACGAACCCTAGTTCGACGCCTTCTTCACGAACTCCGACTTCAACTGCATTGCTCCGATGCCGTCGATCTTGCAGTCGATGTCGTGGTCGCCGTCGACCAGCCGGATGTTCTTTACCTTGGTGCCCATCTTCACCACCAAAGATGAGCCTTTCACCTTCAAATCTTTGATCACGGTGATTGCATCGCCGTCGCGCAGCTCGTTGCCGACCGCATCGCGTATCACTCGCTTGTCATCTTCGGCCCGCGTTTCCGCCGCGGTGGTCGACCACTCGTGGGCGCATTCAGGGCAGATGTACATCGCCCCGTCCTCGTACGTGAAGTTCGAGCCGCATTGTGGGCACGCAGGAAGATCGCTCATCGGTTCACCATTCGACTGAATCAGCGGCAAGCAGCCGCGAGCTTACCATGCGCGACGCGCCGGATCCGCGACGGATGGCTTGCGCAAAGGAGCTTGTGCGACCATGGCCATGAAGGTTGTTGTCGGTCGCGCGCTGCGTAAGCATCTATGGACGGCGCCGCTGAACCCGGTAAATCGCTCTGGAGCGCCGGCTGCGAATGCTGTACGTCGATCAGATTTGCAAGTCCTTTCCCGCCGGCGCGGGCGCGCAGCCCGGTCCGCGCCGGCCCGTGCTGAGCGGCGTCACGCTGCGGCTTGAGCCGGGCGAGTACGTGGCCGTCATGGGTGAGTCCGGATCGGGCAAGTCGACGCTGCTCAATCTCATCGCCGGACTGGATACGCCCGATGCGGGCCGCATCGAGATCGATGGGCAGGATATCTCTGCGCTGGATGACGCCGCCCGCACGCGCCTGCGACGTTCGAAGCTCGGCTTCGTGTTTCAGGCGTTTCACCTGCTGCCGTATCTCAGCGTGGAGCGCAACATCGCACTGCCGTTGGCGCTCAACGGCGTTGCGGAGAGCGACGCCCAGCGGCGCACCGAGGAGTTGCTCCAGGCCGTCGGCCTGGTCGAGCGCCGCCGCGCCGCGCCGCGCGAGCTCTCCGGCGGAGAGATGCAGCGCGTGGCTGTGGCGCGCGCGCTCGCGCATCGGCCGAAGCTTGTGCTTGCGGATGAGCCGACCGGCAACCTGGACGCCGAAGCCGCAGCGGAAGTGCTGGCGCTTCTGCGTGCACAACTCAAACGCGACCGCGCGGCGGGCGTCCTGGTTACGCATTCCGTGCTCGCTGCGTCCACGGCGGACCGCGTCCTGCGGCTCACGCGCACCGGACTGCAAGAAGCGACGGCGTTCGCGTGAGGCTCAACCCGCTCATCGACGCAGCGGTCCTGGGTCCGATGCGCAGCTCGCCGGGCCGTATCGGCCTCGCGGTGCTCGCCATCGCGCTCGGCGTGGCGTTGGGGTTGGCCGTGCACCTCATCAATCGCTCGGCGGCGGATGAGATCTCCGCGGCGGCGCGCAGCCTCTACGGACTCGCAGATCTCAGCGTGCAGGGCGGTTCAGAAGGTCTGGATGAGCGCTTCTATCCGCTGATTGCCCGCACACAGGGCGTACAAGCGGTCAGTCCGATCGTCGAGGTCCAAGCGCGATATGCAGATCGTCGCGGCGCGATCGACTTGATCGGGGCGGATCCATTTCGTGTGAACCGCTTCCAGCCCGCCCTGGCGTCGCTCGCGAATGTCGCGGCCGAAGGCCCGGGAGTGCTCGAAAGGGACGTCGTGTATGTGAGCGCCGCGGCCGCACGGGAGCTCGGCCTGCAACGAGGCGACGCGCTGCGCATCCAGATCGGATTGGACGTGGCGGCCTTCAAAGTCGGCGGCGTTCTTCCCGCCGCGGCGTTCCGGGAACGGGCAGGCGTGATCGATATCGCCGACGCGCAGCAGCGCTTCGGCAAACTAGGCAAGTTATCGCGCGTCGATGTTCGTATCGAGCCCGGGGCGGGCGTCGAGCGGGTGCGCGAGCGCCTGCGAGCGCTGCTGCCTGCGAGCGCCAGCGTCGCCACGCCCGGCGGCGCAGCGGACGACGCATTGCGGTTGTCGCGCGCGTACCGCTCGAACCTGACCGCGCTTGCTCTGGTCGCGCTGTTCACCGGCGGATTCTTCGTGTACTCGACGCAGGCGTTGTTCGTGCTGCGCAGGCGCAGAGAGTTTGCAGTGCTGCACGCGCTTGGCGTGACCCGCGCGCAGCAGCTCGGCTCCGTTCTCGCGGGCAGTGTTCTCATGGGAGCGCTCGGCGCGCTGCTTGGGTGCGCCATCGGCGTGGCGGCGGCGCGCTTCGGCCTCGCCAGGCTTGGAGGCGACCTGGGTGCGGGGTACTTCTCCGCGTCTGCATCCGCATTCGAGGTTCGCGCGGCGGAGTTGGTTGTATTCGCGGCGCTGGGCGTTGCGGCGGCGATAACCGGCGCCGTACGGCCCGCGCTCGAGGCTGCGCGCATTCCCACGGCGAATGCGCTCAAGGCGGGCGACGTCGCGAGCGCACAGGCGCGAGCGCATCCGGTGTTTATTCTGGTCACGGCGCTGCTTGCGGGGGCGGCGCTCCTGGCGCCGCCGATCGCCGATCTGCCTCTGCCTGGCTATGCGGCCATCGCCCTCTTGCTGATAGCGACGGTCGCGGCGACGCCGGTCATGGTGCGCATCATTGCGACCCGCGCCTTGCGCGTATTCACTCCGGCGCACTCCGTTGCTCGCCTGACGCGGCCGTCGGGCGCCGAGGAGACGAAACGATCCTCATGGCTGCGCAGATCGCGACGCTCGCCGGCGCAATTCTTGATTCTCGAGATCGCACTCGCGCAGATCGCGGGCGCGGCGCGTTACGCCACGCTCAGCGTTGCGGCGATCATCGTCAGCTTCAGTCTCATGACGTCGATGGCGATCATGGTGACTTCGTTCCGCGACTCGCTCGACGCCTGGATACAGAAGCTCCTGCCCGCGGACATTTACGTGCGTGTCGGCTATGTCGGGCAGTCCGCCTACCTGGAGCCCGAGACCGCAGATTCATTGCGCCGGCTGCCCGGCGTGGCGCGCGCGGAATACAGCCGATTCGCGCA
Source organism: Steroidobacteraceae bacterium (assembly GCA_034005205.1). Taxonomy (GTDB): domain Bacteria; phylum Pseudomonadota; class Gammaproteobacteria; order Steroidobacterales; family Steroidobacteraceae; genus Steroidobacter. The sequence goes on along the minus strand of JAVEVD010000041.1, from coordinate 27,251 downwards.
GGCGCAGATCCCCGGGGAAAGCCGCCCGATCACCGTGATTGCGCGTACGCTCGATGAGCAAGGCGCCGGCGAGACGCTATGGATCGTACATGAGGCTCGGAACTCACCTCCTGCAAGCGCGACGCCGATCTGGATCAACGAAGCGGCCGCCGACCTGTACCGTTGGGGCAGCGGGGAGGTGCGCCGGATCTCCATAGGCGGTCGAGAGATTGACACGTTCGTGAGAGGCGTCTGGCGTGACTACGAGCATCAGAACGGCGCGCTGGTCATGGGGCGCGATGCATACGTGGGATCGACCGGCGACCGCGCGGTGAATACAGTCTGGCTCTGGGCGCAGGACGACGCGCCGCTCGATCGGCTGCGCGCAGAGATTCGCGATCTGCTGCCCACGGACGCTCAATATGACCTGCGCACGCCGCAGGAGCTTCGGCGGTCGTCGCTGGCCGTGTTCGACAGGACGTTCGCCGTGACTTACCTGCTCGAAGTGATCGCCGTGCTGATCGGCTTGTTCGGCATAGCCGCCGGGATGAGCGCCCAGGTGCTCGCCCGTCGCGGCGAATTCGGCGCTCTGCGGCATCTCGGATTCACGCGTGCGCAAGTCGGCGCCATGCTCGCCGTCGAGGGCGCGACGCTCGGCGCGCTCGGAGTGCTCGTCGGACTTGCAGCCGGCGCGCTCGTCAGTCTGATACTCATCTACGTCGTGAACCGGCAATCATTTCACTGGAGCATGGATCTGTCCGCGCCGGGCATGCTGCTGACGTTGCTGAGCGCAGGTCTCGTTGCAATGTCCGCGCTCATTGCGGTGCTCGCAGGCAGACGGGCGATGAGCGGCGATGTGGTGGCCGCCGTGAAGGAGGACTGGTGAGCGCGCCGGCCTTCCGCCGCATCGCGATCGCGACAGCCGCCTCATGCGCAGCGCTCGCGACGGCGTTCTCCACGGATACCGGAGAGGACGGAGTCGAATACCCGCAGGTGCAGCCTGGCCATGTTCTCGAGTTCCCGCGCGACGAAGGCGCACACCCTCGGTTCCGCACGGAATGGTGGTACGTCACGGGTTGGCTGGAAACCGAAAGCGGCGAGCCGCTCGGATTTCAAATCACCTTCTTTCGCTCCCGTCCGGGGTTGCACGAGAACAACCCCTCACGTTTCGCCGCGCGGCAATTGTTGTTCGCTCACGCTGCGCTGAGCGACCCGCGTAGCGGCGAGCTGCTGCGGGACGAGAAGGCGGCGCGCGAGGGCTTCGGCCTCGCTGCGGCGAAGCAGGGGTCGGTGGACGTCCACATCGACGACTGGTCGTTACGTCAGGACGGCGACCGCTATCGCGCCGTGATCGTTGGACGCGACCTGTCGTTGGATCTGGAGTTCGTGCGAACCCAGCCGCCGTTGCTGCAGGGTGATGACGGCTTCAGTCGCAAAGGTCCGGATGTGCTTTCAGCCAGCTACTACTACAGCCTGCCTCATCTGCAGACGCATGGGCGGGTCGTGATCCATGGACAGGAGCGCGAGGTCGCGGGCGCTTCCTGGTTCGATCACGAATGGTCCACGTCGATCATGGACAAGGAGGCGGCCGGCTGGGACTGGGTCGGACTGAATCTGGACGGCGGCGGAGCGCTGATGGCGTTTCGCATGCGTGATCACGAAGGTGGGAAACACTGGGCGGCGGCGACGCTGCGCGACCCGACCGCTACGGGCTCGCCGCGCCGCACCTTCCCGCCAGAAGAAGTCGAGTGGACGCCGTTGCGGTCTTGGCGCTCGCCGCGCACGGGCGTGAGCTACCCGGTCGCGTGGCGGATCTCCGTCGCCGGCCGTCAGTTCACGCTCGAGCCGCTGATGGACGATCAGGAGAACGATGCGCGCGGCAGCACGGGAACGTTGTACTGGGAGGGCGCCGTACGCGCATATGACGAACGAGGCGCAGCGGTCGGGCGCGGCTACCTGGAGCTGACGGGCTACGGGTCGCGGATTCGGTTCTGAGCGCGTCCGCGGCTTCCTAGAGGCGAGCCGAACCGCGCCGCGCCGCATCGATTGTGGCGATGTCGATCTTTTTCATCGTCATCATTGCATCGAACGCGCGCTTCGCAGCCGCGCGATCGGGATCCGTCGTTGCTTCCAACAGTGCGCGTGGGGTGATCTGCCAGGATAAGCCCCACCTGTCCTTGCACCACCCGCATGCGCTCTCGGCGCCGCCGGCGCCTACGATGGCGTTCCAGTAGCGATCGGTTTCGGCTTGGTCCTCGGTGATGATCTGAAACGAGAACGCTTCACTGTGCTTGAAAGCCGGACCACCGTTCAGGCCAACGCAGGATACGCCCGCCACAGTAAACTCGACGGTGAGCACCTGTCCTTCTTTGCCGGCCGGATAATCGCCGGGAGCGCGGTGGACCGCCGTCACTGCGCTGTCCGGAAAGGTTTCGGCGTAGAACCTGGCGGCTTCTTCTGCTGCGCCGTCATACCAAAGACAAATCACATTCTTGATCATGGTCGTCTCCTTCCGTCAGTGAGCGAGCCCGTCGGAACTGTGACGAAACGGCGATACTGGAACCGACGACTCTCTGCAGTTGCAGTCGAGCGAAGCAGGATTGAGATGAGGAAGTCTGACCGATGAAATGCTGCAATCAGCAGGAGCGTTCCGATGACCCCGCCGCCGCTGCTTTGCGATGTGGTCCGATCGCGTCCAGGGCCGACTCGACATGCGCCGTTCGCTGGACGCTTCAAGAAGCGGGGCGGCCCTACGACGTCAGCTTGTTTCGTTCAATGAGATGAAGGAAGCCGCATATCGCGTGTTCATCGATCCGCGGTCTCGATGGCTGCGCATGGCGTCCACGATTGCCCGATGAATGCGCTCGCACGCCCAGGCTACTCACGCAGTGCGCAGCCAGCAGATTGGCAGGTCCGTATCTCATACCGCCATAAGAAAGGGCCGCCGGATCTCTCCTGGCGGCCCTCATGCGTGCTGCGGCTAGGCCGGCGATCGCGCCCTCACTTGGCGCCGGGCTTCGGCACCCATACCTTGCACCAGCCGTTTGCGTTGACGAGTTTGCCGGGGAAGATGTTGCAAGGACGCCATTGGTCGCCGTCCTTGCCCGTGATCTGCAGGCAGTTGGAACAGTTGCTGCCCGGCTTGAACTGCGGGTTCTTGGCCGGATCCACCTGTTGCGCATCGTGCACGTAGCCCATTGCGAGCGCCAGCGAGTCTTTTTCGTCCAAGTGCGGCGAAGTCTGGCCGGCAGCCTCGCGAATCAAACCGGCGGCTGGCAGCGCGGCGAGCCCGGCCAACGCATTCTTCAGTACGGTGCGGCGGTTGTAGCGACCTTCACTCATGGATCGATCCTCGTAGCTCCTGACTTGCTAGCGTCTGCTGGCGATCAGATCATAAACGCCACAGACGCCGGTCGCAGGATCTGCGAGTGATTCTCAACAATCATTCGAGCGCGCGCTCCGCCACGATTACGCCGTCTTCGTCGGCGTACAGCCATTCGCCCGGGCGAAACACGACGCCGGCGAAACGCACCGGCAGGTCGCGGCGTCCTTCGTTGCGCTTTTCGGTTTTCACAGGACAAGCCCCAAGCGCCTTGACGCCGATCTGCATGCCGGCAAGCGCCGCCACGTCGCGTACGCAACCGTAGACGATCACGCCTGACCAGCCGTTGTCGACCGCTCGCTGCGCGAGCATGTCGCCCAGCACGGCCCGCCGCATCGAGCCGCCGGCGTCGATGACCAGTACGCGGCCTTCACCCTGCTCAGCGACCAGCTCTCGCACGCGGGAGTTGTCTTCGAAGCATTGGATGGTTGCGATCCGTCCGCCGAAGGTTCGACGAGCGCCGTAGTCGCGGAAGATGGGCTCGCAGATCTGCAACTCGTCGCCGAATTGGTCGCAGAGGTCGGTGGTTTTCATCGGCAGTGACGTGCGGCTGAATGGGACGCGGTCAGCAATCGGCGGCCGCGGCTATGCCAGAAGCGGCAATGCGCTTCTCTACTGCCAGCCGCTAACCGCCAACCGCTTCAGGGGGCCTAATCTACCGCACCCGTGGACGTCCTAGTCACCGCTCTTCAATTTCCCCACCAGCCGCGACAGCAGGGAATGATTCTTCGGCAGCTTGCGCACGCCGCTCTCTGCTAGGGCCACCTCGCGGGCTTCTTCCAGCAATTGCTCGGCCAGCGATTTCTTGACAAGCGGTTTGTACTTGCCGGTGGATCCGGTTCTGGTCATCGGCTCGGAGCGCTTCACGGCCGGTCCGGACGACTTGGCTGCGGGCTTGAGCGAAGGCGTGAACACCTTCTGTGAACCGGTCGCCGTGGGGTTGAACGAACCAGTCGATCCCATGCGGAAGGCGCCTGTGGCGTCGGCGCGCGGCGTTGGCACTTCCATTGTGAGGGTGGGCGCCGCGGGCCGGGAGGCGCGCGCGTCGCTCAGCTCGATGACTTTCGCCGGACTACGCCCTTCCTCGACGGGCGCCTTGCGCGTCGGCGCTTCCTTGAAGCGCTCCTGCTCGGCGGCGCTGACCCGCACGGCCGTGGGCGAGGGGAAGAACGTCTTGAGATAGCCGCACACCGCTTCGGCGGATACTGCTTCGCGGAAGAAGCCGAGACGCAGTGAGTGAATGATCTTGCCCCCCGTGGCGCTCGCCACGGAGTAGAGGCGGTACGCCTCGAAGATGTCCAGGTGCGGCATGGCGTCGAGATTGACCGGCTGCTCGGAGGCGGCCAACTCGATCGCGAACCACTTCTCCTGTGTTTCATCTTCGAGCTCGGCGCGGGTCAGCGCACGGATCGTTTGCGTGCTGTCCAGATCAGGCAGGTTCAGCTCGCGCTCGACGATTCTGGGCGGCGTAACGACGGCCGCGGATGGGGCGGGAGCGGCTTTCGCCGGCGATCTGGGCGTGGGGAGCCCTGTGGGCGCAGGCGGCGCCTTAGCGGCCTGAGGCGCCTTAGCGGCCTGCGGCGTCGCCGTACGCGGCGGATCGTCCTGGAGAGTGATAGGGACATCCGCGATCTGCACGCCCTTGCCGACGTGGAAGGGTTCGTCAGGTCTGGCTGATGTTTGCTGCGGTCGCGGCGGCGGCGGATCGGAGAACGTCAGCTCGATGACTTCACCACCAGCGGGCGTTGAAGGCGCCGCGGCGGCGGGCGCTGCAGCGGGTTTACGGGGTGTGGATGCGGCGCCGGCGTCAGGGGTGCGAGCCACGGTCGCCGAGGGCGTCGACGTTGCGGTGCTGCGGGTTGGCGCATTCTTCAGCGCCGACGTGGTTGGCTGCGCCGCGCGAGCGGCCGCAGGCGTCTTCTGCGGCGGCGTGCGGTCAGCTTGCGGCGCCTCTTGTGCTTGTCGCGGTTGCGCGCTGCTGTTCACTGCCGTGGGTTTGCAAGCGGTTGCCGACCTGGCGGGCGCGCGCTCCGGGAGGAAGCCGCGAGCGTACTTGCGGTCTTCATCGCACAGCGACGTCGCGAACGCGGTGGGGTATTGCTGCCGAACCACCGTAAGGACGCTCTGCGCGTGCGATTCGCTGGTGAAGAATCCCAGCCTGAGGCGATGGCGTGTACGACCATCCTCGACGCGCGACACTTGATACAGGCGGTAGTTTTCGAGCCCAGGCAGGTTCTTGCCGCCCGCGGTCACGGGCGCAATCGAGGCGCACAGGTTGATGACGTAGAGGGGCGAGCCTTGGCCAAGGCCGACTATCGGCGTTGCTGGCTCGGCGCTCACATACAGATCGCTGGCGTTTTCTTCCACGACTTCTTCCCCATCGCAAATCCGCCCGATGCTCGCGGCCGACGCAATGCATCGCGGTGGACGGATTCGATTCGACGGGGGGTGCGCGTCTTTGCGTGCGCGCGCCTGAAGACACGGTCGGTCGCGGCTCTTGTTTTATCGCACGAGCGTCCGAGACGATCACGCGACTGCGACCTTTGACGCCGCCCGAATGTGGCGCGGCCCCGTGGCAACCCCGCTGTCCTGGGAATCGAAATTCCGTTAGACCGGAAGCTTTGCGTCCCCGCCTTTCGGCGGGTTTGCCCTTGAAACGCTGACGATCATCGGCACGCCGCCGGCATAAGTCAAGCGTAGAAGTCGCTCAGGACCGACAGGGAATTGACGGTCAGGCTCAAGATGAGTCGGGTGTGGTTATGTCAGCCGCGGAGCCCCCGAGCGGGGCGGCGCCTCAGACCGCCATGCGAGTCCAGGCTTCCTTGCTCGCGCTGGCGGGTTCGCCCGCCATGATGCGCGGCGCGAGTTGCGAGACGATATGCACCTGGGCCGCGTCGGACAGGCCTAGCGCGCGCAGGGCGCCTTCGAGCCCTTCGATGAGCTGACGCCGCTCGCCTTCTCTCGGGCAGCTGTCGCGCGCCAGTGCGGCCAGCTCATCGCCTACGCTTTCGAGCGTCTCGGCGATCGACGGCGCGAACTCGCTCAAGTCGCCGCGCAGCCTGGCGGCGAAGCGAAACGAGTTGTACGCGCAGACGTAGGCGCGATGCCGCAGCTTGAGCTTCTTCAGCATCCTCATGAATCGTGGGACTCCGTGCGCGGGCGGCCAAGCCGCTCGTTGCACGAAAGTTTGGCGACGGTCGCGCTCGCGATGGTGTGCGCTGGATCGCAGATTGGGTCCGCTGACATGGATCGTGTAAGACGCGCCTTGTGAATCAACGCGCTACGCGCTGAGCGGCGGCGTCGACGGAAAACAGGGCTTGCATTCGGCGCGCAATGCTGCTCAGCGCCGTATGCAGCAGGCGCCGCTTGCAATCCGCGGCCTCGACTTGCTGCTTGCTGCGTTTTTCCTTGCGTCAGGCGCGTCCGACGTTGCGGTCGGTGGGCGAATGGAAGTATTCGCTCTCCTCTGCGAACTGTCTCATGAGCCTGTACAGCTCATCCATCCGCGCCTCGGCCGTGGCGATCGGCGCGCACTCCTCGCACTCCGAGTCGACGCATGGCTGACGCGAGTACAGCCAATACTGAACGGCTCCGGCGAGCAGTCCGTCGGCGATGTCCCAGATGTCCGCCTTGTCGTCGGTGTCGGCGATGCGATTGCCCAGATCCACGGCCTTGCCGAAGGCTTCGCTGAAAGGGTTGTCGTGTTCCTGCATGGCGCTCGACTACGTAAGCAATGGGATGATGGCGCCATTGTAACCGTCCGGCTCGTGCGCGTAGTAGCGCGCCACAGTTCGCTTGAAGAGCGCCCGTCGGAGCTGGTCTACTGTCAGGCCTGCGTCATCAAATTCTTGCCGACATTCGAGGTTTCCCAGATGGTCGAGGAACGCAACGCCGAGCCGCAGATGGACGTCGCGGCGCTTTATCGCGAGGAAACATTTACCGACCGCAAGGTGGGCGTCATTCGCAGGCTCACGCCCGTGCTCGGCGATGGCTCGGACGATCCGGCCCGGGCCGTGGTGTATGTCGGCCAGGCCGAGCTGATGACCAACATGGGCCCGGCGCCGATCAGCTTCGAGATCGAGGGCAAGTCGCTCGCTGAGGCCGTGGCGAACTTCGCGTCCGCCGCTTCGGCGGCCGTGGAACGCACCGTCCAGCAGATTCAGGAGATGCGGCGCCAGGCTGCTTCGCAGCTCGTGGTCCCTCAGGGGGGCATACCCAATCTCGGTCCGGGCGGACCGGGTCGCGGCGGCAAAATTCAGATGCCCTGAGCGCGGCGCGCGCCGAGCTGACGTGAAGTTTCCCGCTGGTCCAGGTCGGGCATGAAAGCGGCGGCGCTGCAGCGGATCGCGGCGCTGGCGGGCCTGCTGCTCGCCGGCGCGCTCTGGGCTCAGCCTCTGCAGACAATCGAGCTGCAGCATCGCAGCGCGCAGGACGTCATTCCTATCCTGCAACCGCTGCTCGAACCCGGCGGTGCGCTTAGCGGCCAGGATCACACTTTGTTCGTACGCACCAGCAGCGAGAACCTCGGGCAGTTGCGTGCAGCTCTGGAGAAGATCGATCGCGCGCCCCGCCAGCTCGTCGTTTCGGTGCGGCGTAGCACGCGCCGGGAGGTCGAGCGTGAGAATGCGCGCCTCGAGGGTGCGATCCGGGCAGGCGAAGCGACTGTCTCCGTCGACCAGCGGCCGCGCAGGTCATCTGGGGCGACCGTGTACGCGACCGACGCAAGGCGCCGGAGTCGCGATGATGGTGTGTCGAGCGTAAGAGTTCTCGAAGGCGGGTCGGCGCTCATCTCCTCGGGTCAGAGCGTCCCTGTGGTGACCGCGATCGCCGCCGGACACGGCGGCCGACGCGGCGGCCATGGCGTCGCGGCGGTCATCGATTGGCGCAATGTCGGCAGCGGCTTCCTGGTTACGCCGCGCGTCAGCGGCGATATGGTCGTGCTGCAGATCGAGCAAGGGTTCGAGAGCGTGCGCGGCGCAGGAATCGAAACCCAGAGTCTGAGTACGCAGGTGAGCGCGCGGCTCGGCGAGTGGCTTGAACTCGGCGGCGTCAGCGACAGCGCAAGCGTCGGCAGCGTAGGCCTTGCAGGCCGCCGTTATGAGACTCGCACGGAGGAGCGCGGCGTGTGGATAAGAGTGGAAGCGGATGGCGAATAGCGGATAGCGGATAGTTCAGAATGCGGTGGCGGTCGCCTGCTGCCCATTCTGACTGCCCGCGATCCGCTAACCGCTTCCAGCCCACACACACCTGACCAGCAGACCTGGCCGGTTGTCGAGCAGCTCGATGGAGCCGCCGTGCAGCCGCATCACTGCGGCCACCAGGCTCAGCCCGAGGCCGCTGCCGATCCGATCGCGGTCACGATCGAGGCGTACGAACGGCTGCAGGACGCGCTGGCGCTCCTGAGCCGGCACGCCCGGTCCACGATCCGCTACGGTCAGCGTGGCCGCCCCGTTGGTCGCGGCCGCCACGGCGACGTCCACCGGCTCGCCGCGCGGCCCGTACTTGAGGGCGTTCTCGATCAGATTCACGAACGCCTGCGCGAGCAGCTGCCGATTGCCGTGAATGACGGCCGTCGCGGCGCCGCTGTATCTCAGAGCCACATCGCGCGTCGCGGCTTCGGGCGTGTACAGCTCCACCAGTTCGCGCGCTAGCGCAGCCAGATCGACAGGCTCCTTGGCGGCTGCGGCGCCGCTGCTCTCGGTCTGTGCAATCTGCAACAATGTACCGAGCGTGCGTTGCACTCGCTCCAGTTCGGCGAGCGTCGCCTCCATCGTCTCGCGCGCCGCTTCGCTCAGTCCTTCGTGCTGCATCGCTTCCTCGATGCGCACGCGCGCGCGGTACAGGGGAGCGCGCAGATCGTGAGCTGCGCTGTCGAACGTAGTGCGCAGGGTTTCGGTCTGTTGCTCTATGCGGTCGAGCATGTGGTTCACAGCCGTCGAGAGCTCATCGAACTCATCGGCGCTGTGCTCTACGGGCAGGCGTTGCGAAAGATCGCCCGCGATGATCGTTTCACAGGCGTCGGCGACGGCGCGCACGCGTCGGCGCACGCGCCGGCTGTAGTTCACGCCGACGAGCGCGGCCAGCGCCACGCACAGCCCGACGCCCCACAACATGCTGGTGCGCAGCCGTCGGGCGAGCAGCCGACGCTCCTGGATATCGGTTCCGATCAGAAGACGGCGTCCGCCAGGCAGCTCGAATACGTGCGCACGCACGGGATGCGCCACGACGCCGCCGTAATCGCTTGCATCGATCGAGAATTCGATCCAGCCGTCGTGGACCTCGATCTCGCGCGGCCAGCGCGCGAGATTGCCGGCGATCGGAAAGCCGTTGGGCTCGGCGAGCAGGTACACCGCGCCGGAGCGTCCCCACGCGTCTTCACGCCGCTGCAAACTCGCAGCCATCGACAGCAGTCCGCCGCGCGCGTATTCGTCGACCAGGGCGGCGGCTTCAGCCGCGATCACGGCGTCGACTTCCCGATCCAGCACGCGCGCGGTGAGAACGTAGACGGCGGTCAGCAGGACGGTCACGCCGCCGGCGAAGATCAGCAGGAACAGCGCTGCAAGGCGCGCCGAGGACAGCTGAAGGCCGAACGACCGGCCGGCGCGGCGGGCGGAAGCAGGCGCAGTCGGACGACCCGCAGCGGGCGCGCTCATGTGTGGTGCGGCGCCAAGCGCTTCATTCCTTCAAGACATAGCCTGCGCCCCGCACCGTGTGAATGAGCGGCCTCGGCCAGCCCTTGTCCACGGCGTTGCGCAGACGGCTCATGTGCACGTCGACGACGTTGGTCTGCGGATCGAAGTGCAGGTTCCACACGCCCTCGAGCAGCATCGTGCGCGTCACCACCTGTCCCGGCCTGCGCATCAGATACTCGAGGAGCTGGAACTCCTTGTTGGTGAGCTCGACGGGGCGCTCCCCGCGCCACGCCCGACGGCTCAGCAAATCGAGCTCCAGATCGGCGACTTTGAGCCGCGTGGCGTGTGTGGCGGCGCTCGCCCGGCGGCGCAGCGCTTCGATGCGCGCGAGCAGCTCCGAGAACGCGAAAGGCTTGGTGAGGTAGTCGTCGCCTCCGGCGCGCAGACCGAGGACGCGGTCGTCCACAGTGCCGAGCGCCGAGAGGATCAGCACGGGCGTGCGGTCGCCGCGCTCACGCAGCGCCTGAACGACCGACAGACCGTCTCCTTGCGGGAGCTGCCGATCGGCGATGATGACCTCCCAGTCCGCGCTCGTGGCGCGGCGCAGCCCGTCGTCGCCGTCGGCGCTGTGCTCGATCTCGTAGCCGTTCTCACGCAGGCCGCGCACCAAGTACTCGGCCGCCTGCAGATCGTCTTCGATGAGCAGCAGGCGCATGGTCCCGGCGTTCGCAGTCGGCGGCGCGCGTTATTCCACGGTAACGGGTAGGAACACCTGCGCCCCGTTGCGCTGCACGAGCAGCGCAACGATCTTGCCCTTGCGCTGCTTCGCCGCCGAGCGCAGCTCTTCCACCGATTTCACCCGCTTGCCGTTGACGCCGAGGATGATGTCCCCGGGGCGCACGCCTGCGGCGGCGGCCGGACCGCCGGCGTTCACGACGACGAGATCTCCCTCGCTGTCCGCATCGCGCTTCTCTTCGCGCGTCAGCGGCCGAACCGACAAGCCCATACGACTGGCTTCGTCGCTGCTGTCGCTGACGTCCGACGCGACGCGCGCGCCTTCCTCGTGCATCGCTTCAGGCCGCAGCGTCAGGCGTTGCGTGCGCCCGTCGCGCCAGACTTCGAGCGTCACGCGGCTGCCTGGCTGCTTGTTGGCGATGATCACCGGAACCTGGCTCGAGGTCTCGATGCGCTCGCCGTCGATCTCCAGGATGACGTCGCCGGCCTTCAGCCCGCCCTTGGCGCCGGGCGCATTCTCCTCGACCATGGCGACCAGCGCGCCGCGGGGGCGATCCAGACCGAAGGATTCCGCCAGTTGCGCGTTGACGTCCTGGATGGACACGCCGATGCGGCTGCGCGTGACTTTGCCGGTTTCGATGAGCTGCTTCTTGATGTTGTTCGCTACGTCGATCGGAATGGCGAACGACAGGCCCATGTAGCCGCCGCTGCGGCTATAAATCTGCGAGTTGATGCCGACCACTTCGCCGCTCATGTTGAAGAGCGGGCCGCCGGAATTGCCCGGATTGACCGCCACATCCGTCTGGATGAACGGCGCGTAGTTGCTCTCGCTTCCAGGCATGGAGCGGCCGGTGGCGCTGACGATGCCGGCGGTGACGCTGTTCTCGAAGCCGAACGGTGATCCGATCGCGATCACCCATTCGCCGGGGCGCAGTTTCGAGGCGTCGCCGATGCGCACGGTCGGAAGATCGCTCGCCTCGATCTTGAGCACCGCGACGTCGGTGCGCTGGTCGGCGCCGATGATTTTCGCCGGATACTCGCGCCTGTCGGTGGTGCGCACGGTGACCTCGGCCGCGCCGTCCACGACGTGCGCGTTCGTCAGGATGTAGCCGTCCGGGCTCACGATGAACCCGGAGCCCTGGCCGCGCGCCGGCGGAATCTGGCCGCGAGGCATCGGTCGGCCGAAGCGACGGAAGAATTCATAGAACGGGTCGTCGGGGGAGAGCCCGGGGAATTCGCCCACCTCGCGGCTCTTGCCCACCACCGCGACGTTGACGACGGCCGGCCCGTAGCGCTCCACGAGCGCCGCGAAATCCGGCAGCGAAGCCGCCGGCGCGCTGGAGTCGGCCGCGGCGGCCGGCTGCGCGGGCCGCAGGGCGGCGGATGCTTCGGCGGGACGCGCCTGCGCGTCGCCGAGATTCTGCGAGCAGGCGGCGGCCCCGAGGCCGCACGAGATCACAGCCACGGCGATTCGAATCCAGCGCGCAACCATAGGAAATCTCCCTAGCAAGTGGTCAGTGACAGGATAGACGGTCTGGAGGGCTGAAAGTTTTCTCATTACGGAGAGTTAATGGGAAGCGGTTGGGAAGGAGTCAGAAGCGGTCAAGACTAGAAGCGGTTAGCGGTTGGCGGTCAGTTGGGAGGCGCGTCCCCAGATTCGGACGCTGCTCCTCTTCTTCACTAACCGCTAGCCGCTAACCGCTTTCCATCCTCTACAATTCGTCCGCACGCCGCCACCCCGAGTCGTCCCTTGCCGAATTCGTCTTTGCCGCTCGATGAGGTCGAGAAGGCGCCGCCCCGACCCATGACCCCGGCTGCGGCCGATGCGCCGGCGCGCCTTCGCGAGATCCCTTACAACTACACCTCGTTCTCCGATCGAGAGATCGTGCTGCGGCTGCTCGGCGAGCATGCGTGGCGGATCGTCGATGAGCTGCGCGCCGAGCGACGCACGGGCCGCTCGGCGCGCATGCTCTACGAAGTGCTGGGGGACATCTGGGTCGTGCGGCGCAATCCCTACTTGCAGGACGACCTGCTCGACAATTCCAAACGACGCCGTCTGCTGATCGAAGCGCTGCACCACCGGCTCATGGATGTCGAGCGGCGACGCGATCCCTCCGATCCCGAGCGCGACCGCAAGGTGGGTGAGCTTCTCGATGCGGCGCGCGGCGCGGTCGAGGAGTTCGCCAGGGATCTGGACGACATGAGCCGGCTGCGCAAGCGTGCGCGCCGGCTGCTCGAGCGTCATACGCGCAAGGACAATATCCGTTTCGACGCCTTCGCTCGTGTATCTCATGTCACTGACGCGACCGACTGGCGCGTCGAGTATCCGTTCGTCGTGCTTGTTCCGGATACGGAAATCGAAACGCCCGCGCTGGTGCGCACCTGCGTCGAGCTCGGGCTCACGGTGATTCCGCGAGGCGGAGGCACTGGGTACACCGGCGGCGCCATTCCGCTCACGCCGCGCTCGGCCGTGATCAACACCGAGAAGCTCGAGAAGCTTGGCGAGGTCGTCAGGGCGTCGCTGCCGCATGGCCCGGCCGAGCCGGCGCCGACCATCTTCACCGAGGCGGGCGTCGTCACGCGTCGCGTCGCGACGGCCGCCGAGCGCGCCGGCTACGTGTTCGCAGTCGATCCGACTTCGGCGGATGCGTCCTGCATCGGCGGCAACATCGCTATGAACGCCGGCGGCAAGAAGGCCGTGCTGTGGGGCACGGCGGTCGATAACCTCGTCTGGTGGCGCATGGTCGATCCGGACGGCAATTGGCTCGAAGTGACGCGGCTGAATCACCATCGCGGCAAAATTCACGAAGTCGACACGGCCAGCTTCGAGTGCGTATGGAAGGACGGGCGCGAAGCGCCGGACGGCGCGCGCGTGCTGCGCACCGCGCGCATCGACATCGAAGGACGCAAGTTTCGCAAGGCCGGACTGGGCAAGGACGTCACCGACAAGTTCCTCGGCGGGCTGCCGGGCGTGCAGAAGGAAGGCTGCGACGGACTGATCACCTCGGCGCGCTGGCTGCTGCATCGCATGCCGGCGCATACGCGCACCGTGTGCCTGGAATTTTTCGGTCACGCCCGTCATGCGATCCCCTCGATCGTCGAGATCAAGACGTACCTCGACGAATCGGCGCGCACGGGCGGCGTGCAGCTTGCGGGCCTGGAGCATCTGGACGAGCGTTACCTGCGTGCGGTTGGCTACACGACCAAGTCGCGTCGCGGTGCGTTGCCGAAGATGGTCCTGCTCGGCGACATCGTCGGCGAAGATGAGGCGGCTGTCGGCCGCGTCGCTTCCGAAGTGGTGCGCATCGCCAACAGCCGCTCGGGCGAGGGTTTCATCGCCGTCAATCCCGATGCGCGCAGGATATTCTGGGCCGATCGCGCCCGCACCGCTGCGATCGCGCGGCACACCAACGCTTTCAAGATCAACGAGGACGTGGTGATCCCGCTCGATCGCATGGGCGAGTACACCGACGCCATCGAACGCATCAACATCGAGCTGTCGTTCCGCAACAAGCTGCAGTTGCTCAGTGAGCTCGAGACGTATTTCACGGGCGAGCTGCCGCTCGGCCGTCTCGACGATCCGGACATCGAGCCGGCGCTCGCCGAGGAGACGCTCGCCGAGCGCCGTGCGCAGGCGCTACAGGTGATCGCAGCGGTGCGGAAGCGCTGGTCATATCTTTACGAGCATCTCGACACGCCGGTCAGCGAAGCGCTGATGGAGCTCGATGCGCTGGGCTTCGGGCCTTTGCGCGGCGATTTCGAACGCCGCCTGGAGCGCGAGCCCGGGCTGACGGTGTTCGACCTGGTGCAGGATCGCACGGTGCGCACATCGTGGAAGACGGAGGTGCGCGCGCATTTGCGTCGCCTGTTCGTGGGCGCGGCCTACGCGCCGATTCTGGCCGGCGTAGCAGCCATTCACGATCGGGTGCTGCGCGGACGGGTCTGGGTGGCGCTGCACATGCACGCCGGCGACGGCAACGTGCACACCAACATTCCCGTCAATTCCGACGACTACGAGATGCTTCAGGAGGCGAACCGCGCGGTGCAGCGCATCATGCGCATCGCCCGAAGTCTGAATGGAGTCATCTCGGGCGAGCATGGCGTCGGAATCACCAAGCTCGAGTTCCTCGCGGACGAGGAACTCGAGGAATTCCACCGCTACAAGGATCGCATCGATCCTGACGGGCGCTTCAATCGCGGCAAGCTCATGCCGGGCGGCGATCTGCGCAACGCCTGGACGCCGAGTTTCAACCTGCTCGGCCACGAGTCGCTGATCCTGCAGCAGTCCGACATCAATTCGATTTCGGACGCGATCAAGAACTGTCTGCGCTGCGGCAAGTGCAAGCCGGTGTGCGCGACGCACGTGCCGCGCGCCAACCTGCTTTATTCGCCGCGCAACAAGATTCTCGCAACCTCGCTGCTGATCGAGGCTTTCCTGTACGAGGAGCAGACGCGGCGCGGCGTCTCGATCCGCCATTTCGACGAGTTCTCGGATGTGGCCGATCATTGCACCATCTGCCACCAGTGCGAGAAGCCCTGCCCGGTGAACATCGATTTCGGCGATGTCTCCATGGCTATGCGCGACCTGCTGCGCCGCATGGGCAAGAAGCGCTTCAATCCGGGTGCGGCGGCCTCGATGTTCTTCCTGAACGCGAGCCGCCCGCAGACGGTCAAGCTGGTGCGCAAGGCGATGATCGAGTGGGGTTTCAGCGCGCAGCGCATGGCGAACCGCGGGCTCAGGTTGTTCGCTGCGCGACAGACCGCACACCCACCCGCGACCACCGGCAAGCCGCCGATCCATGAGCAGGTCGTGCATTTCGTCAACAAGAAGATGCCGGGCGGGCTGCCGAAGCGCACTGCGCGGGCGCTGCTCGATATCGAGGACCGGCATTACGTGCCGATCATTCGCAATCCGGCGCGCACCACATCCGATTCCGAAGCAGTGTTCTACTTCCCGGGTTGCGGCTCGGAGCGCCTGTACTCGCAGGTCGGCCTCGCCACGCAGGCCATGCTCTGGGAGGTCGGCGTGCAGACAGTGCTGCCGCCCGGCTACGTGTGCTGCGGGTACCCGCAGCGCGGCTCGGGACAGTTCGCGAAGGCGGACAAGATGATCACGGACAACCGCGTGCTCTTCCATCGCGTCGCGAATACGCTGAACTATCTCGACATCCGCACGGTGGTGGTGAGCTGCGGGACGTGCTACGACCAGCTGCAGGACTACAAATTCGACGAGATCTTCCCGGGCTGCCGGATCGTGGATATTCACGAACTGCTGATGGAGCGCGGCGTGCGGCTCGAGCAGGCCACCGGCGTGCGTTACATGTACCACGACCCCTGCCACACGCCCATCAAGTCGCACGATCCGCTCAAGGTCGTGAACTCGCTGATCAACGATGGGGTGAACGGCGTGGTCGAGAAGAACGATCGCTGCTGCGGCGAGTCCGGCACGTTCGCCGTCACGCGTCCGGACGTGGCGACGCAGGTGCGCTTCCGCAAGGAGCAGGAGATGCGCGCCGGCGCACAGAAGCTGCGTGCGGACGGCTTCGAAGGCGAAGTGAAGATTCTCACCTCCTGCCCCTCGTGCATGCAGGGCCTGAAACGCTACAACGAAGACGCCGACGTGGACGCCGACTATATCGTCGTCGAGATCGCCCGCCATGTGCTGGGCGAGAACTGGATGGCCGATTATGTGCGCGCCGCGAACGCAGGAGGCATTGAGCGAGTCCTGGTGTAGGCGTCGCGCAAAGCGCGATGTGGCTGCTGAGGCGTGCAGGAACCGCCGCAGCGCGGCGCGCGTTGCAGCACTCACATGGCGCAGCACGCAGGTCAGTCGAACTTGTTCGACGTGGGTCGCAATTGTTGGCGACTGGAGCACGCCGCGCGCGCCGCCTTCCTCATCGACGCCGACGCCTATTTCAGGGCTTTCGTAACCGCCGCTCGCAACGCGCGCCGCTCGATTCTCGTCGCAGGCTGGGATTTCCACAGCCGTACGCGTCTGCTCTGCGCCGGGCACGACGGGCCGGAGCTCGAGCTCGGCGAGTTCCTGAACGAGTTGGTGCGCCGTCGCCGCGGTCTGCACATCCACATTCTGGTGTGGGACTACCCGATGGTGTTCGGCTTGGACCGGGAATGGGCGGCGCTGCATGGCCTCGGGTGGAAGCCGCATCATCGCGTGCATTTCCGCTATGACAACACCCATCCGGTAGGCGGCTCACACCATCAGAAGATCGTCGTCATCAACGATACAGTCGCCTTCAGCGGCGGCATCGATCTGACCTCCAAGCGCTGGGACACCTGCGAGCATTCGCCGCTCAACGAGCTGCGTGTTGCGCGCGGCGATCCCTATCCGCCATTCCACGATCTGATGATGCTGGTGGAAGGCGAGGCCGCGCGAGCGCTTGGAGACCTGCTGCGCGAGCGCTGGCGCGAAGCCACCGGGCGCGGCCTGCGTCCTCCGCAGCGGCGCAGCAGGCTGCTGCGCCGCGGGCGTGAACCCCTTGCGCACACGTGCTGGCCGGACGGCGTCGCAGCGGACGTCACGGACGTGGAAGTCGCGATTTCGCGCACCCAGCCCGGGACGGAGAGCAAGCAGGGCGTGCATGAGGTCGAGGCTCTGTACCTCGACATGATTCGCGCCGCGCGCCGCTCAATCTATATCGAGAACCAGTATTTCACTGCGCATCGGGTCGGCGACGCGCTGGCCGCTCGCTTGCAGGAAGAGGACGGGCCGGAAATCGTGGTCGTGCTGCGCGAGATGAGCCACGGCTGGCTGGAAGAAATGACCATGCAGACGCTGCGTACGCGGCTGATCGAGAAGCTTCAGAGCGTCGACGGCCGCAACAAGTTCGCCGCCTACTATCCTTACGTCGCCGGACTCAAGGATGGCGAATGCATCGACGTGCACGCCAAGCTCATGATCATCGACGATGACATCGTACGCATCGGTTCGGCGAACCTCGCCAACCGCTCGATGGGACTGGACACGGAATGCGACCTGACGATCGCCGCACGGGGCTCGCCGGCGGTGAGCGATGCGATCCGCACGTTGCGCGCCAAGCTGCTGGCCGAGCATCTGGGGTGCGACCCTGCGCGCGTGCATGCAGCGATTGCTGCGGCCGGTTCGGTGCATGGCGCGATCAAAGCGCTGCGCAGCGAGCAGCGCACGCTGCGGCCGCTCGAAACGCCCAAGCCTACTTCGGAGGCCGTGCTCAACATGATCAGCGTGGCCGATCCGGAGCGACCGGGAGCATTCGGCGATCTCGTGCAGCTTTTCCACCCGGAAAACGCGACCAGCGGCGAGGATATCGGCCTCGGCCCGGCGTGGGGGAAGATCGCCGCCATCGTGTTGCTGGTGATTTCGCTCACGGCGCTGTGGAAGTACACGCCGCTCGCTGGTCTTCTCGACGGCCGACAGATCACCGACTTGGCGCGGCGATTCGCCGAGAACTGGTGGGCGCCGCTGCTGACGATGCTCGCTTACACGCCGGCCGCGCTCATGATGTTTCCGCGGCCGCTCATCACGTTGTTCGCCGTCGTGGCGTTCGGGCCCGTCGCCGGCTTCATCTACGCCATGCTCGGCGTCCAGCTGGCCGCCTGGGCGACTTTCGTCGCTGGACGCAGGCTCAAGCGCACGACTGTGCGGCGCGTGGCCGGCGACCGGCTCAACCGCATACTGGAGGTGCTGCGGCATCGAGGTCTGCTGGCGATCGCTGCTTTGCGGCTCGTTCCGCTCGCGCCGTTCGCTGTCGGGGGGTTGGTGGCCGGCGCGGTGCGCGTGAAGCCTTGGCGCTTTCTGGCCGGCACCGCTATCGGCGTCCTGCCGGGCACGCTTACCTCGACTGTGTTCGGCGATCAGTTCCAGACCTGGCTGCAGGATCCCGGCCAGATCAATTACTGGCTGATCGCGTTGGCGTTGTTCATCCTCGGGGCGGCCACGTGGCTGGTGCGGCGCTGGCTGGTCGCCTCGACGCCGCCGGCGGCGCGGCATGGCGTCGGCGACGCGCGCGCCATCTGAAGCCGGGCGCCGAGTGGGGCAGGGCGCAGCGCGGCGCGCGCACCGCATCGCGGTCGGCTCCTACAACATCCATAGCTGCATCGGGCTTGATCGCAAACGCCGTCCGGAGCGCGTGGCCGAAGTGCTGAAAGAACTCGACTGCGATGTCTATGCGCTCCAGGAAGTGAATAATGATCCCGGCGAACACGGCGATTCGCAGCAGCTCGAGTATCTTTCGACCGAACTCGGCATGGCCGCCGTTCCCGGCCTGCGCATCGTGCGGCACAGCGGTGAATACGGCAACGCGATCCTCACGCGCCTGCCGATCCTGAGCGTGCATCGACTGGACCTGAGCTATCCGTGGTTCGAGCCGCGCGGCGCGCTCGACGTGCGCCTGGAGATCGGCGCAGACGAACTACGCGTGATCGCGACGCATCTCGGATTGAGCCGGGCGGAGCGGCGCGCGCAGTGGCGCCAGCTCCTCACCGCTGTTGCGATCGCCCCGCCCAGCCTGCCGACCATCGTGCTCGGCGACATGAACGAATGGTTTCCTTGGTCCATGACGCTGCGCGATGCGCATCGCATTCTCGGCCGTCCTCTGGCGGCGCCCGCGGAATTTCCGGCGTGTGCGCCGATCATTGCGCTCACGCGCATCTGGGTGCGTCCGGTGAACGCGGTCGCGTCGATCGCCGTGCATCGTACGCCGCTCGCACGCGTTGCGTCGGATCACCTGCCGATCAAGGCGGAGATCTTCGTGGACTTGCTCGGTTGATGCGTCGGGCGCCGGCGCGTCGAGTCAGTGCGCGGCCAGGATTCGCGCCTTGCTTGCCTCATACTGTCGCTGAGTCAGCACGCCGAGTTCACGAAGGCGGTGATGCTCGCGCATCTCATCGCGCAGGAATTGCGGCTGAGGCTGCGCACGCTCGAGCTTCGCAGCATTGATGCTCTTGATGAGTTCGATGAAAAACTGCTTGCCCTCGCGCGCGGCGCCGAGCCCGCCGGCAACGCTCACCAACGTGGCGTCGCCGTGCGCACTGCGAAATTCGAGCGCTTCGGTCGTGCCCCGCAGGAACAACAGCAGCGTCAGCGCCGCGACGCACAGTGCAACCCCGCCGCCGATCACGCCCTTGCTCACCCACGGGGCGCCTGACGTCCAGGCTGCAGCAATGGCGCCCGCGCCCATGACGATCAGGCCGATCGTCACCACGAGCCACATCCAGGCGATGCTGCGCACTGTAACGGGCTGCGGGTTCGCGAAGCGCAAATCGAACTGATATTTCACGGGATCTGCGCCCGGGCGCACGCTGCGCACGCCCAGGTAGCAGCCTTCCAGGATCGACAGCTCGGTGACGCAGCCGCGTAGACGGCTTTGCAGTACGTACGATGATTTCGTGATGCGGTGGCGCCGCACGGACGCCTGTCCATCCGCCTCGGAGTCGCCCTCGATGGAGATGTGCTCGGCGCGCGCGACGATGCGCTGCCTGCCGGGTGGGATCGTACCTGCGCCCGCACTCACCGGGTCACCTCTATCGAGCTTGAACGTATCTTGGACTCGGCGTCGCTAGTGCGGCGCGAGGGTCGTGTGAGCGATGCTAGGCGTGCGGGCGCGCAGCGCCGTGTGACTTGCATCACACTAGTCGTTGAAGCGCGACGGTCGCGGGCGCCCCTTCGGGGAGTTCCCGATGTGGATGGGCGTCTTTGGCGGCAAGTGTTAAACGACCACCAGACCATTGGTCGGATCGGGGTCATGAGCGTCGAGGCGGCCGCCTCGGCGGCGAGCTTCTTGGCGTTGTTGTTACTTGTGAAGCGAGGATTTCGTGCGCGTGCTCGCGCATCCTCGTGAACAGCCCGAGCATGCGCTCGCGTCCATCGACGCGCCGCTTGTGAACGCAGCGGCGTCGAACGGATTACCATACGTTCGCTGAACGGGTGGACAGCGGAGGACGACGGCTATGCAGTGCAAGTGGATATTCGCGCTCGTGCTCACTGCGTGTGCAGCCGGCGTGGCGCGCGCCGAGATCGTGAGCGCCGGACCGAACGGCTTCAGCATCAGTCACGTGGCCGAGGCGCCCGATGTGGCCGCGCCGGTGGTCTGGGCCGCGCTGGCGGATGTCGCCAAGTGGTGGGATCCGGAACACACATACTCCGGCGATGCGCGCAATCTCTCGCTGGAGCCGCAGGTGCGCGGCTGCTTCTGCGAGAGACTCGGCCTGTACGCTGGCATCGAGCACGGCAGCGTCGTTTACGCGCAGCCGGCGCGGACCCTGCGCTTGATCGGCGCGCTCGGGCCGCTGCAGGACTTCGGCGTGACCGGGAGTATGACCTGGCAGATCGACACTGCGGGCGGCGGCTCGCGCGTGACGCTGACGTACAACGTCGGAGGCTACGCCAACCCGCCGCTCTCGGAGTGGGCGACGATCGTCGATGAGGTGTTGGGAGAGCAACTGCAGCGCCTGGTGCGCTTCGTGACCTTGGGAGACGCCGCTCCGCGCGAAGAGTAGGCGGCGTCGAATCGAGCCGCGCGCCGCAGCCAGGAACTCTGGCGCTGTCGCGGCGTTTGCGGTGCACAGGATCAGCGGGGCGTCGACATGCGGATGCGCAAGATCTTGTTGGCCGCTGTTGCGCTGCTGGCGGCGGCGTGTCAGACCGTTCAGACCACTCAGCCGGGCGCCATCGGCGTGCAGCGCAAACAGCTGATGCTGGTCTCCGAGCAGCAGGTGCGCGAGGGAGCGAAGGAGGCGTATCGCCAGGAACTCGAGAAGGCGCGCAGTCGGAACGCGCTGAACACGGACCAGGCGTCCTATCGACGCGTGCAGAGCATCACCAAGCGGCTCATTCCACACACGACAGTATTTCGGCCCGATGCGCTGCAATGGGACTGGCAGGTCAACGTGCTGACCTCCGAGGAGGTGAACGCGTACTGCATGCCTGGCGGCAAGATCATGGTGTACACCGGACTGATCCAGCGACTGAACACGACGGATGCGGAGCTTGCCGCGGTGATCGGCCACGAGATCGCGCACGCGCTTCGCGAGCATTCACGCGAACGGATCTCGCGCGCCTATGCAGAGCAGCTCGCGCTGGCGGGCGTGGCCTGGGCTACCGGCGCGGGCGAGAACGTCATGACGCTCGCCAGGCAGGTCTCGGCGGTGACGTTCCAGCTGCCGCACAGCCGTGAGCAGGAGACCGAGGCGGATCGGATAGGCCTCGAACTGATGGCGCGCGCGGGCTACGACCCGAACGCCGCGGTGTCGCTATGGGAGAAGATGTTGAATCTCGGCGGAGGCGGGCCCGAGTTCCTCAGCACGCATCCCTCCGGCGAATCGCGCATCGAAGACCTCAGAGGGAAAATTCCGTTGGTGGCGCCGCTCTACCGCAAACAGTGAGGGAGGGCGCCGCCCGAGTCGATCAGGTTCGCAGCAACAGCGCGATCGCGATCACCCCCAGCGCCAACGCCGCGCCTGCGCCTGCGCTGGCCCAGAGCAGCCGCCGGTGCAGCACGGAAACTGCCTTGGCGAGCGCGGCGAGCTGATCGGCCATCGTGCTGACGAGCTCGGCTTGCCGTCGCTCGTTCTCCTCCAGCGCGGCGATGCGCGCCGCGAGGGCGGCGGCGTCGCCCGGCGCGTCCGGGTTGGGCGTCGCTACGGGGGTCTTCGAGCGCTTGAGCAACTCGCGGGAGACCTCGACGATCGACGGGACGAGATGAACGATCTGCATCCAGGGAACGGCCATGAGCAGCAACTCGGGACTAGGGAACCTGCCTGGATAGTACGTTACGCGTACATTCAATGCGCGTCACCGTGACGCGGCTCACGCGAGCGAGTCGACGGTTCCACTACGCTGCGAGCGTTCCGTCAGAGCCGCAGCCAGGGATCTCATCGATGAACGCAGCCCGTCCCGCCGTCACGGTTCCGAGACCTTCGCCTGGTCAGGCTCCGCGCACGCTGGGGTTCTTCGACAGCTCGCAACAAGACGATCAGGAGTTGCGCATCCACCTGGCCGATCTGCCGCGGGCGCAGCGATCGCTGCACGTCGAAGGGTTCAGACCCTCTCTGCTGAGCCGCCTGTTCGATCTGCTCTCGCCGGTCAGGCGCTGAGCACGCGCTGCTGTGCGTCGAGCGCCGCGGATCCAAGATCGGTGATCCGGCGGCGAGCGCCGCTCGCAGGCGCAGACTCGACGCCAGGGAGCGCGCTGGTTCGTTCACCGGTGCAGGTCTGCTGTTCGCCGGCGCCGCTCTCGAGCGGACCACCGATCGCGCTATGCTCCGCGGCGCTGCGTACAGATGTTTGCTCGGGGAGGTATCGATGGGCTGGATCGTACTGGGCGTCTTCGTCCTGATCGCATTCTTCTTCGTCTCGATCTACAACCGCTTGGTCGCTGGCCGCAACGCCTACAAGAACGCGTTCGCGCAGATCGACGTGCAGCTCACGCGGCGCCACGATCTGATTCCGAATCTCGTGGAGACCGCCAAAGGCTATATGAAACACGAGCGGGAAGCGCTCGAAGCGGTGATCGCTGCGCGCAATACCGCGGTTGCGGGCCTGAAGAACGCCGCCGCGAAGCCTGGCGATCCGCAAGCCGTGCAGGAGCTGTCCGGCGCCGAGAACGCACTGAGCGGCGCCTTGGGCCGTTTGTTCGCGCTGGCCGAAGCGTATCCGGAGCTGAAAGCCAACCAGAACATGATGCAGCTCTCGGAAGAGCTGACATCCACAGAAAACAAGGTGGCGTTCGCGCGCCAGGCGTACAACGACGCGGTCATGCACTACAACAATACGCGTGAGATGTTTCCGAACAGCATAGTGGCGGGTATGTTCGCTTTCTGGCCGGCGCAGCTGCTGCAGATCGAGGCGCCGGAGAAGCGCGCTGTTCCTAAGGTGTCTTTCACCTGAAGCGGTTAAGCGGTTGGCGGTTAGTGAAGAACGCCGTTGCACACCGGTTCTGCGTCTGCTGCGTCCGTAGCGCCTGCGAGCTTGCAGGATGCGCCGAGCCCGCCATCCGCCATCCGCCAACCGTTAACCGCTCTCCGTGAACTTCTTCGCCCGCCAGGATGAAGCCCGCCGTCTGTCGCGCCGGCTGATCGTTCTGTTCGCGATCGCTGTGGCGGCGGTCGTCGTGGCCGTGGATTTCGTCGTGTTCACCGTATTGGCGAGCCTGCATCCCGCTTCCGGCGGGTTTGCGCTGCCGACGCGCGAGTGGATCTTCGCCCACCCGGGCGTGGCAGCAACGACGACGCTCAGCGTGTTGGGAGTGATCGGCTTGTCGAGCCTGTACAAGACCTCGATGCTCGCCGCAGGCGGCGGCGCCGTGGCGCGCTCGCTAGGCGGCGTGCGGGTTTCGCCGGACACCATTGATCCCGACGAGCGGCGCCTGCTGAACGTGGTGGAGGAAATGGCGATCGCCTCGGGCGCGCCGATGCCCGAGGTGTACCTGCTCGAGCAGGAGTCTGGTCTCAATGCGTTCGCCGCCGGCCACAATCCTTCCAATGCGGCGATCGCAGTGACGCGCGGCGCGCTCGTTACTTTGAATCGCGCCGAGCTGCAGGGAGTGATCGCGCACGAATTCAGCCACATCCTCAACGGCGACATGCGGCTGAATCTGCGGCTGATGGGATTGCTGTTCGGTCTGCTCGCCATTGCGGTGGTTGCGCGTACGGTGTTGCGCGTCGGCGGCCGGGGACGAAGCAGGCGAGGCGGCGTGGCGGCGATTGTGCTGGCTGCGCTCGCAGTTCTGGCGATCGGCTACATCGGGTTGTTCTTCGGACGGCTGATTCAGGCCGCGGTGTCGCGCACGCGCGAGTCCCTGGCGGACGCCTCGGCCGTGCAGTTCACTCGCGATCCGGGCGGACTCAAGGGGGCGCTGATGAAGATCGGCGCGACCGGCGGTTCGCGCATTGCGCATCCCGAGAGCGAGGAAGTCGCCCACATGCTGTTCGCGCCCGGCATGCGGCGTTTGTTCGCCACGCATCCGCCGCTGATCGAGCGAATCAAGGCGATCGATCCGCACTTCGATCCCCGCGACATCGACACGCTCAGAGCGCGCCTCATCGCCGATTCGCGGGTGCGCCAGGACGAAACCGCCCCTCTAGAGCCGCCGTCCCAGTTGCGCGCCGCGGGGCCCGGGCAGTTCGCTGCGTTGCCTCCCGCGGCCGGCGCAGCCGCGCTCGTGGGAAACCCCGGCCTCGCGCATATGCGCCTGGCGCGCGAGCTCCGCGAGACGGCGCCGCCGGCCATCGTGAAAGCCGCGGCTCATCCTGCTTCGGCGCGCGCCTTGCTGATCGCCCTGGCCATGGATCCTCACACCGACGCACGGGAAAAGCAGCGCGCGTACGTCGTGCGCTGCCTGCCAAGTGCGGCGAGCGCCGTCGAGGCGCTGCAAGCGCAGGTCGACGCGCTCGAGCCCGAGCAACGGCTCCCGGCGCTGCTGCGAGCTTCACCTGCTCTTATGCAGCTCACGCGCGAGGAGCGGATGCAGCTCATGTCCGCGCTCAACGGCATGCTGCAGGTACAGGGTCGCACGTCGCTGCACAGCTATGTGCTGCGCAAAGTGGCCCAGGTGCATCTGCGAGATGAGATCGAGCCGACGGCTCGCGTACGCATGCTGCGACTGAGCGAAGTGCAGAACGATGCGCACGTGCTGCTGAGCGTACTGGCGCGGCACGGCCATGCCGAGGAAGCAGCGGCCCGACGCGCCTACGAAATCGGCATGCATCACCTGTATCCTCGCAATCGGCCCGCGTACGCCTCTCTGGATCAATGGGCCTCTGCGCTCGATCTCGCTCTCAGCCGGCTCGATCGCCTCGCGCCGCCGGCCAGAGAACAGCTCCTGGAAGCGATGGTCAGGACGGTCACGCACGACGAACAACTCACGATCGGCGAGGCCGAGTTGCTGCGCGCCGTCTGCGCGGCGCTGCATTGCCCGCTGCCGCCGCTGATTGCGGCTCGCTCATCCGCGCCGCCCGTGAGTCAAACGAGACAAAACCTGAGTAAGCGCTGATCGGCCTCGCAGGGCGCCATCATGTAAGCGCTGAACTACTGCCGCCGATGAAGACAGTAGCTACGCAAGCCTCTGTCCTGCGCCATTTCCATATCGTTCGGCGGCAGCCTGCGTGCTCGATCGCCGCAGACCTAACCCGCTCGTGTAATGCAATCGCAGGACAAGGGCAGTCTCGCGAAGCTGCGTGCTCATCGAAGCCGCTTGTTCGGCGTGTACCTGACTGCCTTTCCGGGCTAAATTAGCTGGGCTCGTCCGCTTGCCTCTTCAGCCCTCCTCGCGTCGCGCCGTAGCGCCCGGCGCGCCGTCGTAGGGCACGTCAGGATCCGCGGACTGCAGCACCGTACCTGCGGCCGCGCCGCCCCCAAGCCTAGCTTCGTCCATGCCCATCCTCATCCGCGGCGCACGCCAGAACAATCTGAAGAACCTCGATCTGGACCTGCCGACCAACGAGTTGATCGTGGTCACTGGCGTTTCTGGGTCGGGGAAATCCTCACTGGTGTTCGACACGTTGTACGCGGAAGGCCAGCGCCGTTACGTCGAGACTTTTTCGCCGTACGCCAGGCAGTTTCTCGATCGCATGGACCGGCCTCAGGTCGAGCGCATCGAGGGCGTGCCGCCCGCCATCGCAATCGACCAGACCAATCCGGTGCGCACGTCACGCTCCACGGTCGGCACGATGACGGAGCTGAACGATCATTTGAAGCTGCTGTACTCGCGCGCAGCGCAGCTTTACTGTCGTGGTTGCGCAGCGCCGGTCAGGCGCGACACTCCGCAGAGCATCTGGAGCGAGGTAAGCGACCGCCTGGCGGACTCGCACGAGGCGCGCGTGATCATCACGTTTCCTGTCCCCGTACCTGACAATTTCTCCGAGCAGGAAGTACTCGAGCTGCTCGAGAAGCAGGGTTACACGCGCGTGTTCGCGCGGACGCAGCGTCCTGTGGCCAGCGGCAAGCGACGAGCGAAGACCGACAATGGCGCTCAGGCTTCGTCGCTGGTGCTCGAGGTAGTGCAGGATCGCGTGCGCTGGAGCGCCGAGAACCGCGAGCGGATCATCGAGGCGCTCGAGGCGGCGCTGCGCGTCGGACGCGGGCGGGTTGCGGTGCATGTGATCGGGAGCGAAGCGGATAGCGGCGAGCGGATAGCGGATAGTCAGAAGGGTGTGCGAGGCGAAGCACGAGCCGCCCAAGGGAAAGTGGGCCTCGAGGGCCCGGTTCGGCAGGACGCCTCTTCACTAACCGCTAACCACCAACCGCTAACCGCTTCTTTTCTCTTCTCCTCCGACCTGCACTGCGCCGATTGCGATATTCATTATCGGGAGCCGACGCCCAGTCTGTTCTCCTTCAATTCGCCGCTCGGCGCCTGCGAATCCTGCCGGGGTTTCGGCCGGATCATCGGCGTGGATTTCGGGCTGGTCATCCCGGACGCGAGCAAGTCCCTCAGGCAGGGCGCCGTTCGACCGTGGCAGACGCAGGCGTATCGTGAGTGTCAGGACGATCTGATCCGTTACGCACGCAAGCGTGGGATTCCGCTCGACAC
>JAVEVD010000115.1:0-6311 GCA_034005205.1 Steroidobacteraceae bacterium | reverse complement strand
GCCGCTCTCAGCCGATCCACAGGCGGCGGACGGGTGTCGCGCAGCGTATAGAAGGCGCCTGGCAGCAGCACCGCTACCGTACCCGCGACCTGCATGGCGGCGATCCCTTCGTCGGACAGGTATTCGAGGTGATCGCAGGAGAGCGCACCGTACTTGGCCGCGAGAGCGGCGCCGTTCATGTTCGAGAGCTGCTCTGCATGAAGTTTCACGGGCAGACCGAGAGCCTGTGCGGCCTCGAAAACGCGCTCGGTCTGTTCTGGCGAGAATGCGATCTGCTCGCAATAGACGTCCACCGCATCCACTAGACCTTCGGCGGCGAGCGCCGGCAGCATCTCGCGGCAGATCAGCTCGATGTAATCGTCGCTGCGTTGCCCATACTCCGATGGCGTCGCGTGCGCGCCCAGAAAGGTGCTGCGAACGGTCAGGCCGTAGCTATGAGCAAGTCGCCGCGCGACTCTCAGTTGCTTGCGCTCATGCTCGAGCGCGAGCCCGTATCCCGATTTGATCTCGATGGCGCAGACGCCCTCGGCTAGCCATTGCTCCAACCGCGCTGCAGCCAGCGTGAACAGCTGTTCTTCGTCCGCGGCTCGCGTCGCGCGCACCGTCGAGGCGACGCCGCCGCCGGAGCGGGCGATCTGTTCATAACTTGCGCCCTCGAGGCGCATGGCGAACTCGTTGGCCCTCTGCCCCGCATAGACGAGGTGAGTATGACAATCGATGAGTCCCGGCGTGACCGGCGCGCCCCGACAATCGAATTGCCGCAGCCGCGCATGCGCCGGCGACAGCATTGCGCTGGGTCCGACCCAGGCGATCAGACCGTCTTGCACGACGATTGCGCCATCGGGCGCCTCCGCCGCGTCGAAAGACGTCGGCTGGTCGTCTGCAAGCATGCTCGCAGCAAGCCGCAGGTTGCGCCAGACGCCGTCGGCCGCGCGGTCGTTGATGGATCGCGCCATCCGCTGCTCCTGAGCCAGTTGAGTGTGCATCGGACGGCGCGGACGCGACGAGGACATCCGTCGGGTGCGCCGTCACTTCACCATGGGCAGGTCGAGCTTATGCTCCTTCGCCGCCCGAATGGCCGCCTCGTAACCTGCGTCCGCATGACGCATCACGCCGCTCGCCGGATCGTTCCACAGGACGCGCTCGATGCGTCGCGCGGCCGCTTCCGTGCCATCGCACACGATCACTACGCCGGCGTGCTGTGAATAGCCCATACCGACGCCGCCGCCATGATGCAGACTCACCCAAGTGGCCCCGCTTGCTGTATTGAGCAGTGCATTGAGCAGCGGCCAGTCCGACACCGCATCGGTGCCGTCGCGCATGCCTTCGGTCTCACGGTTCGGACTCGCGACCGAGCCGGAGTCGAGATGATCGCGACCGATCACGATCGGCGCCGCGAGCTCCCCGGAGCGAACCATCTCGTTGAAGGCGAGCCCCGCTCGGTGACGCTCGCCGAGCCCGAGCCAGCAGATGCGCGCCGGCAGGCCCTGGAACGTGATTCGCTCGCGCGCCATGTCCAGCCAGCGATGCACGTGCGCATGGCGCGGGAACAGCTCCTTGATCTTGGCGTCCGTCTTGTAGATGTCCTCAGGATCGCCGGACAGGGCGACCCAGCGGAACGGTCCTTTGCCCAAGCAGAACAGCGGCCGGATGTATGCGGGCACGAAACCAGGAAAGGAAAATGCGTCCTGCACGCCCTGATCGAAGGCGACTTGGCGGATGTTGTTGCCATAGTCGACCACGGGAACGCCCATCTCCTTGAATTCGAGCATCGCTCTTACATGCACCGCGCAGGAACGCGCAGCTTCCAATTCGAGCTGCTCGTGCTGCGCCGGATCGACCTGTGCGGCGCGCCAGCGCTCCACGCTCCAGCCGAGCGGCAGATAGCCGTTGATGAGATCGTGCGCGGACGTCTGATCCGTCACCAGGTCGGGCTTCATGCCGCCTTGTCTGGCGCGCTGCGCGAGCTGCGGAAGAATCTGCGCGGCGTTGCCGAGCAGACCGATGGATACGGCTTCGCGGCGTGCGCAGTGATGTCGCACGAGATCGAGCGCCTCGTCGAGATCCCTGGCCTGCTTGTCGAGATAACGGCTGCGCAGGCGGAAATCTATCCTGCTCTGCTGACATTCCACGACCAGCGATACGGCGCCGGCGAACGTCGCGGCGAGCGGCTGCGCGCCCCCCATACCGCCGAGACCGGCGGTCAGAATCCAGCGGCCGCTCAGATCGCCTCCGTAATGCTGGCGCCCAGCCTCGGCGAATGTTTCGTACGTGCCCTGCACGATCCCCTGGCTGCCGATATAGATCCAGCTTCCCGCAGTCATCTGCCCGTACATGAACAGGCCCTTGCGGTCGAGCTCGTTGAAGTGCGCCCAGGTGGCCCACCGGGGCGTCAGGTTGGAGTTGGCGAGCAGCACGCGCGGCGCATCGGCATGCGTTCTGAATACGCCGACCGGCTTGCCCGATTGCACGAGCAGCGTTTCGTCCTCACGAAGGCGTCGCAGCGAATCGAGAATCGCATCGAAGCATGGCCAATCACGCGCGGCGCGACCGATGCCGCCGTAAACGACCAGCTCGGCCGGGCGCTCGGCGACCTCCGGGTCGAGGTTGTTCTGGATCATCCGGTACGCGGCCTCGATGAGCCAGTTGCGGCACGTAAGCCGTGCGCCGCGCGGCGCGCGCACCAGGCGCGCAGGATCGTTTCGATTGGCGAGCGGCGCAGAGGCGGCGCCCACGGGATCATTCATGGGAGCGCTCCCCCAAATCATTGGACTCGGAAACGCGCGATGAGTAGCTTGGCAGGATGCGCGTCAGGACATCGGGCCAGTCCCGGCGCTGCGCCCAGCGTCGCATGATCTCGATGTCGTCGGCGAGATAGCGGTCGCGCTCCAGAAAGTCCACTTCGCGGCGTATGCGTTCGATCTCGGCTTCCACGGCGGGCGAGCTGCTCGCCACACGCGCCAGCTCGATCCCCTGCACTGCGGCCATCGCTTCGACGCCGACGATCACTGCAGTGTTGTTCACCATCTCGAGCAGGCGGCGCGCCGCGAACGTCGCCATGGATACGTGGTCTTCCTGGTTCGCGGAAGTCGGCAGGCTGTCGACGCTCGCCGGATGCGCCAGCGACTTGTTCTCCGACGCCAGCGCAGCAGCCGTGACCTGCGCAATCATGAATCCGGAATGCACGCCGCCTTCGCGCACGAGGAACGCCGGCAAACCCGAGAGCGTGGGATCGACCAACAGCGCGAGACGGCGCTCGGCGAGGGCGCCGATTTCCGCCACGGCGAGCGCCATTGCGTCGGCCGCCAGCGCGACCGGCTCGGCGTGGAAGTTGCCGCCCGAAAGAACGACGCCGCCGTCGAACACCAGTGGATTGTCGGAGGCGGCGTTCGCCTCCGTGAGCAGCACGCGGGCGACGTGCCGCAACGAGTCGAGACAGGCGCCCATCACCTGCGGTATGCAGCGAATCGAGTACGGATCCTGCACCCGGCCGCAACCGACGTGCGCGGCGACGATCCCGCTGCCCTCCAGCAGTGTACGCAGCGCTGCAGCAACAGCGATCTGACCGGGCTGGCCGCGAGCTGCGTGGATGCGCTCATCGAACGGCCTGACCGATCCCTTGATCGCCTCCAGAGACAGAACCCCCGAGATCAGCGCCGCCGCAAACGTCCGCTCGATTTCGAAGAGCGCGGCGAGCGCCAACGCGGTGGAGATCTGCGTGCCGTTCAGCAGCGCCAGACCTTCCTTGGGCCCGAGCACGAACGGCTCGCGACCGATTCGCCGCATGGCTTGCTCGCCGCTCAGGATCTCCCCCTGCGCCGTGGCCACCGAGCCCGCGCCGATCAGCACGCAGGCGACGTGCGCCAACGGCGCGAGGTCGCCGGACGCGCCTACCGAGCCTTTCGCCGGAACGCACGGCAGCAGATCCGCCGAAGCAAGCTCGAGCAGCGCATGCGCGATCGCGGGCCGTACGCCGGAGTGTCCTCGCGCAAGGCTCACCGCCTTGGTCGCAAGTGCGAGCCGCACGACGCCCGCGGGCAATGGATCGCCGACTCCCGTACTGTGCGAGAGCACCAGGTTGCGTTGCAGCTCGGTAAGGCGATCGCCCGGAATCGTCGTGCTCGCGAGCCGGCCGAAACCGGTGTTCACGCCGTACACAACCTCGCCGCTCGCCACGATGCGCTCGACGATCGCATGTGCATC
Source organism: Steroidobacteraceae bacterium (assembly GCA_034005205.1). Classification (GTDB taxonomy): domain Bacteria; phylum Pseudomonadota; class Gammaproteobacteria; order Steroidobacterales; family Steroidobacteraceae; genus Steroidobacter. The sequence continues at coordinate 2,108 of JAVEVD010000115.1, read as the reverse complement.
GCGCAGCGCGCGGTCCGCATCATGATCGAGCTGCAACTGCAGCGGCGCATCGTAGATTCGCCTGAGATCGGCCAGACTGACGCGGCCGGGGCGCAGGATCATGAGAACCTCTGCTCGCTTCGCACCGCGGGCAACATACTCCCGCCGATCGTACCTGTCTATACAGGATCGACCACAGGCCGTGCGAAGCGACTGCAGCTCGCTTCAGCCCGATGCAGGCTGACCTTCGGTGCGGAAGCGGCTGCCGAGCCGGTAGCGCGCAGCAGGATGCAGGCAGCGCACCAGGGTCACCGGCCGGCCGCGCGACCAGGTGCGCCGCGTCAGCAGCAGACAGGGCTGTGTGACAGGCATCTCGAGGCGATCGGCCTGCTCCGGAGTCGGCAATACGGCGTCCACCACATGCTCGATCTCATCCAGCGGGACGCTGCGCAGGAGGTGCTCGGACGGCGACGTCCGGCGGAAGTCCTGCTTGATGAAATCCGGCGCCATGCGCGGACTGACGTAACGGTCCTCGAGCTGCACGGGCACGCCGTTCTCCAGATGCACGCACACGGAATGGTAGACGGACTCGCCGGTCGCCAGGTCCAGGGAAGTTGCGATTTCGAGCGATGCGGACGCACGCTGCAGCAGCAGCAGCCGACACTCGTACTCGTGTCCGCGGCGGCGGATCTCCTCGCCGAGATTGGCGATGCGCAACAGCGTCGATTGCGGCCTTGCCTCCGCGACGAAGCTGCCGACGCCTGCGACGCGCACCACGCGCCCGTGGTCCATCAGTTCGCGGAACGCACGATTGACGGTCATGCGTGAGACGCCGAACTGCGCCACCAGCTCATTCTCGGAGGGCAACCGATGGCCCGGCGGCCAGGACCCGTCCTGAATCCTGGCGGTGATGAACTCCTTGACCTGCTGATATAACGCGAGCGCGCCGCCGGCGTCCGGGCGTCGCGCGAGCTTGGTCGGCGTGCGTTCGTTGCGCGTGCGGCGGCGTTGAGCTGTCGTATTCATCTGTGACGCTCCCGTCGTACGCCGCCGCAGCGCGGGCTCACTCCTCGGGCGCGATCGTGACGCGTAACCCGTCCAATGTCTCGACGAGCTGGACCTGGCAGGACAGGCGCGATTCAGGGCGCTTGAACGTAAGCTCCCCGACGACTTCGCGCTCATCGCTGTGCGCCTCGGGCAAGCGCTCGCGCCACTGCGGATCGACGTAGACATGGCAGGTGGCGCACGAGCACATGCCGCCGCAGACGCCGGTGACGCCGTAATCGAGCTCGCGCAGCACCTCCATCAGGGTTCCTCCGGGGGCGGCTTCGACTTCGTGCTCGACGCCTTCCCGATCAGTCACGATCAACTTCACGATGTTGTATCCAGGTTGTGGTCGACCGCCCAGTGTACGCAGTTCTGCAGTACGTTCTCCAGCACTGCGGCGAGCGGCGCGGCCCGCGCCGGATCGAAGGCGGCGGGCCAGTTCTGTTGCGAGACCTCCTCAGGCTCGTGCATGTAAGTACGCTGTGCGATCTCGAGCTGAACCGCGTGCACTCCCGTCTCCGGCCGGCCGTGACGGCGGACGGTATAGCCGCCCTTGAATCTGCCATCGACGACGGTAGTCCACGGCGGACGATCGCATGCGCTTCTCACCACGGCGGTCAGCGCCGGCGCACAAGTCCGGCCGTCGTTCGCCCCGATGTTGAAGTTCGGCAACAAGCCTTCGAACAGCCGCGGGATGCGCGAGCGGATCGAGTGGCAATCGAACAGCACGACGCGAGCGAAGCGCTCGCGCAGGCGGGCGAGCTCACGCTCGATCGCCTCGTGGTACGGCGTGAACCAGCGCTCCCTGCGGCGCGCGATTTCCCGCCCGTCAGGCTGCGCGCCGGGTTTGTAAAGCGATTCGCCGTCGAACGTCGTGAGCGGGCACAGGGCGGTGTTCGCGAGGCCAGGGTACAGCTCGCGCCCGCTCGGGTCGCGATTCATGTCGATGGCGCTCCGCGACAAGGAGGTGCGGATCACGGTTGCGCCCAGATCCGGCCCGAACGCGTACAGCCGATCGATCCACCAGTCCGCGTCCTTGTTGGCGAGCCACTCGGAGACGAATCGCCCGCGCAGCTCTTCGG
>JAVEVD010000114.1:0-6662 GCA_034005205.1 Steroidobacteraceae bacterium | reverse complement strand
GCCGTCTGAGGATTGGTCGGCGAGTTCTCGTCCACCCAGTCGCTCACCGCCTGCCCATAGACGCTGCAGGAGGAAGCGTAGACGAACCGCGGCACGCCCACGTCTCTGGCGGTGCGCGCGAGCCGCACCGACCCCAGATGATTGATGTCGTAGGTGACCTGCGGGTTGTTCTGTCCGAGCGGATCGTTGGAGAGTTCCGCAAGATGCACGACGGCGTCGCAACCTTCCAGATCGGCCGGCTCGATACGCCGCAGGTCCTTGTTGATCGTCGCCGGCAGGCGCGCCATGGCCTTCTGCTCGGTGTACAGCCAACCGTCGCGATAGAAGCCGGTGTCCAGGCCGACCACGGTATGGCCCTGCGCCTGCAGCCGCGCGGCCAGCCGGACGCCGATATAGCCGTCCACGCCGGTGACGAAAACCTTCATGAGGTGCACTCTCCTCGAGATCGGGTGCGACACGAAGCCGCGCAGCAGGATGCTAGCGGCGCCGAGGTGATGGTACTTTGAAACAGGTCCCCTCCTCAGCTCAGGAGCCTGATCTTTCGGGCATGGAACGCCTCCGCGAAGCCGCTAGGCGCGTTGCATTCCATGCCCCGGATGCGCATGACGCCGCGAAAAAGGTCGGCCGTGAACCATCGCTTGCCGGCCTGCGACGGGAAACTCTCGAGCAGAGTGTCCACCTTTCGCTGCACGACTCCCGCCGTCAGGGGCACGAAGACGTTCGGACGGCCAAGGTCTCCGTCGTACTTGGGAATTTCATATTCGAGGATCGGATGGTCGCGAAACGTGTTCCAGGCAAGCTCGCATAGCGTACGGTGATCCTGGTGCCGGTCGCGCTCCCAATGCGTCAGCACGAGATCCGCCTCGCAGTCCCGCTTCAACTGCTCGATGCACTCCTTTATGAGCGACCACTGCGCGGGAAAGTAGCCGTCGCGAAACGCGAAAGCCTTCAGCGTCACGCGTGACTCGTCGGTGAACGCGGCGCGCAGGGCGTTCTCCGTCTCGGCGCGTCGCAGCTCATCCGAGGCGAACACCGCGATCGTAAAGCGCAGATCCGGACGCTCGCCGGCAAGCGTCATCAGCGTTCCCAGGCAGCCGATCTCGATGTCGTCGCAATGTGCGCCCAGGCACAAGACATGGCGCAACTGCGCTCCTGGCGACCAACTCAGCATGCAGCAAAAGTCCTCTCGTGCAAAATCCGCGCATTCAGCGCCGGTCATGCCGGCGCCGCAAGCGACTCACATCACTTGCAGCGTGGGAACGGGCGTGACGAACCGCCCCCCCCAGCCTCGGATCTCGGCCATTTGCTCCATGATCTCCTCCTTGACGTTCCAGGGCAGGATCAGCAGGTAGTCGGGCCGGGTCCGCAGGACTTCCTCGACGGGCAGAATCGGAATGTGCGTCCCGGGCGTGAACTTACCCTGCTTGTAGGGGCTGCGGTCGACGACATAGTCGAGGAATTCGCGTCGCACGCCGCAGTAGTTCAGCAGTACGTTCCCCTTGGCCGGAATTCCGTATGCGACGATCGACTTGTGCGCCCGTTTGGCGGCGATCAGGAACTCGAGAAGCTCGAATTTTGTCTGACCGACCCGCTCGCCGAACGCTCGATAGTACTCGACGCTGGTCACTCCCCGGCGCTGCTCGCGTTCGAGCAGCGCTCCGACCGAGGGCCTGACCATCGGGCCGGCCTCGCTCCTTCGGGCGTAGACCCGCAACGATCCGCCGTGGGTCGGCAGCTCCTCGACATCGCAAACTGTCAGTCCTTGCGACTCGAAAGCCCGCACGACCGTGGTCAGCGACAGATACGAGAATCGATCGTGATAGATCGTATCGAACTCGTTCTGCTCTATCAGGCTGCAGAGGTGAGGGAACTCCACGACGACTACGCCCTCGGGCGCCACGAGACGACGCATGCCGGCCGCGAAGTCGGCGAGATCAGGAACGTGATCCAGGACATTGAGCGCCAGGACCAGTCGAGCCTGCACGCCTTCGCGGCTCAGGCGTTGAGCAAGTGCGTCGCCAAAGAACTCCGCAAGTGTAGGGACGCCCCGTTCGATCGCCACCTGCGCCACGTTGGCGGCCGGCTCCACGCCGAGAATGCGCATGCCGCGCTCGCGAAAGAACTGCAGCAGATATCCGTCGTTGCTCGCAGCCTCGATGACCTGATCGCCCGGCGACAGCTCTTCGCACATTCGCTCGGCGAGACTGCGCGCATGCTGCAGCCATGAATCACTGTGCGACGAGAAATAGGCGTACTCGGTGAAGATCTCGCTGGGCGGGACGTACACGGGCAGCTGTACGAGCCAGCAATGCTCGCAGACATGCGCGTGCAATGGGTAAAAGGGCTCCGTGCGCTCCAATTCATCCGCACGCAGATAACTTTGGCACAGCGGCAACACGCCGAGGTCCACGAAGGTCGTGGTGAGCAATGCGCCGCACAAGCGGCAATGTTTATTGTCCAAAACGCCTCCTCATGAACCACGCCTCGAATTCGTGATCCGGAGTCGCCCCCCTGTTCAGCTCTGCGAGACCCTTTCCGCAAGGAGGTCGCAGGCGATGAGCGCGTCCGCCGCCCGGCGGATCTCCTGAAAAGAATAGCCAGAGCGCTCGGCGATATCGAGTAAGGAATGTTCCCCATCCGAGAGGTTGAGAACCCAGAGCACCGGCAGTTCCTGCACCTTGCCGGCGCCGTTGAGATCGCTGACCTGACGGTACAGCCCACGCCTGCCAAGCTGAGGCTCGCCTTTCGGATTCAGGTTCACGTAGGTGCGATCGCCCTCGAGCGCCTCGACGACCCGCAGGACGGTTTCGAGCGAATCCTGCAGATATTCCGGCTGCACACAGTCGAGGTTGTCCGCCGAGGTGTGGTACTCAGGGAAGCGGTTGCAAGGCGTGCGCATGAATGCGCCAACGGGAAGATTGAAGCCGGGCGAGCAGTACTGGCGTTCATCGTTGCCGTGCGGGTAGAAATCCATCACCTCGTACTGCGCCCCCGAGGTCTTGAGTACGTGCTCGAAAACCCGATCGATGCTCGCCCGGCCTCGTCGGCTGCGCTTGTAGGTCAGCGACCCGCCATAGCCCAGCGCCACCAGCACCATCCCATGCTTGATGCGGTGAAGCGTAGATTCATTGCGCGCGAGCCAGACAAGCGAGCCGATTTGCGCAGGCACGAACACGAAGCGGTACGAGTACCGTCGCGGCCGGGCCGCGAGCTGTTGCGCAAGGAAGGTCGCCGCCGCTACGCCGGAGAGATTGTCGTTGGCGAGCGAGGGATGGCAAATGTGCGTGGAGATGAGCACCTCGTCCTGCGTCTCGCCCGGCAGGAAACACTCGCCGTACGTGAGATGACCGTCCTCCAGGCTCGAGTCGATGCACACCTCGTACTCGCCCGCCTGCAGGCTCAGGAGATCCCGATGGGCGATCGAGAATCCCCAGTCGGGGCGGTAGAACGATGCTCGATACGGCGCCCAGTCGGGGCGGTCCGGGAGCGAGTACAGACGCGGCTTCAACTCCTCCAGGCTCATTCTCGCGCACACGGGGATGCTGTAGCCCATCACGTGCAGATTCGACTGCTGGAAGTCGATCACCCGCTCGCCCCGCGCGTTCTTCACGTACGCATCGCGGATGTTCCATTCCTTGGGTACGGTCCAATCGAACACCTGCTCGCCGCTCGGCGCTTCATGAATCTGCAGCTCGATACGTTGCGCCAGCTCCGCCAGGGTTGCGCGCACGCCGTCCCCGGTAAGACTGCGGCAGATCGGATAGAGCTTGCGTATCAGAGCATGCATCTGCTCACCCAGGGACTGCCGGTCGGGTTGCGCTGTCGTCACTCGGTATTCCTCGATCTCGAATTGCAGTGGGACGCGAGCGCCTCGTACAAGTGAACCCGGCCGTGCGACCAGCCGATCGAGGCGACGTCCACGTCTCCGTCGCCGTCCAGGTCGACGGCTGCCAGGCCGTCGTGATGCTCGTCGCCCGTATGAAGCACGTGCGCCGACCAGCCTTCGGCGCCCTCATCGAGCATGAGCCACAAACGCGATTCCTCGGGCGTTTCAAGGTTGTGCTCTCCGACGAACACGTCCGCACGCCCATCGCCGTCGGCGTCGGCGACCGCCAGGCTCATCGGACCGATGACTTCCGCGATGCGGTGCTCACGCCAGGCCGCCCCGACCTCGCCGGGATTCTCATACCAAACGACCTCGCCGGGCGTGGAAATCGCCTCGAACCCGACCACGGCGTCCAGCCGGCCGTCGCCGTTCATGTCGAGCAGCAGATTGCGATCGGGACTGGCCTCGGTCTCGGCGACTACCCTCGTGCGCCACTCGCCAGCGTCGTTCTGCAGCCACAATGTACCGAGCAGGAGATCCCGATCGCCGTCGCCGTCAATGTCGCCTGCACTGAGCGCCTCCTGCTGCGTGGTGTGGGAAATCCAGCTCCGCGAAGCCTGCCCCTCCCGGTTGCGCGGGATCTCGATCACCTCCACACCGGGGGCGTCGGCGTGCCAGGAAAGAGCGACGCGAACCGCCTGTTCATCCTCCTCGATCAACGCCGCGCCCTGGAGAAAATCGCCGGCCTCGCCCGGCCAGGGCCGCGCTGCTGCAAATCGGCCGTCCCCCAAATTCCACGCCACCCCCAAGCTCGGGTCTGCGCCAGGGCCGCGCCAGGGCGTGTACAGGATGTCGGTTCGGCCATCCTGGTCAAAGTCGTGCAACAGGACGATGTTGCCGACCTCCGGCGCGATCTCGTGCTCGAGCCAGCCGGAAGGATCCCGACCGGGGTTCTCGAACCAGCGATCGCCGGCGGCCAGATCCACGACGCCGTCGCCATTCAGATCGCCGCTGTGAACGAACAGGTTTTTCCCGCGAGTGTTCTCGCCCAGCACGCGCCGGATCACGCGGCCGGCGAAAGGCGCATCGCAGCCACGATTGCGCCACAGCTCGACCTTGGCGTCCGGTGCGGACCAATTCGCCCCGAGAATATCCACATCCCCGTCGCCATCGATGTCGGCCGCTTGCACGCTGTGGGATCCCTGCTCGCTCAACGACAGCGCGGGCCAGGCGGAAGCGCCGCCAGACGGGTTCAGTAAGATTTGAACGCGGTCCGGATCGGCGCCCTGCCGCATTTGCGCCAGCAGCACGTCCGAACGGCCGTCGCCGTCGAAGTCGGCCACCTGCAATCCATGCTGCACTGCTTCGATGCTCTCGAGCAGCACGCGCTCGCGCCATGAAGAACGCGGGTCCCGCGGCTGAATGAACGCACTGACCCGATAGCGATCTCCGGCCAGCTCGGCCGGCGCGAGCACGATATCGAGCCGGCCGTCGCCGTCCAGGTCGCCGATCGCGATGCTGGCGTGCGGCCATTTCCATTGCGGAGCGTAGTCGTGCTCCTCGAAACGCGGGACGCCTTGCTCGTCCGGTCCCAGGTTGCGCCACCAGGCGCCGTTCACCACCAGGTCGGTGCGCCCGTCCGAGTCGATATCGCCCAACGCGAGCCCCTCGCCTGGTCGCACAGGGCGGCGGTGCAGGCGCCAGCCGGAAGACGTCTGCAGGTACAGAGCGATCTCGGCGGGCTGGTCACTGAACGCCGTCTGGTTGCGACCCACGACATCCATTCGACCGTCTCCGTCGATGTCGGCTATGAGCACGTCGTGCATGTCGCCTTCACCAAGCCGCATGAGGGACCACTGGGGCGCCGCGGCCAGGTACACCCCATCGGGCGTCGCGATGACCAGGTCGACCTGGCCGTCGTCGTTCACATCGCCCGCAGCCAGCCCGGTCGAGGTCAAGATGTCGTCGACGAGCGTTTCCTCCTTCCAGTCCGGCGCCAACCAGACGACGACGCGCCGGCGGCCGCGCTCGGCGACCACGACGTCCATCAGTCCGTCGCCATTCAGGTCCGCCAACACCTTGCCCCACGGATCGTGCGCTGTTGCGACGACTTCGCCGTCGAACCGGGCTCGATCCGCCATCGGCTCTTCAGGCGCCCGCGTGCACGCCGCGCCAAGCGCCGCAGCCAGCGCAATCGCGACGCGCAACGGCGCGCCGGGCGACATCAGTCGAGCACGTTGACGCTGGGGACCGGAACGACAAAGCGTCCGCCCCACTCGCGAATGTCGGCGAACTTCTGCGTGATCTCTTCCTGAAGATTCCAGGGGAGAATCAGCACGTAGTCGGGCCGAGTTTCGCGAATGCGTTCCGGGGCGAGGATCGGAATGTGTGTGCCGGGCGTGTAGCGCCCCTGCTTATGCGGGCTGCGATCGACCGTGTAGTCGAGGAAGTCGGTGCGAACGCCGCAATAGTTCAGCAGAGTATTGCCCTTCCCCGGAGCGCCGTAACCGACCACGGTCTTACCCCGCTCTTTCGCGTCGATCAGGAAAGCAAGGAGCCTGCGTTTGGTTTTCTTGACGCGATCCTCGAACTGCTCGTACGGCGCCGCGCTGCAAAGCCCGCGCTCGATCTCGTGTTTGCGCAACGACTCCACCGCTGGAGTCGTGGCGCGCCCCTCGTCGGCTGCATGGCAGGCATAGATGCGCAGCGACCCTCCGTGCGTCGACAACTCCTCGACATCGAACACTCGCAGCCGGTGATGGGCGAAGATTCTCTCGACTACATTGAAGGCGAGATATGAAAAGTGCTCGTGATAGATCGTGTCGAACTGGTTCTC
>JAVEVD010000005.1:0-118680 GCA_034005205.1 Steroidobacteraceae bacterium | reverse complement strand
TCGAGGCGGTTAGCGGTTAGCGGTTATCGGTTGGTCCAGAACGGAGCACTGCCCCTGTTCCGACTAACCGCCAACCGCTAACCGCCAACCGCTCTCTCCTCAAATTACTTCAGAATCTTCGAGACGACGCCCGCGCCGACCGTCCTGCCGCCCTCGCGGATCGCAAAACGCAGCCCGTCCTCCATCGCAATCGGCGCAATCAGCTCCACCGTCATCTTGATGTTGTCCCCAGGCATCACCATCTCAACGCCTGCAGGCAGCTCCACCGCACCCGTCACGTCCGTCGTGCGGAAATAAAACTGCGGCCGATAGCCCTTGAAGAACGGCGTGTGACGACCGCCCTCCTCCTTCGTCAGCACGTACACCTCGCACTCGAACTTCGTGTGCGGCGTGATCGATCCAGGCTTCGCCAGCACCTGACCGCGCTCAACCTCCTCGCGCTTCGTCCCACGAAGCAGCACGCCCACGTTGTCACCCGCCTGCCCCTGGTCCAACAGCTTGCGGAACATCTCAACGCCCGTGCACGTCGTCTTCGTCGTCGGCCGAATCCCGACGATCTCCACCTCGTCGTTCACCTTCACCACGCCGCGCTCGATACGCCCCGTCACCACCGTGCCGCGGCCAGAGATCGAAAACACGTCTTCCACCGGCATCAAGAACGCACCGTCCACCGCGCGCTCCGGCACCGGAATGTACTTGTCCATCTCCTCCACCAGCTTCAGAACCGCCGGAACGCCTATCTCGCTCTGATCCCCCTCCAGCGCCTTCAGCGCCGAGCCCTTCACGATCGGCGTCGTATCCCCGGGGAAGTCGTACTTCGACAGCAGCTCGCGAACCTCCATCTCCACCAGCTCCAGAAGCTCCGCGTCGTCCACCATGTCCGCCTTGTTCAAGAACACCACGATGTACGGCACGCCCACCTGACGCGCCAGCAGAATGTGCTCGCGCGTCTGCGGCATCGGACCGTCCGCCGCAGACACCACCAAAATCGCACCATCCATCTGCGCCGCACCCGTGATCATGTTCTTCACGTAGTCCGCGTGACCAGGACAGTCCACGTGCGCGTAATGACGCGCATCCGAGCTGTACTCAACGTGCGAGGTCGCAATCGTGATGCCGCGCGCCTTCTCCTCCGGCGCCTTGTCAATCTGATCGTACGCCTTCGCCTCGCCGCCGTGCTTCTCCGCCATCACCTTCGTCAACGCCGCCGTCAGCGTCGTCTTACCATGGTCCACGTGACCAATCGTGCCCACGTTCACATGCGGCTTGGTGCGTTCAAACTTCTCTTTGGCCACAGTGGCTGTCCTCTAAATGAATACTGATGTCTGCCGAGAAGCGATGGTGGTTAGCGGTTGGCGGTCGCAAGCCTCGTTCAGCAACCGTCAACCGCTAACCGCCAATCGCCTCCCCTCTCGACTGGAGCCCACGACCGGGATTGAACCGGTGACCTCGTCCTTACCAAGGACGTGCTCTACCGACTGAGCTACGTGGGCGCACCTGCCGTCAATCCGATCCACCGTCCGGCGCGGAGCGTTCTTGATCGACCGCGCCCTGCCGATCGTTCTTCATGTCCGCACCACACCAGGCGCGCCCGCCGCGGCGAGCCAATGGAGCGGGTGATGGGAATCGAACCCACACCATCAGCTTGGAAGGCTGAGGTTCTACCATTGAACTACACCCGCAGAGGTGGTGGAGGGGGTAGGATTCGAACCTACGAAGGCAAAAGCCAGCAGATTTACAGTCTGCCCCCGTTGGCCGCTTGGGTACCCCTCCGCGGACATAAGAGCCGGGTATTCTCTGTGCCGACCCATTGAGTGTCAACAGCAACATCGCCGCAGTTCCATGGCGGCGACGCTTACGCCTGAGCCGACCGCCGGCGACGCTTACGCCTGAGCCGACCGCCGGCGACGCACGCCCAGCCGCCGCAGGCGGAGACTCAAGTTATGTACTACGCGCGCCGATAGCGCCTGTGCAGGCGCCACAACGGCGGAGCTGCGTATTTTCCAGAGATCCGGGCCACTTTCGCGCGCATGCATTCTCGAGACTTCGAAACTCGACTCAAGGCACAGGTGGATTTCCCCAGCCCCTCGCGCGTGGCCTCGGAAATCATCGCCCTCGCCCGTGATCCCGAGATCGAGATACGCAAGGTCGCGCAGGCCGTCGGTCGCGATCCGGCGATGACCGCCAAGATCCTGCGCATCGCCAATTCCGCCTTCTACGCGCAGCGCCGGCCCAGCCAGAATCTGCGTCAGGCGCTGATCGTCATCGGGCTGAACGCGGCGCTGACGCTCGCCCTGAGCTTTTCGCTGATCTCCTCGATACGTGCGCTGCGGCCTGTGGGCATCGAGTATCGGCGCTACTGGCGTCGCAGTCTGCTCGCGGCCACGGCCGCCCGGGCGTTCTGTGAGTCGGCGAAAGTCGCGGCGCCCGAAGACGTTTTTCTGGCGGCCCTGTTGCAGGACATCGCCGTGCTCGCGCTAGACCGGGTGTCGCGCGACTTCTACGCGGAGTTGAGTCAGCCCGCCACTCACGCCGACTGGATCGTCTACGAGACGCAGCGCCTCGGCCGCGACCACGCGGCCTACAGCGCGATGCTGCTCAAGAGCTGGAACCTGCCCGAGCGCATTTACAGGGCCGTGGAGGGCAGCCATGCGCCGCAGACGCTCAGCCCCTCCAGCGACGAGGGGAGGTTTGCACGCTGCATCGCGCTAGGCAGCGATCTCGCGGAAGCCGTGCTTGCCGATGAGCGCGCCAGCGCCGTCGGCGCGCTCGCCCAGCGCGCCCACCGCCTGCTCGGCATGAGTCACGAGCAGTTCAACGAGGTGGTCGCACGAATCCTGAATCTGATCCCAGAAACCGAGGACCTGTACGAAACCAGCATCATCTCGCCGGAGGAGGCGGACGACCTGCTGGCCGAAGCCCGCGAGCTGCTAGCCGTGCGCAACCTGCACGCCTTGCAGGAAGTCAGCGCGCTGCAGGCAACCACCAGCGTGCTGCTCGCCAGGACCGAGCAGGCGGAGGACTCCAGCCGCCGCGATCCACTCACCGGATCGCTGAACCGCCCCTGGCTCGACCGTCTGCTCGATCGCGAATTCACTCAGGCAGTGGTCTTCGGCCGTGATCTCAGCATCGCTCATGTGGATCTGGACCGCTTCAAGGCCATCAACGACCGTTATGGCTCCCAGGCCGGCGATCGAGTGCTGCAGAGCTGCGCCAATACGCTCGCTTCCTGTGTGCGCGGCAGCGATCTCGTCGCCCGCTTCAGCGGCGAAGAATTCATGGTCGTCCTGCCCGGGGCGGACCCGGAAATCGCTCGCCAAGTCGCGCAGCGCATGCTCGCCGCCCTGGCCGGCGTGGACCACGATCCGGAATCAGGGGGCGTCTGGGTTACGGCCTCCATCGGAGTCGCCACCTACACGCCTCGCCGGCGCTTTCCCAGCGTCCTCTCCTTGCTGGAGGCCGCCGATCATGCGCTTTACGCAGCCAAACTATGCGGGCGCAATCGAGTCGAGTGCTTCGATGAGCTGGCGGACAGCAGCCGCACGACCGCGGCCGGATCGTCGCATTGAGGCGACCACACACGGATAGAGATATACGTGTGTATCGCGTGAGACGTGAGACGTTAGGTGTGAGGACGTGAGCACGGACCCGAGCGCGGCCAGGGCTCCTTCCCGCCCCGGCTTCCTCGCCGTCTTCTCCGTTCCCTGTTCCCCTCCTCCCCCTCACATTCTCAGATCTACGAGCTCCACCTGAGCCGCGTCCACGTGCTCGTTCAGGAACCGCGCGCCGACGGCGGCGAATCGCTCGGCTCCATCGGTGGCCAGCAGCGCTACTGACCCCGGCGTCGTGGACTCATTCCTCAGCCCCCGAGCCGTGAGCTCCTGCACCAACGCGGCCGCCGTGGTGCGCGCCGAATCCACGATTTCGACGTGGTCGCCCACGACGCGGTGCAGCGTATCGGCCAGCACAGGAAAGTGCGTACAACCGAGCAACAGCGTATCCGGCGCGGGATCGTGCTGCGCGAGATCATCCAGATAGCGATGCGCGGCGAGTTGCGCCACCGCCCCGTGCGTCCAGCCCTCCTCGGCGAGGGCGACAAATACGGAGCAGGCCCGTGCATACACCTTCGCCTCGGGACGCAGCCTGGCGATCGCGCGCTGGTACGCGCCGCCGCGCACTACGCCCTCCGTGGCGAGGACGGCGATGCACCCGCTGCGCGAGGCGGCGCAGGCCGCCTGCGCTCCGGGTTCGACGACGCCGATCACGGGAACGGACAGGCGCTCACGCAGAGTCTCGAGCGCAACCGCCGACGCGGTGTTGCAGGCGATCACCACGTGCTTGACGCCGCGCCCGGCCAGCAGCTGCGCAGCTTGCACCGAATACTTCAGAACAGTTTCCGGACTCTTGGTCCCATATGGCAAGCGCGCCGTGTCGCCCAGGTATATGAAGTGCTCATGCGGCAACGCCGCCCTCAGAGCGCGCAGCACGGTCAGCCCGCCGACGCCGGAATCGAACACACCGATCGGCTTCGCGGCCGCCGCGCCGTTTCGGCGAGACACGAGACTTGTAGACGACACTCGATGCGACCTCGTTCTGCGAACGCTCGAATTACCTGGCAAGGGAGAGCTCTCGACGCGAACGCTGGGCGATTCGCTTCCGCGAGCATACGCGTATGTCGCAGCGCCGCGCGCGGTCGACTCGCGACATAACGCCTACACGGCGCACTTCGCAGCGCGGGCGGCGCGCGGCATAATGCCGTTCGTGCCGCAGCTTGTCCTCATTACTGACGCGACGACCATCGATCCATGGCGGCTCGTGCGCGCCAACAAGAACGACGAGAGCTAAATTTCGGGGATCTGAGTATGGAGAGACGCCTGCATACCCGCCACCGCGCACGAACCGCCGTGTACGTGTCTGCACCCGGCCGCCCCGGCAAGCTTTGCAGGGCGCGCAACCTGAGCGCCAACGGCGTGTTCATCGAGACGGAGAATCTCGGATTGAAGAAAGGCGCCACCGTCCATCTGGCTTTCGCCATCAATCTCGGCGTCGTCACCAAGATTCACCGACGCACGGCGATCGTCGCGCACGTATCGAAGGGCGGCACTGGGCTCATGATGGAGAGCCTCACCGGAACGCGCTGAGCGCGATCGCCGCCGAAGTCGCTGGTCATTCCTTCCTGACCGCGCAAGCCGGGCGAACGGCGCAGTAGAACGCAGTCAGCCGGCGCGCCGCCTTACATCACATTCCATCGCCACGCTGCGGGCGCGCCTGGCGTCGCCGGGCGCAGCAAACTGGAGGCGCTACGGCGAAACTTTACACAGCTCGTGCGCCGGCGCACGGGGCGCAATCGCCCCCGCTTCAGCGCCGCCGGGATCATAACGGTTCAACGGCGCAGGTGCGGGTCACGCCCTTCGGCGAAGCGCTTGAGCTCGACGTACGCCTCGATGAACTGTCTGCGCTGCTCGCCGCTGTGTGCGAAGTGGTGCGGATTCAAGACCGAGGAGCGATAGACGGCCGCTATGCGGCGCGCCCACCGGCGCGCCTCTTCTTCACCGTCGCGGCGCACGACCCGTGCTATGCGCTCAAGCTCGCAGCTCACCGCTGACGCCCTCGCTGACTGCCGCGGAGTGCGCCTGTTGAGTCAGGCGCCAGGAACCGCTCTCCATATATTGCTTGAAGCGGATCAGATCCTCGCCGATCTGTCGCCCGGGATCGCGCCCGAAGATCCTCGCTACGGTGCGCCCGATTGCATTGGCGGGCGGTCGATAGGTCATGCGAACGTGCACGCGTGCACCGCCGTACGCAGTGGGCTCGAAGCGCACGACGCCCGAACTGTGGATCGCGGAGTGTGGCTCGGTGCGCCACGCGATCAGCTCATCGGGCTTATCAGCGGTGATCGTCGCATCCCACTCGATCGGGGCGCCCGCCGGCCCATCCACAACCCAGTGGTAACGTCCCTCGTCGATCTTGCGCACCTCCCGCACGTGATTCATGAAGCGCGGCAGCTCCTCGAGTCTGCGCCATTGCCGATAGGCTTCGCCCGGCTCACAGTACACCTCGATCGTCTTCTGTACGAGCACGCCTTCCTTTTCACCCGCACTGACGCCGACCAACTGCGTCAGCGGTGTGTTGCAGATGCTGCGGGCGAGCAAAGCCGCGCCGCCCGCCGCGAACGCCAGACCGAGCGGCGCGCCACGCATGGCGCCGCCGATGATCATGCCCACACCGGCGGCGCCGGCCAGCAGTCTCGGCGCGGGAGACCAGTTCTCCTGCATATATTCAAAGCGTCTGGACGTCCGCACCGCTCCCGTTCCCTGCAATGCAGGGATGCGGCCGGGCTCGCGGTGGGTGAGCATCTCGTTCGAAACCTCGCGTACGCCGTGCACCCGCTCCACTCCGTGCACAACGGCGGAGACCTCCTGCTCGAGGATATCGCCGCGCAGATGCACGGCGCCGTCGCTGCACGCAACCTCGATCGCTCCCGGATGCGTCGTCAGTCGGCCGAGCGCCGCACGCACCCGC
Organism: Steroidobacteraceae bacterium; assembly: GCA_034005205.1. GTDB lineage: Bacteria > Pseudomonadota > Gammaproteobacteria > Steroidobacterales > Steroidobacteraceae > Steroidobacter. The sequence continues at coordinate 112,158 of JAVEVD010000005.1, read as the reverse complement.
TCCTCGAGCACATGATCGTCGACCTGCTCTTCGTGAAAGACGCGCCGCGATCGCTCGTACATACCGCGCGCCCGCTGCTGCGCATCGCGACTCGCCTTTCCGGCGAAGTCCTTCGACACGTGCGCCGCATGCTGAAGCTGGTCCCGCAACAGCGCCCGCCGCCGTCCGCCGGAACGCGGATCAAGAAAGTATGCAGCGCCGGCCGCCGCCACCGCCGCCGCGACGCCCACGCCTACGTAGCTGGCGGCGGCGCCCGCATTGTTCGTCTGCAACATACCGTTGACCCTCTTTCGGACGTCCCAAGCGAATCGCGCAGGCCGGAAACACTTACCGAAAGAATACGTCGTACGCTCGCGAGTTCCGCGGCTCGACGGCGAACGCGCATTTCGTACGGCGTGTCGGGGAGTCGACCGAAAGCGAACGCACCGTGCGCGCACGATGCGCGCGCCATCACTTCATGGTCGGCATTACATACTCGGAGCCGTGACGCATGCCCGTCGGCCAGCGGGAGGTCACCGTCTTCAACCGGGTGTAGAAACGCACGCCCTCGGGGCCATGCATATGCATATCGCCGAACAAGGAGCGTTTCCATCCGCCGAAACTGTGAAACGCCATTGGCGCTGGAATCGGCACGTTCACGCCAACCATGCCCGCCTGCACCGAATGAGCGAACGTACGAGCTGCATCGCCGTCGCTGGTGTAGATCGAGGCTCCGTTGCCGAACTCGTGCTCGTTGATGAGCCGCAAGGCTGCTTCCAGGTCGGGGACCCGCACGACGATCAGCACTGGTCCGAAGATCTCCTCCCTGTAGATGCGCATGTGCGGCTGCACGTGGTCGAACAGCGTCGCGCCGAGAAAGAAGCCCTGCTCGGGGGCCGCCGTCTTGTGTGTGCGGCCGTCGACGACCAGCTTTGCGCCTTCCTGCACGCCGAGATCCACATAGCCGCGCACGCGCTCCATGTGCTCGCGGGTCACCAGAGGCCCCATCTCCACGCCGGCGCTGGTCCCCGGTCCGATCTTCAGCGCCGCGATCATCGGCTCGAGCGCCTGGATCAGCCGATCGCCCGCCTCACCGACCGCCACGGCCACCGAAATGGCCATACAGCGCTCGCCCGCCGAGCCGTAGGCGGCGCCCATCAGCGCCTGCGCTGCGAGCTGCGGATCGACGTCGGGCATCACCACCATGTGGTTCTTGGCCCCGCCCAGCGCCTGCACCCTTTTGCCGTGCCGCGCGGCGGTCTCGTAAATGTGCTGGGCGATGGGCGTGGACCCGACGAAGCTCACGGCGGCCACCTCGGGATCCGTGATCAGCGCGTCCACGGCTTCCCGGTCGCCGTTCACGACGTTGAACACGCCCGTCGGCAGACCAGCTTCGCGCAACAGCTCGGCCAGGCGCAGCGGACAGGACGGATCCTTCTCCGAAGGCTTGAGCACGAAGGTGTTGCCGCACGCCAGCGCGACCGGAAACATCCACATGGGCACCATGGCCGGGAAATTGAACGGAGTGATACCCACGCACACCCCGAGCGGCTGACGCAGCGACCAGCTGTCGACGCCCAGGCCCACGCTGTCGGAAAACTCGCCTTTGAGCAGCTGCGGTATTCCGCAGGCGAACTCCACGACCTCCATCCCGCGCGTGAGTTCGCCCTGTGCGTCGGCCAGCACCTTGCCGTGCTCACTGGTGATGAGTCGTGCAAGCTCATCGACATGTTGCTCCAACAGCTCCTTGAATCGGAACATGACGCGCGCTCGCCGCAACGGCGGCGTCGCCGCCCATCCAGGCGCAGCGTCACGCGCAGCACGCACGGCTGCGCGCGCCTGCCCGGCCGAGGCGAAGCTCACGTGCGCCGTAACGACGCCTAGAGCGGGATCGTAGACCGGGCCCTGCCGACCCGAAGCGTCGGCCAACAACCGCCCGCCGATGAAATGACCGAGCGTACGAACGCTGGAATCTGCCGCAGTAAATTGCGTACTCATCTCATATCTCCAATCGAGCGATCGGGCCTGCTGATGCAGCTGCGCGACGGCGACGCCGAAGCCGGACCGCGCCTGGCGAACCGGCCGCGCAGTCACTGGGCGGGCGTTGCGGGTGATAACGGCGCGATCGATTCTACGTTCACGGGCGGTCCGTCGCGCTCGCTTGCCATTGCACCGCCACCTTCAGACCGCCGAGCTCAGAGCGCTCCAGCGACAGCTGGCCCTGCGTGGCTTCGACCAGTTCATGCACGATCGCCAATCCGAGCCCGTGTCCTGGACCCGCCTCATCCAAACGCGCGCCGCGCATCAGGGCCTGCTCGCGCCGCGGGATGTCGATGCCGGGCCCATCGTCCTCGACGCTGAGCGTCACGGCGCCGTCGGCGTCCTCGCGGCTGAGAATCCGCACGCGTCTGCGTGCGTAGCGTGCGGCGTTCTCGATCAACGCGCCCATCAACTCCATGAAATCCTCGGGGGCGAGAGCGAGGCGCAGAGTCTGCGGCGCATCTACCTCGAACACGAGGCGCGCGCCGAAGTCGGTGCGCTCGACGACGCCAATCAGCGATTCGATCAGATCGGCGGGCGCCAGCAACCCGCCCGTGGGCTTGGAGCGGGCGGCGGCGGCGCGACTTCGACTGAGCTCGCTTTCCACCGCCGCAGACGCCGCGGCGATGGCGCGATCGAGCCCATCCGCGGCCTCGAGCGCGCCCGCCTCGCGCGCCCGGCGACTTTGCGCCGCCAGCGCCGCCAGCGGCGTTTTCAGGCCGTGCGCCAAGTCTGCGGCGCGGCGCCGCGCACGCTCGAGATCGCGCTCGCGCGCATCGGCGAGGTCGTTGATGGCGCGCGTCAGCGGCTCTATCTCGGCCACGCTCGCGGCCGCCATCCGTTCGTGTGGATTGCGCTGCAGCGCCTGCACTTCGCGACGCACGCGCTGCAAAGGCCGCAGCCCCAGGTGCACCTGAGCCCATGAGGCGGCCGACAGAATGAGCCACAGCAGAGCCAGGAAAAGTCCGAGCTCCCGCGCGAACTCAGCGCCCGCTTTGCGCAGGTCGGCTCGATCATAAGCCAGCTGCACGAGCACCTCGGCGCCTTGCGGATCAGGTCGGACCCTGCGTTCGAGCAGCAGCAACTCCTGCTCGAAGGGTCCGGGGGCGCTGCGCAGGCGCCAGCGCTGGGCGCCGGCGTCGGTGTCCACGGGCAACGCCTGGTCCCACAACGAGCGCGAGCGCAGCACGCCGGCCTGCGTGGAAAGTTGCCAGTACAAGCCGCTCGCCGGGGTCTCGAAGCGTGGGTCGCCGGGCGACGCCTCGATGCTCGGCGAGCCGTCGGCCGCGAGCGTGAGCGCGGCGACGAGCTGCAGCGCATCGCGCGTCAACTCCGCTTCCACCTGTCGTTCGATGTGGCGCTCGAACAGCAGCGTCATCGCCATCCATGCGGCCGCGAGCGCCGCAAAGACAGCGCACGCCGCGCCGATCAGCAGGCGCATGCGCAGCGAGCGCGGCCTCACGAATCGCTTCCGCTCAGCACATAGCCGAAGCCGCGACGTGTCTCGATGAGCCCGGCGCCTACTTTGCGCCTGAGACGCACGACCAGCGCCTCGATCGCATTGGAGTCGCCGGGTTCGCTGGCGCCGTAGAGATGCTCGGCGAGTTCCCCGGCCGAGACTGCACGACCTGACTGGTGCGCCAGATAATCCAGGAAGCGGAATTCCAGGGGGGAGAGCTTGAGCGGCCGACTGTGCAGCGTGGCCGACATGCGGCTGGTGTCCAGGACCAGCGGGCCGACCTCGATGAGAGGTGAAGCGCGCCCGGCGGCGCGCCGCACGAGCGCGCGCACGCGCGCGATCAGCTCGCCAGTCTGGAACGGCTTGCCCAGATAGTCATCGGCGCCCGCTTCGATGCCGGCGACTTTCTCGGTCCAGTCGCCGCGCGCTGAGAGGATCAGCACCGGAAAGCGGCGCTCCGCAGCGCGCCAGCGCTTGAGCACGCTCAGGCCGTCGAGCTGCGGCAGGCCGAGATCGAGCACCACGACGTCATAGTCTTCGACGTCGCCGCGAAACCAGGCGTCCTTCCCGTCGCGGGACACTTCCACGATGAAACCTGCGTCCTGCAGAGATTGCTGCACGTCCTGTACGACGTCCGGGTCGTCCTCTACGACGAGCGCACGCACTTCAGTCGTTCTCGATCTTCACGATCGAGCCGGTGCGGGCGTCGAGATAAACCTCGCGCACCCTGCCCCTGGCCGTCAGCACCTTGATCTCGTACACGATCACGCCGTCCTCGCGCTCGAGCTCCACCTCGATGACGTCGCCCGGAACCTCGGCGACAGCGATCGCGATGATCCGCGTGAGCGGCAGCACCTCGCCGCGCTTGAGTGCGCCGCGGATCGCCTCCTGCTCGCTCATCCTGCCCTGGTTGCCGTCGCCGGCGTCCACCACGCCGGCGGCGCCGAACGCCAGCAGCGCCGCGAGGGCCGCCGCCAGCAACAAATTACGTGCACCCATCATCAATTTGCCTGAATTCATGAGCCTACTGTGCCGCCGCCAGCCTGACGCCCGCCTGACGGTCCGGCACGGCGGCTCGTCAGCTTACTGTTCGTACATTACCTCACGCGAGGCCGGCGGCTCCTGCGCCGGCGCAGCGATTTGCAACCTTCGCCCACATCGGATCATTGAAAAGCCCACAGAGAGGTCATTCCCATGAACAGATCGAGATTGCTGAACACGGCGCCAAGCGTCCACCGGATCGCAGGTCTGACCGCTATCGCGGCGGCTGTGACCCTGTTGACAATCGCCTCCCCCACCGAGTCGGCGGCCGCGGAGCCGGCGGCAGACGTCCAGACCCTGAGTCTCGATGAGATCGAGCGCCGGCTCAAGGCAGAGGGCCTGGTAGTCGAGGAAATGGAGATCGAAGGACTGATCGTCGAAGTTGACGCCCGTGACGCCGACGGTCGCGAGGTCGATCTCAAGATCGATCGGCGCACCGGCGAAATCCTCGCGCGCAAGTTCGACTAAGCGAGCGGCCGGTCGAGGGCCGGCGCGCGCGCGCCGGCCCTTTCGTTCGCCCGCAGACGGAACATTCGTTCTTTTCCACCAGGTTACGTATGTAGAATCGCCCAGAATCGCCGTTTCAGCTGCGCGGCGCACGACGCCGACGTCGAACAACAAGAAGCCGCCATGCAACGCCTGCTTCCATCCTTGCTCGTCTGTTTCGCACTGCTCGCCTGCGATAGCCGTCTCGCCCGCTCGCCGACGCCGGCGGTCATGCCATCGGTCGAGACCGCAGCGGTCAGAAGCCGTGGCGACGCCGCAGACGACCCGGCGATCTGGATCCATCCCGGGGATCCCTCGCGCAGCCTGATCATCGGCACGAACAAGAAGCGCGGCCTCGAGGTCTACGACCTTTCCGGCCAACGGGTGCAGGAGCTGCCCGACGGCCGCATGAACAACGTGGACTTGCGCTACGGCTTCCATCTCGGCGGACGCAATGTGGCGATCGCCGTAGCCACCAATCGCACCGACAAGACGCTGTCGATCTACGCCATCGATGCGGACGGGCGCCTGACCGAGGCCGCCGACGGACCGATCCCCACGGGCTTCGCCCACCCGTACGGTTTGTGCATGTACCGCAGCGCGAGCAGCGGCGAGTATTTCGTCTTCGCCAGCAGCGACGACGGGGCGTTCCACCAGTGGCGCCTGATCGAACGCAACGGCAAGGTCGGCGCGGAGCTGGTGCGTGAGTTTCTGGTAGGATCGCAGGCCGAAGGTTGCGCAGCCGACGATGAAACGGGCCGATTGTATGTCGCCGAAGAAGACGTCGGCCTCTGGCGCTATTCAGCCGAGCCAGACGCCGACGCGCAGCGCTACAGCATCGACGATGTGCGGCATGGCAATCTGACCGACGACGTCGAAGGCGTCGCCATCTACTACGGTCCGAACGGCTCGGGCTACATCGTCGTATCCAGTCAGGGCTCCGACGACTACGCCTTGTATCGCCGCGAGGGAGAGAACGAGTTCCTCGGCATGTTCCATATCGCCGCGAACTTCGCGGCAGGCATAGACGGCGCCTCCGAAACGGACGGCCTGGACGTCACGAGCGCTTCGCTCGGACCGACCTTCCCGCGCGGAGTGCTCGTGGTGCAGGACGGGCGCAACATCGACCCGGTCGAACCTCAGAACTTCAAACTGGTCCCGTGGGAGCGCATCACCGAGGCGCTCTCGCCGCCTGCGCCCGGCGGCGCTCGCTGAGCGAGGCGTGCAGAACTCCTTGCCTGACCGAGAGAGCCCCGCTCGCTCGGTCCTGTAATGATTCTCCGTGTACTGACAGGCTGCTCCGCCGAGAACGACATCTACTCGTGGAACGAATCATGAGCGCGCAAGTGAAGCCAGACTCTGCTGCAAGATCCGCGCGAACTCCGGCCCCTTGCCCGCCTCTTCATGCTTGAAGTACACGTAGACGTCTTCGCAGGCGACCGCCTTCTCCTGGATGGTTCTCGCCCACGCGGCGATATCCTCGGGCGTATAGCCCTCGTCACGCAGCCGGAAGTACGCGTAATTCGCCGTGATCGTCACCGGCGTGGCCATGGTTTCGCTGTCGGCGACGCATAACGCCAGATTCTTCGCGCGCAGCCGCTCGTACACCTGGTCCGTCAGCCAGGAGCCGTTGCGGAACTCGAAAGCGGCGCACAGGCCTGCGGGAAGCGTCTCCAGGAACGCGTCCAACAGCCCCAGATCCTTCTTGAGGTTCGGCGGCAGCTGAAATAACAGCGCGCCGAGTTTCGGGCCGAGGTTCGCGGCCATTTGCGTGAAGTACTCGACCTGCTGCGCACAATCACGCAGCCGGGCTTCGTGAGTGATGCGCTTCGGCGCCTTGAGCGTGAGCTTGAAAGCGTCCGGCGTCGCTCGATCCCACCCCTCCAGAATCCGGGCGTTCGGCATCCGGTAGTAGGTGTAGTTGATTTCGACCGTGGACAGCCGTTCGGCGTAGTACGGCAGCATTTTCGCCGCGGGCAGCTTCTCCGGGTAGAAGGAGCCCTTCCACTCGGTGTAGTTGTAGCCGGATGTGCCGACCCAGATCTTCATAGGGAAAGGGTAAGGACGGGCGAGCGTGAGGACGTGGGGAAAGAGAGCTTACGTCCTTCCATCCTTACGCACTGACCAACCTCCGATACTGTCCCAAATGTCGAATCGCATGCTGCGGCTCGCCGAGGCTCTCGTACAGGCGCGCCAAGTTGTAGTGGCAATCCGCCATCCCTGGATCTTCCTCGATGCACGCGTGATACGCCTGCAACGCCTCCTGGGTGCGTTCCGCATCCTCTAGCAGCACGCCGAGATTGAACATGAGCAGCGCATTCGCGCCGCACTGCTCGATCGCCCGCCGATAGACGCTCTCCGCCTTGCGCAGCTCGCCTGTTTCGTGCAGCAGGCGTCCCCAGTTGATCCATGCGCCGATTGCCTGCGGGTCCTCGCGCGTGGCGTGCTCATAGGCATGGAGCGCCGCCCGCGTGTCGGCCGCCTCGAGCTCCAGCGCCCTGGCGAACCAATCCGCTGAGTGGGGCTGGGGCGCCTCGGACGCTTTTCTCTCGATCACGCGCAGCACGCCGTTTTCCATGCTGACGTCGAGTCCAAGCAGGTATTGACCGTCGTCCACCTGCCAATGATTCGCGCCGTCGCGCACCACGACGCGATCGCCCACGGCGCAGATGCTCAATCCGGAAAGCGGCGCCGCGTCCGGCAACCTGCGGCGCAGATCTTCCAGGGAGCGGCTGATGCGCCGCCGCGGCACCTTGGCGTCCATGAGCGCACGCGCCGCGCGCAGCACGATCAGGTCGCGAAAGGAGAAGCGATACTCACGCCGAACGCCGCGGGACGGCGCGACGAAACCGGCGTTGATCAACGCGCGCACGGTGCTGCGCGATAGCCGCAGGACGCGCTCTACGTCCCGCACACTGTAGGTGTGCATCAGCGACGCCCGCGAGCAATCATCGCCGGCTGGTCTTACGCGCGGTCCTGGCCGGCTGCTTGGCCGGCTGCTCGACCCGTTTGGGCCCCTTGCGCGGCCCAAGCTCGGACACGGAGGCGCGCGCCTTCTCGGTCTTCTTCAAACTCGCGCGCAACGCCTCCATCAAATCGATGACCTTGGCGCCCTCTGCCGGCGGCGCTTCGGCCACCGAGATTTCTTGGCCTTCCACCTTGCGCTGGATCGCCGCCTCGATACGTCCACGCACTTCATCGACGTAAGCGCTGGCGTCGAACTTCTCGGACGCCTGCTGCTCGATGAGCTGCTTGGCCAGCGTGAGCTCCTGGGACTTGAGCTCCTGCTTCGGCACCTCGATCTCGGTCGCCTCGCGCACCTCGCCCGCGAAATGCAGCTGCTGCATCGCAAGCACGTCGCCGATCGGGCGCAGCATCACTATGTGCGCGCTGCCGCGCGTCGCCCATCGGGCGACGGCGCAACGCCCGGTTTCCGTGAGCGCCCTGGTGAGCAGCGCATAAGGCTTGGCGGCGCCCTTGTCCGGCGCCAGATAGTAAGTCTTGTCGAAGTACACCGGATCGATGGACTCGACCGACACGAATTCCGAGATTTCTACGGCATGGCTGCCGACTTCCTCCAGCGCCTTGATCTCCTCCGGCGTGAATTGCACGTACTGGTCCTTGGCGAACTCGTACCCCTTGACCATGTCGTCGCGCCCGACGACGACGCCCTCCTTGATGCACACATACTGCTGCTTCAAACGCGAGCCGCACTTCCGATGGAGCAGATTGAAGCTGATCGATCCGCTCGATTGCGTCGCCGTGTAGAGCTTCACCGGGATGGCGATCAGTCCGAAGGAAATCGTCAACGATCCCATTGCGCGTGCGGCCATGATTGCCTCGTCAGATGTTTCCGCGTGTCGAGCCGCTCGAAACACCTTGCATTGCCGGCATTTCTTCGGGGCCGAACCGTCAGCGTGGTAGGTTGATCAGAGCTTCCCTAGGTTCTGTTTCGACGTCAAAACATCCTGCCACCGATCGCCGGTCCTTTCCAGGCGGGCCATGACGTTGCGCATCGTGAAGTCGCCCGGCTCGGAGGCTTCCAGCTCCTCCCAGGTCAGAGGCATGGACACCGGAGCGCCTGCCACGCCCCGTGGGGAGTAGGCCACATTAAGAGTCTTGCCCCGCACATTCATGTTGTAGTCCATGAAAATCTTTCCCGTGCGCTTGACCACCGCCCACTCCATGGTGATCTCGCTCGGGTGCTCGCGCATCAGATGGCGCCCGACCATTTCGCAGATCTCGCGGGCCTGGTCGAAAGTCACCGTCCGCTCGATCGGAACGAAGACGTGCAGGCCGGTCTTGCCGGAGGTCTTCACCACGGCTTCGAGCGACATTTCCCGGAGCAGCGCATGCAGCCAGAAGGCGACCCGCTTGCCAACTGAAAAACCCCTCTTGTTCAGCTCCGGTTCCGCCCCCGGCGCCTCTTTTCCCGAATAGATGTAGGGATCGATGTCGAAGACCAGGTAGTCGGGATAGTTGAGCACCGAACCTTCCAGCGCCTGCAGCGAGCTTGCGTAATCTGTGCTGCGGCTCACGGCGTCCGGCCCGACGCTGGCCCGCGAGGACCACACGTGGAACTCCAGCGTCCCGACCTGTCCCAGCCAAAGCAATGTCGGCAGATCGTTGACGAGTATGTAGTCGCGCCGCTCATCGTTGTGCTCGGAGAAGATCGTCACGGACGCCGCGAATTCCGGCAGCCGGTGCTCCCAGTGCTTCTGAAAAAAGCGTTCGCCGTGTATGCCTTCGGGCATGCGGATCATGGTCAGCGGCCGGTCTCTGAGGTGCGGCAGCATGTAGGGCGATACGCGCGTGAGGTAACGCAGCAGATCCCGCTTGCTTACGGCCGGCTCGCCGCTGCGCGGATTCGCGGGCCAATACTCACGATCCAGGTTGGTCAACCGGATCTGGGCCTCACCCACCCTGAGCTGCATCTGCGCTGCGCTGCGCTCGAGCTGCTGCAACACCTCTTCGGTTTCCGAGGCGGGCGCCGGAGTCGCGCGGCTGGCGAGGCCGCGCTGCAAGGGCGCCTTGCGCACGCTGCGAGGCGCGACGTCGTCGCGCATGCGCATGAATACGGGCGCACGCAACATGCCGTCCGGCGTGCGATCCTGATAGCTGACTTCCACGACGAGTTGTGGATCCAGCCACTTCGTCGGCCGGTCGAGCGGCGGCTGCGTCGCAAACGGCGATTGCTTGCGGGCGAGCCCGGCGAAACGCGCCTGCAGCTCGCGCACGATCTGGTCCGTAAGCCCCGAGCCTGCGCGCCCTACATAGTGGAGTTCGCTGTCGCGCCAATAGCCGAGCAGCAGCGCACCGATCGGCTCGCGCGCGCCTTTGCCGCTGGTGTAGCCGCCGATCACGAACTCCGCCGTATCCACAGCCTTGATCTTGCGCCAGGCGGACGAGCGACGCCCGGGTTGGTAAGGGCTGTCGCCGCGCTTGGCGACGATCCCTTCGAAACCGCTGTCGAGCGCAGCCGCGTACAGCGTCTCGGCGTCCTGCGTGGAATGAATGAGCTGCAAATGAGCCGAGGGCAGCAAGCACTGCGCGAGATAGCGACGTCGCGCCTGGTGCGGATTGTTCCTGAGATTCAGGCCAGCGAAATGCAGCAGATCGAAGCACACCATCGCAATGGGCGTCTCGCGCCGGGCTGCGGCGATCTCGCTGCGGGTTTTCAGCTGCGCGCGCTTTTGCAGGGCGTTGAACGACGGCCGACCGTCGGCGCCGAACGCCACGACCTCGCCGTCCAGAATCATGGATTCCACGGCCTGGCTTGCAAGATCGGCTACGACCTCAGGAAAGACGGCGCTCATGTCCAGTCCGTTGCGCGACGTCAGACGCACCTCGCCGCCCTGCAGCGTGGCAATGATGCGATAGCCGTCGAGCTTCGGCTCGTACGAATAGCCCGGCTGCGAGCGCACGGCGTCGCCGCTGTCCGCAAGCATGGGCGAGAGCTTCGCGGGCGTGGTTTCCGGCGATCCGGTCGCAGCGAGCCGCTCGGCGTCGACGCGCTCGATGGGCGTCGAGGGGCTCAGCTCCTCCACCTTGTATCCGCCGAGCACGGAACGCGCGCGGGCCAGCACGTCGACTTGCTCCGCGCAGCGATCCTTGTGCTTGATGAGCAGCCATTGCCGCGGCGTCGCAGTCCTCACCAGCGCGAATGAGCCCTTCAGCTTCTCGCCGCGCAGGAACAAACTCAGCTTGCCCGCCGCCAGTCCATCCCTGATGCGCTGTTGCGCACGCGCCCGATCGGCGAAGCAATACTCCTGGTCTTCATCCGGCGAGTACACACCGCAATCCCAGACGATCACGGCGCCGGCGCCGTATTGTTTCGCGGGTATGACGCCTTCGAAAGCGGCATAGTCGAACGGATGGTCCTCCGTTTCGATGGCCATGCGCTTGTCGCGCACATTCAGGGAGGGCCCCTTCGGCACGGCCCAGGATTTCAGCACGCCGTCGAGCTCCAGCCGGAAGTCATAGTGCAATCGGCGCGCCGCGTGCTTCTGCACGACGAACAGCAGCGGACCGCAGCGTTGCGCGAGCGGACGCGGCGCAGGCTCTGGAGTACGTTCGAAGCTGCGCTTGCGACTGTACTGATCCAGCGATCGCTTCATCCCACGGTCCCACGAAGCCGCTGCACGCGAGGCGCTCAGCGCAGCTTGCCCGTGAGCCGCCAGATCGCGATCAGCACCCCGAACCCCAAGTACAGGCCGAGCAGCGCGACCAGCATGAGCAGGGCCATCTGCGGCGTTACGACTCCCCTGCCGAGCAGCACGAGCACCGCAAGCGCGAAGCCCACGAACGAAACGGCGACCATCGCGGCCGCACGCAAGGGTGTCTTGTTCGATGCGAACATCAGCCCTTCCTCTTTCGGCCGCCCGGCGTTGCACGGACCAAAGTCGGCCGCACACGGTCCTGCGGCAAGGCGGCGGCGGCCGACGCTGTCAGGAAGACCCGAGCAGCATTCGGATCCACTCGACCAGCACGCTCACTGCTTCGGCGCGAATCTCCGCATCTTTGCGGCCGCTCCTGGCGGGCGCATGAAACGAGTGGTCCGCCTCCTGCAGCACATGCAGCCTCGCCCGCTTTCCCAGTCGCGCGACCAGCGGCTCGAGCAAGGCCAGGTCGGCGAGATCATCGCGCGCGCCCTGCAGAAACAACATCGGGATTTGCACATTGAACAGATGCGCCGCGCGCTCATCGGAGAGGCGCTTGGCCGGATGCAGCGGGAAAGCGAGGAACGCCAGCCCACGCACGCCCGCCAGCGCAGCAGCGGCCTGCGCCTGTGACGTCATTCGCCCGCCGAAGGATCTGCCTCCGGCGATCAGCGGCTTTCCAGTCAGCCGCGCCGCCGCAGCCACTGCGGCCCGCACAGTCGCATGGCAAAGCGCCGGTGGGTCCGGTCGCCTCGAACCCCGTTCCATGTACGGGAACTGGTAACGGAACGTCGCGATCCCACGTTCGGCCAGATCATGCGCCAGCGTGGCCATCGCTGGATGGCGCATCCCCGCTCCGGCGCCATGCGCAAGCACGAAGCAGGCCAGCGGATCGGACGGAGTGAGCCACAGGCCGGACACCTCGTGCGTATCGTCCACCGCGATCGTGCTCAACTCCTCGATGAGCGGTCCGGAAGCACACATGCCCTATAGGATAGGCGCGTTCAGGACGTCGGGGTTCACGCTGTCGCGCATCCAGTACCATTCGACAGATGCCGTCGCCGAAACTCGTTTTGCTGTTCATGGCCGCCGCCGTCGGCGCGTGCGCGCCGCCCGAACTCACAGCGCCCCAGGAAGAGCTGGTGCGTCGCTGTCTTGAAATGGCTCACAAGCAGGAAACCAGCCCGGAGTGCGTTGCGATCACGCGCTCGATGGAGAAGGCGTTCCTGCGCAAGCGTCCGGATTTCTACGAGCGCCTGGTGGCGGATCGAGTCGCTTATGTGGAGGAGCGCATCGCCGAAGACATGCGGCGACGGGACGAGCTGAATCAGTGCCTGGACGATCACGAAGTCGGCAGGAAGGATGCGCCCTCCTGTGAAGATTTCATGACCCACGAGATCATGCGCGGGCTGCAGGAGAGACGCCTGGCGCGCTGCGTCGCGGCGCGCCTGGACGGCGCGGCAGCGGACGCGGATTGCCAGGGACTGCCTGAGCGCCTCGTCGAAGACGAGTTGCACGCCGAGCGCGCAAGGCGCGCGCGCCGGCGCTAGCGCGCCGGTCGCCGCATCCCTCCGGCCAGCGCACGAAAGCTCGTCTCGAACCGCGACGCTTTCATCGACGACCGCGGCAGGCGCCCCGTTCCGCGTTTCGAACGCGAAGCGGACCGGCAAACGGATCCTGCGATGAGGTCCCGCTCCGTCAGGCTGCAGAGCCGGCGGCGCCGCGCGCTTTCACCTGCGCCCGAAAACGATGCAGCAACGGCTCTGTGTAGCCGTTCGGCTGTGCAACGCCCTCGAATACAAGCGCACGCGCCGCCTGGAACGCCAAGCTCGCCCCGGGATCGGGCGCCATCGGCCGGTACAAAGGATCGGCGGCGTTCTGTGCATCCACCTTCGCAGCCATGCGCAGCAACGCGGCTTCCACCTGCTCTTTGGTGCACACGCCGTGCAGCAGCCAATTCGCGATGTGCTGCGAGGAAATACGCAAGGTGGCGCGATCTTCCATCAGACCGATATCGTGGATGTCTGGCACTTTCGAGCAGCCGACGCCCTGGTCCACCCAGCGCACCACGTACCCGAGAATACCCTGGGCGTTGTTGTCGAGCTCCTCGCGGATCTCTTCCGGCGAGAAGGGCGCACCCTCGTGCAACGGCACGGTGAGCAGCGCATCGAGCGACGGCGTCGGCCGGCGCGCCAGCTCATCGTGCAGCGAGAAGACGTTCACCGAGTGGTAGTGCAACGCATGCAGCGTCGCCGCCGTGGGGCTCGGGACCCACGCGGTCGTAGCGCCGGCCTTGGGATGAGCGATCTTCTGCTCGAGCATGTCCGCCATGCGATCCGGGGCCGCCCACATGCCTTTGCCGATCTGACCGACGCCCGCGAGCCCGCAGGCGAGACCGATGCTCACGTTACGGTCCTCGTACGCTTTGATCCAGGTCGATGACTTCATGGCGCCCTTGCGGATCATCGGACCGGCCCGCATGGAGGTATGGATCTCATCGCCAGTGCGATCGAGGAACCCGGTGTTGATGAAGACTATGCGGCCCTTCACCGCCTCGATGCACGCAGCGAGATTCGCCGACGTGCGGCGCTCCTCGTCCATCAACCCGAGCTTGAGCGTGTGGCGCGCCAAGCCGAGCGCGTCCTCCACCGCGTCGAACAACCGATTGGCGAACTGCGCCTCCTGCGGGCCGTGCATCTTCGGCTTGACGATATAAATGGAGCCCTCGCGGCTGTTGCGATAGCGACCGAGTCCCTTCAGATCATGCATCCCGATCAGCGCTGTGGTCATCGCGTCGAGAATGCCTTCGGGCGCCTCCGAACCGTCCGGCATAAGCACGGCCGGCGTCGTCATCAGGTGGCCGACATTACGCACGAAGAGCAGTGAGCGCCCGGGCAGGGTGAATTCCGCTCCATCCTTGGGCGAACGCCACACGCGATCGCCTTCGAGCTTGCGGGTCATGGTGCGGCCGCCCTTCTCGAAGGTGGCCTCGAGATCGCCGCGCATCAGGCCGAGCCAATTGGCGTAGGCGTTCGTCTTGTCCTCGGCGTCGACGGCGGCGACCGAATCCTCCAGGTCCACGATGGTGGTGAGCGCGGCCTCCAAAATGATGTCGGCGACTCCGGCCGGGTCGTCCTTGCCGATGGGGTGTCGCCGATCGATCAGCAACTCGACGCCCAACCCATGATGCCGCAGCAGCACCCCGCTCGGCTCGCGGGGATCGCCGCGATAGCCGGCGAACAACGACGGATCGGCCAGCGCGGGCGAGAGCGCGCCATTCACCACGCTGTAACCCTTCACGTCGGCATGCCGCCCATGGGCAAGCGGCGCGGCTTCATCGAGGAACGCCTTGGCGCGCGCGATCACTTGCGCGCCGCGCTCGGCGTCGTAGCCGCCCGGCCGCGCCGCGCCGGGCAAGGCGTCGGTTCCGTAAAACGCATCGTACAGGCTCCCCCAACGCGCGTTCGCGGCGTTGAGTACGAAGCGATCGTTCAGAGAAGGCACGACCAGCTGCGGTCCGGCCATCGTGGCGACCTCCGCATCGACGTTCGTGCTCTGCACGTTGAAGCCGGGCGGCTCCGCGACGAGATAGCCGAGTTCGCGCAGGAAGGCCTGATATTCAGCCGCATCGAACCGTCCAGGGCGCGCGCTGTGCCAACGATCGATCTCGGCCTGCATCCGGTCGCGCTCCGAGAGCAACGCGCGGTTCTCCGGCGTGAAGCGCGCCAGAATGTCCGCGAGACCCCGCCAGAATTGCTCGGCGCCTACGCCGGTTCCGGTCAGCGCCTCGCGCTCGATGAATCCGGCGAGCTTTGCGGCGACGGACAATCCAGCGCGTTCCACCCTGTCATTCATATCACTGCCTCTGGGCGAGCCGCGCGACGCCGCGGCTGCACATACCTTCTGCTCGTTGTGACGCGTCGGTCCAGCCGCGTCTCGCACGCGGAGGAGCGCAATGCTAGCGCATGACGCACAAACTGTATCGCCCAGCGCGCGTCATCGCATCAGCCCTGATGCGCCTCAAGCAACTGCGGAAAAATGCTTTCCTTGTAGAAAGACAACGCCCGAAGCTGCTCCACGGCGACAGCATGCTGCTGTGCGTAGTGCTCGATCAGCCGATCCGAATCGGAACGGTACACGCCTGGTTCGATCTCCACCGTCGGGAAAGTGGCGTTCTTTCCGAGCCCGGCGGTCAGTTTCTCTTTGATCTGGCCAAACGATGCATCTTCAGGATCGCAGCGAATCCACTGGATCGCGTCTCCGAGACCGGCCTCCGACATGAACAGCAGAAACTTGAAAGAGAACGGGCAGCCGACCCTCAGATACGCCTTGGGCGTGAACGATGCTTTGCTCATGTGCGGTCCCGATCCTGCATTAGCGAATCTCTGATTTACTCTGTTTCTGTGATCTCCAGCCGCTCGAAACGTGGTGCGGCGCCGGCATTTCCTTGGGCTGCACGTCAGGGCGGTAGGTTGATCAGAGCTTCTTTGGAAAGGTTCAAGCTAGTCTGGGGCGGTGTGAACGTCAACGTCTCACTCGCCGGCGTGAGCGCAGGCCGGGCGGAAGCGTCTGCGGATCGCCTCGTCATATGTGTAGACGATCTGCTTGCCGCCCCCCGCCGATCCGGTTTCTACTTATCCGATGCAACCAACCGAACTGTTCTGGCTCGGCTTCGGCGCCAGCTTTCTTGCCGGGCTCGGCACGGCGCTCGGCGCAGCGTGGGTGCTGGTGTTCGCTCGGCCCTCGCCGCGGGCGGAGGATGCTTTGCTGAGCGCCGCGGCCGGCGTGATGCTCGCAGCGACGTTCTTCTCGCTTCTGCAACCGGGCGTCGCGTACGCGCAGGCGCGCTTCGCTTCGCCGTCGGGCGCCGTGGCGTTCGTCATCGCCGGACTGCTGTGCGGGGCGATCGCTTTGTACGCAGCTCACAAATTCACGCCGCATGAGCACTTCATCCTCGGTAAGCAGGGACCGGACACGCGCAAGCTGAGACGCATCTGGCTGTTCGTCATCGCGATCACGTTGCACAACTTCCCCGAAGGAATGGCGGTGGGCGTGGGGTTCGCGGGCGGCGAGGTCGCCAAAGGCGCCTCGCTCGCGATCGGCATCGGACTGCAGAACATTCCGGAGGGCCTTGCGGTGGCCGCCGCCATGCTCGCCATCGGCTACTCGAAGCTGCTCGCCTTCGCGGCGGCGAGCCTCACTGGTCTGGTCGAGCCGGTGGGCGGGGCGCTAGGCGCCGCAGCGGTCTGGATCGCCGAGCCGCTGATGCCCTGGACGCTCGGGTTTGCGGCCGGCGCGATGTTGTTCGTGATCAGCGACGAGATCATCCCGGAGACGCATCGCGGCGGCTACGAGGACACAGCGACGTTCTCTCTGCTGGGCGGCTTCGCAGTGATGATGTTCCTGGATTCCGTATTCGCCTGAATCGGAGCGACGTGGCGCCCGAGGGCCCTCCCGCCTGTACGCCCCACTCACGCGCGCCGTTCATTGAGCACTGCACGGATCGCCGCGGCCAGCTCGCTCGGCAGAAACGGCTTGCGCAGCAAGGGCGCATCGCCCACGGCGGCCTCGAGCGCGGCGCTGTCCGCGTACCCGCTGAAGAACAGTATCGGGATATGCGGCCATCGAGCGCGCACTTGCCGAGCCACCTCCGCCCCGCTCACGCCCGGCATGGCGAAGTCCGCAATGAGAAGGTCGGGCTGCGCAGCCTCGATCGCGTCCAACACGCCCTGCGCATCGTCCACTGCGCGCGTTTCGTAGCCGATCTCCTGCAGGTAATCACTCACCAGCTCGCGCACCTGCTGATCGTCGTCCACGATCAGCACGGACTCCCCGCGACGCGCGCCGTCGCCTGGCGCAAGCGGCTCGATCTGCTCGGCGCGTCGCGGCGAGCGCGGCAAATACAGACGGACGGTCGTGCCGACGCCGACCTCCGTATCGATATGCACCGCACCGCCGGCCTCGTGCGCGATGCCATACACCTGCGACAGCCCAAGGCCGGTGCCTTTGCCGGGCGCTTTGGTCGTGAAGAACGGATCGAAGGCGCGTGCGAGCACCTCTGGCTCCATGCCTGCGCCGTTGTCCTCGATCTCGATGCTCACGTACTCGCCCGGCGCGAGTTCACCTCCCGGCTCCTCGATGCGAGCAAGTCGGGTCGCGAGCGAGATGCGACCGCCGTGATCGGCGATCGCGTCGCGCGAGTTGAGGATGAGATTGAGGATCGCCAACTCGAGCTGGTTTGGGTCGCCGAGGGCGTGCGGCAGATCATCCTGCAGCGAGACTTTGAATTCGACCGAGGGTCCGAGCGATTGCTTCAGCAGGTCGAGCATGCCCTCGATCGCAGCGTTCACGTCCACCGGCTCGGTCACGAGCTTCTGCGTGCGCGAAAAGGCCAGCAGCTGCGCGGTCAGCTTCGAGCCTCGCTCGGCCGCCATGAAGGCGTTGCGCGCCAGCCGTCTGATCTTGGCGTCGGTGCTGCGCGCGCAGATCCGGTCGAGATTGCCGATGACCGCGGTCAGGAGATTGTTGAAGTCGTGGGCGATGCCGCCCGTGAGTCGGCCGATCGCCTCCATCTTCTGCGCTTGCACGAGCTGAGCTTCGGCGCGCTCGCGCTGCTCGATCTCCTCTTTGAGCATGGCGTTGGCCGCGGCGAGATCAGCGGTGCGCTCCTGAACGCGCGCTTCGAGCGTCTGATTGAGGCGGCGCAGCTTCTCTTCCGCTTCGTGCAAACGAAGCATGGCGCGCACGGCCGCGACCAGCTCGGAGGGCTCGACCGGCTGCGTAAGGTAGGAATCGGCGCCGCTCTCGAGCCCGCGCGTACGATCGGCGCCGCTCGTGTACGCGGCTGAAGTCTGCAGCACGAGCACGCTCGGCCAGCGGCGCTTGATCTCGCTGCACACCTCGATGCCGCTGATGTCCGGCAGCTTTACGTCGAGCAGCACCAGCGCAGGCTTGAGCCCCGCAGTCGCGCTTAGCGCTTCCTCCCCGTCGGCGGCCTCCGCCACCGTGTAGCCAGCAGACCGCAAGATGCGTGTAATCGCGTAACGATGCGCCTCGTTGTCATCGACGTTCAGTATCAGAGTTCGCGGGCTGCTCACGGCATGACCTCAGTTCGACGTTGCGGCGCCTTGCAGCAACTGCATCAGACGCTCGCGCGACAGCTCATACTTCGGCAGCACCGCAGCACTGCGCGGCAGGCGCTCGCGCAGCGCCCCGTCCAACTGCAGTGAAGTGGAAACGATCAGACGTTGATGCGCAGTGCTGGGGTCCTCGCTGAGACGCTGCAGCACCTCGAACCCGTCGGTATTCGGCATCTGAAGGTCCAGTATCACGACCTCGGGTTCGTCTTCGTAAATGCGGCGCAGGCCCTCGCGCCCATCCCCAGCCTCGATCATTTCGTACTCACGCGACTCGCTCAGAAACTGCCGCAACACGTAGCGGAACGTCTCGTCGTCGTCGATTACGAGCACGCGCGTGCGGCGCTGCGACGGCTCGAGAGCCGCCGTCTGAGCCTGAGACAGACCGGCGTAGACGACCGGAACCGTCAGATAGAACTGCGAGCCTCGGCCGAGCTCGCTGTCGAGCCACACTTCTCCGCCCAGAAGCTCCGCAAGTCGCCTGGACACCGACAGCCCCAGCCCTGTTCCGGCGGACCTCTTCTGCAATGCGCCTTCGACCTGCGAGAACTCCTCGAAGATGCGCTCGCGGTTCTCGGGGGCGATGCCGATGCCGGTGTCGGTCACGACGAACGTCATGCGCCGCCGCTGTGCGTCGTAGCGGGCGCTGACGCGCACCTCGCCGCGCTCGGTGAACTTCAAGGCGTTCGAGATCAGGTTGCGCAGCACCTGGGAGACTTTGCGCTCGTCGGTGCACATCGGCGGCAAATCATCGGCGGGCTCGAACACCAGGTCGACTTCGCCGGAACCGCGCAGCGGCTTGAGCGCGCCGCGCAGAGCGCCGAACAGATCGCGGACCGTGAATTGGACGCTGCGCACCTCGACCTTGCCGGCTTCCACCTTCGCCAAATCCAGCAAGTCGTCCACCAGCTCGAGCAACTCGTGCGCCGACTTGCGCAAATAGCCGATCTGCCGCCTCTGCTCGCTGCTCAGCTCACCGTCCACGCCTTCGAGCAGCAGGGCGCACAGCGCCATGATCGAATTGAGCGGCGTGCGGAACTCGTGGCTGACGCTCGAGAGGAATCGCGATTTCATCTCGCTCGCGTGACGCAATTGCTCGGCGCGTGCATCGAGCTCGGCGTAGAGCGCCACTACTCCTCGATTGGTGTCGGCCAGCTCGCGGCTGAGCTGCTCGGCTTCCTGCTGGCGACGGCGGATCTCCTCAAGGCTCTGCAGCAATTCCTGGTTCTGCTGGCGCAGCACCGTCATCGGATCTTCTTCACGCGTGCTAAGGAGCTTGGCGACGATCGCCTGCAGCATGTCGGGCGTGACCAACGGCGCCCTGTCGGGCAGACGGTGGCCAAGCTCGACCGTCGAGCCCTGCGCGGTGGAGGAGATCCTGAAGTGGTGCAGCAGCCGTTTGGCGCCGATGATTCCCGCGCCCGGACCGTCGCTCGCACGCCGCCGTCCCTCGAGCACGGCGTCCAGATCGGCGATGCCCGGGCCCTCATCGATGATGCGGATGAGTAGTTGTTGCGGCGCCTGCGAGCCCTGCAGAACGAACTCCGCGCGTCCGCCTTTCGCATACATGTGGGCGTTGCGGGCGATCTCGGAGACCGCAGTGGCGAGGCGCGTGGAATCCTGCCTGTCGAAGCCGAGCAGTTCGGCGAGACGCCGCGTGCGCTGACGCGCGGCGACCACATCGAGCTCGGTTTCAACGGGCACGGTCATGAAGGGCCGATGCGTCGTCACGGCGCACCGCGCGAGACCAGCACCGTGACGTCGTCCTGCCGACGCCAGTGATCACGACAAAGCACGGCGGCGATCAGCGCAGGATGCGAAGCCGTCAAGCCTGGGTAACGGTCGAAGGACCAGCGCGAGCTCAAACCGTCGGTGTGCAACAAGACCATTTCCCCGGAATAGGGATACTCGAAAATGTGAATGCGCGCAGCCACGTGGCCGGCCGTCCCGTTGAGCGAGACCATGCGCCGAACGCCGTCGGGCGCCACCAGGGCCCCAGCGATGTTGCCGATGCCGCCGAACAGCACTCGCGCAGGTTCGAAACGCGCCACGGCGACCGCCGCTCCGCGCGTCGAGCGCAGCCCAGCATGCAGGTTGTGCAGAATCTCGGTCACCGGAGCCGCCTGGCTCCTTCTGAAAAGGCGGATGGCTTCGGCGGAGACGGCCGCCGCCGCAGGCCCGTGCCCCAGACCGTCCACCACCAGCACCGTTCGACCGACGCTCGCATCTGCAACATCCGCACTGTCGCCGCACACTTCTTCACCAGGCTTGGCGATGGATATGCAAGCCCAGTTCGCCCGGCCCGGCTCGCGAGCGACGGAAGCGCTCAGCGCCAAACGCGCAAGCACCACCGTGCCCTGTCCGGGCCAGGAAGCAATCTCCATGAACTGCGACAGGCGCCGCACCGCGCCCAGCCCCCCTCCGGCGCCTCCTGCGGTCGAGTAGCCGTCGCGCATGGCGCCGCCCACATCGGCTATGCCTGGCCCGCGATCCAGCGCGATGAGCTGCAAGCCCGTTCCGCCGTCATCGTCATAGACGCCGAGCAGCAGCTCGCCGCCGCTCGCATGCTTGATGAGGTTGGTCGCCAGCTCGGTCGCCACGAGTGCGGCGCGACCGCAAGCGCTCTCGTCGCCTCCAAGCCTGGCGGCCGCCTCCTTGACGGCCCGTCGCGCCTGCGCGACTTGGCTGGCTTCGACTACTTCGAAGGCTCGCACGATCATTTCCAGCGCGCGATCACCACGCGCGTACCGCCGAACGGCCGGGACTCGATCGAGAACTCGTTGCTGAGACGCTTCGCTCCGCCCAGCCCCAGACCGAGTCCCGATCCCGTGCTGTAGCCGTCGCGCAGCGCGAGCTGCACGTCGGCGATCCCCGGCCCCTGATCCTCGAACGTCAGGCGCACGCCGCGCCGCACGCCTCGCACCGCGACTTCTATCGCCACTTGCCCGCCTCCACCGTGATCCAGCGTGTTGCGGGCCAGCTCACTCGCGGCAGTCACGATTTTCGTCTGCTCCACGAGGCTGAGCCCCGCCTGTACCGCGCAGGTGCGCACCTCCCGGCGCACGTGCACGATGTCGTCCGACGAGCGTATCGGCAGGATGCGGGCGCCGCCCTCCTCAGGCTGGCCGCCGATCATCATCCTCCGTCCCCGCATCCGCGACGTCCTGCGCCTCGCGGGTGCGCGTGATCAGCTCCATGCCTCGCTCGACGTTCAGCGCCGTGCGCACGCCGCTCAGCGACAGACCGAGCTCGACCAGCGTGATGGCCACCGCCGGGCGCATTCCCACCACCACGGTTTCCGCATCCAGCATGCGCGAGACGCTGGCGATGCCGTCGAGCATGCGGCCCATGAAGCTGTCGACGATCTCGAGGGTGGAGATATCGATCAGCACCCCATGCGCGCCGTACTGCACGATCCTGGTAGTGAGATCCTCCTCGAGCGCCGTGGCCATGCGGTCGTGCATGTCTACCTGTATGGTGACCAGCAGCGCGTCGCCAAACTTCAGAATGGGAATTCGATCCATGACATGAGAGCTCAAGCGCGCTGTTCGGCCTTGATCGGGACGACAGTGCGGTTGACGCGGCGCAGCGCCAGGGCCAGCGCATCCGCCAACGTGGCCTTGGAGACCACGTTCAGCTCCACGCCCAGATGCACCATGGTCTGCGCGATTTGCGGACGGATGCCGCTGACGATGCAATCGGCGCCCATCAACCGAGCCGCGGCGACCGTCTTGAGCAGGTGTTGCGCAGTCAGCGTATCGACGGTCGGGACTCCCGTGATATCGATGATGGCGATCACGGCCGCCTGATCGACGATGGACTGCAGCAGATTCTCCATCACCACTTGCGTGCGCTCGCTGTCCAGGGTGCCGATCAGCGGCAGGGCAAGCACGCCCTCCCAGAGCTTCACGACCGGCGTGGACAACTCTGCGATCTCGCGTTGCTGGCGGACGATCACCTCCTCGCGACTCTTGTGAAAAGCCTCCATGGTGTACAGGCCAAGCGCGTCGAGGAGCAGCGTACTTTGCAGGGAAGCCTCCGCGAGCTGCTGCGCGTCGAAGCCGCTCGAGGCCGTAATCGCGTCATGGAGCGGCTGCCGCAAGGCGAATACAAACTGCGCCGTCTCTCTGGGAGAAAAACCCTGCATCGCACGACTGCGGCTGATTTCGCCGAGCAGCTCACGCACCGGCTGGTATGGAGCGGCGTCGATCTGCGCCCGTCCTGCGGACAGGGCTTTGTGCAACAGCTCCAGCAGCCGCTGCGCCTGCGTACGCAGCTCCTGATCGGAGATGCGGCCGGTGTGCAACACTCCCATGTCGTCCAGCTTGTCGAGCCAGCCCTCGAGAATGGCCGGCTCACGCTCGGAGACGATTTGAGCCAAAAGGGACAACGACGCATCGCGCGCCATACGGAGCTCCTGCGGTCGGACGGCCATACGCACGGACGGCGAACTCTGTCGCCCTCGAGGCCTCTGGGAGCAGGCGGGCGTTCGAGAGGCGCGCTGTTGGCGTATTCGAGCAAGCGCGCCGTCGGAGCGATCGCCCGACGCCTTGACGGCGATAAACGCCGCCGCCATCGGATTGTTCCACGACGCCCGACACGCTTCGCGCGTAGGCGTATTCGCATGGAACCGTGGTTTGGCGGTGCGGTTAAGCTCAGCAGACTGAGCAGCGCCTGCGCTGCAATCCCGCTGCGAGTCGCTCGCATCACACTCAAGCTTTCCGCCTCAATGCATGGGAGATTCCATCATGGCTCTGGCGCTCTTCGAAGATCGCGGCACGCCGCTCGACAGACAAGGCTTCACATGGCGCGAAATGGCCGGCAAGCCGATCAGCAAGCTGGACGACGATGCATTCACCCGTGTACGCATCATCCTGATGAACGGCGTCGAGGTCGAAGCATTGCGCTTCTCGCACGCGGCCGCGCGCTTCAACGGCGAGCTGCGCCTGCCGCTCGCACAAGTGCGGCGTATCGAGCAGCACCAGGCGACCATGGTCAACTGGCTGCTGGGCGCCGACCATTCCCCGCTCGAGACCACCATCGCCTACGAGCAGGTCGCGACAGAGGTCACGGCGTCCCTCGCGCAGCAGGAACCGGACGAGTATTTGGCGCAGGTGTATCGCTTCGGTCTACTTGAAGACTTCGATCACCTGTATCGCTATTCGGCGCTGCTCGACCGGCTGGAAGGCAAGGACGCCAACAATATCCTGCAAAGCTATACCGACGTGCTGCCCGGCCGGCCTACGGCGGTCGAGCATCGCGCGCCGGCGAACGACCTGCGCCGCCCTTTCGACCGCCATACCGCGGCGCCTCTCACCAAGCTGAACGCGCTGACGCTCACCGCGGCGGAGCATCAG
Source organism: Steroidobacteraceae bacterium (assembly GCA_034005205.1). Lineage (GTDB taxonomy): Bacteria > Pseudomonadota > Gammaproteobacteria > Steroidobacterales > Steroidobacteraceae > Steroidobacter. The sequence continues at coordinate 88,001 of JAVEVD010000005.1, read as the reverse complement.
ACCCACGACTACTACATGAACATTGGCCCGCTGTTCAGTGATCCATTGGCGCGGCAACTGTACGCGGAGATCGCCTCGATCGAGGAGCAGCACGTGACGCAGTACGAATCGCTGCTCGACCCGAGCCAGAGCCTGCTGGAGAACTGGCTGCTGCACGAAGCGACCGAGACATACAACTACTACAGCTGCGTGCAGCAGGAGCCCAACCCGCGCATCAAGGCGATCTGGGAGCGCATGCTCGACTACGAGCTGGGACATCTGCACTTGGTCGCCGAGCTTTTCAAGACGAACGAGCGGCGCGACCCGCAAGAAGTCCTCGGTGAGCGCCTGCCTGAGCCTATCCCCTTCGTCAGCCAGCGCGAGTTCGTACGCAACACGCTGGCGCGTGAGATCGAGCTGCGCGCGGCGCAGACCGAGATCGTCAGCCTGGATGAGGAGCCCCAGGATTCTCTCGACTACCGCAATCGCCTGAACTCCGAAGGCTCTCCGACCGAGACCATCGCCGCGGGCTACAGCTGGCGCCCTGGCACGGAGTTGACGCGTGAAGCGGCCAATTTCTGATAACCAGACGCGTCTGCGGACCGCGTTTTTGCCGGGAGCTGCATCATGAAACAGTCTGTTGATTCCACGCGCTTGGGCGCGAACCGCACCGGCCTGCAGAGTTCGCCCAGTCTGGGCAAGCTGATGATGGAGAACGTCGAGGAGTCCGAGGCGCAGAGCGCCGACGGCCGGGCGCTCGCCGAGGTGCGGATGCAATACATCCGCGAATCCGAAGGACTGGGCTCGATTCCCCCGCCGCCGACCGCCAAGGGCAAGGCGAAGAGCGGTTTGAAGATGGCGAGCGGCCTTCGACCGCAGGCTTTCATCGACAAGCTGGCCGAAAGGCTCGCATTCGAACGCGGCGGAACGCGGCTGTACGACGCGGTGCTCGCCAAATTCGAGGCGCTGCCCGATGAGCTGGACAGCGTCACGCTGCAGGACGTGCGGCTGCTTCGCGACCAAGAGGCGAATCACGCGCTGCTGATCAAGGAGTGCATCGAGGAGCTGGGCGGCGATCCGACCGCTCAGACGCCCAGCGCGAACCTGGTCGGGATGGAAACGGCGGGCGTACTGCAGGCCGCAAGCGACCCGCGGACGACGCTGGTGCAGACCTTGCACGCCGCACTTGCCGCGGAGCTCGTCGATCACGCCGGATGGGAAATGCTGGTCGCATTCGCCGAGAACATGGGCCAGGACAGGATGGCCGAACGGTTCCGCGAGGCGTTGCGCGAAGAGAACGAGCACTTGGCGAAAGTGGGAAGCTGGTACAAGGCCCTGACGCTCGAGACAGGCGAGCTCATGTAGTCGGACCGCCTGCCCCACGTCGGCCTTGGCGCCGCCAGGGAGCCGCGCGGGCGCATGTTGCAGGGTCAATGAACGCCTGGATGGACCCGGCAGGGCCGCGCAGCGTTACGAGTTAGAGACGCCCACGAACACGATCTTGCCGTAAGGAGATGACCATGCGTGCAATCATTGGCTTGTGCACAGTGCTGTTGCTCGCCGTTGCGGGATGCACCCGACCGGACGACGGCGCCCGAGGCCCGATGGATCAGGGTCCGGGCGCAATGCCGGAGCAGACCACACCCGCGCCGCCGCCGGACCAGGCCCCGCCAATGGATGAGCCGGTTCCGGGCGAGCCCGCGACCACCACCCCGCCGGGCGCGGAGGACGAGCCGCAGGACGCCACGACTCCGCCTCCCCAGCCCTGAGTTCGCAAGCGCGACTAGTTCAGCATGCCGGGGCTGGGTTCTGCGAGGTGCGTTGCAAACCACCGCTGCGCGTGACTGACCACCTGGTCGAGCGCGCCCGGCTCCTCGAACAGGTGGCCCGCGCCCGGCACGATGACCAGCTCCTTCTCTCCCGCGAGCCGCGTCAGGGCGCTGCGATTCAGCTCGATGACGCCCGTGTCCAGACCGCCCACGATCAGCAGCGTGGGCGCACGGACATCCGCCATGGCTCCCGCCAGGTCCGGCCGCCCACCGCGCGAGACGATCGCGCCCACCCGTGAGTCCGGCAGCGCAGCCGCGATCAGGGCGGCGGCCGCGCCGGTGCTGCTGCCGAAATAGCCGACTGGCAGCTCCCGTGTCTGAGGGTCCGACTCGGCCCACTGTGTGGCTGCGGCGAGGCGCTGCGCGAGCAGCGCCACGTCGAAGACGTTGCGCCGGTCGCGCTCCTCCTGAGGCGTCAGCAGGTCGAGCAACAACGTGGCGAACCCCGCCTCGCGCAGGCGCTCGGCCACGTAGGTGTTGCGCGGACTCAGCCGTCCACTGCCGCTGCCATGCGCGAAGATGATGAGCCCACGCGCGTGCTCGGGTTTGCCTAGCAGCGCCTGCAGGCGCTGTGATCCGATCTCTACCCCGATCATCGTCCGGCGACCGCGGCTGCGTCGCCGCGCGGCGCGGCGACCACGCCGAAGCGTGCACGACCTGCTCCGGCGAAGATCGTCAGGATCAGCGTCAAATCGAGCGCTCGCATGGGCCCCCGCCAAATGGCGTCGCGGAATATTGACGCCGTCGTCTTCAACTCATGACAGGGGACTCGCGTTCCGTATCAGAGCGGCAGGACATCGGCGAAGCTTGGCGGTTTGACGATCAAGGCATCGCACGGCAGCCGTTCGAGCACGTCCTCCGCCGTACTGCCGATGAAGACGCGCTTCAGGCCCCGGCGCGAGATCGCTCCCATGGCGACCATGTCGAATCCTAGACGCTCGGCGGCGCTCGGCAGTTGGTCGCCGGGACCACCGACTTCGAGATGCACGCGCTCAGGGGCGACGCGATAATCTGCGATCAGCTCCTCCACTTGCTTGCGGCGCACCTGTCGCTCCTCGGCGAGCTCCTGTGGGGATACGGTAGTCGCCATCGGCGGCGTTCCGCCCGTTGCAGCCGCTACGATGGCGAGCGGCAGGTACGCGTGCAGGACGTGCAGTTCGCCCGCAAGGCGCTGTGCGAAAGCCGCCGCGCAGTCGAGTATGTGCTTGTCCAGCAAGGCAGGCTTGGCGTTCGCGTGAGCGGGATCGATCGCAGCGCAGATGGTCGGCGCCTCCGGCCATGCCACGTCCTTCGTCAGCAGCAGCAGCGCCGGGCAATGGCGTATGAGCGACCAGTCGGTGTTCGTCAGGAACGTACGGCGCGCCAGCGAATGATGATGAGTGTCCTTGACGACCAATTCGGCCGTGCTGCGCCTGGTGCGATCGATCAGGATCTCGTGCAGCGGATCGCCGCATTCGGTTTGCGTCGAAACGTCCAGCCCGCAGTTGCGCAGCGGCGCAGCGATCCGCTCGAGCAGCGGCGCGAGATCGACGGAGAACACATCCTCAGAACCGTCGCGCAGACGTCGCGCCAAACGCGCCTCGCGCGAAGCGCGCGTATCGCAGGCGAACAGCTCGAGCTTGGCGCCAAAGGCTTGGGCCAGCCTGGCGGCCTTGTCTACGGCGGGATGGCGCTCGGCGGTGGGGTCGACGATGACCAGGATGTTGCGTATCGGGTTCATGAACGCCTCTCGGATTGAATCGCGACGACGCCGGCCGCGGCGCAATGCGCGCCGGACAGCGCATTCGCGCGACGAACATCAATCGCCCACCGTACCATCCTGATGCATTCGCGCGCGGTCTCTGATCGGTCCGCGCACGCGGGACAGGTAATCCGCGAGGCCCTCGCGCTCCTGTGCATCGAGGCTGTCCAGGAATCTCACCAGCTCCGGATCGGCGTGCAGCCGGCGCCAGCCGCCCAGCGCGTGCATCTGACGTACGAGATAGGCGTAGTGCTGGTTGCGCAGCGAGGGCGCAAAGCCGTCGTCGTCGCCGCGCGCATCCTCATCGTGACAGGACGCACATTGTTCGCGGAAGATAGCCTCGCCCAGCGCCACGCCCGACCCCTGCCCGGTCTGTGTGACTTGCGCAGGAGGCTGGGCGTTGAGCCATGCGGCGAGATCGGCCCAGGCCTGCGGATCATTGAGCTCAGGGCGGGAGACCACATCATGCATGGTGCGCGCGTCGCGCTGGAGCTCCGCGAAATCCGCGAGCTGCTTGACCAGATAGGCTTGCCGTTGCGCCGCGAGCGCGGGAATGAAGCGCTCCACGTCGCCATGGGCCTGAGGGCCATGGCAGCTTGCGCAATGCCGTGCGTACAGCTCGCCGCCACGCTGGGGACGCCTGTCGAGCTCCATCGCCTGTCGGATGAGCTGATCGGCGCGCTCCGCATCAGGAGACGCTCCCCAGGCGCTGCTCGCCAACAGCCCGAACGCGAATGCGCCGAGGTAGATCATTCCAGGCCGCAGCCTGCGGGAATCTCTCATTGGCCGTCTCTCATCAGGAATCTCTCATTGGCGCCTCCTCGCGCGGCAATTCCGCGCGGGAGAATTCCTCGTGGGGCTCTCGTTGGAAATCTCCCGGGGAAACCCTCATTTGCGACCCTCGAGAATCGCATCACCGCGGAGCACTCATGAGCACCATCGCCGTTCATCAGTCCGAATGCATGCGCCTGCATCGCGTCGGCGGACCGCTGGCGGCCGAACGGCGCGACTTGCCTGCGCCACAGGCCGGTCAGGCGCTGTTACGGGTCCGGGCCTGCGGCGTGTGCCGCACCGACCTGCACCTCGTCGACGGCGAGTTGCCCGAACCTCGCCTGCCCATCGTTCCGGGCCACGAGATTGTAGGCGAAGTCGTCGCGTGCGGCTCAGGCGTGCACTGGTCGGCGGGCGCGCGCGTCGGCGTTCCCTGGCTCGGACATACCTGCGGTCGATGTCGATTCTGCACGAGCGGGCAGGAGAATCTGTGCGACGCCGCGCTGTTCACCGGCTACCAACTCGACGGCGGCTACGCCGAGCACGTCTTGGCCGACGCCCGCTACTGTTTCGAGCTGCCGCATGAACTGGACGATGCTCACGCCGCCCCGTTGCTGTGCGCTGGCCTGATCGGCTACCGCTCCCTCAGGATGGCGGGCGATGCCGAGCGCCTGGGAATCTACGGGTTCGGGGCTGCGGCCCACATCATCGCCCAGGTCGCGCGCTGGCGAGGTCAGGAGGTATATGCATTCACCCGCCCCGGTGATGCGCCTGCGCAGCGCTTCGCCTTGGAGCTCGGCGCACGCTGGGCCGGCGACAGCGACCGTATGCCGCCCGAGCCGCTGGACGCCGCAATCATCTTCGCGCCGGTCGGGGCGCTCGTACCGCTGGCGCTGAAGGCGCTGCGTAAAGGCGGCGTTCTCGTCTGCGGCGGCATTCACATGAGCGACATTCCGGCCATGCCTTACAACCTGCTGTGGGGCGAGCGAGTCGTGCGCTCGGTGGCCAATCTCACCCGCCGTGACGCCATAGAGTTCCTTGATCTCGCGGCGCGCGCACCAGTGCGCACGCACGTGGAGACATTCGCCCTTGCAGACGCGAACGAAGCGCTCGAGCGCCTGCGCGCCGGCCGGCTGACCGGGGCCGCGGTGCTGCTGCCCGGGTGATTGCGATCAGAACTGCAGGCGATCCAGGAAAGACTGGCGGGTTCAAACAAGGCGCTGCAGCGGTTCTTGCGCCGGCATGATCTCGGAAAGCGCTGGCCCGGCGTCCAGGGAAGCTCTGATTAACCTACTACCCTGACGGCTCAGCCCAAAGAAACGCCCGCAATGCAAGGCGCTTCGAGCGGCTCGAGATCACAGAAGCAGAGTAAATCAGAGATTTACTAGCTCGAGGCGACGCTCAGCTCCTCGATCGCTTCCAAAAGCACGCGCGTGTCCACCGGCTTGCTCAGGAAGCGGCAATCGGCCACCGGCTCGTTCATCGCGCGCAGCACGGTCGGCAGGTCGCCGCTCATGATGATCCCCGGCGCACTGCTCCCCAGGCGCTCGCGCAGGCTCATCAGCAGATCGAGTCCGGTATGACGCGCGTCCAGGCGGTAGTCCGCGATCAGGATGTCCCCACGCCGAGCCTTGTCAAATAACTTGTGCGCCTCCGCCACGCTCGGCGCGCTGAGCGTCTCGTGCCCCTCGAACTTGAGGAACAACTCAGTCGCCAGGCGCACCCCGTCGTTGTCCTCGACGAGGATCACCCGCGCTTTACGCGCGTCCGCGCCGCACGGCGCAGCAGCGTCGGCGTCGGTCCGTTGCAGGTCCGCACGAACCAGGTGCTGACGCGGGATGCGCACCTGCGCCTGGGTTCCCTTGCCCAGCGCAGAGTCGATCGATACCGAGTACCCCAGCACGCGCGCGACTTCCTTCACGATGGCCAGACCCAGTCCGACGCCCATGCGTTTGGTCCCGTGCGTGTCCACCTGGTAGTACTCGTCGAAGATGCGCTCGAGCTTGTCGGCCGGGATCCCAATGCCGGTGTCTTCGACCGTGACGATGACGTCCTCCGCCTGGAGGGAGCAGCACACTCGCACCGAGCCATGTTCGGTGTACTTGAGCGCGTTGCCGAGCAGATTCTGCATGAGCTGCCGGAACAGGATGCGGTCCGTCGACAACACCAGGTTCGTGGGCTCCATGTGCAGATCGATCTCTCGCGTATGCGCCAGTGAGGAGAACTCCGAGCGCAGCTCCTCGAACATCTCGGCGAGCGGCGCATCGGTCTTCTGAGGCTGAACCGCTCCAGATTCCAGCCGCGAGATGTCGAGCAGCGTATCGAGCAGGCGCGTCACGCTGGCGATCGCCTGCTCTTGCTGGCGCAGCAGCTCGCCCGCATCCGGCTGCGGGACGACTCGCAGCAGCGCCGCGTTCAGCAGGCAGATCGTCTGCATGGGTTGGCGCAGATCATGGCTGGCCATCGCCAGAAAGCGGCTCTTGGCGCGATTCGCCCGGTCGGCCTCCTCGCGCGCAGCGACCAGCTCTTCATTGATCCGCTGGCGCTCGGTCATGTCACGAATGGCTGCGGCGACAAACAGTTTCTCGCCCAGCCGGAACGGCGCGAGCCGGATGCCGGCGTAGAACTCCACGCCGTCGGCTCTCAAGGCGTGCAGGTCCGAAATCCGCGTTCCCATGTCCCGATTGTCCGGGTCCCGCATGTAGCTTCTTATGTGATCCTCGTGACGGCCGCGCAGGCGCTCGGGGATGAGCATGTCGAGGCGCTTGCCTATCAGGCTTTCCGGGTCGTGCCCGAACAGGTCCCGCACCGTGTCGTTGGCGAAGCGGATCTGGGCATGTTCATCGACCACGATCAATGCGTCAGGTGAGAAGCGCAGCAGGCGCTCATGGATTTCTTGGAGTTCGTCCATCGTCAGATGCGGCCGCGGCGCTTCCGGGAGCGTCGATTCAGTGTGCAGGTCTTTGCGCATACGCAAAAATGCAAGTATGCATCTGACTGAAAATCAGCGGAACTGCGCCGCTCCAGCGGCGGCCCGCGGGCGTGGGCCGGGCGCGGAAACGCGCCGCCCGAAGGGTAACATCACCCCCGTGGCGCAGCTTGTCTCTACGGGGCTGGCGCAGTGCGCTGCGGGGAACTCGCGGGTGTGCAGGGAGCGGGGTTGCTGCAGTCTTGCCCGCTATGAGCCGCTTCTGTGGCAAGAACCCCTGCGTTGCGCGCCACAACTCACGACCGAGTCCATGCCGAATTTCCCATGAACGCTCCGGACGCCACACGCTCCGACCCGGGGACCCGTGATGCGCAAACGGCCCGATTGCTCGAGCAGCTCCTGCAGATCGCCCGCACCTCCGCCCTGGAGGAGATGGCGAGCGGCATGGCGCACGAACTGAACCAGCCGATCGGCGCGATCGCGACCTTCGCCCAGGCGGCTCAGCGCATGCTGGAGCGGCCGGAGCCTATGCTCGCCGATGTGGCGGAAGTACTCCGCCATATCAGCGCCGAGGCGATGAGCGCCGGTCAGGGCATACACCGCATTCGGCGCTTGTTCAACGGCCAGGAACCGTCGCGGGAGGTCTGCTCGCTGGCGAGCATCCTGGAGGAGCTGCGCCCGATTCTCGATCTGCTCGCCGCGCGCAACGGCGTGACGCTCACGATCGACCTTCAGCCCGATCTGCCGCTGGTCGCAGTCGATCGGCTGCGCATTCAGCATGTCCTGTTCACTCTGGTCCAGAATGCTCTGGAGTCCGCGCACGGCGGCCGCGGCGCGACGCTCGTGCGAGTCGACGTGAGCGGCGACCGCTATGGCGTGCTCACGTCGGTCATTGACAGCGGCGCAGGCGTCGCGGGCGAGGCGCGTGATCGACTGTTCCGCCCGTTTTTCACGACCAAGTCTCACGGGACAGGCCTGGGACTGGCCTCGAGTCGCGCCATCGTCGAAGCGCACGAAGGGACCATCGGCTTCGAAGACGCGCCCGGCGGCGGCGCTCGGTTCTGGTTCCACTTGCCGGCCACATCCGCGACGCCGCAGACCTAGGCAGACGGAGGCTGCTGACTGAGCAGAATGGAGTCATCCGTAAGACAAGGCCTTGCGAAGCCGTGGTCGCCATCGGATAGCACATTTAATAAGTAGACGTTGCTTGAGCCCGCAGGCGGCGCGGTCTTCATTGCGCTTGCCGCTGCATCCACACCGTCGCAGACTTGAGTAGTAAGCGGCTCTTGGCATTCCACCGGTGCTACGAGCCGCAATCATCCATAGGATCGGCGGGAGAAGACGAAAGCATGAGCAGTCCGGCGGCGGGCAATGCGGGCGCGAAGCAGCGCAAGCCCATCATCTACATTCTCGATGACGACGACGGCATGCGCAGCGCGCTGACCGTGCTGATGAAGACCGTCGGGTACGACGCCGCCGCGTTCGCCCGACCCGACGAGTTCCTGGCGAAATTCGATTCCAGCCAGCACGGCTGCCTGGTGCTCGACGTGCGCATGCCGCAAATGAGCGGCCTGGAGGTGCAGCAGCACCTCAACCGCACCGGCTCGATGATCCCGGTAATCCTCATCACCGGGCACGGCGACATTCCAATGGCGGTGCAGGCCATGAAAGACGGGGCGTTCGACTTCCTGCAGAAGCCGTTCCGCGATCAGGACCTGCTCGACCGCATCAACAGCGCCCTCAAGCAGGACGCGGAGAATCGTCAGACGCTCGAGCGGCACAGCGATCTCAAGCGCCGCGCCGAATCGCTCACGCCGCGCGAGCGCGAGGTCATGGAGATGGTGGTCGACGGCAAGGCCAACAAGGTGATCGCGATCGACCTGGGGCTCAGCGAGCGCACCGTCGAGATTCATCGCGCCAATGTGATGGAGAAGATGGGCGCACGCTCCGTGGCGCATCTGGTGAAGATGCATTTGATGCTGACGGAATAAAGGAAGAAGCGGTTGGCGGTTGGCGGTCAGGGTTGGTTCAGAGGAACTGCACCACAATTTGCTGTGGCGCGGCCGCGCGGGCGCCTGCTCTGAACCAACCGCCAACTGCTTCCTGGTCGGACCCTTCCGCGACCGCCGGCGTTACACCCAAAAGCAACGTCCGCAGCCGCCCGAGCACGCCATGTCCGCCGTCGCAAAGCCCGCCGCCGTAGACGCAACCCTCAGCGCCGAGCACCTGGCGCGCCTCGACGCCTGGTGGCGCGCCGCCAATTATCTGTCCGTAGGACAGATCTATCTGTTGGACAACCCATTGCTGCGCGAGCCGCTCGCGCTCAAACATATCAAGCCGCGCCTGCTGGGGCACTGGGGCACGACGCCGGGTCTGAACTTCATCTACGCGCACCTCAACCGGGTCATCAAGAAGTACGACCTCGACATGATCTACGTCGCGGGCCCCGGCCACGGCGGGCCAGGGCCGGTGGCGAACGCATATCTCGAAGGAACGTACAGCGAGTACTACCCCTGGGTGTCAGAAGACGCCGAGGGCATGCAAGAGCTGTTCAAGCAATTTTCCTTCCCGGGCGGAATTCCGAGCCACGTGGCGCCCGAGACGCCCGGCTCCATCCACGAAGGCGGCGAACTCGGCTACTCCATCTCGCACGCCTACGGCGCGGCGTTCGACAACCCCGACCTCATCGTGGCGTGTGTGGTGGGCGACGGCGAGGCCGAGACCGGACCGCTCGCGACCAGCTGGCATTCAAACAAGTTTCTCAACCCGGTGCATGACGGCGCCGTACTGCCGATCCTGCACCTGAACGGCTACAAGATCGCCGGGCCCACGGTGCTCGCACGCATCCCGCGCGAGGAGCTCACGCAACTGTTGAGCGGCTACGGCTACGAACCGTACTACGTGGATCAGGAGTCGAGCCGCGAGGCTACGCACCTGAGCATGGCGCGCACGCTGGATCGGATCATCGAGCGCATACGCGCGATTCAGGAGGACGCACGCCGCCACGGCTTTCGCGCGCGGCCGCGCTGGCCGGCCCTCGTGCTGCAGACGCCCAAGGGATGGACGGGTCCGAGCGAAGTCGACGGCGTCGCAGTGGAGGGCAGCTGGCGCTCGCATCAGGTGCCGCTTTCGGAGCTTGCCGAGAATCCGACGCATCTCTCCATGCTCGAGAGCTGGATGCGCAGCTACCGGCCCGAAGAACTGTTCACAAAGGAAGGCCGCCTGATTCCGCAGATCCGCGAGCTCGCTCCGCAAGGCAAACGCCGCATGAGCGACAACCCGCGCGCCAACGGCGGCATCCTGCTGCGCAGCCTGCACCTGCCCGATTTCCGCGATCACGCGGTCGAGCTGCCGGCGCCTGGCGCCGTCACGGCCGAAGCGACGCGCGTGCAAGGCGCGTACATGCGCGAGGTGATGCGGCTCAATCTCGCCAGTCGCAACTTCCGCATCTTCAGCCCCGACGAGCTGACCTCCAACCGCTGGAACGACGTGCTGGACGTCACCGCCCGCATGTCCTCGGCCGAAATCCGCGACTCGGATTCGCATGTCAGCGCAGACGGCCGCGTGATGGAAGTGCTGAGCGAGCACCAGTGCCAGGGCTGGCTGGAGGGCTACCTGCTCACCGGACGGCACGGTTTCTTCAGTTGCTACGAGGCGTTTATCCACATCATCGATTCGATGTTCAACCAGCACGCCAAGTGGCTGAAGACCTGCAACCACATCCCCTGGCGCCGGCCGATCGCCTCGCTCAATTACCTGCTGACCTCGCACGTGTGGCGGCAGGATCACAACGGCTTCAGCCACCAGGATCCGGGCTTCATAGATCACGTGGTGAACAAGAAGCCGGAAGTGATACGCGTCTATCTGCCGCCGGACGCCAACACGTTGCTGTGCGTGACCGACCAGTGCCTGCGCAGCCGCAATTTCGTCAACGTCATCGTCGCCGGCAAGCAGCCACAGGCGCAATGGCTGTCGATGGACCAGGCCATCAAGCACTGCAGCGCCGGCGTGGGCGTCTGGACCTGGGCCAGCAGCGATCAGGACAGCGCACCGGACGTCGTCATGGTGTGCGCTGGCGATGTGCCGACGCTTGAGACGCTGGCCGCCGTGAGCCTGCTGCGACAGTGGGCGCCGAAACTCAAGGTGCGAGTCGTCAACGTGGTGGACCTGATGACGCTGCAGCCGCCGGGCGAGCATCCGCACGGCCTCAGCGACAAGGACTTCGATGCGATCTTCACCGCGGACAAGCCGATCATCTTCGCTTTCCATGGCTATCCCTGGCTGATCCACCGGCTCACGTACCGCCGAAACGGTCACGACAACCTGCACGTGCGCGGCTACAAGGAGGAAGGCACGACCACCACGCCGTTCGACATGACCGTGCTGAACGACCTTGATCGGTTTCACCTCGTCGAAGCGGTGCTCGATTTCGTTCCCGGGCTGAGCGAGCACACGGCGCACCTGCGCCAGCGACTACGCGACAAGCTCGTCGAGCACCGCGAATACATCACTCGATACGGCGAGGACATGCCGGAAATCAAAGACTGGAGGTGGGAGGCGTAGCCTGCCCAATCGGCCGATCCGCGTGACCGGACGGCGACGATCATGATCGCGGAGCGCCGCGCACGCGCGTGCAAGGATGTACGCCAAGAGTCGCCGTGCGAACTACTCTCGCGCTACCTGACCAGTTCGCCGTAATCCCCGCTGCTCAACCCGGCCGCATTCGCCTCATCCGTGTCGAGGTGCATCTCGAGCGAGAAGCCCGGCGCGACGCGCACCGAGACGTCCGCGAAAATCAGGTCGCGCCCTTCGCTGTCGATCCGCACGGCCACTTCATCGCAATCCTTTACGCCGAGCCGGGCGGCGTCCTGCGGATTCATATGTATATGCCGGCGAGCGCAAATCAGCCCGCTCTGCAGCGTGACCCGCCCGGCGGGGCCTTCCAGCGTAATTCCTGGCGTGTTGCTCAGATCGCCCGAAATGCGCACCGGCGCGTCCACTCCCAGCGTGAACTCGTCGCTGCGCGAGATTTCCACCTGATCGTGCTCGCGCGGCGGGCCCATGGTGCGCACATTCTCGATACGCCCGCGCGGACCTATGAGCGTGACGGTTTCTTCGGCCGCATATTGACCGGGCTGCGACAGCGCCGTGCGCGGCGTGAGCTTGTAGCCGGCGCCGAACAACGCTTCCACCGTGGCCTGCGATAGATGTGCGTGCCGCGCCGACACCGCGATGGGAATGCGGGCGTCCGGCCGACCGTGGGCGGCGGCGGCAAGTGCGTCCGCCGTTTCGATCGCCATCTCGAGCTCCTCGTCGGCGCACACGACGAACGACCGCACACGCGAGTGCTGCGGAGATATTTCGATGCAGGGGGTGCGCAAGGTTGCGCGCGCGTCGCGATTGCGGTCCTCATCGAGCATCGCGCCCAGGAACTCGAGACGCTGCATGCAGCGGTGGCGCACGGTCGCGCTGTTCTCCCCTACTCCGCCCGTGAATGCGATTGCGTCCACACCGCCCATGACGGCGGCGTAAGCGCCGATGTACTTGCGGATACGATGCGTGTAGAGCGCAAGCGCCAGCCGACATTCCTCGTCGCCCTCGGCCGCGCCCTGCTCGATGCGGCGCATGTCGTTCGTGCCGGTAAGCCCGGTCAGCCCCGAACGACGGTTGAGCAACTCGTCGAGCTCGCGCGTGGTCATGCCGGACTCGAGCAGCAGCAGCAGAACGCCGGGGTCGATATCGCCGACGCGCGTACCCATGACCAGACCTTCGAGCGGCGTCATGCCCATGCTGGTTTCGACGCTGCGGCCGTACTCGACCGCGGCCACGCTCGCCCCATTGCCCAGGTGACAGGAGATGATGCGCAGCTCCTGAGGCGAGGCGTGCATACGCGCCGCCACGCTGCTTACCACATGCGCATGACTTACGCCGTGGAAGCCGAAGCGGCGAATCCCGAAGCGCTCCCGCAGATCGGCGGGCAACGCGTACTCCCGCGCCCGCCGCGGCAACGTGCCGTGCCATGCTGTGTCGAAGATCGCTACGTGAGGTACGTCGGCGTATGCAGCCACGGCGAGGCGCACGGCTTCGATCGCCGGCGGATTGTGCAGTGGCGCAAGGCTGTTGAGCGACTCGATCTGCGCCAGCACGTCGTCATTCAGGACTGTCGGCTGGTGGAACTGTGCGCCGCCATGCACGATACGGTGCGCAATGGCTTGCGGCGCTCCCAATTCCGCCGCGCGGGAGCGGACGTGCTCCAGAACACCGGCGACCGCTCCACCCAGATCCAGGATGTCTGCGGCTTCGCGCCGTTCACCGTCGACCTCCAGGCGACAGTCTTGCCGTCCGATGTTCTCCACTCGGACATCCAGCAGGCGCGTGCGTCGTTCGCTGTCCAGCAAAGCGCACTTCACGGAGGAGCTTCCGCAGTTCAGAGCCAGAACCCGCATTTAAATCTCCTGCGTGACCGGAATCGCCGACATCGTCGTCGAAAAAATTCGCTGTCGGCTGCTCGACGCGTTGCGACTTTCGCGCCGCGTCGAATTGCGAGCATAGGAGAACCAAATGCGCGCAACAAGAAAGATGACCGCTGATCCGTCGGCCGCCCGCGCCGCGTTTCGGACATCCTGCATCGCGCCGCGGAATTCCCGGGTAGGCTGGCGAACGCGCCCGCGCATACTCCTCAAACCTCGTCCACGTTGATGCGCGTAGTCCGCGCGCTGCAGGAACCGCCATGGCGAAAATGATGAAGGCGACCGTGTTCATCGAGCCCGGCCGCATCGCCCTCGAGGACCGGCCGATCCCCGACATCGGCCCGCTAGACGCGTTGCTGCGCCTCACGACCACGACGATCTGCGGCACAGACGTGCACATCGTCAAAGGCGAATACCCGGTGCGATCCGGACTGATCATCGGCCACGAGCCGGTCGGCGTCATCGAGAAGCTCGGCGCGCAGGTTCAGGGCTTCCGCGAAGGTCAGCGCGTGATCGCCGGCGCCATTACTCCCAGCGGCTACAGCCACGCATGCCTGGCCGGCCAGCACTCGCAGGACGGCGCGGACGTGGAGCACGGCTGGAAGCCGATGGGCGGCTGGAAGTTCGGCAACACCATCGACGGCTGTCAGGCGGAGTACGTGCGGGTTCCGGATGCAATGACCAATCTCGCGCCCGTGCCCGACGAGCTGAGCGATGAAGAAGTGCTGATGTGCCCGGACATCATGTCGACCGGCTTCAGCGGCGCCGAGAGCGGCGGCGTGCGCATCGGCGACGCCGTAGCGGTGTTCGCCCAGGGTCCCATCGGCTTGTGCGCGACGGCCGGCGCAAAGCTCATGGGGGCGGCGAACATCATCGCGGTGGAATCCGTCCCGGCGCGCATCGAGATCGCCCGACGCCTGGGCGCCGATCATGTCATCGATTTCCGCAAGAGCGAGCCGGTCGAGGAGATCCTGCGCCTGACCGGCGGACGCGGCGTCGACGTCGCCATCGAAGCGCTTGGAACTCAGGCGACGTTCGAGGCGGCGCTGCGTGTATTGCGCCCGGGCGGAACGCTCTCGAGCCTGGGCGTGTACTCGAAGGATCTCACGATTCCGCTCGGCGCCTTCGCCGCCGGACTGGGCGACCACAAGATCGTCACCACGCTCTGCCCGGGCGGCAAGGAGCGCATGCGTCGCCTGATGAGCGTGATCGCCTCAGGCCGCGTCGATCTGAAGGCGCTGGTGACGCATCGCTTCAAGCTCGACGACATCGAGGCGGCTTACGACCTGTTCTCGAATCAACGCGATGGCGTTCTGAAGGTGGCGATCACGCCCTAGGGCCGTTGACTGACCGGCGCCGGTTCTCAGCGCTCGATGCGGTCGATCTCCACCGCCAGCGCGTGCTGACGCTGCGACACCTTGACCGGCGGGGGCCCGGCTTTCTCCAGGCTGCGCAACTCGATCGGCAGCGTGGCCACTTCCTCCGCGCAACGCCTGCGGATCTCGGATAGCGGCGGCGGCGGTCCGAGCCGTCGCCCATGCACCATCACTTCGTGCAGCAGCGGCTTGCCTTCGATGCTCTCGTCGGCGCACCCCAGAACGTCCATGCACACCCGGCCGTTCGGATCGTACCGACGGTAGACCTGTCGGGGCCCGGGCCACGTCTCCTTCCAGGGCGAGCGCTTGCGGCATGGCCTGTCGGCGTATTGCTGCAATTTGTAAACGCAGTCGAGCGAAGGCGCGTCATCGGGAACCGCCAGACGCGTACCGACGCAGTACGCATCGATCGGGGCCTGCTTCGCTCGCATTGAGGCGATCGCATACTCGTCCACGCAGCCGCTCACCAGGATGCGAACGTCGTTGCAGCCGCCGCAATCGAGGATGCTGCGCACCCGCGTCGCCTCGGCCGCGAGATCTCCGCTGTCGATGCGCACTGCTCGAACGCGCACGCCGGCGCGACTGAGCTCTCGCGCCAGCTTGACGACTCGGCGCGCGCCTTGCGCCGTATCGTAAGTGTCGATCAGCAGAATGAGATGCTCCGGCTGGTGCTTTGCGAAAGCTTTGAATGCGTCAAACTCCCGCTCGTGCGCCTGCACGAACGAGTGCGCCATCCCACCGACCAGCGGAATCGAATAACGCCGCGCCGCCTCGATGGTCGTAGTCGCATCGAACCCCCCAATATGCGCAGCGCGGCTCGCGTATAAGGCCGCCTCTGCGCCATGCGCCCGCCGCATGCCGAAGTCGACGAGCTCGGCGCCGCGGGCGGCGATCCGGCAACGCGCCGCCTTGGAGGCGACCACGATCTGATGGTGCAGCAAATTGACGATCCGGCTCTCGACGAGCTGCGCCTGCGGCAACGGCGCGGCGACCCGCAGCACTGGCTCGCTCGGGAAGAACACCGACCCTTCGTGCATGGCCAACACGTCGCCGGTGAAACGGAAGGAGCGCAGGCGGTCGAGCAAAGTTGGACTGAAACGTCGCAGTGAACTCAGCCAATCGACCTCTTCGTCGGTGAAGCGAAGGTTCTGCAGGTAGTCGAGCACCTGCTCCAGCCCTGCGGCCACCAGAAAGTTGCGCCCATGCGGGAGCCGCCGCACGAAGAACTCGAAGATAGCCGTCTGCTCCATGCCCGCGCGGTAATAGGCGTCGAGCATCGTGAGCTGATGGAGATCGGTCAGCAGCGCCGGGCTGCGGTCCGGCCAGCCGTCAGATGCATTCATTTTGGTGGCTCATATTCCCTGGACCACAGCGCGGCCTGCGCCAAACATGAACTTGGCTGCGCCGCTACGCAGTCGGGATAGACTTAACACGGCGCCGCTGGCGATTACACTCGGGACAGGCCGAGGGGCGATACGTGAAACGACGGAGCGGATGATGCAGACGGTGGGACAAAGCAGACATGTGGTGAACGACCGTGTGCGGGTGTTCGCTCCACAATCGAGCGCCAGCCTGGCGAGCGCCATCGCCCAGGAACTTGGCCTCGCCCTCGCCCCGAGCGAGGAGCGTGAGTTCGACGGCGGCGAGCACAAGATGCGCCCGCTCACGGACGTGCGTGGCTGCGACGTGTACGTCGTGCACAGCCTGTTCGGAGAGGTTGACGCCTCGGCGAACGACAAGCTCTGCCGTCTGTTGTTCTTCATCGGAGCGTTGCGCGACGCCGGCGCCGCTCGCGTGACCGCGTGCATTCCATACCTCTGTTACGCGCGCAAGGATCGGCGCACACAGCTTCATGATCCCGTGACGACGCGTTACGTTGCGGCGATGTTCGAGGCGGCGGGCGTCGATCGCCTGGTCGTGCTGGACGTGCACAACGAGGCGGCTTTCGACAACGCGTTTCGCTGCGAAACAATCCGCCTGGAGGCGGCGGCCGTGTTCGCCCAGGAGCTGGCGCGCGTAATGGAAACGACCTCGGAACTGTCGGTGCTGTCTCCCGACATAGGCGGCGTGAAGCGTGCGCAACGATTGCGCGATGTGCTGGCCGGGCGGTTCGCACATGACGTCGGCTTCGGCTTCATGGAGAAGCGGCGTGAGAAAGGCGTAGTCTCAGGCGAGATGCTGATCGGCGCGATCGCCGATCGCGACATCCTGATCTTCGACGACCTGATCGCATCTGGAACCACGATCCTGCGCGCGACTGAAGCAGCGCGGCGCGCCGGCGCGCGCAGCGTGCGCGCCGCAGCCACGCATGCCGCGTTCACGCCCGAAGCGATGCAGCTCTTCGCCGACAGCGGGCCGGACGTCGTGCTGGTCAGCGATTCCGTCCGGACGCCCCCAGAGTTCGGGCAGGCGGCCGCCGCCGGCCGACTGAACGTCTGCGGGATAGCCGCTCTGTTCGCCGCCGCCATCGCGGAGCTGGCGATGCGTTGAGGCGGCGAACGCCCTCAGGCGCCGCCGGCCGCCAGTCGCGCATACGTGCAAGCGACTTCCAGATATCGCTGCGTCTGCTCTGCCCACGGCCGTGCGGCGCTCACGGCCGGGTCGAGCAAATGCCAGGCGACCAGCTTGCCGCGGACCACCGCACGACGGCTGCGATAGAAGTCCACAAGCGGAGCGGCTATGGGATCGCCCGAAGCCAGACGCCAGGCGTCGAAGATCCGTTCGCCGACCCAGTCCGCGCCGGCCTGCTCGCATTCCACGCGCAGAAACGCCAGCTCCTCAGCTGGATCAAGAGTCCGTAGATCCAGCGAGAACTCGAGCGTGTCGATCACGCAAGGCGGATCGATGAGACAGATGTGCTCGGGACGCAGGTCGCCATGCGCCTCGACGATGCGCCGCTCGCGAGCGCGCGCCTGGACCATCGCCTCCAGGTTCTCCAGCGCCGTCATCTGCAACTGCGCCGCCGATCCCACCAGGTCCGGCGGCAGCCCGAGCTCCGGCGCGAGCAGCGCCACACGATCCTCGTCGATCTGCCGCACCATGCGTTCGACATATCCGCGCGGATCAAAGTCGATGCGCGCTTGCACAGCGTGAAATTCGGCCAAACGACGTCCCACTGCGTCCAATGCAGCGGGCGCCGCGCGCTGCGCCGCAATGGCGCGATCGAGCATCCGATCGGACGGCAATCTCACCATCTTCACGAGCCAGTCGATCGTCTCGCCCTCACCTTCCGGGCGCAGCGTTCCGTCGGCGTGCTGCACCAATGGAACCACGTCCAGATAGACGTGCTCCGCCAGCCGCCGATTCAGGCGCAACTCCTCCAAGCAGTTGGCGCGCCGCGCGCCCAGGGACCGGAGGTCCACGAATGCAGTGCGCACCGGCTTCTTCAGCTTGTAAGCGAACCGCTCAGTCAGGAACACCCACGCGAAATGCGTCTCGATCGCCTGCACCTCGCGCGGCCGCTCGGCATAGGCGTCGCTCGAGCGCAGCGCCTGGACCTTGTCCGCGAGGTCGACGCTCACGCGACGCTCCGCTCGCTCAACCAGCCGGCGCGCCCGTCCTCGCAAAGCGCACCACCCTGGGACGCTGCAGCGCACTTTCGCGCCGCACCTCGCGCAGCGAAGGCTGCAGGCGCTTGTTGAGCGAGTCGATCGGCAGCTTGGTGAGATCGCGCGCCAGCTCCGCCCGAATCAGCGTACGCGCTCTTGGCGATAGACTGCTGCGCAATTGCGGCAATAGTCGCGCAGCCGCGACCAGCACGACGCCTTCGCTGTTCTGCGCGGCCAGCACGGCCTGAAGCTGTGGACCGAGCGATTTCAGCCAGCGCTGAGTGGTGAGGCGCCGCGCGCTGGTTCTCGGCTCGAACGCCTGGTGCACGTTCGCCGCAGTATTCAGGGTCCGTCCTGGCCGGTCTGTCACGAGGTCTCGCTCGTGAGGCGCAGCATTCGGATTACGGAATGTGGCCACTTCACGCACGGTGCTGTCGCCTGCTTCCGCGAAGACCCGAACGACCTTGCTGTCAGCGACCAGTGCGTGAAGCATGATGCGGCTCCTCTCGAGATGGCGTGAGTGAATCGGAACGCGTCGTACGTGCGGACCGCGCGGCTGAGGCGCTGCAAGCGCGGGCCGCACGCACGACCACGGCGCAGCCCGGCGTTCGATTCCGCCGGGCTGCGGCGCAACGTGGATGCCGCGGCATCCTGCTAACTACTTCACTTCGATCTGGATCGGCTTGGCTTTGGCGGCCGCCGTCTTGGGCACGTGGATGCGCAACACGCCGTCCTTGCACTCGGCGCGGATCGCTTCCTGGTCAATGTTGTCCGGCAGAGCAAAGCTGCGCGAGAACGTTCCGTAGAACCGCTCTACGCGAATCTCGTTCTCGTCCTTCTGCTCCTTCTCATGCTTGCGCTCGCCGCTGATCGTGATCATGCCGTCCTGCAACGTGATCTTCATGTCTTCCTTCTTCACTTCCGGCAGCTCAGCCTTGATCAGGAACTCCTTATCCGTTTCGCTGATGTCGGCGGCCGGCGTCCACTGCGCCCCGTCTCCGGACTCGCGCCACAAAGATGGCCGTCCGAACAACGGCGAATACTGACGGAACATCTGCTCCATCTCGCGGAAGGGCTCCCAGCGCGTGATATTCATGTTTACCTCCTCCTAGTTCGTACCGGGGTGAATGCGCGACAACGCGCGTGCAGTGTTCAGGCTTCCCGCGTGTACATCCATGCGGATTACCTCGTAACCGTTAACGGATTAAGGACGCGCGGCATGCGAGCCGACCCGCGCCGACTGCTGCAGAAGATGCTGCGTTGCGAGACTCAGATGGCCCGCCAAGTCGCCCCGCGCCTGCGGAGTGTATGCTTCGCGCGCCTGCACACGCAGCAGTGTGCGCCCGACTCGCTCCGGCGTGCCGAGGTCGCTCCAGCCGCACGCGGGCGTCTTCAGCACACGCAACGCTGATTCCCAGCCCTGCAGCACGTGACGCGAGAAATCGATCTGCGGCAGCGTTCGATAAACGCGCTGCGCGGCTTTGGGCATGCTCGGATGCTCTGCGTCGTAGACGACCACGTCGGTGAGCGCCGCCACAGTGTCGGTGTGGCGCATGACGAAGAGCTCGAGCAGCGATTGCGCGCGAGCGGCCAGGATGAAGACATTCCAGAGTGCGCCGGCTGCGATCAGCTCGCGCGCCGCCGCAGCGGACGGCTTCTCGACGAATCGGCGCACGCGCCGCGCGCCCAGACCGTCCTCATCACCCGGCTCGATATAGCCGAGTTCCGGATCCGCATCCTCCGGTTCGAGGCCGAGCAGCACGATTTCCCGACGGCGCGTCCGCAGCTGCTCGACCGCCCGCTGCAAGGAACGGCTCAGCACATGCTCGTCGCGCACATGATGATCCGAGGGCAACAAAACGACATGCGCTTGCGGGTCGCGCTCCAGAATATGCAGCAACGGCAGCAGCACGCCGACGCCGGTGCCGCGGTTCTCAGGCTGTACGATGAGATTCGAACGCGGCATGGACCACAGCGCCGACTCCCACCATTGCTGGTGCTGACTGGCGACGATCGTGCAGATGCGGCTGCGGTCGGCGACGCTGTGAGCGCGCTGCAAGGCCTCGTGCAGCAATGAAGGTCCGCCGCGCAGCGAACAGTACTGCTTGGGCACGGACTCACCCGTGGATGTCGTCGTGAGGCTTCGCAGACGGGTTCCTTCTCCGGCCGCCAAGACTATCGCCCACGTGTGTCCCGCATCGTTCACTGCGACTCCTCCCTTCGAAGCTTCAGCACAACGTGCGCCAGCTTATGTCCAGCCGTCGCGCCGCGGATATTCGCGCGCCTACCTACCTCGTACGGAACACCCCTATACGTACACTGCGATATTCGCTCGCCATCGCGCTCGACCCACTTCGACAATTCGCTGCGCACGCGCCCACACTATGGCTGCGGGTTTATCGGATAGCCTGCACGACGCGCGGAGATACGCTGCAACGACGACGCCCGAATCAAAACGCCTCGCATGAAGTGACCATGAATACACGCCCCTCGGCGTCCTCTCACGAGGCGCCGGCCGAGAGCCACGAGCGACGCACGCAACTCAGCAGACATCTGGGCCTGCGCGAAGACGACGCCCTGCTGGTGATCGACATGCAATGCGATTTTCTGCCTGGCGGCGCGCTCGGCGTGCCCGCAGGCGATCAGGTGATTGCGCCGCTGAACTCCTACATCGACGCCTTTGCAGCGCGCGATCTGCCGATCTTTTTCACCCGCGACTGGCATCCGCAGAATCACTGCTCGTTCGAGACCGCCGGCGGACGCTGGCCGCCGCATTGCGTGCGCGACACTGCCGGCGCTGCGTGGGCGCCGGGACTGCGCATTCCTCGGAACGCGCGCATCATCTCGAAGGCGCAGGAGCCGACGGCGGAAGCGTACTCCGGTTTCTCCGGCACTCAGCTTCTGCAGAAGCTGCGCGACTTGAACGTCAAACGCGTCTTCGTCGGCGGACTGGCCACCGACTACTGCGTCCACGACACCGTGGTCGACGCGCGCTCGCACGGCTTCGAGGTAGTGGTGCTGGCGGATGCGTGCCGCGCCGTCAACGCCCAGCCCGGCGATGAGACGCGGGCGATCGACGACATGCTCGCTCACGGCGCCGCCTTACTGGAAGCGAGCCAGGTCGCGCCGCCCGCAAGCTAGGGAATCTCTGATTGCTCCGTGCGATCTCCAGGCGCTCGAAACAGCATGCAATGCGAGCATCTCTTTGGGCGGAACCGTCAGGGTAGTAGGTTAATCAGAGCTTCCCCAGGCTGAGTGAGGCCGCCGGCATGCTGCTCGCCGAATTCACACAGGACTCACGAGTCGCCTACTTCTCGATGGAGATCGCGCTGCACAGCAAGATCCCCACGTACTCAGGCGGCCTCGGCGTACTGGCCGGCGACACGATGCGCTCCGCCGCCGACCTGGAGCTGCGCCTCGTCGCGGTTACGCTGGTAAGCCGCCGCGGCTACTTCCGCCAGGAGATCGATTCTGCAGGATGGCAGATCGAGCATCCCGAGCCGTGGCGCCCCGAGGACTGGGCGACGCCCCTCGGGGCGAAGATCGCTGTCGATATCGCGGGGCGGCCCGTCTGGATATGCGCCTGGCTATACGTTCTGCAAAGTCAGCTAGGCGGCCGGCAGCCGGTGCTGCTGCTTGACACCGACCTGCCGGAGAACCGCCCGGAAGATCGCGAGATCACCCATTACCTGTACGGCGGCGACGACGCCTATCGACTGAAGCAGGAGATCGTGCTCGGCATCGGCGGCGTGCGCATGCTGCACGCGCTCGGCTTCCGCGTTCCGATGTATCACATGAACGAGGGCCACTCGGCGCTGCTGGGCGTCGAGCTGTTGCGAACGATGGCTTATCCGCGCGATGAAGTGCATTCGGGCGAAGCGCCCTACGACCTTCCCAGGGTGCGCTCACGCTGCCGATTCACGACGCACACGCCGGTCGAAGCAGGCCACGACCGGTTCTCCTACGAGCTCGTTCGCGGGGTGCTGGGTGAGCCGATCGATCTGAAGGTCATCAAGGCGCTCGCCGGACAGGACGTCCTGAACATGACGCGCCTCGCACTGAATCTCAGCGAGTTCGTCAATGGAGTGGCCAAGAGCCACGCGCGGACTTCGGGTCGGATGTTCCCCGGTTATCAGGTGCACGCCGTCACGAACGGCGTACACCCTTATACCTGGGCGGCGGAAAGCTTTCGCAGTCTCTATGACCGTTACCTTCAGGGCTGGGGGCATGAGACCGAGTTACTCATGCGCGCCGACTGCTGCCTGCCCGACGAGTCGGTAATCGAAGCGCACGCACGCTGCAAAGCCAAGCTCATCGAATCGGTGCGCGCGAAAACCGGCGTGACGCTCGACCCTGACGTTCCGATCCTCGGATTCTCCCGCCGCATGACCGCCTACAAGCGCCCCGATCTGCTGTTCAGCGATCTCGAGCGCCTCAGATCCATCGCGCGACGCCGCCGCTTTCAGATCGTGCTTGCCGGCAAGGCCCATCCGCGAGACGGCGGCGGCAAGCAGCTCATTCGCGAGCTGCATTCATACATCGGCGCGTTGCGCGGGGACGTTGCGGCCGCTTACGTGCCGGACTATGGCATGGATCTCGCCCTGGAGATGGTGTCCGGCGCCGATGTGTGGATCAATACGCCGCTGCGCCCGCTCGAAGCGTCCGGAACGAGCGGTATGAAGGCGGCGCTCAACGGCGTGCCAAGCCTTTCGGTGCTCGACGGCTGGTGGGTCGAGGGCTGCATCGAGGGCGTCACCGGCTGGTCGATCGACGCCGAAGACGCCTCGCAAGACGCTGCGGCGCTGTACGACAAGCTCGAGCACGTCGTTCTGCCGCTGTTCTACGGGCAAACCCCGGGCGAGACGTGGGTGCGGGTGATGAAAGGCGCGATCAGCAAGAACGCCTCCTATTTCAACAGCCATCGCATGATGCGGCGCTACAGCACCGAGGCGTACTTGCGCTGAAGCGCGTCAATCCGAGCTCCACCATGCGGCGAACTCGCGGCAGTCGATCAGCCCGTCTTGGTCGGCGTCGACCTCCGCAAAGCCGATGCGCATCTCCTCCTCCGACATTCCCGCCTCCAACCCCTCGAGCAGCGCCTTGAACTCGGCGAAATCCACCCGCCCGTCGTCGTCGCGATCCGCGACCGCGAATTCCTCCAGCAGCTCACGTTCTCCCGCAGGATGCCTGGTACGTTCGTTCATATCGTCACCTCGATTGTTAGGGAGCCTCTGACTTACTCCGTGTCCGTGATCGCCAGGCGCTCGAAACGCCGTGTGCATTTCAGGCATTTCCTTGACCCGAACCGTCGGGGCGGTAGGTTAATCCGAGCTTCCTTGGCGGTCAGCGCTTGGCGATTGGTCGGAAGCAGCGCAGATCCCGCGCACCAACCGCCAATCTCTGACAGATTCTTCATAGCCCTTCCCGACCCAGCGCCCGCATCTTATCCAGCCACGCCTCATAGCGCGCGCGGCTCAGCGTTCCCATCGCCCCGATCAGGCTCACGCGCACGCGCCTGAAGCCGATGAATTGCAGCACGTTGCGGCGCAGACTGCGCACACTGTGCGCTCGATACCAGTGCTGGTACACGAACGCCGGCATGCCCATGGTAACCACAATGCGGGCGCTCTTGCCGGCGTGGAACTTGACCGGCGGGCGGCCGAGCTGACGCGTGCTGAACGCGAATCCGGGCCGCAGCATCTGCTCGAGCAGCGCTTTCAACAGCGCCGGCATCGCGCCCAGCCACAACGGGTACAGGATCACGACATGCGTCGCCCAGTCGAACGCCGCCTGCGCTCGCTGGACCGCCTCACCGGGCTCCCCACGCTCGTATTCTGCCTGCGTTCGCAACAGCGGAACGTCCAAGTCGGCGGCGCGCAGCAGCAGCGTTTCGTGACCGGCGCTGCTTGCGCCGTCCCGATAGGCCGCGGCCAGTGCGTGCACGTAGCGCTGTGGGTCCGGATCGGGATGTCCGTCGAGGATCAGAATCTGTCGCTTGGTCATACGCCGCCCGGGCCGCCTTCACTGTGCGTATGAGTGTACTTCGACCGCCGTCTCCACAGCGGCGGTCGGGTTGTGGATTGCGCTCCCGCAACGTTCAGCGCCAATGTAGACCGCGCAGCAGACGCTCGAATTGCAGCGCCTGTCGGGTCGGCGGCGGATCCGGGCCCTCGACGCCGCGCGCCGCGGCGGAATCCGGATACATATGGAATGCAGCGTTGTTGAGGATGTCCACCAAGTCTGGCGAGATCGCTTCGAGCACCTGGACGAATCGTCCGAGCGATGGAGCGACGCGCGCCGGGCGGCGCACTATGGCGCTCACGATGCGCTCGGCCGCCTGCTCGGGGGTGAGCAAGCGCATCCGCGCATAAGCGCTGGTCGGCGCAATCATGCCGGTGCGCACCAGCGGCAGATTGATCACGGTGAAGCTGACGCCCAGATCGCGGTACTCAGCCGAGGCGCTGCGCGTAAACGCCTCGAGCGCCGCCTTCGAAGCAACATACGCGGAGAAGCGCGGCTGCGTAGTCAGCACGCCGATCGAGGAGATGGCGATCACGTGGCCGTCGCCACGCTGCGCCATGCCCGGCAGAAACTCCAGCGTCAGCCGCACGGCGGCCAGATAGTTGAGCTTTATCAGCCGCTCGTAATCGTGCAGACGTTGGTACGAGATCGCCACGGAGCGGCGGATGGAGCGGCCGGCGTTGTTGATCAGCACATCGACGCCGCCGTATCGCTCATGCACCTCGGCCGCCAGGCGCGCACAGTCAGCCTCGTCGGTGAGATCGCATTCATGCGTGCTGACGCGACCGCCGCGATCGCAGATCTCCTCGCGTACATCCGAAAGCCCCCTGGAGGCGCGATCGACGATCAGCAGCCGGGCGCCCGCATCGCCCAGCTTGATCGCCGTTGCGCGGCCGATGCCGGCGGCGCCGCCGGTGATCAGCACACGTTTGCCGCTGACGGCGCCCTGCAGACTGCGCGACAGCGAAAGATCCGGATCGAGATGGCGCTCCCAGTAGTCCCAGAGCCGCCAAGCGTAGTCCTCCAGTCTCGGCAGACGGATGCCCGCAGGCTCGAGCAATGCGCGCGCCTGCACATTGTCGAAGAGCGTCGGCAGATTCAGGAAGCGGAGCACGTCGCGGGGTATATGCAGCCGCGCGAGCGCCTCGTTGAGCAGCAGTTGCAGCGCCTCGTTGTCCTGCAGCGCCGCCTTCACCGCGCGCGGGATCGCTTCAAGCAGCGACGAATCCACCCGCACTTTCATGGTCGGGGCGTGACCCGCACAGGCGAACACGTTGAGCAGCTCCCCGGCGCGCCGCGGCTCTGGATCGGTGAGATGGAAACAGCGTCCATCGAGCCCCTCGAGGTGTGAGATGTGCGCCAGCGAACGCGCCACGTAGTCGACCGGAACGACGTTCACGTAGCCGCCCTGGAAGCCGATCGTCGGCGCCCACGGCGGGAGCAGATCACGCAGCGACTGCAGAAGCTTGAAGAAGTAATACGGGCCGTCGACCTTGGTGATGTGACCGGTTGTCGAATCGCCCACCACCATCCCCGGGCGGTACACCCGCCACGGCGTGTGCGACTGGCCGCGCACCAGCGCCTCGGAGTCGTGCTTGGTGCGGAAATACGGATGATCCAGTCCGCACGCCTGCTCGAACATGTCTTCGGTGAACACGCCGGGATACAGACCCGCCGCCGCGATGGAGCTCATCAAATGAAAGCGCCCGGCGCGCACCGCACGAGCGAGCTCCAGAGCGCGGCGAGCGCCGTCCACGTTGGCTGCATGCAGCGCCTGCGGCGCCGCCTGCAGATCATAGATGGCGGCCAGGTGATAGAAATGGTGCACCGAGTCACGCAGCCGCTCGAGATCGGCTGCGCTCACGCCGAGCGATCTGGCGCCAAGATCGCCTTCCACAACGTGCACACGATCGGAACGCGGCCCCCACCATTCGCGCAGCGCCGTGAGCGTCCCGTGCGAACGCCGGCGCACCAGTACGAAAATCGGCGCGTCCTGTGGGTCGTTGCGCGCGAGCAGCTCCCGGACCAGATAACGCCCGATGAAGCCGGTGGCGCCGGTGACGAAGCAGCCCATGCTTGCGCCTCCGGAAAGAAGTCTCTTCAGACTACGAAAGCGCGCGCTCCGCGGTCATCGGGACTACCGCGTAGCTCACTCAGGTCGGGCGCGCTTTACAGTGAAGCGTATCGGGCATTAATTGTACGGACCGCCCCCTCGAAGCGACGACATGACGGCCCGTGAACCCATCAGCGACGTGGATCTGGCGTGGCTGCGCATGGAGCGGCCCACCAATCCCATGATGGTCGTGGGCGTGCTCACCTTCGCCACGCGATTGAAGCGCGCTCGGTTGCGCGACCTGCTGCTCGCCCGCCTGATGCGCTTCTCGCGCCTGCAACAGATTCCGCAGAACGATGTGTTCGGGTATTGGTGGCGCTCCGACCCGCATTTCGACATCGACAGCCACCTGCACGTGCTGACGCTGCCGGCGCGCGCCGGCCAATCGCAACTGGAAGCCGCCGCCAGCGACCTGGCGAGCACGCCGCTCGATCCGCGCCGGCCGCTGTGGCAGATACACCTGGTCGAACGCTGGGGCGAAGGCAGCGCGCTGATCGTGCGCTTCCATCATTGCTATGCAGACGGGATGGCGCTCCTGCGGGTGCTGCTGTTCATGGCCGATGCGAGCCCAGATGCGCCCGCGGCCCCGCCTCCGATCGAGGCGCCCGCGCAATCGCCTTCCCTGCTGTCGCTCGCTCCCGTCGTGGGTCCGGCCCTCAGCGCCGCGCGCAACTTGACGCAGAACGCCGTCGACGCGCTGTCGTCGTCGTTGAAGATGCTCTCGAACCCGGCGCGCGCGGTCGAACTCGCGCGGCAGGCGGCTTCGGCCGCCGCCGAGCTGACGGCCATCGCCATGCTCGCCGATGAACCATCGACGCCGCTCAAGGGTGCGCTGGGCGTGCGCAAGCAGATCGTGTGGGCGGATCCGGCGCCGCTCGCCGAAGTGAAGGCGGTCGCGAAAGCGCTCGACTGCAAGATCAACGATGTGCTGCTCGCGACTGCCGCCGGTGCGCTCGGCGGCTACGTGCGCGCACGCGGTGCAGCATTGGACGCAGGCGCGGTGGTGCGCGCCGTAGTTCCCGTCAACCTGCGCCCCCCGGATGCGCCGGTCACGCTGGGCAACCACTTCGGTCTGGTGTACGCCAGGTTGCCGATCGGCGAGCGCAATCCGCTCGCGCGCATCTACGCTGTGCGCCAGGAGATGCAGCGTCTGAAGCAATCTCCGCAGGCGACGCTCACTCTGTGGCTGCTCGCGGCCATGGGAATGGCGCCGCAGTTCATCGAACAGGGCGCCATCGATCTCTTCTCCGGCAAGGCGAGCGTAGTCATTTCGAACGTACCGGGTCCGCGACAGGCGCTGTACGTGGCCGGCGCGCGTCTGGATCGCCTGTTCTTCTGGGTTCCTCAGGCGGGCGACATCGGCGTGGGCGTGAGCCTGCTCACGTACCAGGACCGTGTTCATTTCGGGGTGATGGCGGACCGCAATCTGATCCCTGACCCGCGCCCGCTCGCGCAGGAATTCATCACGCAGTTCGAGCAACTGCGCGCACGCGTGGCGCACGGGTTCGGCGGCGCAGACTGACGAGACGCAGGCGCTTGCGTAGCCGCGTGTGGATATTCGCTATACCGAGACTGCGCACGGACTCTCACACTTCGCCCTCATCGCCTGCGCAACACGGCGCGAGCGACGTCACGTCACCCAAGGCGTCTTTAGGAGGACTGTCATGGCTTCGCGAAAGAAGGGCGGACGAGCGGGTTCGAAGACGAGCAGGAGCGCATCGAGCGCAGGGGCGATCGCTCAGCAGATCTGGCTGGCCGGCCTGGGCGCAATGGCGCGAGCGCAGACTGAAGGGCCGAAGCTATTCGAGAGTCTGGTGGTGGAAGGCGCGGTGATCCAGGAACGCGGACGCAAAGCCGCCGAGGGCGCCGTCAAGAGCGCCGTCGCCACCGTGCGCGGCGCCGTTGGGCCGCGCGCCGAGGCGATGCGCGAGGCGGCCGGCGACACGCTCGAAAGAATCGAGAAGATGTTTCAGACGCGCGTTCAGCAGGCTTTGCAGGAAATCGGCGTACCTACCGCCGTCGAGATCGAACAACTGTCGCGCAAGGTCGATCAGCTCAGGCGCTCGGTCCAGGACCTGACCGGATCTCGCCCGCGCGCTGCAGCCGCTTCACGTCGCACCACGTCCAAACGCGCGGGTCGCAAAGCACGCACGCAATCCGCGTCGGCGGCCAACCAGGTCGCCGCCGTCTGAGCGCGCATCCACTCGCCGATGCTGCAGGTCGAAGCGGCCGTACGCCGACGACCAAGCCGCAGGCGCATTGCTCTCGGCTTGGCGGGCGGCGGACCGCTCGGCGCCTTCTATCAGATTGGCTGCCTGCACGCGCTCTCGGAGTGCACCCAGGGACTCGACCTCACCGACCTGTCCGGCTACGTGGGCGTCAGCTCCGGCGCCATCATCGCCGCGGGACTTGCGAACGGACTGTCGACCAGGGAAATCGTCCGCCTGTTCTTCGCCGAGCACTCTGCGCACGCGCATGCTCTCACGCCGGGATTGCTCATGCGCCCGGCGCTGCAGGAATATGCGCAACGCGCTCTGTCGGTCCCTGGGCTTGCGGCGCGCGCGCTGCAGCGCTGGACGCGCAATCCGTTCGGCCAGAGCTGGGCCGAGGCGCTTGCGCCGCTGACGCTCGCGCTGCCGACCGGCGTATTTGACAACGCTCCTTTCGAACGCTACTTGGCTCGCCTGCTGAGCACGGGCGGACGCAGCAACGATTTCCGCAAACTGAAGCGCGTGCTGCGCATCGTGGCGACGGATCTGAATACCGGAGAGGAGGTCCGTTTCGGAGAGAAGGGGCTCGATCACATACCGATTTCGCAGGCGATCCGCGCGAGCACGGCGCTGCCGGGACTGTACACCCCGGTGCGATTCGAGGGCCGCACCTTCGTCGACGGCGCGTTGCTGCGCACGGTGCACGCCTCGCTGGTCCTCGAGAAGGGCGCGGATCTGCTCATCTCCGTGAACCCGCTCGTCGCTTTCGATGCGTCGCGCCTGCAGCGCGGCGCTCCGCGCGCCGATCTGGCCGACGAAGGCCTGAGCGTCGTTCTCAACCAGACGTTCCGCGCGCTCATCCAGTCGCGAATGAAGGTTGGCATGGCGAGCTATCGTGATCGCTACCCGTACGTCGACCGCCTGCTGTTTGAGCCGGACAGAGACGACGAGGAGATGTTCTTCGCCAACATCTTCCGCTATCGCGACCGCGTGCGGCTCGCGAGCCACGCCTACGAGCGTACGCGACACGACCTGCTGGCGCACGCCGCCGAGCTCGATCCCGTACTGGCGCGGCACGGCGTGCGGCTGCTCCGCGATCGGCTGGCAGATCCGCAGCGCACATTCCTGTCGTGCGTAGCGTCCCTGCCCCGTCCGCATCCCGTCACGCGCGAGCTCTCCCGCACGCTCGACCAGCTCGCCGACTGGCTCGACCGTCAGCATGACGACCGCCCTGGCGCTCATTGAGGCGCTTACCGAGGCGCGCGAGCGCGTACGGCGCGAGCCGACGACGCGCAAGCGCCTCGCGCGGCTGCAACGCTGGCAGGTGCAGCGCCTGAGGCGCACGTACGCGGATTTCGAGCGCGATCCGCGTTACGCGGAAGCGCTCGAGTTCTTCGTCAGCGACCTGTACGGGCCGCATGAGTATTCGCGGCGCGACCGCGACCTGCGCAAGGTGCTGAGTTCCTGGGAACGCCTGCTGCCTCCGCGCGCATCGCGCGCCGTAGTGGCCGCGCTCGAGCTCGAGGCGCTGTCGCACGATCTGGACCTCGAGATGGTGAGCGCGCTCCAGGACACGCAACTCGACGGCGTGACCTACGCAAACGCCTATCGCCGCGTCGGGCGCCGACCCGACCGCGTACGACAAATCGAGCTCATTCAGTTCGCCGGCGCCGCACTCGACGATCTGGTCCGTATGCCGGTCATCGGCGCGGCGCTGCGCATGGCGCGCACGCCTGCGCGACTCGCAGGCGTCACGTACCTTCACCAATTCCTCGAGCGCGGCTATCGAGCGTTCGCCAGGATGCGCGACGCCAGGCCGCTGTTGCAGGCGATACAACAACGAGAAACCCGGTTGATGAATGCGCTGTTCGCTGGCGAGAGCGCGCCGGACGTCGAGACGCGCTGAACGCGGACCACACCATGTCCGGCGCGGACTACAGATACATCATCGTTGGCGCCGGCTCGGCGGGCTGCGTGCTCGCGAACCGACTGTCCGCAGATTTCTCCTCGCGCGTCCTGCTGCTCGAGGCGGGCGGACGTGATCGCAACCCCTTCATCCACATGCCGGCGGGACTCGCCAAGCTCGTTCACAATCGCCGCATCAACTGGAGCTACTACACCGAGCCCGAGCGTGAGCTGCACGGCCGCCGCTTGTATTGGCCGCGCGGCAAAGTCCTCGGCGGTTCGAGCTCGATCAACGCCATGTGTTACGTCCGCGGCCAGCCCGAGGACTATGACGACTGGGCGCGCGCGGGCGCCCCGGGCTGGACTTTCGCGGAGGTGCTGCCGTGCTTCCTGCGGTCCGAGGATCAGCAGCGCGGCGCTTCACCTTGGCACGGCGTGGGCGGACCGCTCGCCGTAGAGGATTTGCGCGACCACAACCACTTGAGCGCGGCGTTCATCGAGGCCGGGGTTTCACTCGGCCTGCCGCGCAACGACGACTTCAATGGAGCATCGCAGGAGGGCGTCGGATTCTACCAAGTGACCCAGCGCGCCGGGCGGCGCTGCAGCGCGGCGGTCGCCTATCTTCGGCCGGTCATGGAACGCGCGAACCTGACGGTGAAAACCGGAGCGCTGGCCGAGCGCATCCTGATCGAAGGCGGGCGGGCGGTGGGCGTCGCGTGGCGCGCGGACGGCGTGCGCCGATCGGCGCGATGCGAAGGCGAGGTGCTGGTGTGCGCCGGCGCCATCAACTCGCCGCAGCTTCTGATGTTGTCGGGCGTCGGACCGGCGGATCATCTGCGCAGCCTGGGCGTCGACGTCAGGGTCCACCTTCCCGCCGTCGGCGAACATCTGCAAGACCACCTGGACGTGTGCACCTTGTATCGCAGCACCCGGCGCGACACCTACGATTTCAACGCCCTTCAGCAAGCGCGGGTCGGCGTCGAGTATCTGCTGCGCCGCCGCGGCCCGGGCGTGTCGAACATCGCCGAAGCAGGCGGCTTCGCCTGCAGCTCCCTTGCGCCGCCTGGCCGCCCCGACATCCAGTTCCACTTCGTGCCGGCGCAGCTCGACGATCACGGCCGCAATCGGCTGCCGGGTCATGGCTTCACCCTGCATGCCTGCGGCCTGCGGCCGCGCAGCCGCGGCCGCATTCGTCTGCGCAGCGCGAACCCGGGCGACCCACCGTTGATTCATGCAAACTACCTGCACCAACCGCCCGATCTGGCCGTGCTGCTCGAAGCGCTGCGGCTTTCCCGGGAAATCCTGCATGCTGCGCCGCTCGATCCATTCCGCGGCTGCGAAGTGTTTCCTGGCGAGCGCCTGATCAGCGACGCGCAGCTCACCGAGTTCATTCGTCGCAAGGCGGAGACGATCTACCACCCGGCCGGCTCCTGCCGCATGGGACCGGGCGAGGATGCGGTGGTGGATGCAATGCTGCGCGTGCACGGCGTACAGGGGCTGCGCGTGGCGGACGCTTCGATCATGCCGACGCTGGTCAGCGGCAACACCAACGCACCCACGATCATGATCGGCGAGAAGGCGGCGCAACTGATTCTCGGAAGCATGTATGGCGCTGCGTTAGACTCGGGCCGTCGATCGACGCTCGAGTCAAAGGGGCGAGAGTGAAATCGCGGACGCCGCCGGCGCAGGACGATGTCAGTGCAGAGGAATATCGCCGCCTGTTCGAGGCGATGTCCGAGGGCGTGCTCGTGCAGGATGCATCGGGCCGCGTGCTCACCTGCAATTCGGCCGGCCAACGCATTCTCGGTCTGACGATCGAAGAGATGCGTGGGCGCACCACCGCCGAGCAAGTCGAGGTGGAGCTCGTGCACGAGGACGGCACGCCCTATGCGACTCACGACTACCCCAGCATCGCCGCGTTGCGCACGGGTCAACCACAGAAGCGCATGATCGTCGGAGTGCGCAGGAAGGACCGCCCG
Organism: Steroidobacteraceae bacterium; assembly: GCA_034005205.1. Lineage (GTDB taxonomy): Bacteria > Pseudomonadota > Gammaproteobacteria > Steroidobacterales > Steroidobacteraceae > Steroidobacter. Next base: position 55,130 of record JAVEVD010000005.1, on the reverse strand, counting down.
CTCGTGTGGATCTCGGTCGACGCCACACCGCTCATAAGCAAAGGGGCCGAGCGCCCGCATGGCGTGGTCTCGGTATTTCACGATCTCAGCGAGCGCCGGCGCGCCGAAGCGGTGCTGCGCGCCTCGTATGACGAGCTGATGGACCTCTACAACAACGCCCCCTGCGGCTACCACTCGCTCGATCGCAACGGCGTCTACGTACGGGTCAACGACACCGAGCTCGGTTGGCTCGGCATGCGGCGCGAAGACGTGATCGGCAAGCTGTGCTTCGCGGACGTGCTGTCGCCCGCCGACGCCGAGCGTTTCGTCCAGGGGTTTCCCGAATTCGTGCAGAGCGGCGACGTTCGCCAGGAGGAAGTCGACCTGCAGCCGCGCGAAGGAGCGCAGCGCCATGTGCTGCTCCATGCAAAGGCTTTGCGGGACGCCGCCGGCCGCTTCATCTACAGCCGCACGACGATGTACGACATCACGCAGCGCAAGGCGGCCGAGCAGGATACGCGGCGCTTGAACCAGCTGCTCGAGCAACGCGTCGCGGAGCGCACGGCCGCGCTCCACGAAGCCGTGCGCGAGCTCGAAGCGTTCGCATCCTCGGTCAGCCACGACCTGCGCGCGCCAGTGAGAGCCGTGGACGGCTTTGCGCGGCTGCTCGAGTCGGAGCATTCCGCACAGCTCGATGGCCAAGGCCGCGAGCTCCTGGCGAAGTTGATCGCCGCCAACCGGCGACAGTCGCAACTCATCAATGACCTGCTCAGCCTGTCGCGCGTCATGACTTCGCCGCTGAACCGACAGGAAGTGGATCTGAGCGCAGTCGCCGAGGAGAGCTATGAGGCGTTGATGCAAGGCGAGGAGCGTCCGGCGCGCTTCATCGTGCAGCCCGGCATGAAGGCCTGGGCGGATCCGGGCCTGATGCGCATCGCCTTCGACAACCTGCTGGGCAACGCTCTGAAGTTCTCGCGGGATACGCCCGATAGGCTCATCGAAGTGGGGTCGTTCACCGCGGGCGACGGCGAGCAAGTCTACTTCGTGCGGGACAATGGCGTTGGATTCGACCCGGCGCGAGCCGAAGGATTGTTCAAGCCCTTCGGGCGCCTGCATCACGACGGCGACTTCCCAGGTTCAGGCGTCGGTCTCGCGACGGTGAAGCGCATCGTCGCACGCCATAACGGACGCATTTGGTTGGAGAGCTCGCCGGGCGCCGGCGCCACCGCGCTCTTTACGCTGTCTGGCCCGAACGACTGACCGCGGCTGGCCGGATGGACGCGCGCCCAGACGCTTGTTGCACCCCCCGCTCAGATCACGGCTCATTTAAGGAGCAGCCCGAAGGACCTGCGGGAACTCACGGTAGGCGCCTCGGCTCGACCCTGTAGGATTGGGCCGCAGGTGCAGCAGCGAGACGCCAAGATGTACAAGAAGATCCTGGTTCCGGTGGACGGCAGCGCAGCGTCGAACAGAGGGCTCGCTGAAGCGCTGAAGCTGGCGCAAGCCGTTGGCGCCCAGGTGCGCATCGTCCACGCAGTCAACGAATTGATCATGGACTCGGGGTACGCCGCCGTCACATATCATGACGACGTGATCCAGTCCCTGCGCGAAACGGGACGAAAGACGCTCGAGCAGGCGCGCGACGCCGCGCAGGCGCAGGGATTGAAAGTCGAAACGGAACTCGTCGAGACGCTCGGCGGACGGGCCGCGGACGTCATCATCGATCAGGTGAAACAGTGGAGCGCGGACCTGATCGTCATGGGTACGCACGGACGCCGCGGCGTACGGCGCCTGGTCATGGGAAGCGACGCCGAGCTGGTGCTGCGGATGTCTCCGGTTCCCGTGCTGCTGGTGCGGGAAAGCGAGGAGAAGTGACTGGCGACTGGTGAACCCGAGTTGACGCCGCAAGCCGGCGTCGAATCCGCCCGCCAGTCACGCAGCACGGATTACGAATCATCTCGCTCCCGCCGCCTCACGCCGCGCGGATGTCGGCGATCCTCTCGCGCAGCGCAGCGAGCGTCGATTCGAGTGGTTCGATAAACTTGCGCACGCCCTGCATCTCGAGCTCGGCCGCGATCGCCGCGGAATCTATCCCGAGCTCCGTCAATCGACGAATGACGTCTTCCGGAGCGTGCGCGTCCTCTTCTTCACCGGCGTGCAGGCGCAGCTGCGGATCGCCGTGGTCGCGATATGCGATCAGCGTCTTGACCGGCAACGTCGTCACGGTGTCCGGTCCGATGAGCGCGTCGACGTACTTGACGTCGCTGTACGCCGGATTCTTCGTTCCGGTGCTGGCCCACAGCAGTCGCTGCAACTGCGCGCCGCGTTCTGCAAGGCGCAGCCACCGATCGCGGCTGGTCAGCCGGCGGAAGTGGCGGTACGCCAAGCGCGCGTAAGCGATCGCGCTTTCGCCGCGCAGCGCAGCCGAGTGCGCGTGCGCGATATTCTCCAGTCGTTCATCTATCAGCGTGTCGATGCGGCTGACGAAAAAACTCGCGACCGAGGCGATGCGGTCGATGGGCCGGCCGGCGGCCAGCCGCTCCTCGAGCCCTTGCATGTAAGCGTCCGCAACGGCGTCGTAGCGCTCCACGCTGAACAGCAGGGTGACGTTGATGTTCAGGCCGTCGGCCGCCAGGCGGCGTATGGCCTGGACTCCCTCGATCGTGCCGGGAACCTTGATCATCAGATTCTCCCGGTCCACGAGCGTCGCGAGACGCTTGGCTTCCCAGTACGTCCCGTCCGCATCGTGCGCAAGGTGCGGCGTGACTTCCAGACTGACGAACCCATCGCGCCCGTGCGTGCGCGCATAGACCGGCGCGAGCACGTCGGCCGCGCGGCGGATATCCTCCAGGATCAGCGCCTCGTAGATCTCGTGCGCCGCCAGACCCTCGCGCGCCAGCCGCGTGAGCGCCTCATCGTAGTGCACATACTCCACCATCGCCTTGTGGAAGATGGCGGGGTTGGACGTGAGGCCGCTCACGGCGTCTTGCTCGATCAGCTGCTGCAGCTCGCCGCTGGCGATGAAACCGCGCTGGATGTAATCGAGCCACACACTTTGGCCAAGCGCCGCCAGCTTGTGCAGAGGGTTTCGCTGAGTCATGACTCCGCCCTGCGAGTGAAGGCGGCCCAATGTGCCGAGCGGCGAGCAGGCGTGCAAATCGGGACTTTGCTTAGATCTTGCACGGTTTGGCGCAACGTCAGAGGCGCAGCACGGCATCTGCGCATTGCACAGACAATGCGCTTTGCGATATGGGTGCGCCCGACGAGTACGGTTGGGACGCGGATCCGGACGCACGCGAGATCGGCTCGCCGGGCTGATCGAACTGCTAACAACAAGGGGCTCTGATGCGAGGCGGCGCTTGGTACACATCTCTGCGGATTCTGAGCTACCTCGTGCTGGCGGCGATGACCGGCGCTCTGCTCTATGCAAGCTGGATCTCGATGACCCATTGGAGCGGCATCGGCGTCTGACCGCACGCCGCGGCCTCGCAGGAGCCTCCTGACATGAACAAGCGCCAGACGCGCACGTTCGCCATTGCGGCCACCGCCATCAGCGCACTGGTTTTTCTCGCGCTCACGGTCGACAGTCACCGGCAGTTTCCCCGGCTGACCAACGCCGAGAACATCACCGACGAGGTGCGCGGCGGACAGGACGTCTGGCACAAGTACAACTGCGTCAATTGTCATACGCTGTTCGGCGAGGGCGCCTATTACGCGCCCGACCTCACGAAGATCACGCAGCTGCGCGGCGCGCAGTACCTGGCGGCGTACATGCGCAATCCTGCGGCGTTCTACGACGAGCAGCGGCATCGCCGCCTGATGCCGCGGCAGGATCTGAGCGAAAAGGAGATCAGCGATCTGATCGCCTTTCTCGACTGGGTGAGCAAGGTGGACAACCAAGGCTGGCCGCCGCGGCCGATCCTCGTCACCGGCTCGGCGATTCCCGGCGCGGATATCTACCCGGCGCACGTGAGCGCCGCCGAACGCGGCCTGCCGCCCGGCGCCCGGCCCGTCTCGGGCGCAGAGGATCCGATCGCTCTCGGTGAGGCCGTATTCCGCTCGGTCACGCCTGCGTGCGTCGCCTGTCACTCGACTGCGCCCGGCGTGAACATGGCTGGCCCCTCGCTCGCCGGCATCGCCGCCAGGGCGCAGGAGACCGTGGAATCGGCCGAGTACTCCGGCGAGGCGACCGACGCCGAGGGCTACATTCGCGAGTCGATCGTCAGCCCCAGCATGCACCTGGTCGCCGGCGCCATGTACTCCGCCAACGGCCAGTCCTTCATGCCCAACACCTACGGCAAGGACCTGTCTCAAGAACAGCTCGACCAACTGGTCGCGTACCTGGCGACGCTCAGATAACGCCGCCCCAGGGAGTTCTTCCGATGCAATACCGCTCGCAAGCCGTCGCCTATTGGTACTTCGCCGTGGCCATGGTGCTGTTCGGACTGCAGATCGTCTTCGGACTGCTCTCGGCCGCGAAATATCTCGGCCCAGATCCGTTGCTCTACATCCTGCCGTTCGACGTCAGCAAGATGATCCACACGAATCTGCTCATCGTGTGGGTGCTCACCGGGTTCATGGGCGCCGCCTACTGGCTGATCCCTGACGAGTCGCGCACCGAACTGCACAGCGTGAGGCTGGCGTACATCCAGCTCGGCCTGTGGGTCGTGATGGGCGTCACTGCGGTGATCGGCTACCTGTTCCGCTTCGGCACAGGCAACAAGATGCTGGAGCAGCCGCTGCCGCACAAAATCGTGATCGTCATCGTCATGCTCATGTTCATCTACAACGTGGTGATGACCATCCGCAAATCCGGCCGCTTCACCACCACCGAGGGCGTGCTGCTGCTCGGCGTGGCGGGCGCCGCCGTGCTTTACCTGCCGGCGCTGTTGCACTACGAGAACTACACTGTATCCATCTTCTATCGCTGGTGGACCATCCACCTGTGGGTCGAGGGCGTCTGGGAGATGATCCAGGCGTCCTTCCTCGCCTACCTGCTGATCCGCCTCTCGGGCGCCGATCGAGAGGTGCTCGAGAAATGGCTGTACGTGATCGTCGGGCTGGTGTTCATCGCCGGCATTCTCGGCACCGCGCACCACTACTACTGGGTGGGCGTGCCGCACTACTGGCTGCCGATCGGCGGGCTGTTCAGCGCCCTCGAGCCTGTGGCGCTGGTCGGCATGGCGGTCTACGCCTACTGGGCGATACGCCGCTCAGGACTGGCGCATCCGAATACGCTGGCGTTGCACTGGACGCTGGGCAGCGCCGTCTACACGCTGTTCGGCGCCGGCCTGCTCGGTCTCGCGCACACCTGGCCCGCGGTGAACAAGTGGACGCACGGCACGCTGATCACGGCGATGCACGGCCATGCAGCGTTCTACGGCGCATACGCGATGATCGTGATGGCTGTCATCAGCTACGCCCTGCCCTCGCTGACGCACGATCGCCCCGATCGCGGCAGCGCCGTTGGGTATTGGGCGTTCTGGCTGCAGACCTCCGGCATGTTCGGCATGACGCTGTCGTTCGCAACCGCAGGCATTGGCCAGGTCTATCTGGAGCGCATTCTGGGCCTCGGCTATCTGGACACGCAGCTGAAGATCCAGGTGCACTTCCTCATGCTGATCGCCACGGCCGCCGTCTTCGCAGTCGGCGTGGCGCTGTTCATCTGGGACTTCTTCCGCACCGGCCCGCGTCTGGAAGTCGTGAAGGAAGGCGCGCCCGTCGCACAACCTGACGCAGCGCGCGCATAGCCGTCCTTTGCCGGAGCGCTCTCCGGGGCGGACTCACCGCGTAAGCCGACCGCATGAGCACCGAACCCGCACGCACGGTTGCGCCCGACGCCGCCGCTCCGGCGCCGTACTACGTGACCAGCGGCGAGGAGACGCGGATCTTCGAACAATGTTACGCGCGCCGCCTGGCCGTCATGCTCAAAGGGCCGACCGGCTGCGGCAAGACGCGCTTCGTGGAATACATGGCGTGGAAGCTCGGACGCCCGCTGATCACGATTTCTTGCCACGACGACCTCACCGCGAACGATCTCGTCGGACGCTTCCTGATTCGTCATGACGGCACATACTGGCAAGACGGCCCGCTCACTCGCGCAGTGCGCAGCGGCGCGCTGTGTTACCTGGATGAGGTGGTCGAAGCCCGCCAGGACACGATAGTCGTACTGCATTCGCTGACCGATCATCGGCGCACGCTGCACATCGACAAGACCGGCGAGACAGTGCAGGCGCCTCCCGAATTCCAGCTCGTGATCTCGTACAACCCGGGCTATCAACGCATGCTGAAGGACCTCAAACCCAGCACCCGACAGCGATTTGTGGCCCTGGAGTTCGACTTTCCGCCGCTCGAGCAGGAAGCCGCAATCGTGGCGCACGAGAGCGGGCTGGATCGGCCCGGCGCGCACGGCATCGTCGCGCTGGGCGCCCGCTTGCGAGAACTGCGCGACCGCGGCCTCACGGAAGTCCCGAGCACGCGCCTGCTGATCGCCGCCGCGCGACTTGCGGCCAGCGGAGTGCCGATCCGCGAGGCGTGCTACGCCGCACTCGTGGCGCCGTTGTCCGATGATGCGACGCTGGTCGGCGCGATGCGCGATCTGGTCGACGCGAGTTTCGTGTGAGGCGCGCTGTATGGCGGAAGCGGAAGACGTCATTACCGACGCCGCGCGCTACGCGACGATCTTCGTGCGTGATCTGTGGCGGCGCAATCGCCGCGGCGCCGCCGCAGAGTTCGACCTGACGCAGTTCCTGCACCGGCTCGATCTGCTGATCGCCGCCGCGCTCGGCCAGAGCTGGACGCTGCGTACGGCGCAGCCGCCGCCCCCTGCGCCTCTGCTGCGCAGAATATTCAGACGCGAAGAATTTCCCGCTGCACGGGTCGCCATTCCCGCCACCGACGGCGCGACGATCTGGCTGCCGGCGCCGCCCGTCAATCAGTGCTCGCAGACTGCGCGCGAACAGCTGCGCCTCATGGGCCTGCAACAGGCGATGCGCGCTTGCCGCCGCGCTCCTGAACACCTGTGCTTGCTCGACGATCCGCTGCAGCGCGCGGTGTTCGAGACGCTCGAAGCCCGCCGCGCCGACGCGCAGCTGCGCGGCCTTCTTCCGGGACTTGGCGGCGCACTGCTCGCATTTCGCCGCACGGCGCTGGCGGCTCGGCCTGCGCCGGAGGATTTTCCGGCCTGCCGGCGGCCGCTCGAGCTGTGGATTCGCGAGTCGATGGAACAGGGCGGCGACGAAGCGGGCGGCGCGTGCACGCCGCACGAATCAGCGACGCAGGCGCGGGAAATCGCCGCGCGCCTGCTGCATGCCGCGCGACCAGCAGGCGTCCATGCCGCCGGCCTTCTGTTTCGCGATGCGTGGCTCGGCGAGTTGCGCGAGGCCGCCTGCGATTCATCGCAGAGCGCGCCGCAGCTCGTGGAAAACGAGGCGCCCGCAGAGCGTGCAGCGCGCAGCGCCCGTCTCGCGCGCCGGCCCAACGTGCGCCCGGCTGACGAGCGCGATGAACGCAGCGGCGACGGCGTGTGGATGGTGCAGACCGCACAGCCGCACGAGCACGCAGAAGACCCGTTCGGCGCCCAACGGCCCACCGATCGCGACGAGGACACGGCGGCCGAGGAGTTCGCCGAGTCCGTTTCCGAGCTCGCCGAAGCGCGGCTGATCGCCGCGCCAGGCGCGCCGAAAGAAGTGCTCCTGTCCGAGGATCCGCCGCCGGCCGCGGCCAGGCGCGCGATGACGCACGCCGCAGAGCCGGCCGAGATCCTGACCTATCCGGAATGGGACTGGCGCGCCGGCGCGTATCGTGAGCCGGGCGCGACCGTCCATCTGCTCGAGGCCCAGTGCGGGCCCGCCGACTGGGTCGCCCGCACGCTGACCGAGCATCGGGCGATGCTGAACGGCGTGCGCCGCCAGTTCGAATCGTTGCGCGCGCAACGCATGCGCCTCAGGCAGCAGAACGACGGCGAGGAGCTCGACCTGGAAGCGTGCATCGACGCGCTCGCGGACTCGCGCGCGGGAGTCGCGCGACCGCCGGGGCTCTACCAATGCACGCGCACGATGCGGCGCGAGATGGCGGTGCTGCTGCTGATCGACGTCAGCGGCTCGACCGACGCCTGGATCGCCAGTCGACGGCGCATCATCGACGTCGAGCGCGAAGCGCTGCTGCTGGTCTGCCTGGCGCTCGAGAGCCTGGGGGAGCGATACAGCGTGCTCGCATTCTCCGGTGAAGGGCCGTCGCGAGTGACGATCCGCGCCGTCAAACGATTTTCCGAGAGTTACGGCGAGCAGACGGCGCTGCGGATCGCGGGTCTCGAGCCTGAGCGTTACACGCGGGCCGGCGCCGCGATCCGCCACGCGAGCCAGCTACTGCTGCGCGAGCCCGCGCGCCATCGACTGCTGCTGATGCTCTCTGACGGCAAGCCAAACGATATGGACGAGTACGACGGCCGATATGGCTTGGAGGACATGCGCCAGGCGATCGCCGAGACTCGCCTTCAGGGCGTGTACCCGTTTTGCCTCACGGTGGACCGCCGCAAGGCGAACTATCTTCCGGCGGTATTCGGCGAGCACCAGTACGCCGTGCTCCACCGCCCCGAACTGTTGCCCGCGGCTCTACTCGGATGGCTGCGCAGACTGGTGAAGGGGTGAGGGAAGGAAGCTCTGGTCAACCTGCCGCCCTGACGGTTCAGCCCGACGAATGCTCGCAATGCGTGCTGTTTTCGAGCGCCCGAGATCGTAGAAACAGAGTGAATCAGAGGCTCCCTAGCCGCTCCGGCCGTCCGCTCTGGGTCCCACGAGGATCGGCGTGTACACGGCGACGTACAGCAGGAAGCTGAGCGTCCACGCGACGCCCGCCGCCGTCACAGTGAGCAGATAGCTGTCAGGCCAGAGCGCGCCGCCGAATACTCGCAGCACGACGCCAAGCGTGAGCAACAGATACGAGACCGTGATGGTGCGCGACACCTCGAGCGGACGCCCCGTATGGCCAAGCGAGGCGCGCGTCATGACAGCGAGGATCATGGTCGCAAAGACGCCCATCGTCAGCGCGTGCTGCCATTTGATCGCCCAGGACACCCCGCCCAGCAGCCACAGGGCCTTCAGCCCCAGGCCAATCGGCAGCCATGCGTAGCCGACATGCAGCACCCATAGAATCGACTCACTGCGCGTCTTGAAGCTGCGCCATCCCGAGAGCCGCACCAAGTGGGCGGCGGCGGCCAGTGCAGCGAGCGCGCCCGCGAGCGCGGCGGGCGCCGCGAATACGTCCGCGACCGCGATGGCGATCATCAGCGCGATCACCGTGAACTCCAACCACCTGCGGCTGACGATGTCGGCGGCTACTCCTCGCCGACGCTGCGCGTTGGCCGTGAAGGCCGGCACGATCCGTCCGCCGATCACGGTGACGAGCACCAGCACCAGGTCGATCGCCACATTCAACGCGCGCGCCCCCAGGGCGACGTCCCCCGAGCGCAGCGCGAACAGGAACGCCGCGTCGATCAGCCACAACACGCCGAGCACGCCCAGCAGCGGCGTATTGCGGTTGCTGCTACGGAGCAGCGGCGGTGCGAGCAGCACGGCGAGCCCGGGCAAGAACGCGAGCGCACCAACGGCCGTCAGCCAGAAGGGAACCTCGCCCACGCTGGCGACGGCGATCCGCCCGGCGATCCACAAGGCGACCAGGATCACCAGCGGCTTGCCCCCGAAACCGCGCGCGCCCGTCCAACTCGGCACGGCGGTCAGCAGGAAGCCCGCGACGGCCGCCGCCACGAAGCCGTAGATCATCTCGTGCGCATGCCAGTACATGAGCGGCAGCGAGCCGAAAGAGGTCCCGTGGTGAGCGAAGAAATACAGCCACGCCGGAATGACGACCAGCGCGTACAGGCCGGCCAGCAGAAAGAACGGACGAAATCCGTAATCGAACAGTGCAAAGCGTTTCATGACGCCGGCGCGCGTTCCGAGAACTCGGGCGGGATCGCTCACGTGATCACCTCGTCATGCTCGAACGCAAGCGAGGCTGCCGGCTGAATCGCACACATCCCCGGATCTTGCGCGCGCTGCGGCGCGCGGGCGCTGATCTGGATCAACCGAGGGTGAAGGGGGGAAAGGGCAAGGAATGAAAGGGGTGAGCGCGGGAGGGCGCGAGCTGTGCGTTCACCCGCACGTCTCCCGTGTTGGCCCCATCACTCCTTCACCCTCTCACCCGGCGCTCGATACGCTGTCCATGACGGATGACGCCGGAGATGTCGCACAGTAGTCCCGTCACGAGCGTGATCGCGTCGTCCACGGCGATGATTCCGTACAACCCGCCGTCCGCGTCGACCACCGGCGCGCGACGCACTCCGGCTGCGCGCATCTTCGCCATCAGCTCGCCGAGATCTTCATCGCTCATCGCGAGCACCAGATCGCGCGTCATCACGTCGGCGACCGCGAGCGCCGCAACGTCGGCGCCCGGGGCGAACACCATGACGACGATGTCGCGATCGGTGAGCACGCCCACGGGACGGCGCCGCCAGGGATCGCCCTCCTCCACCACAACGAGCAGCCCGACGTGCTTCTCGCGCATCAGGGCCGCTGCATCGGACAGACTGGCGCGCGCATCGATGGTGACGACATCACGATTGCAGTAATCGCCGACTCTCATGTGAACTCCTCTCGAATAAGCACGCTGATGTATTCCTCGCCTGCGCCGCCGGACTCAGCGGTCCAATGCCCAGAACCGTATGCGCGTTCCTGGCGGCCAGCGGCTCACCGACTGCCCGTCGAACCGCGCTGCATCTGTTCGACGTGGTCCGCGAGCCTGCGGATGATGGTCTGCGCCGCCCGCTCGGCGTCCGGACTGCCGATCTCCGCGCGCGTCAGGTCGGCGCCCCAGATGGGCATGGCGCGCGAACCGTGCGCGGCGATGATGTGCCGGCCGTCGATGATCTTCTCGATGCGCTCGCGGGGAAACTGGCCGCCGCGCCGCCGCGCGATCAGCGTGATGTCCGGAACCTCCACGGTGAACGAATCAGCCACCGGACCGTCGCCCCGCCCCTCAACGCCGTGACAGGAGGCGCAGAAGCGGCGATAGAGCTCTGAGCCCGACATCGCCAGGTAATCGGCCGCGGACGCCGCACCGAAGCCGAGCGCCGACGCTGCAAACACCAGCGCGCGGAGCGTTCGGCGAATCGAGAACGCCGTTACGGAATTCGCTTTCATGACGTCGCCTGTATGGAGCGCAGGTACTCGACCAGCCGGCCGATCATGGCGTCCACGCGCGCGCGCTCGCCTGCGCCGTCCTCGCTCGACATGTCGTACAGACGCCAACCCCAGACGGGCATGTCGCGCGGCCCATGCGCCGGCCGCTCATAGCGGCCGTCGATGATCCGGCGTACGTCCTCCGTCGGGAATTCGCCGCCGTCGCGCAGCGCGAGGCGCGTCAGGTCCGGCACGCCTGTCTTGATCAGCGGCGCAACCGGCCCGTCTCCGCGCCCGTCCACGCCGTGACAGCTCGCACAAAGCCGCTGATAGAGCTCGAGCCCGGACTGCTGCTCGAGCGGCGCCTCCGGCCGTATGGACTGGCAGGCGGCTAGCATCACGAGCGCAGCGGCGGCGACGGCCAGGCGGGCGATCGGCATGCATTCCTCCCATATCCCATGTCCCATGCGGCGCTGCATTCTCGCCGTACGCGCCTGGGAATCTCTACAGAGTTTCCCGAAGGCAACCGAGGGGAGTCCGTGCAGAGCAGGCGCCCCGGAAGTGCTAGCCTGTTGAAAATCCGTGAAGAATCCGCATGTCTGCCCGCCTCGCAAGCCGTCTGCGAACTGATTCAGATCAGCGCAAGCGCCGCCCGAGCGGCGCACACTGCCTCCATGCACGAAACTCCGCTGTTCAACGCCGATCTGCTGCGGCGCTACGATCGCCCCGGACCGCGCTACACATCGTATCCGACGGCGCCGAACTTCGGCCCGCACTTCGACGAAACGATGTTGCGCGAGTACATCCGCCGCAGCAACGAGGAGCCGATCCCGCAGCCGCTGTCGCTGTATCTGCACATCCCCTACTGTTTCAGCCCGTGCTTCTACTGCGGCTGCAACCGCATCATCACGCGCGACGTATCCAAGGGGCGCACCTACGTCGCGCGCCTGGTGCGCGAGATCGCCAGGATGGGAGCGCTCTTCGACCGTGATCGCGAAGTCGTACAGATCCACTTGGGGGGCGGCACGCCGAATTTCCTGCGGCCGCCGGAGCTCCAAGAGCTGCTCGACAGCCTGGCGAGCCACTTCCGCCTGAGCACGGCCGCCGATCGCGACTTCTCGATAGAGCTCGACCCACGCTTCCTGGAGGCGGGCGACGTCGCGTCGTACGGCCGGATGGGCTTCAATCGCGCCAGCATCGGCGTGCAGGACTTCGACCCGGAAGTGCAGAAGGCCGTCAACCGGATACAGAGCGTCGAGCAGACTCGCCAAGCGCTCGAGGATTGTCGGGCGGCCGGCTTCCGTTCGGTAAATCTCGATCTCATCTACGGACTGCCGCGCCAGACCGTCAGCGGATTCGCACGCACGCTGGACGCGGTGCTGGCGATGCGGCCCGATCGCCTCGCCGTCTACAGCTATGCGCACCTGCCGCAGATGTTCAAGGCGCAGCGGCAGATCGTGGCCGAAGAGCTGCCTTCGCCCCAGGAGAAGCTGCAGCTGCTGCAACTCGCCATCGAGAAGCTGAGCGAGAGCGGCTACACGTACATCGGCATGGACCACTTCTCCCTTCCGACCGATGAGCTGGCGCGCGCCCAGGCGGCCGGCACTCTGCAGCGCAACTTCATGGGCTATACGACTCACGCCGAGAGCGATCTGATCGGCCTGGGCGTGAGCGCCATCAGCCACATCGGCGACAGCTTCAGCCAGAATCCGCGCGATCTGGCAGGCTGGGAGACGGCGCTCGATGCGGGGCGCTTGCCGGTTTGGCGCGGCCGTCATCTGGATCTGGACGATCGGCTGCGCGGCGACGTAATCCAGCAGCTCATGTGCCTGGGTCGCATCGACGTGCAGGCCATAGAGGCCCGCTACGACATCGACTTCGTGACCTATTTCGCCGATGCGCTCGACCGCCTGCACCAGCTGGTCGAGGACGGCCTGGCGCGCGTGGGCGAGGATTTCATCGAGGCGACTTCGACCGGACGGCTCCTGTTGCGTATCATCGCCATGTGCTTCGATCGCTACATCCATACGACCGCCGACGCGGCCGCCACGCCCGCGCACTTCTCGCGCGTCATCTGAGCCACTGCGCCCGTCCGGGCGCAACGCGACTGCGCGGCCTCGACCCTGCGCAAGGACGGCTCCGCCCGTGAGAGATCCGCGTGCAATGCGCGCCCGCCCCCCAATCGCCGACGACGGCGACGAGTTTAATTTCTGCAGCACGTGCGCCTTCTCGGCCGCCTGTCTCGGCAGGGGCTACGACAAGAGCCAGCTGCGCGAGCTGCACGTGCTGGTCGAGCACATCGGGCCCTTCCGGGAGGGCGAGCACATCTTCCGCGAAGGCGACCCGTTCACGGCCATCGCCGCGGTGCGCGGCGGAACCGTCAAGACCTACGTCAACGATGCGCAGGGGCGCGAGCAGGTGCTCGGCTTCTTCCTGCCCGGCGAGATCATCGGCCTGAACGCCATTTCCCAGGAGCGCTATCCTTGCAACGCCGTGGCGCTCGACGCGGTCCTGCTGTGCCGATTCTCGTTCCCGAACATCGCAGCGCTCGCGACGCGCATGCCGGGCGTGCAGCAACAGCTTTTTCGTCTGCTGAGCCTCGACATCGGCAAGGCGGCGCTGCTGGCTGGCAACTTCACCGCCGACGAACGCATGGCCGCGTTCCTCATCGCGCTTTCGCGGCGCTACGCCTCGCGAGGCTTCTCGGCGAATCGCTTCCAGCTCACGATGAGCCGCACGGACATAGCGAACTATCTGCGGCTCGCGTCCGAAACCGTGAGCCGCGTGCTGCGGCGTTTTCAGGACGAAGGCTTGATTGCGGTGGCCCGTCGCGATGTGGATCTTCTCGATCGCCCGCGGCTCGAGGAGATCGCGCGCAGCGTGCTGCGCGATTGAGACGCAGCTCACGCTCGAGCATCGCCGCTGAGCTCGAGCATTTCACTCAGCGCGCTCGAGCATCATCGCTGCACTCACCATCACTGCGCTCGAGCATCATCACCGCACTGTCGCCTGACAGTGATTCGCCTGCAGATGTCGTCCTCTGCGTCGCATCGCTAAGGCGCCGCGCGCAACACACCACTGATCGATCACCACTCGTGCGACTTGCCTGACCTAAGTCAGGGCGACTGCATCGACGCATGTGCAGCATGCGCCGCAGTTGCGGAGAGTGAGCATGTACTCGAATCGTCAGTTGTGGACAGGCCTCGGCGTCCTGCTGTTCATTTCCTTTGCAGTCCTGCTGTGGATCGGGCGTGAGATACATCGCGTCATGCCGCCGGTTCCCACCGCAGTGGTCACTAGCGCCGGTGAGACGATCTACACGCAAGCCGATATCGAGAAGGGACGCCAAGTCTGGCAATCGATCGGCGGCCAGCAACTCGGCTCGATCTGGGGACATGGCGGTTACGTGGCGCCGGACTGGACCGCCGACTGGCTGCATCGCGAAGCGCTTGCATGGCTCGACATCGAAGCGCGGCGCGAAACTTCCAGCACGTACTCGCAGCTGGCGCCCGACGCGCAGGCCGCGCTCCAAGCGCGTCTGCAGCCGAGGATTCGCGCCAACACGTATGACCCCGACACAGGCGTCATCACCATCTCGGAGGATCGCGCCGCAGCCATCGCGCAGGTGCGCGAGCACTACACCGGCCTGTTCGGTTCGGATCCCGAGCTGCTCGATCTGCGCAAGGCGTACGCCATGAAGAACGACACGGCGCCTGATGCACAGCATCGGGAAGCATTGACTGCGTTCATCTGGTGGTCGGCGTGGTCGGCGGTCACCAAGCGGCCGGACGCCGACATCACGTATACGAACAACTGGCCGCACGATCCGCTCGTCGGCAACGCACCCTCAGGCAATCTGCTGCTGTGGACCGTGTTCAGCGTGCTGTTCCTGATTGCGGGAATCGCGCTGCTTGGCTGGCGCCATGCGCGCCATCGCGAAGAACCGCCGGCCGAGCTGCCCGCCAGCGATCCTTTGGCGTTGGTGCGCGTCACCCCTTCGATGCGCGCCACCGCCAAATACTTCTGGCTGGTGCTCGCCCTGTTTCTCACGCAGATCCTGCTCGGCGCGATCACTGCGCATTATCAGGTCGAAGGTCAGGAAGCCTACGGCTTCGTACTCTCCGACGTACTGCCCTATTCGCTGAGCCGCACCTGGCATACACAACTCGCGGTGCTCTGGATTGCGACCGCATGGCTCGGGATGGGCCTGTACATCGGCCCGGCGATCTCCGGCAAGGAGCCGAAGCATCAACGGTTCGGCGTCAACCTTCTGTTCGTCTGCCTCATCATCATCGTGGTCGGCGCCTTCACCGGGCAGTGGCTGGCGGTGATGCAGAAGCTCGGCCTCAAGCACAACTTCTGGTTCGGACATCAGGGATGGGAGTACGTGGACCTCGGCCGCTTCTGGCAATGGTTCCTGTTCGTCGGCCTCGGCTTGTGGCTGACGCTCGTCGGCCGTGCGCTGCTGCCGGCGATCCGCAAGGGCGGGGAATCGACGACCATCATCATGCTGTTGTTTCTGTCAACGGTCTGCATCGGCCTGTTTTACGGCGCCGGCCTGATGTGGAGCGAGCACACGCACCTGTCGATCGTCGAGTACTGGCGTTGGTGGGTGGTGCACCTGTGGGTCGAAGGCTTCTTCGAGGTGTTCGCCACGGCAGTGATGGCGTTCCTGTTCACCAGGCTGGGCCTGATCAAAGCCGCGACAGCGGGCACAGCGGTATTGTTCGCCACGATCGTGTTCCTCGCGGGCGGCGTGCTCGGCACGCTGCACCATTTGTACTTCACCGGCACGCCGACGGCCGTGATCGCTCTCGGCGCAAGCATCTCCGCACTGGAAGTCGTGCCCCTCGCCTTCATCGGCTTCGAGGCGTACCAGACTTATAAGCACGGCTCGGCGACGCCCTGGATGCAGCGCTATCGCTGGCCGATCCTGTTCTTCACGGGCGTTGCATTCTGGAACGTGGTCGGCGCGGGACTGTTCGGCTTCCTGATCAATCCGCCGCTGCCGCTGTACTACATGCAGGGACTGAACCTGACGGCGCTCCACGGCCACACCGCGCTGTTCGGCGTGTACGGGCTGCTCGGCATCGGGCTGATGCTGTTCTGCCTGCGCGGCTTGAGGCCGCACGCCGTGTGGGACGAAAAAATCCTGAAAACGAGCTTCTGGGCGTTCAACCTGGGCTTGGCCGGGATGGCGCTGCTGACGCTGCTGCCCATGGGCGTCCTGCAGCTCAACGCCGCGATCGAGCACGGTTACTGGTACGCGCGCTCCGCGGAATTCATGCAGCAGCCGATCATCCAACTGCTGGTGTGGATGCGAGTGCCCGGCGACGTCGTCTTCAGCGTCGGCGCAGTGACGCTGGCTTGGTTCGTGCTGCGCTTGTGGATCGCGCCGCGCGACGCTGCGCTGCTGCCCGAAGGCGTGCAGCCGGCGAAGCGGTGATGGGCTGGATCCTTGGCGCGCTATCATCCACAGCGGTATGAATTGCCGGCAGGCCGCGGCATGGACGCGGTCGTGAGACCAAGGCTTGCGAAGCTGCTGGTTTCATCGGACCGCGCCTGTTCAGCGTCTACATAGCAATGATCGAGTTCTATCCGCAGATCCGGTTGGTCCACATCGCCGCCGTCCTCGTAAGCGGAACATTGTTTGCGCTGCGAGGACTGGCGTTGCAGTTCGGCGCCGCCTGGCCCATGGCGGCGCCGCTGCGCTATGCGACCTACACGATCGACACCGTGCTGCTCACGGCGGCGCTGATGCTGTCCACGATCCTGCACCAGTACCCGTTCGTGCATGGGTGGCTCACGGTCAAGGTGCTGGCTCTGATCGCTTACATCGTACTGGGGATCATTGCATTCAAGCGCGGCTCGACGCGGACTGTGCGTGTGGGCGCATGGGTGGCGGCGCTGGGCGTCTACGCGTTCATCATCAGCGTCGCCCGGGCGCATCATCCATTAGGGGTATTCGCCCCTTAGGGCATCGGTGTAAAGCTGAAAACCACCGGAAGCGGCCGGTGGTTTTGCGGTGGCCGGTCGGTTCCGAGGGGCCGCGAATCTCTTGACTAACCGCTAATCACCGGCGCCTGGCCGCCGACCGCTTCCTCCGTGCCAGCACGCATCTGCTCTCGGGCGTTCCGTAATCATCAAGAACGGAGGCGCCTGTACCTTTGATTAAAGACAGGCGCGCCTGTACCTTTGCGCGCTGTCTTGTAGCGGCCTGCCGAGAACGCCAGATGTCAGAAATTCTTACACCCCCCGCCCGGACGTCCAACGCAGGAGGCTCCGCCGCGGCGGGCGGCTCAGCCGCCGGCCACCAGGCGCAGCTCAAGTACAACGACACCGTGGTGCGTCAGTTCGCGATCGCCACGGTGATCTGGGGCGTCGTCGGCATGGCGGTGGGTGTGCTGATTGCGGCGCAGCTGCTCTGGCCGGCGCTCAATTTCGACGTTCCGTGGCTGACGTACAGCCGTCTGCGGCCGCTGCACACGAACGCCGTGATCTTTGCTTTCGGTGGGTCGGCCCTGTTCGCGACTTCCTACTACGTCGTGCAGCGAACCTGTCATGCGCGCCTGTTCTCGGACCGGCTCGCCGCATTCACGTTCTGGGGATGGCAGACCGTCATCGTGCTTGCGGCGATCACGCTGCCGCTGGGAATCACGCAGAGCAAGGAGTACGCGGAGCTCGAGTGGCCGATCGACCTGCTGATCGCCGTGGTATGGGTGACCTATGGAGTCGTGTTCTTCGGCACCATCGTTCGCCGCCAGGTGAAGCACATCTACGTGGCGAACTGGTTCTTCGCGGCGTACATCATCACCATCGCGGTGCTGCACATCTTCAACAACCTGGCCATTCCGGTGTCGCCGACCAAGTCCTACGTCGTCTACTCGGGCGTGGTCGACGCCATGGTGCAGTGGTGGTACGGGCACAATGCGGTAGGTTTCTTCCTGACCGCCGGCTTCCTCGGGATGATGTACTACTTCGTGCCGAAGCAGGTCGGCAGGCCGATCTACTCTTACCGGCTCTCCATCGTGCACTTCTGGGCGCTCATCTCCATCTACATGTGGGCCGGGCCGCACCATCTGCACTATACGACGCTGCCGGACTGGGCGCAGTCGCTCGGCATGGTGTTCTCGCTGATCCTGCTGGCGCCGTCGTGGGGCGGCATGATCAACGGCCTGATGACGATGTCGGGATCGTGGCGGCAACTGCGCACCGACCCGATCATGAAGTTCATGGTCGTTTCGCTGTCGTTCTATGGCATGTCGACCTTCGAGGGGCCGATGATGTCCATCAAGACGGTCAACGCGCTGTCGCACTACACGGATTGGACCGTCGGACATGTGCACTCCGGCGCGCTCGGCTGGGTGGCGTTCATCACCATCGCCTCGACATACGCGCTCATCCCGAAGCTCTTCGGCCGCACGCAGATGTGGAGCGTGCGCTTGATGGAAGCGCACTTCTGGATCGCCACGATCGGCATCGTGCTGTATGTCGCCTCCATGTGGATCGCCGGGGTGATGCAAGGCCTCATGTGGCGCGCCTTCAACGAGGACGGCACCCTCACCTACACGTTCGTCGAGTCGCTGAAGGCGACCTACCCGTACTACGCCGTGCGGCTGCTCGGTGGGCTGATGTTCCTGAGTGGAATGCTGCTCATGGCGTACAACGTCTTGCGCACGGTGAGGGAGACGAAGCCGGTCGACGTTCCCGTGCTGGCGCCGGCGTGATGAAACAAGCGCATGGCGGATAAAGGATAGTCGAGAGCTGGCGCGCAGCCTCTGACGGATCACCACGAATACCAGTTCAGACATGAATCACGAAATCGTAGAGAAGAGGATCGGCCTGATGGGCGTGCTGATCGCAGTTGTGATCAGCATCGGCGGGCTCGTGGAGATCGTGCCGCTGTACGCACAGCGCTCCGTCGTCGAGCCCTCGCCGGGGGTTACTCCCTACCCACCGCTGGCGCTGGAGGGACGCGACGTCTATGTGCGCGAAGGCTGCTACAACTGCCATTCGCAAATGGTGCGCCCTCTGCCAGCCGAGACCGAGCGCTACGGACACTACTCGCTGGCAGGCGAGACGGTGTACGACCACCCGTTCCAGTTCGGCTCCAAGCGCACCGGACCGGACCTGGCGCGCGTCGGCGGACGGTACACCGACGAGTGGCATCGGGTGCACCTGATCGCCCCCCGCGATGTCGTCCCTGAGTCCAACATGCCCGGATTTCCGTGGCTCGAAGAGCGACAGCTCGACGCCGCCACAGTGCAGAAGAAGATGCGCGCGCTGCGCGCGCTGGGCGCGCCCTACTCCGATGAGGACATCGCGGCGGCGCCCGATGCGCTCGCGGGACGCACGGAGATGGATGCACTGATCGCCTACCTGCAAGGTCTGAAGTTCCGCGGCGCGCCCGTGGAGCAGACCGCGCACAAGGCTGCAGCGGCGCAGGCCGGCGCTTCGACCCGGGGTCAGCCATGACCATCGGGATGGTTCGCGGCTTGCTGACGTTGGTGCTGCTCATCGCGTTCATCGCCCTATGGGCGTGGGCGTGGAGCAAGCGTCGGCAGGATGATTTCGAGGCTGCAGCGCTGCTGCCGCTGCAGGATGACGCGCAGCCGCCGCAGCGGAGCTGAGGAAGGTCTGACGGTTCAGCCAAGAACGAAACACGTTTCGAGCGGCGCCAGATCACAGAAACAGCGTAAATCAGAGATTCTCTAAAGACGATGATGAGTCACCCTGCCAGCCTGTTCGTGATCGCGTTCACGACGATCAACATAGCCGCCTGCGTATGGCTGATGTGGTGGACCGCGCGCACGCGGGCCGCGAACGGCGCGCCGCCCGACGCGCAGCCGTCCGCCGACGGCGCGCCGGCGAAAACCGGCCACGTGTGGGACGGCGATCTGGAGGAATACAACAATCCGCTGCCCCGCTGGTGGCTCGGGTTGTTCATCCTCACGATCATCTTCGCCGTCGGCTATCTCGTTTTCTACCCGGGGCTGGGCGCCTTCAAGGGCGTGGGCGGCTGGAGCTCGGTGGCCGCCTACGAGAGCCAAATGGAGCTGCAGCGCGCGAAGTTCGAGGAGCGTATGGCGCCGTTCAGCGCGAAGAGCCTGCTCGAGCTGGCGAGCGATCCCCAGGCGATGTCCACGGCGCGTAATCTGTTCGGTGCGAACTGCTCCACTTGCCACGGCTCCGATGCGCGCGGCGCGCGCGGTTTTCCCAATCTGACCGACGACGATTGGCTATGGGGCGGAGACGAGCACGCCGTGCACGATTCGATCGCCAACGGTCGACGCGGCGTCATGCCGGCGCTCGGCGAGGCGCTCGGACCAGACGGCGTCAACGAGGTGGCTTCCTACGTCCTCAGCCTGAGCGGACAGGAGGCGCCGGCCGACTGGGTCGCCGCCGGCAAACCGCGGTTCGAGGCCATGTGCGCGGCATGTCATGGCGCGAACGCCAAGGGCAATCCGCTGCTGGGCGCTCCGAATCTGACCGACGAGGTTTGGCTGCACGGCGGCGACTTCGAGTCGGTGCGCGCGACGATCACGAACGGACGCAGCAATGAAATGCCCGCACACCGGGAGTCGCTCGGCGAAACGAAGGTTCGCCTGCTCGCGGCCTACGTGCTGAGTCTGGGCGGCGGACGAGCCGCATCCTCCCCAGCTTCGCAGACCCACGATCGCGGCGACCAGACCAACGAGGGTGTTGCGACGGACCCGCACCAAGTCGAGCCTGGCGAGAGCGCGGTCGCCGCGGCGACCGCGCGCAGCTCACCCCGCGAGGCTTCGGACGCCGCCGGCTGATATCGGGGCATGAGCAAGCAGTCCCGCATCAGCCCGCGCAGGACCGCCAGACCTCCGTTCCCAGCGGGCGTCAACCCGGCCGACGCACGTTCGTCGGCCGACTCCGAGCGCTGGTCGCGCCGCCGTCAGGACCTCGGCGCGCTTCTGTGGTCCTCCTTTCTAGCCGCCTGTCTCGCCACGATGGTGTTCTTCGCCTGCTTTGATCCTGTGCTGCTCGCCGACGACCACGCGCCGCCGAAGTGGCTGGCCGATCGTATGACGGGCTACGCGCTGGGGTTCTTTTTCTTCTGGGGCGTGTGCACGATCGCGAGCCTGCTCACGACCTACCTGATCGACACGCGCTCGAGCGAGCGCCACGAGCCATGAACGCTCAGCCCGTCGAGACGACGGGCGGTAGTCTGTACGCCGCCCAGGAAAAGGTCTATCCGCGCGAAGTCAGCGGACGCTTCAACCGGCTGCGCGTGCTCGCCGTGTGCGTCCTGCTCGGACTGTTCTACGCGCTGCCCTGGGTCTCGTGGGACGGCCGACAGGCGGTTCTGTTCGATCTTCCGGCGCGCAAGTTCTACATCTTCGGTCTGACGTTCTTCCCACAGGACTTCTTCCTGCTCACCTGGCTGCTCATCATCGCAGCGTTGTCGCTGTTCTTCTTTACGGCGCTGGCCGGCAGACTGTGGTGCGGCTACGCATGTCCGCAAACGGTCTGGACCGAGATTTTCGTCTGGATGGAGCGGCTCGTCGAAGGCGGCCGCCAGCAGCGCATGAAGCTCGACCGGGCGCCGTGGACCTGGAGGAAGGCGGCGCGCAAGACCGCCAAGCAGGCCCTCTGGATCAGCTTCGCGCTGTACACGGGCCTGACGTTCGTCGGCTACTTCAGCGCGATCCGCGAGCTCACGCCCAACATGTTCAGCGCATCACTGGGCGGCTGGGAAACGTTCTGGGTGCTCTTCTATGGTTTCGCCACCTACGGCAACGCGGGGTACATGCGCGAGCAGGTATGCAAGTACATGTGCCCCTATGCGCGCTTTCAGGGCGCAATGTTCGACCGCGATACGCTGATCATCTCCTACGATGCGGCTCGCGGGGAACCGCGAGGCGCGCGCCCGCGCAGCGCGAATCCCAGGGATCGCGGACTCGGCGATTGCATCGACTGCACCATCTGCGTACAGGTGTGTCCGACGGGCATCGACATCCGCGACGGCCTGCAGCTCGAATGCATCGCCTGCGCCGCCTGCATCGACGCGTGCGATGAAGTGATGGACCGCATGAACTATCCACGCGGCCTGATCCGCTACTCCACGCAGAACGCGCTCGAAGGCGCCAAGACGCGCATCGTGCGTCCGCGCACCGTAATCTATGGCGCTGTGCTGACGGCGCTGATCGTCGGCTTCTTCATCGCCGTCTCGCAACGCGAGATGCTGGAGGTGGACGTACTGCGCGATCGCAACGCGCTGTTCCGGCGGCTCGACGACGGCGCCATCGAGAACGTCTACACGGTTCGGCTCGTCAACAAGGACAGCGCGGCGCACTCCGTGCGCCTGGATGTGTTGGATCTGCCGGGGGCGATCGTCGACGCAGATCGTGACGTGTACGAGGTAGGAGCCGGCCAAGTGCTCGGCGCCCCGATCCGGGTGCGCATCGCGGGAGGCGCGGTGAGCGGCGGCCACGACATACGTATTACGGTGCGCTCGGACGACGGGCGCATCGATACGGAAGCAAAGGCGCGTTTCATCGCGCCTGCGGGACCATGAGCGCACGGACGGTCGACCCGCTGCTGCTGCCCCACCGCTCCGCGGAGACTGCCCCGGAATCCGCAAATCAAGGATGCTTCCATTGCGGCGAGCCGCTGCTGGGCTCGCGCCTCGTAGCGCAGATCGACGGCCGCAGCGAACCGGTCTGCTGCCAGGGTTGCCTGGCGGTCGCCGAGCTGATCGCCGGCGCCGGGCTGAGCGACTACTACCGCTTCCGGGAGCGCGTCGCTGAACGTCCGACGCTCACCGAGCAGCAGGACGCCTGGAGCGCCTACTCGCTGCCGGATGTAGCTGCGCAGTTCGTTCGCTCTTCCGGGGAATGCGACTCGGCGACGTTCGCGATCGACGGGCTGCGCTGCTCGGCCTGCAGCTGGCTGGTCGATCAATCGCTCGCCCGACTCGACGGCGTGCGCGAGGCGAGCACCAACGCATCGACCGGCCGCGCCCACGTTTCCTGGGATCGCGACAGACTCGATCTCGGCGCGGTGCTGCGCGCCATCGCGCGTCTCGGTTACAGACCTCATCCGCTCGGCGATGACAACCTGGTTCAAGCCCAGCAGCGCGAGCGTCGCAATGCGCTCAAACGCTTGCTGGTGTCCGGGTTCGGCATGATGCAGGTGATGATGTTCGCAATCGCGATCTACGCCGCGCAGATTGCGGGCGAGCGGATGCAGCCGGAGCTGCTTGCATTGTTCCGCGGCGTCAGCCTGCTGGTCGCCACACCGGTGATGTTCTACGCAGGCGCCCCGATCTTCCGCTCGGCGTGGGCGAGCGTGCGCGCCGGCGGGGTCGGCATGGACGTTCCCGTGAGCGCTGCGCTGCTGCTCGCATATTCGGCAAGCGTGTGGAATACGTTCTCCGATTCAGGGGGCGAGATCTATTTCGACTCCGTCACCATGTTCATCTTCTTCCTGACGCTGGCGCGCTTCGTCCAGATGAGCCTGCGTCACCGCACGACGGAGGTGAGCGATGCGCTGGCGCGCCAGTTGCCCGCCTGTGCGCATCGCGTAGTGGATGGGGAGATCGTGGACGCGCCGACCTCGGACCTGCGCCCCTCCGACGTGATCCTGGTGCGCCCCGGCGAAGTGATTCCCGCGGACGGCGAGTTGCTGCAAGGCGACGCATCCGTCAATGAGGCGCTGCTGACCGGCGAATCGCTCCCGGTGCGCCGCCGCGCCGGCGAGCAACTGACGGCCGGTTCGGTCAATATCGACGCCCCCATATATATGAGGGTGTCGGCGACCGCCGCGGCGAGCGGGTTGCGCCGCATCGCCGCCATGCTGCAGCGCGCCCAGGCGCACAAACCGGCGCTGGCGCGGGCCGCCGATGCGGCGGCCGCTCGTTTCCTCAGGTATGTACTGTTGGGCGCGGGGCTGACTGCCGCAATCTGGCTGGCCGTCGATCCGACCCGGGCGTTCGAGGCGACGCTCGCCGTGCTGGTCGTCGCGTGCCCCTGCGCCTTCGCCATCGCGATGCCCGCCGCGCTGTCCGCGTCAGCCGCGCATCTGGCGCGCAAAGGCGTGCTGATCGTGCAACCCGATGCGCTCGAATCGCTGGCCGGCGTGGATCGCGTAGTTTTCGACAAGACCGGAACGCTCACGCGCGGCGAGGTGTCGGTGCAGCGTTGCATTCCGCTGGCCGAGCTCGATGAGGCGCAATGCATGCGGATCGCCGCCGCGCTGGAACGCGCTTCCGAACATCCGTTGGCGCGTGCATTCGCCAGCTTGTCCTCTGGCGAAATCGCCGACGATGTGCACACCTTCGCCGGCGCCGGCGTGGAAGGCGTGGTCGCGGGACGCCGCTATCGCATCGGTTCGCCGCGATTCGTCGCCGAGCTGCGCGGCGCGGCGAGCGCCGAAGCTGAGCTCGCGGCGACGGTGGTGGCGCTTGGCGACGAGCAACGGGAGCTCGCCCGCTTCGAGCTGCGCGACACGTTGCGCGAGAGCGCACCGGGCGTTGCATCCGCCTTGCGGGAGCGGGGCGTCGTTTCCGAAATCCTGAGCGGAGACTCCAGCGAGGCGGTCGCCGCCATTGCTTCACGGTGCGGCGTGACCAGGCAGTTTGCGCGTCGTGATCCGACGGAGAAACTCTCGCACGTGCAAGCGCTGCAGGCCGAAGGACGACGCGTCGCCATGATAGGCGACGGCGTGAACGACGCGCCGGTGCTCGCCGCGGCCGACGTGTCCATCGCCATGGCGCGCGGCGCCGGGCTGGCGCACGCCAGCGCCGATATGGTGCTCGTGGGAGAGAACCTGGCCGTACTCCCTGAAGCGATCGACGTCGCACGCCGCACGTTGCGCGTCGCCCGGCAGAACATGATCTGGGCCGCCGTCTACAATTTCGGCTCGCTGCCGCTCGCGGCGCTCGGCTTCATCCCGCCCTGGGTTGCGGCGCTCGGGATGTCGCTCAGCTCGATCGCAGTCGTGCTGAACGCCACGCGTCTGCTGCCGCGCCGCACTGTGAATGGAGGCGTCGCACCGTGAGTATCCTGTTCATTCTCGTACCCGTAACGCTGGTGCTGGTGGTGCTCGCCGGCTGGGCGTTCTTCTGGGCGGTGGGCGCCGGCCAGTTCGACGATCTCAAGTCGCCAGCCTGGGACGTACTGCGCGAAGAGCAGCCGCAGCCGCCGCCCGAAGAGCCTGCACGGCCCGAACAGTGACCCCATGGATGCGGGCGCCGTTACACTGACCGCCGCGTTGCTCGCCGGCTTCGCCGGCAGCGGCCATTGCCTGGCGATGTGCGGTGGACTGGCTGGCGCACTCGGTATGCGCGCCCGAGCCGCCTCGCATGACACAGCGGGCGTGCTCGCGCGCGCCATGCTTTATCACGCGGGCAGACTGGGCGGCTACGCTGTCGCAGGCGCACTATGCGGCGCTCTCGGCGCGACGTTGCACGCGGCGCTTGACCTTGCGCGGATCTCGATCGGTCTGCGGTTGGCGAGCGGAGTGCTGCTGATTCTCGTGGCGATGCGCGTGCTGTTCGCCTGGAACGCGCTCGCCGGCCTCGAACGTCTCGGCGCACGACTGTGGCGCACGATCCAGCCGCTCGCCGGCCGCGCCGCACTCGGCGGTGGAGTCGGCGATGCGGCGCTGCTCGGATTCCTCTGGGGCTGGCTGCCGTGCGGACTGGTGTATTCGATGCTGGTGTTCGCCGCCCTGAGCGGCGACGCGGTGAACGGCGCGGCTGTGATGCTCGCATTCGGCGTCGGCACGCTGCCGTCGATGCTCACCAGCAGTGTGCTGGTCACGCAAGTTCAACGGCTGGTGCACGACCGCTCGGCGCGCCTGGTCAGCGGCGTCCTGCTGCTGGCTTTCGGAGTCTGGCTGGCCGCCGCCGCCCTGCACCCCGTGCTCACTCACTCACACTCTCACGGACATCACGTCACCGATTCGCCGCCTTCTCACGCGCATTGATTACTGCGCGTCATCACGTCTGCCGCCATCCGCCTGTTTGCGCCAGTAGTCGTTCGCAGCGGTCGATCGTCTGCAAGTGCGTCGCCACGACGCGCGAGACGGCGATCAGGCTATCCGGACCGTGTGCGTATGGCGGACGCAGCGATTTGCGGCGCGATCGATCCGCTGGCGCCCGGCTCGCCGCGATCACGGCTTTTTGCGTCCGTGCACCATGGATGCGATGAGATTCTCGCGGTGGCGCCAAGATGCGTACAGAACGCCGGTCACATGCAGCCCGATCAGCACGAGCAGAACATCCGCCGAAGCGCCATGCAGCCGCTCCACCCACTCGACGCCCCAGTAGCGATCGGTCGTGTACAGCCAGCCGCTCAGGCCTACGCAGGCCACGGTCGCGAGCAAGGCGACGATCATCCAGCCGCCCAGAGGATTGTGCCCGACGACGCGCGGCTCAGCTCCGTGCAACGCCTGCTCGGCGTACTCGAGAGTTTCGCCCGGGCTGCGGACAAAATCGGCGAAGCGCGCGTGACGCGAACCGATCCAGCCCCACACGAACCGCACGCCGACGATCGTCAACGCGCCATAGCCCAGCCATTCGTGCCACCGGCCAGGCTCATGGCGCGTCAGCCAGGCGAGCAGCACGCACGCGGCCAGCGACCAATGGCCGATACGCACGAGCGGATCCCACACGCGTAGTGTGGGACGCTCGTTCACAGCGGCGCCGCTCATTCCTTGATCGGCACACGCGCCAGCGTCTGCGGATGGAAGTAGGCTTCCACACGCTCGCCCCGGTCATCCACGGCGTACACTTCGTAGCAGCCGCCGTCGATCTTGATCCGGCGCACCTTCCAGCCCAGCTCGCCGAGCTGTTTCTCCAGTTTCTCCTGCGCCTGCCACGTGTTCTGCGGGCCCGAGTCGCAAGTCGCGAGGCCAGTCGCCGAAACCGGCGCCGAGGCGAGCAACGCGAAGCCCATGGCGGAACCAACCGCCGCAGCAATAAACGAGATTTTCATACCGAA
Source organism: Steroidobacteraceae bacterium (assembly GCA_034005205.1). Lineage (GTDB taxonomy): Bacteria > Pseudomonadota > Gammaproteobacteria > Steroidobacterales > Steroidobacteraceae > Steroidobacter. The sequence goes on along the minus strand of JAVEVD010000005.1, from coordinate 28,000 downwards.
CTCCTGTGTGAGCGCGCCAGTAGGATCGTCCCCGGCTCGGCGCGAAGCTCGGGAACACTCGACACGAGATCGACGAACACAGTTCGAGCCGACGGAACGAGACGCAACGGCGTTCGCGCAGGCGCGATGGAGGGCGGCGCGCCCGTCCGGCTCGCGAACCCGACCATCTGCGCCGGTTCACTCGCAAACGTTCGCACACGTCTATGTTCTGAAGCGTTCGTCACGCTCCTATCGTGCCGCTACAGGGCTGACAATTGGCTGACGAGGAGGCGGTGGACAAGAAGCGGGAAGCGGTTAGCGGAAGAGAAGCGGTTAGCGGTTAGTCAGAGGCGTTTGTCGCACGTTTCATCTGCAGCGCGAGCTGGCGAGGGCGATGAAAACGCTATCAGTATGCGACCCGACCAGGGATCAGCAGAGCTATCGGTATGCGACGCGCCAGGGATCAGCGCTACTACCCGCCAACCAAATTGATAACCGCCAACCGTCTCTTACTAACCGCTAACCGCTAACCGCTAACCGCTTCTTGCTCTGACTAACCGCTAACCGCTTCTTGCTCTTAATAACCGCTAACCGCTTCTTCTTCCCCCCTCACCACACGAAGTTGAAGTCGATTCGCCAACGGTCGTAGTCGGCGTCGCTGCCGACATCCACGTTGTACCTGGTGTCGAAGTACGTCAGATTGGCGCGCACATCCCTCACCGGCGCCCAGGTCAGGCGGTACACGCGGCCCTCGTTATCGGTGACGCCGCCCGCGAAGCTCGAATCGATCCACTGTCCGAACAGCGCATCCTTCTCCATGCGCTGCTGGAAGACGACCGCTTCCCAGCGGCCGGGCGCATTCGCCCTGCCAAGGCGCACGCCTGCATTCCATGCCGTGTCGAGTCCGTTATCCGCTGCGAAGTTCTCCGCGTAGTCGACGAACAGCGTAACGGGCAGGCCTGCGACGGCGAACGCGCCCTCGGCGAAGAGCTGACCGATGTCATAGTCGTATGCATACAGCAGATCGCCGCCCGAGGCGATCACGCTGTTGCCCGCCTGGTTCACCAATCCGCCGCCGAAGCCGACGGCCCGACCGCGCACGCTTCCGTAGTCGTAGTAGCCGGCGCCCGCTTTCAGATTCCACATACCGAGCTTTCCGCTCCAGCCGAGTTGGCCGCCCGACAGCATGGAGTCGCCCTGTACGCTGCGTTCCTCGAGCCAGAAGTGGAATGCGGAGCCGAACACGCCGTTCGGGCCGTTGTAGTGCACGGCCGCGCCCTCGGGACGGATCTCGTTGTCGAAAAACGTGCTCACGCCTGGCCGCACGTACGGCTCGCGCATCTTGCCGACCGTGAACGCCAGCTCGTCCGTCGCGCGCCAGCGCACGTATCCGAGGTCCAGCCCGATGTCCTTGCGCGAGGAAGCCGCGCCCAGCGTCGCGCTGGCGCTGCGTGGATTGCGTCCGCCCGTCGCGATCGCGATCTCAGCGTCCACCGAGTCAGTCACAGCGATCGTGGCGCCGAAGCGCGCCCGCAGCGTGGCGCGCGTACGCACCCGGTCGAGCGACTCATCGTCGATCTGCTCGTGGCGATAGCGCAGATCACCATTGAATCCGATGCGTGAAGCAACCGCATCCCCCGCCGCAGCCATCGCGGCCTTGGGCGGCTCCGCCGCCGTCTGTTCAGCGCTCCCTGCGCGCAAAGCCTCGTTCTGTCGCGTCAGCTCCTCCACACGCTGCGTGAGCTGCTCGTTACGGCGCTCGAGCGCATCCAGACGCAGCAGGATTTCCTGCAGCGCCTGTTGCGGTGCGCCTTCCTGCGCCATTGCGCCGGCTGCGCAGGCGAGCATCATCGTTCCGGCCAGCACGCTTCGTTTCGCGATCATCGAGCCACCTCATTCATTGTTGCAATTCGTTCCAGACGCATGGCCGACCATCAGCGAAGCGGTTCGGCATGGACGCGTCGTCAGGTGTTGGTGCATCCGCCGCTCGAGACCCGGCGTCAAGCTCGAGCGAGCGGCGGCGCAGTTGCGCGCTGGCAGTATGCGCAAAGGTTCGACCGGACGCCATGCTCCGCAGGAGACGCGAATCGCAGGATGGCTCGCTGGCGCCAGGGAGCCTCTGATCTACTCTTGTTTCTGTGCTATCGATGCAGTCGAAGCCCTTGCGTTACTTCGACTTGCATCATCAGGTAGTAGGTAAGTCAGAGCTTCCCCAGCTCTTGGTCCGCATTCTCGAACGTGCGGAGCTCGACGCCTCCCCCAGGCTACACGACGTCGGCCGCACAGACATGTTCACGAGCGTGCTCGCCGGAGCGCTGCTACTGCACCGGGTTCTCGCTCACCATCGTCAGCACGTCGTAGCTCGCGACCACCTCGTCGTTCTGGTTGGTGATCTCCGTATCCCATGCCACTTCGCCGTAGCCCTTGTGGGCGCGCAGCGATTTCGACTTGCAGGTGAGACGCACCTTGATGCGATCGCCGGGCCTCACCGGCTTCAGGAAACGCAGTCGGTCGACGCCATAGTTCGCCAGCACCGGTCCGTACGGCGGATCGACGAACAGACCCGCGGCCGCGGAAATCAAGAAATAGCCGTGCGCCACGCGCCCGCCGAACAGCGGATTCCTCCGCGCCGCCTCCTCATCCATGTGCGCATAGAACGTATCGCCGGACAGCGCGGCGAACTGCTCGATGTCCTGCAGCGTCACCACGCGCTCTGCGGAGTTCAGCGTATCGCCGACCTGCAGATCGCGGAAGCACTTGCGGAACGGATGCACGCCGGGATCGCGCTGCTTGGCGCCCCGCACCCAACGGCCTGTGATCGTAGCGATGGTCTGCGGAGCGCCCTGCAGCGCCGTGCGCTGCATGTAATGCATCATGCCGCGCACGCCGCCCATTTCCTCGCCGCCTCCGGCGCGACCCGGACCGCCGTGCACGAGTCCGGGCAGCGGTGACCCGTGGCCAGTCGACTCACGCGCACAATCGCGGTTCACTATCAGCAACCGGCCGTGAAAAGCAGCCAGCTCCAGCACGAGGTCCCGCGCCGCCGCATCGTCGGCCGTGAAGATCGAAGACACGAGACTCCCCTCGCTGCGGCGCGCGAACTCGATCGCCTCCGCCGTCGACGCATACGGCGTCACCGTACACACCGGGCCGAACGCCTCCACGGTGTGAATCGCGCGGGCGGACTGCGGATCGCGGCAGTACAACAAGGTCGGCGCGACGAACGCGCCTTTGTCGGGGTCGGCGCCCTCGAACTGGATACGCTCGCTCGTCACCAACTCCGCTTCGCGCCGCAACTCGGCGATACGCCCCAGCACCTCGCGCCGCTGACCGAGCCCTGCGAGCGGTCCCATGCGCACCTGCTCGAGACGCGGGTCGCCCACCACCACTTTCGCAAGCGCGGCCTTGATCGCCTCGACCGCCGCATCCGCCTGCCCAGCGGGCACGAGGGCCTTGCGGATCGCCGTGCACTTCTGTCCGGCCTTGGCGGTCATCTCGCGAACCACTTCGCGCACGAACGCTTCGAACTCAGGCTCGCCGGGCGTCGCATCCGGCGCCAGCACGCATGAGTTGATGGAGTCGGTCTCGCTGATGAAACGCACCGAATTTGCGATCACGACCGGGTGCGAGCGCAGCTTGTGCGCCGTGCCTGCCGAACCCGTGAACGACACCACGTCCTGGCAAGTGAGATGGTCGAACAGATCGCCGACCCCGCCGCAAATGAGCTGCAGCGCCCCTTGCGGAAAAATGTCGGACTCGATGAGCCGACGCACGACCCGCTCAGTCAGATACGCCGTGATCGTCGCCGGCTTGACGATCGCCGGCATGCCGGCTAGCAGCGCAGGGGACAACTTCTCGAGCATGCCCCACACCGGGAAATTGAAAGCATTGATGTGCACCGCAGCGCCCTGCAACGGGGTGCAGACATGCTGACCGACGAAACCGCCGGTCTTGGACAACGGCTCGATGTCTCCATCGACGAGCACGTGTCCGTTGGGCAGCTCGCGCGCGCCGCGGCTCGCGTACGCAAACAGCGTCCCGAGCCCGCCGTCGATGTCGATCCACGAATCCGCCTTGGTGGCGCCTGTCGAATACGACATCTCGTAGAGCTCATCCTTGCACTCGCCGAGCATCTTCGCCGCGCGCTTGAGCATGTCCGCCCGCTCGTGGAACGTCATGGCCCGCAGCGCCGGCCCGCCTTTCGTGCGCGCATGCTCGAGCGCACCGCGAAAATCCAGGCCGCCCGAGGAAGCCTCGGCGATCACGCGCCCGGTGGTCGCATCCCGCAATTGTTGTCGCTCGCCTTCGCCGGTCCGCCACTCGCCTCGAATGTAGCTCTGCAATTGCATGGTGGTCTCCTGGAAAGCGGATGGCGGGATAGAAGCGGATAGTCAGAGACTCCGCAGCCGCTTCGCTGTGGATGCGCTGATTTCTAGCGCCCGGTGAATGTCGGCGTACGCTTCTCCGCGAATGCGGCGACGCCCTCGGCGTAATCGGTCGAGCGACCGAGCTCGCGCTGGAAGTCGCGCTCCTGGTCGAGTTGCTGTTCGAGCGTACGGCTCCACGATTCGTAGATCGCCTGCTTGGTGCGCGCCAGTCCGCGAGTCGGCGCCTGCGCAAGCTGCGCGGCGAGCGCATCCACACTGGGCGCCAGCTCGGCGTCGTCCACGCAGCGCCAGATGAGGCCCCATTGCGCAGCCTGCTCCGCCGGGAGCTTCTCGCCCAGCAGCGCGAGTCCGAGGGCGCGCGCATTACCGAGCAGCCGTGGCAGAGTCCACGTACCGCCGGAATCCGGCGCGAGTCCGAGCTTGCAGAACGCCTGCACGAAGCTCGCAGACTTCGCGGCGATCACCAGATCGCACGCGAGCGCGATGTTTGCGCCGGCGCCGGCCGCGACTCCGTTCACCGCGGCAATGACGGGCATCGGCAGATTGCGCAACGCCAACACCACCGGCTTGTAGTAATTCTCGATCGAATCTCCGAGATCCACGTCCGCCCCGGGGGCGACGGCGCGGTCCCCCAGATCCTGGCCCGCGCAGAAAGCGCGTCCCGCGCCGCTGATCACCAGCACCCGGCCGCCGTTCTGCACCCGACCGAGCGCGTCGCGGACCTCTTCGTGCATGGCCACATTGAAGCTGTTGAGCTTATCCGGACGATTGAACGTGAGCCGGGCCACGCCCTGCGCGACCGAGAACATGATGGTTTCGTAGCCCACGATGCGCTCCTATTCGTCGTAAGTGAGTTCGAGCTGTTCCGACAGCGGATGCGCCTGGCAGCACAAAACGTAACCCGCCTCGATCTCCCAGTCCTCGAGCGCCAGGTTTCGCTCCATTCGCACTTCGCCGCGCACGACCTTCGTGCGACATGTCGAGCAGACGCCGGCGCGGCACGAGTACGGCAGCTCTATGCCGGCGCGCGCAGCGGCGTCCAGCACGGACCGTGAGCCGTCCCGCAACATGTCGAAACGGCGACGACGCCCGTCCATGACGATCTCGACTGCGGTGCTGCGGCCGGCGGCGGCCGCCTCGCGCTCCGACACGGTCGGCGGCGCTGCGGGTGCGGCGGCCCGATCCGCCGTGCTGAACAACTCGGTGTGAATCTTTCCCGATGCGCCCAGCTCGCGCAGCGCCCGGCTCACATCCTCGACCATCGAGCCCGGCCCGCAGACGAAGTACTCGTCCACCGTCGCGACGTCGAAAAATGTGCGGGCCAGCTCGCGCACTTTCACCGCATCCAGGCGGCCGTTCAGCAGCTCGATCTCCTGCGGCTCGCGGCTCATCACGAAATGCACGCTGAAGCGCGTCAGATGCCGATTTTTCAGCGCGAGCAATTCCTCGATGAACATCGCGCTCGCCGTGGTGCGGTTTCCGTAGAACAGCGTGAAGCGGCTGTGCGGCTCGCGGCTTAGCACTGTCGCGGCGATCGACAGCACGGGCGTAATGCCGCTGCCGGCCGCGAACGCCGCGTAGCGCTTGGCGCGCTCCGGCTCGATTCTGGTATGAAAACTGCCGTTCGGCGTAAGCACTTCCAGCGTCGCGCCAGGCGTGAGCTCTTTGCCTAGCCAGCCCGACGCCCGGCCGCCCTTCTGCACGCGCACGCCGATACGCAGCTCCTCACTGCCGGCCGGACACACGATGGAGTACGTGCGACGCACGTCCTCGCCGGATTCGAGAGGCAGGCGCAGCACTACGTGCTGGCCCGCCTCGAAGCGGTACGCCTCCCGCAACGCCTCCGGCAGCTCGAACGCGATGCACACGGCGTCTTCAGCGACTTCGCTGCACGCCTTCACCTTGAGCGGATGAAACTTGAGCATGTCTCAGTGGCACTTGAAATGGTCAAAAGGTTCGAGACAGCTCGTGCATCGGTACAGAGCCTTGCAGGGCGTGGAGCCGAATTCGCTGACGCGCGTCGTCTCGCGCGACCCGCAGCGCGGACAGGCGATGCTCAGCTCCGACCGCAGCAGCCGTTTGGGACTCGAGACCGACTGCGCCGGCGGCGCGATGCCGTACTCGCGGAGCTTGCGGCGGCCTTCCTCGGTGATCCAATCGCTGGTCCACGGCGGAGATAGCACGTCGCTCACTTCCACGCGCTCGAAGCCCGCCTCGCGCAGCGCCTGTCCGACGCTGGCGCGAATGACTTCGGTCGCCGGACAACCCGAATACGTCGGCGACACACCGATGCGCACCGCGCCGTCGCCGTCCATGCTGGCATGACGCACGATGCCGAGATCGACCACGCTCAGCACCGGGATCTCCGGGTCCGGCACTTCACGCAGCGCCTCCCAGATGCGTGCTTCGGCTTGCGTCTGCATTGTCATGATTCGATGCGTTCTCACCACTGCGCGCCCGGGTAGGTGCGCTGCATGTACTGCATCTCCGCCAGCAGGCGGCCCAAGTGCTCGCTGTGCTCGCCGCGTTTGCCGAACCACTTGTACGGCCGGTCGGCAGGCCGCATCAGGGTGGCTTCCCGCAGCACATCGTCCACAGCAGCGCTCCAAGCCTGGCGCACGTCTTCCAGATCCGGCGCGACGCCCAGACTTGTCATCTGGGAGTCGAGCTCGTCCGCAGCGAACAGCTCCGCCGTATACGGCCAGAGAATGTTCAACGACGTCTGCACACGCTCATGGCTCTCCTGCGTGCCGTCGCCAAGGCGAATGAGCCAGTTGGAGCTGTAGCGCAGGTGGTAACGCGTCTCCTTCACGGCCTTCGCGGCGATTGCAGCGAGCCGCTCGTCGCTCGACTTCATCAGCCGCTCGTACAGCTCGAGCCGCCACGCATCGACCAGGAACTGTCGTACGATGGTCCGGCCGAAATCGCCGTTCGGCTGCTCTACGAGCGTGGGGTTGAGAAAGTCACGATGCTCCCGCAGGAATGCGAGCGCATCCTCGTCACGTCCGGCGCCTTCGAGCTCGCCGGCGTATGCAAGGAGGAGCCGCGCCTGGCCCAGCAGGTCGAGTGCGATGTTCGCCAGGCCGAGATCCTCCTCGAGCGCCGGAGCGCGCCCGACCCACTCGCCGAGACGCTGCGCCAGGATGAGATTCGCATCCGCGAGTCGCAGCACGTACTTGCAGTGCGCCTGCGCCGGCGCGTCCAGCCCGAGCCTCGCAGTGCTCACAGCGTCTTCACCTCCTCGGGGATGTCGTAGAACGTGGGATGCCGATAGATCTTGTCGCGCGCCGGTTCGAAGAACGGATCGGCGTCCGCGGGATCCGAAGCGACGATGTCCTCAGACTTCACCACCCAGATGCTCACGCCCTCCTGCCGGCGCGTGTAGACGTCGCGCGCATGCTCGAGCGCCATGCCCGCATCCACGGCGTGGATGCTGCCCACGTGCTTGTGATCCAGTCCGCCGCGGGCGCGGATGAAGATCTCATACAAGGGCCATTCGTGGTTGTGGCTCATTGGTGACGCCTCTTGAGGCGGTTAGCGGTTAGCGGTTAGTTCGGAGGAATTGCGCCATCAGGGTTCGATCATGGCGCTGCGTCTCTGAACTAACCGCTAACCGCCAACCGCTTCTCCGTTAACCGCTAACCGCTTCTCCGCATAAGCAACCGCCGCCTCCCGCACCCACCTGCCCTCCTCGTGCGCCTCTCGCCGTGCAGCGAGACGTTCGCGATTGCACGGACCGTCGCCGTTGAGCACCCGATGGAATTCGCTCCAGTCGACAGCGCCGTATCGATAGTGCTGCGTCTGTTCATCCCAGCGCAGCTCGGGATCCGGCACGGTCAGGCCGAGGAACTGCGCCTGCGGAACCGTGAAGTCGACGAACTTCTGGCGCAGCTCGTCGTTGCTGAAGCGTTTGATCTTCCATCGCATGGATTGCGCAGTGTGCTTCGATTCCGCATCCGGTGGGCCGAACATCATCAGCGACGGCCACCACCAGCGGTCGAGCGCCTCCTGCGCCATGCGCTTCTGCTCGAATGTTCCTCGCGAGAGCTGCAGCATGATTTCGTAGCCCTGGCGTTGGTGGAAGCTCTCCTCTTTGCAGATGCGCACCATCGCGCGCGCGTACGGCCCGTAGGAGCAGCGGCACAGCGGGATCTGGTTCATGATCGCCGCGCCGTCCACCAGCCAGCCGATCGCGCCCACATCCGCCCAGGTGGGCGTCGGATAATTGAAGATGCTGGAGTACTTGGCGACGCCGGTCAGCAGTTGCTCGATGAGCTGGTCGCGCGATATGCCGAGCGTCTCGGCGGCGCTGTAGAGATAGGCGCCGTGGCCGCCCTCGTCCTGCACCTTGGCGATGAGTATGGCCTTGCGCTTGAGCGTGGGCGCCCGCGTAATCCAGTTGCCTTCAGGCAGCATGCCGACGATTTCCGAATGCGCATGCTGGGAGATCTGACGGATCAGAGTCTGGCGGTAGGCGTCGGGCATCCAGTCCTTGGGTTCGATGCGCTCGTCGGCGTCCACCTTCGCCTGGAAGCGCGCCTCAAGAGCGGCCAAGTCGGCCGTTGTGCTGTGCAGACAGTCGGCGCCTACCGAATCAAGGGCCTGTGTGTACATCGCGCCCCCCGGCGTTCCAGTTCTCCAGCCGCCGCACCAACACCTCGAGGAATTTGTTCGCGCGACGCCCGTCCATGACGCGATGATCGAACGTCAGCGTCACATAGCAGCGCGGCTGGACGACGAGGCGATCCTCGCCGTTCTCCGTCACCACCGTCGCGCGCTTTTCGAGCTTGCCCACCCCGAGAATGGCCGACTGCGGCTGATTGATCACGATCGGCGCTGCAATCAGGCTGCCGCTCACGCCGTGATTGGAAATCGTGAACGTGCCGCCGCGCACATCATCGGGCGTCAGCGTGTCCTCCCGGGCGCGCCTCACGAGCTCATCGAGCGCCTGCGCAATGCCGAAAAGATCCATGGTGTGCACGTTGCGGATCACGGGGACTATCAACCCCTTGCCCTCGACCGCCGTCGCCACGCCAATGTCGACGGTCTCGAAAATCTCGAGCGCGTCTTCCGTCCAGCGACTGTTCGCTTCCGGCGCTTCGAGAATCGCATCGACGCAAGCTGCGAGAAAATACGCGGTCAGCGTAAGCGGCGCGCCGCGTTGCTCGAATTCGGCGCGCTGGCTGGCGCGATGTGCGAGCACGGCGCTCATGTCCGCTTCGAACACCGTGGTGACGTGCGGCGCCGTGTGCAGCAGACTCTGAACCATGCGCTCGGCGATGCGCTTGCGAGCAGCCGAATGCGGCGCGCGGCGAACGCCGGCGCTCGACTGGGTCGGCGGGACCGGAGGAGACGGCGCGCGCGTCCATGTTCCTCCCGCGGCGGCCACGTGCGCAAGCACATCGGCGACCGTGATGCGCCCGCCCTCGCCGCTTCCTTTCAATGACTCGGGCTTCAGCCCGTGCTCTTCGAGCAGACGCCGCACCGCCGGACTGATCCGCCCGGACATGGCCGCTGCATGCGCTGAGTATGCGGCTGCGCGAAGTTCGCCGCCAACGACCGACTGCTGCTGCTCGGCGGCGCGCGCAGGCTGCACCGCTTGGGCTCCGGGCTCGGACGCCGCGTCCACGCCTGCAACGTCCGTTTCGATCGCGCCGAGCACTTCGCCCGGTGCGATCTCCTCCTGCGCCTGCTTGACCACTTGGCGCAGTACGCCGCTCGCCGGCGCCGGAATCTCGATCGTGACCTTGTCGGTCTCGACTTCAATCAGCGGCTCATCTGCCCGAACGCTCTCGCCGATCGACTTCAACCAGCGCTGCAGCTGCGAACGGACGCCTTCGAACTGCTCGGGCGCGCGGATCTGGACGTAGCTCATGTGGATCGCTTCTCTGCTCGTCGGTCGTCAGCAGCGCCTCTTGTCGAAAAGCCTTCGATCTACCTTGCGCCTGCGATCTCGAACCACACGCCTGACGGATGCGTCTTCGACTGGCGCCGTCAGGGCGGCGGGAAATCCGAGCCTGCTCAGGCGCTCGCCACGGACTGGATTGCGCGCACGATGCGCTCCACGTTGGGCACGACGGCATCGAGCAACAGCGGACTGTGCGGGCTCGGCACATCCGGCATGGTCACCCGTTCGATCGGCGCATCCAGATCGAAAAACGCCTCGCGCGCCAGCACGGCGGCGATCTCCGCACCGAAGCCGGCCGTGAGATTGTCCTCGTGGACGATCAGGCAGCGGCGCGTCTTGCGCACCGATTCCAGCACGGCGTCGCGGTCCCATGGCGCCAGCGTGCGCAAATCGAGCACCGCGGCGTCCACGGCGGATTGCGCCGCTGCGCTCTCACAGCGCTCCACCATGGCGCCCCAGGTCACGATCGTCAGCTCGGCGCCCGGACGGATCAATTTCGCCTTGCCGAAAGGCACGACGAAATCGTCGCCCGGATAGGGTCGGCGCGCCCAGGCGGCGTCCAGCATGGCGCGATGTTCGAAGAAGATCGTCGGATCGTTGCCGCGCAGCGCGGCGCGCAGCAGACCCACGGCGTCCTCGGCGTTCGACGGCATGGCGACGCGCCAGCCGATCGCGTGCGCGAACTGCACTTCGTTGCTCTGGCTGTGCCATGGATCGCCGCACTTGAAGAAGCCGCCGGGCATGCGCACCACCATGGGCGCGGCGAAACGGTTGGCGGTGCGCCATCGCATCGTGCCGCAGTCATTGAGTTGCTCGGCGGCGGGATCGGCGTACTTGCGGAACTGGATTTCCGGCACAGGCATCAAGCCCGCCAACGCCATTCCCACGGCGCGGCCGATAATTCCCTCTTCGGAAAGGCTCGTATCGAACACGCGCGCCTCGCCGAACTTTTCCTGCAGACCAAGCGTCGCGGAGTGCACGCCGCCCTTGCGGCCGACATCCTCGCCAAACACCACGACCCGCTGATTCACTGCAAGCTCGTGCTCCAGCGTGCGACGGATCGCACTCACCATGTTGATGCGCGCGCCTTCCGGCCGAGCGGTCTCGCAGCCTGCCGGCGCCTCGACGCCCTCGCTCAGCATGCCGCCCTGCACCTGCACGTCGACAGAGCCGTCGGCGCGCACCTCGGAGAAAACGTAGCGCGTGACTTGCCGGGGATCCGGCGCGCCGCGCTGCTCGACCCGAGCGAGCGCCTGCGCCACTTCGTCGCGCGCGCGACGTTCGAGATCGCTCCACTGACTTGCCGAAAGAGCGTCCGGCACGAGCTGCGAGCGCAGTCGCGCCAACGGGTCGCGCGCGCGCTCGGCGGCGATCTCCTGCGGCGATTTGTACGTCTGAGCGTCCTGGCCCGAATGGCCCGCAAGGCGCGGCACCATCACCCGCAGCAGCACCGGTCCATTCCCCGCTCGCACCGCATCGAACGCCTGGCGCATGACGAACGCCGCACCGCGCGGATCGGCGCCGTCGCCCTCGATGATTTGCAGGTTGCGGAAGGATGCGAGATTGGCGGCGATGTCGCCGCCCGGCGTCTGGAACTCCGACTTCACGGAAATGCCGTAGCCGTTGTCTTCTATGAAGAACAGCACCGGCAGGCGCTGCGTGGCGGCGATGGTGAGCGCCGACCAGAAACCATTGGCGGCTACCGACGCCTCGCCGCCGTGCGCCACGGCGATAGCGTCCCGCCACTCGCGCTCGCCCAGCACCTGCGATCGATAGCGCGCAGCCTGCGCCCAGCCGACCGCCGGCGTGTACTGTGCGCCGACGCCGCCGCAGGCCGGCAACACGCAGGCGCCGTCGCGGCGCGGCAGATTGAACACCACGCCGATGTCCCGTCCCTCGCTCACGCCGCCCGTTCGCATCATCGTCGAAGCGAGCGCATCGTCCAGCGCGAGGCCCAGCGACAGCATCAGCGGCCGCGAGCGGTAGTAGACGCCGACGCCGTCGCGTCGGCCGGTGAGCATCTGCCCAAGCAGCGCCTGAGTGACGTCGTGCCCGCGGGCGGTGAACTGATAAAGGATCTTGCGAGCCGGCGCCAGAGTAGTCTCTTCCAACTCGTCCAGGGCGCGCGACACCAGCACCGTGTGCACGACGCGCGCCCAGTCGATGCTCAGCGATCCTGAGCCTGGAGCGCCCGGGCCGATAGAGCGGTCTACCGCGATGGCGGACATGTCCCCCTCCTCGCATTCGGTGCGGGCTCGTTGGAGCCTCCTAAGCGTAGGCGCGCATCGCTAGGGATAGTCGCCAAACTCTGCTTCTCATACGGCCTTTACTAGTGATACGTTCGCGTCAAGTCCGTAATCCTGGTGATTCTCACCATGAAGATCGATCGACTGGACGCCCGCATCCTGGCTGAGCTGCAGCGCGACGGCCGCCTGTCGGTCGTGGAGCTCAGCGAGCGCGTCGGCCTGACCGGCACGCCCTGCGCCCGGCGCGTGAAGCAGCTCGAAGCAAGCGGCGTGATCCAGGGCTACGCCGCGCTGCTGGACCCGGCCAGACTCGGGCTCAAAGTCCAGGCGTTCGTGCAAGTGAAGCTCGAACGACACACGGACGAGAACGTCGAGCAATTTCAGCGGGAGCTTGCGGCCCTCGAGCAGGTAGTCAGCTGCTTCGCAACGACGGGGGAATACGATTTCATGTTGCAAGTCGTTGCGCCCGACCTCGAGGCCCTCAGCCAGCTCGTACTGCGCAAGCTCCTCAAGATATCCTCGGTGCGCGACGTGCATTCGAGCATCGTGCTCGACACGATCAAGCGCTCGGCGAGAACGCCGCTCGGGCATCTCGCCTGAGAGGATCACGAAGTGGAAACGCTCACAGACCTATCGCGGCGATTGGCGGCCGGCGACATCACGGCGCGCGCACTCGTCGAGCAAGCGCTCGAGAGAATCGACGATCCGGCTGGCGAAGGTCCGCGGGCGTTCATGCATGTCTCGCGTGAATCGGCGCGCAAACAGGCGGACGAGATCGATCGTCGGCGCGCCGCTGGACAGCGCGTTGCGCCGTTCGCCGGCGTCCCGGCGGCGATCAAGGATCTGTTCGATTCAGCGGGAGAAGTGACGCGAGCGGGCTCGCGCGTGCTGAACGACCGGCCGCCGGCCGCCGCCGATGCGCCCGCCGTCGCTCGGCTGCGCGCCGCGGGCTTCATCATCATCGGCCGCAACACCATGACCGAGTTCGCCTACTCGGGGCTTGGCCTCAATCCTCACTACGGCACGCCGCTCAGTCCTTTCGATCGAGACGTCCGACGCATCGCCGGCGGCTCCACGTCCGGCGGCGCGGTCGCCGTCGCGGACGGCATGGCGGCGGCCAGCCTCGGCAGCGACACCGGCGGCTCATGCCGCATTCCGGCGGCGTTCACCGGCGTCGTCGGCTTCAAACCGACGGCGCATCGCGTCCCGCGCGAGGGCGTCGTACCTCTCTCCCCGACGCTCGACTCGGTCGGCCCGCTCGCACGCAGCGTGGCGTGCTGCGCTGCGCTGGATGCGATCTTGCGTGGAACCGAGCCGCAACGACCCGCGGCGATCGACATACGCGAGCTTCGTCTGCTGGCGCCGACTACGCTCTTGCTCGATGAGATGCAGCCAGAAGTTGCGAGCGCATTCGAGCGCGCGATACAGCGTCTGCGCGAGGCGGGCGCGAGCGTCGTCGAAGCCCCGTTGCCGGATCTCGCGCGCATTCCTCAAGTAAACGCCAATGGCGGGATCGCCGCCGCCGAGGCGTACGCATGGCACCGAGAACTGCTGGAGCGCGCCGGCGACCAATACGATCCGCGCGTCGCCGTGCGCATTCTGCAAGGCGCAGCGCTGACTCCGCAGGATGTGCGCGCCGTGCTGGAAGCGCGACGTCAGCTCATCGACTCGATTGGCGCACAGACTCGCAGCTTTGACGCCATCGTGGCGCCGACGACGCCAATAATCCCTCCGCCGCTGAGCGCCTTCGAATCCGACGCCGAGTATGTGCGGCTGAACGCGCTCGTTCTGAGAAATCCCTCACTCGCGAACTTTTTGGATGGCTGCTCGATCTCGCTACCCATCCATGAGCCGGGCGCCCCGCCTGTCGGCCTGATGCTGATCGGCGAACACGACGCCGACCAGCGCCTGCTCGCCGTGGCCGCCCAACTGGAGAAAGCGCTCGAGGCCTGACGGGCTCTGACTACCCGCTATCCGCTTCTTCGTCTAGCGCAGCACTTCATCGAGGAACTGCATCAAGGCATGCCACGATCGGCGATCGGCGCGTTCACTGTACAGCATGCCGTTGGCCGGGTTCGCCGCATTCGGATTGGTGAACGAATGCAACGTGCCGCCATAGGCGTGCAGCTGCCAATCGACGCCCGCCCGCGTGAACTCATCGGCGATCGCCAGCACGTCCTGGGGCGGCGCCAGCGGATCGTCGTAGCCGTGCAGCATGAGTATTTTCGCCTGAATCTGCTTTTCCGGCAGCCCAGAGGGCTTCAATATCCCATGGAAACTGACCACACCGCGCAGATCCGCGCCGCTGCGCGCCAGATCGAGCACGCATAAACCGCCGAAGCAGAAACCCATAGCCGCGATGCGCCTCGCATCGACCTGCTTCAGGTCGCGCAGCGCGGTCAGCGCCGCATTGATGCGGCGCGCCAGCAAGGCGCGATCCTGCATGAATGGCTCCATCAACGCCTGGCTCTCTTCCGGCGTCCGGCCGCGCCGGCCCTTGCCGTACATGTCCAGTGCGAACGCCGCGTAGCCATGCCACGCCAGCCGCCGCGCCTTGCGCTCTACGAACTCATCGCGTCCGCCCCACGGGTGGCTGATCATCACTGCAGGCAGCGGTCCCGGGCGTGCGGCGTCGTAGCAGAGAAAACCTTCCAGCAAGATCTCGCCGTCCCGGTATTCGAGCAGTTCCCCGTGAATCGTCATGCATACTCCGGTGCGAATAGTGGACCTGAAGCGGGTAGCGGATAGCGAATAGAGGATAGTACAGAAGGCGGCGACGCGATGGAGCGTGGGGCGCTGGGCCGCTGGCTCGCACGTTCATGGCGATGTTGGTCGCAGCGATGTTGATTGAGGGCGCCGCAGCGGCGTTATCAGTGAATGCACGCATCGCATTGACGGCAAACCAATATTGCACGGTCAGCACGCCGGGCCGGCGGTTCAGCAACTGCGCTGGACGCCGCTCGACGCGGCGGCGGCGCTGCCGTTCGCGCTGATGTTCAGTGCGCGCTGGCGGCGGCCGGGCGACTCTCCAGCGCCGGCGCGGGCGTCAATCCCGTGACCTCGAGAATCTCGCGCTGACTAAGCGTCTCGCGCTCGAGCAGCGCCCGCACCAGCGCATCGAGTTCGCGACGATGCGCGCGCAGCAACTGGGTGGCGTGCTCGTAGCTCTCGTTGATGATCCGGCGCACTTCCGCATCGACGATCTGCGCGGTCGCTTCGCTGAACGGCTGCGGGCCGCCTGCAAGGCTGCCGAGATAGGGATTTTCGCGCGGCGCGAGCTGCACCATGCCGAGCTGGTCGCTCATACCCCAGCGGGTCACCATGCTGCGCGCCAGGTTCGTCGCCTGCTCGATGTCGTTCTCGGCGCCGGTGCTGCGCGTTCCGTAGACCACTTCCTCAGCGGCGCGACCGCCAAGCATGCCGATGATCCGCGAACGCAGATAACTCTCCGGAAAGTTGTAACGGTCGGCAGGCGGGCGTTGGTAGGTGACTCCTAGGGTCTGCCCGCGCGGCACGATGCTGACCCGGTGCACCGGATCGGCGCCTGGAACCAGCAGCCCCAGAATGGCGTGCCCGCTCTCGTGATACGCAATGAGCTCGCGGTCCTGATCGCTCAACAGCAGCGGGCGCTCGGGTCCCAGCAGTATCTTCTCGAGGGAATCCTGAAAGTCCTTCTGCCGGACCTCGTTCTGGTCGCGGCGCGCAGCGAGCAACGCCGCTTCGTTCACCAGGTTCTTCAAGTCCGCCCCGGACAGACCCGGCGTGGCCGCGGCCAGCTCGCTGAGCTTTACATCCGCAGCGAGCGGAACCTTGCGCGTGTGCACTTCCAGAATCGCCGTCCGACCCTTCTTGTCCGGCAGGTTCACGACCACACGACGGTCGAAACGGCCGGCGCGCAGCAGCGCCTTGTCGAGCACGTCCGGCTGGTTGGTCGCGGCGAGCACGATGACCCCTTCGCGGCTGGAGAAGCCGTCCATCTCGGTGAGGATCTGGTTGAGCGTCTGTTCCTGCTCGCTCGCGCCGCCGAACACGGTCGGCCCGCGCGCGCGTCCGATCGAATCGATCTCGTCGATGAAGATGATGGCCGGCGCATTCTCGCGCGCCTGCTTGAACAGATCGCGCACGCGCGCCGCGCCCACGCCGACGATCATCTCGACGAACTCCGCCGCGCTCATCGAATAGAACGGCACACCCGACTCGCCGGCCACCGCCCTGGCGAGCAGCGTCTTGCCGGTGCCTGGCGCGCCGACCAGCAGCACGCCCTTGGGCGCTGTGCCGCCGAGACGCGTGTACTTCTCCGGCGCCTTGAGGAAGTCGACGATCTCGACCAGCTCGTTCTCGGCCTCATCGATGCCGGCGACGTCATCGAAGGTGACTTTCTCAAGCGCCTGCTCGTCGTAGCGCCGCGCCTTGCTCTTGCCAAGCCCCATCAGCCCGCCGCCTATTCCGCCGCGCTGTGCGATGCGTCGGAACAACCACAGATAGAAAGCGATGAAAATGATCGCGGGCGCGAGCCCGTAGATCAGCAGGGAGAGCGTGTCGCCGCTCTGGATCGGCTCGGCGCTGATTTCCACGCCGTGGTCGATGAGAAAGCGTTCCAGCTGCGGATCGAAAAACTCGGGCAGGTTCGTGATGAAGTGCTTTGAAGTACGCGGCTCCTGCGGCCGCTCCGCCCGCTGCTGAAGCGAGGATTGCGGCGCGCGGCTCGCCTGGTCCTGCGGGCGCGGCCAGGTCACCGGCTCGACGAAGCGCCCTTGGACGCTCAGGCCCTGACTGTAGATCGCCGCCACGTTGCCTTCGCTCGCCTCCTGCCTGAACACCGTGTAGGGCACGGTGATCGGAGCATCGGGATTCGGGAAGAAGAATCTCACCAGCAGATAGTTCGCACCGAGAATGAGCAGGAAGACGAGCCACATGCGCCCCGAGCGCATGTTCGGCTGCATGCCCTGGGGCGTTCGTCCTCGATCGGCCGGCCCGCCCGAAGTGCGGCCGGCAGGCGAGTGCGGCGTGGAATTGGAGCGGTTCATGGGGCACGCGGGAAAGACGGAAAAGGTCGCAGGTGGACGATGCTAATGCAGGCAGGTTCCAGATGGACAGGGATCGCCACATCGCTGCTCGCCACCGCCCATCAGCCGGTTGGCGCGGCCGGAATGGCGGCGATTTTGTCAGGCGAGCGGGCGTTCCCCTGCAGCTCACCGCTCGAGCACGCCGCCGCCGAGCGCCACGTAGAGCGTCACCAGGTTCGCCGCCTCCGCCCGCCGCACTTGCAGCAGGGCCTGTTCGGCGGCGAACAGATTGCGCTCCGCGTCGAGCACCTCGAGATAGCTGACCACGCCTTCGCGATAGCGCGTGCGCGCCAGTTCCGCGAGTCGACGCTGCGCTTGCGTGGCGCGCTGCTGCGCCGCCACCTGCTCGGCGAGATAGCGCCTGCCCGCCAGCGCATTCGCCACCTCCTGAAACGCGGTCTGGATCGTACGCTCGTAGTTTGCAACGGCGGCGTGGCTGCGCGCCTCGGCGACCGTGAGCGCCGCTCTGCGTCGGCCGAAGTCGAACAACGGCAAGGTGATCGTAGGGCCGAAACTCCAGGTGCGCCCATCGTCGCCGACCAGTTCCTCCAGCTCGGTGGAAGCGTAGCCGTACGAGCCGGTCAGCGTGATCGCCGGCAGGAATGCGGCGCGCGCCGCGCCGACGTTGGCGCGCGCCGCGCGCAGGCGCTGCTCCGCCGCGATGATGTCGGGACGCGTCGTCAAAAGCTCCGCGGGCAAACCGGCCGCCAACGTCTGCACGCGCGTTTGCTGCTCGAGGCGCGCAGGCGGCGGGAGCGGCTGCTCGATCGGTCCGCCGACCAGCGCGGTCAGCAGATTCTGGCTCTGCGCGTGCGCCAGGCGCAGCGCCGCCAGTTCAGTCTCGGCTTGCGTAAGCAGCGTTTCGGCCTGCCGGTAGTCCAGCTCGGACGTGACGCCCGCTTCCAGTCTCCGCCGGGCGATGCGCAGGCCTTCGCGTCGACTCTGCACGGTGGCTTCGGCCAGCTCGACGCGGGCCGCGGCCTCGAGCGCGGACAAGTACGTGAGAGAGACTTCCCTGATGAGCGAGAGACGGAACGCACGCTCGGCCTGAACGGTCGCGAGGAACTCCGAACGCGCCGCGGCCGTGAGGTTGCGCACGCGCCCCCAGAAGTCCAGCTCGAATACGCTCAGCGCCGCGCCCAGCGAGTAACGCTCGATCAGCACCGCATCGCGCCGAGCCGCATCACCTTGCGGCGAGAGCGCCAGGCCGCCGCCGAGGGCGCCGGTTGCGACGCTTTGCGGGCCGAGGCGCGTGCGCGCCGCTGCTGCATTCGCCTCGATCGTCGGCAGCAGATCGGCGCGCTGGACACGATACAGCCCGCGCACCTCCTCGATCTGCGCTACTGCGACAGCAAGGTCGCGATTGCGCTGCAGAGCGGCTTCGATGAACGCCGCCAGCCGCTGATCGGCGAAGAACTCGCGCCAACCCAACTGAAGCGCACGCGCGCCGGCCGCCGGGTCGCCCGTGTATTCGGCGGGATACTGCGCAGGAATCGGCGGCCGCGGCAGCTCATGCCGGGGCCTCAGGCAACCCACCAGTAACGACAATGCTGCGACTGCGCAAATCACGCGCGCGCCGCCGACGCGCAGGCGCCTGATCCTTGCGGCCATGGCGAGCAATCCCGGTTGAGCTGACCTTGCGATCATCGAGAAACCTTGACGCTCAAATGTGTTCCGGTGCGGCTGGACGTCCATTCCATCGTCCCGCGCACGATCGACGCCTCTGAACTATCCGCCATCCGCCATCCGCTATCCGCTTCCTTCCCGTCCGCTTCCCGGAACGCCCGGCGCCCGGCGCACGACCGACGCCTCTGAACTATCCGCCATCCGCCATCCGCTATCCGCTTCCTTCCCGTCCGCTTCCCGGAACGCTCGGCGCCCGGCGCGTGATCCAGCGACGCACCGTCAGATAGAAGAGCGGAATGAAGAACACGCCGAGCAAAGTCGCGGCGATCATGCCGCCCATCACGCCAGTACCGACGGCGATGCGGCTCGCGGCGCCGGCGCCCGTGGAGACCACCAGCGGAACCATGCCGAGGATGAACGCCATCGAAGTCATGATGATCGGGCGCAGCCTGAGCTGCACGGCGTTCATGGTCGCCTCGACCAGGCCCTTGCCCTGCTGCTCCTGCGCCATGGCGAACTCGACTATGAGGATGGCGTTCTTCGCGGCCAGACCGATGATGGCGATCAGCCCGACATTGAAGTACACATCCGCCGGCAGATTACGCGCCATGGAGAACAGCACCGCGCCGAGCACGCCGAGTGGTACGACCAGCAGCACCGCGATCGGAATCGCCCAGCTCTCGTAGAGCGCCGCGAGCACCAGGAACACCACCACGATCGACAGCCCGAGCAGCGCGCCGACCTGTCCGCCCGCCTGCTGCTCCTCGAAGGACACGCCGGTCCACTCGAAGCCGAAGCCTTGCGGAAGCTGCCCCGCGAGCCGCTCCATTTCGTTCATCGCTTCGCCCGTCGAGCGCCCCGGCGCCGGCGAGCCGGAGATCGTCATGGCGGGATAGCCGTTATAGCGATCGAGCTGCGGCGGGCCGGAGGTCCACTCCACCGTGGTGAATGCGCCGAACGGAACCATCTCTCCCTGATCGTTGCGCACGCGCAGATCGAGCACATCCGCGGGCGTCATACGGTCGGGCGCATCGGCCTGCAGCAACACGCGCAAGATGCGTCCTTCGCGGCTGAAGTCGTTGGCATAGGCGCTGGCGAACGAGATGGCCAGCGTCGCATTCACCTCGCCGATCGACAGCCCCAACGCACGCGCCTTGATGCGGTCGATGAGCACACGCAATTGCGGCGTATTCTCCTGCCCTTCCGGCCGCACCGCCATCAACAATGGACTTGAGTTTGCGGCGCCCAGCATCCGGTTGCGCGCTTCCAGCAGCGCCTCACGACCGAGCCCGGCGCGATCCTGCAGCTTGAACGTGAAGCCGCTCGCCACGCCCAGCGAGGGAATCGCCGGCGGATTCAACGTGAACACCATCGCCTGCTTGATCGCCGAAAGCGCCGCGTTGGCGCGACCGACGAGCGCGAGTGCGCCGTTCTCCTCGCCCGGGCGATCGTCCCACGGCTCGAGGTTGATGAAGGCCATAGCGTTAGCCTGGCCCTGGCCGAAGAAGCTGAAGCCGTGGATGAACGCGACGCTCCGCACCTGCGGCTGCTCCTGGTAGAAGCCCATCACCTGCTGCACGGCCTCGTTGGTGCGCGGCGCAGTGGCGCCGGGCGGCGCCTGCACGACCGTGATCACCGAGCCCTGATCTTCGTCGGGCAGAAAACTGCCGGGCAGGCGCGAGTACAACAGCGCGGTCAGCGCCGCGAGCAGCAGGAAGATCGCGAGGAATCTCAGCGGTCTCGCCAGGATGCCGCCTACGCGAGTCTGATAGCGCGCCGTGGCGCCTTTGAACCAGCGATTGAAGCCTGCAAACCACGCGTACGCACGCCGCCAGCCGAGCTGCTTCGTCGCCTCGGGCTCGCGCGTCTGCGCCGGCCTGAGCATCGTCGCGCACAGCGCCGGCGTGAGCGTCAACGCCAACAGCGCGGAGAAGGCGATGGAGATCGCGAGCGTCATCGAAAACTGCCGATAGATGCCGCCGGTCGAGCCCGGGAAGAACGCCATCGGAATGAACACCGCCACCAGCACCAGCGTGATGCCGATGATGGCCGAGGTGATCTGTCGCATCGCCTTGACGGTCGCCTCGTACGGCGCGAGTCCCTCCTGCTCCATGATGCGCTCGACGTTCTCCACCACCACGATGGCGTCGTCCACCAGGATGCCGATGGCCAGCACCATGCCGAACAGCGTCAGCACGTTGATCGAGAAATCGAATATCCACAGGCCCAGGCAGGCGCCGGCGAGCGCGATCGGCACGACGATGGTGGGAATCAGCGTGGCGCGCCAGCTCTGCAGGAATAGAAACATCACCAGGAACACCAGCACCATCGCCTCGACGAGCGTCTTCACCACCTCTTCCACCGAAATGCGGATGAACGGACTGGTGTCGTACGGCACAGTCCAGGCAATGTCCTGTGGAAATGTGCGCGCCAGCTCGGTCATTCGCTGGCGAACGCCATCGGACGTGGCGAGTGCATTCGCTCCCGTAGTGAGCTGCACGCCGATGCCGGCCGCCGGGCGGCCGTTCAGGTCCAGGCGCGCCAGATAACTCTGCGCTCCCAGTTCGACGCGCGCCACGTCGCCGAGACGGACCGCGGAGCCGTCCGGGTTGGCTCGCAGAATGATGGCGGCGAACTCCTCTGGCGTGGAGAAGCGGTTCTGCGTCAGGATCGGCGCATTGAGCTCGGCGCCCTCGGCGAGCGGCAGGTCGCCGAGCTGGCCGCCGGGCGACTGTGCATTCTGCTCCTGCACGGCGGCCAACGCGTCGGCCGCGGACAGGCGGAAACTCGCGAGCCGGTCCGGATCCAACCACACGCGCATGGCGTATTCGGAGGAGAACGCGCGGATGTCGCCGACGCCGGGCACGCGGCGCAGTTCGTCGATCACGCGGGTCACTGCGAAGTTGCCCAGCTCGAGCGAGGAAGTGGCCCCGCTGCGCGAGGTGAGCGCCACGATCATCAGGAAGCTGGAGGTCGCCTGGTTGATCGCGACGCCCTGACGCCGCACTTCTTCCGGCAGGCGCTGCTCGATCGCACGCAGCCGGTTCTGCACGTTCATCTGGGCGACGTCGATGTCCGTGCCGCTCGTGAAGGTCAGCGTGATCGACGCCGAACCGGTCGAGGTGCTGCTCGAGGCCATGTAGAGAAAACCTTCGACGCCATTCAGCTCCTGCTCGATGACCTGCGTGACGTTGGTCTCGACGACCGAGGCGTCCGCCCCGGGATACGTGGCGCGAATGGTGAGCGAAGGCGGCGCGATGGTCGGGTACTGCGAGATCGGCAGCGCGCGCAGCGCAATCACACCCGAAAGCAGAATGCCGATTGCAATCACCCAGGCGAACACCGGGCGATCGATGAAAAAGCGCGGCGTCATCTATGGCGCCTGCTGCGCATCGTCCGCTCCCTGGCCGCGCGCATCCGCAGCGTCCGAGTCATCGGCCTGTGCAGCAGGCGCGCCCTCGGACTTTTCTGCGGCGCGCGCAATGCGCACCGTGGCGCCGGGCTGCACCTTCTGCAGGCCGTCCACGATCACGCGATCGCCGGCGCGGAGTCCTCCCAGCACCAGCCATTGTCCGCCCTGGAGCGGCCCGAGCTCGACTTCGCGCGCCGCCGCCACGTTCTGCTGATCCACGATCAGCACGCTTGCGGAGCTGGCGGTAAGCAGCACGGCGCGCTGAGGAATCATGAACGCATTCGGGCGCACGCCCGCCTCGATGCGCGCCCGCACGAACTGGCCGGGAAGCAGCACCCGATTCGGATTGGGGAACTCGGCGCGCGCGGCGACCGTGCCAGTCGCCTCGTCTATGGATAGATCGAGGAAGTCGAGATGTCCGGGGTGCGGGTAAGGACTGCCGTCCTCGAGCTGCAGCGTGACCGGAACGCGTGTGAGCTCCGGCGTCTGCAGCACGCCGGTCGCCACTTCGCGGCGCAAGCTCATCAACTCCGAGCTCGACTGCGAGAAATTAATGTAGATGGGATCGAGCTGCTCGATGGTCGTCAGGAGCGTCGCTTCGGCCGCGCTCACCAGCGCGCCTTCCGTGACCTGCGCCCGCCCGGCGCGTCCAGCGATCGGCGCCGTTACGACCGTGTAGCTCAGACTGAGCCTGGCGCTTTCGAGTTGCGCGCGCGTCTGCGCGACGTCGGCCTGCGCGGTGCGCAGCCGCGCCAGCGCAGCGTCGTATTCCTGCTTGCTGATCGCCTGGTCTTCGACCAGTCCCTTGTAGCGCTCCACGTCCTGCGCGGCGTTAGCGGCGGTCGCCTCGGCGCGCACGAGCGCCGCCTCCACCGCGCTCAGGTTGGCGCGCAATTCGCGCGGATCGATGAGGAACAGTTTCTGCCCGGCCTGGACGTCGCTGCCCTCTTCGTACAGCCTACGCTGAACGATGCCGTCGACGCGCGCGCGCACTTCAGCGCGGCGCACCGCCTGCACGCGGCCGGGCGCCTCGATGACATTCTCGATCGAACGCGGCTGCGCGACGAGCACGTTGACTTCCGGCGGCGGCGGAGCTTGCGGGGCCCCGCCGCCGCAGGCCGTCAGCGCGAGCGCAGCAAGCGCCGCAGCGAAGCCGCTTGCGGCTGCGAGTGACCGCCGTCGCTGCCGTCTGGCCAAGTTCGTTTTCTTCCGCGCGCCGCAGAGCGAGTAACGGAATCTAGTACGCTTGGCTGGCGGACCTCGTTCCAGAGCAGAAGCGGATAGCGGGGATAGTTCAGGGGACCGAAGCCACTCTTGAAGGGTGCGCCAAGCTTCCGACTATCCGCTATCCCCTATCCGCTTCCATCCCGTGACTATCCGCCATCCGCTATCCGCTTCATCCCCCCGCCATCCGCTTCTGCCTCGAACAAGCCGTCGCAGCCTCGGCCGCTCGACTCGCGCTCACGTGGCTGGCGAGAAATTCACTCGCCTCCCGCAGGGACATACGCCCCTCGGGTATCCAGCGATGGAAGAGCTGCCAGACATGGGGCACGTCCGGCCAGACCTTCAGCCGCACTTGCACGCCGGCCTGTTCCGCCCGCGCGGCCAGGCGCAGCGAATCGTCGAGCAGCGTCTCCTGCTCTCCCACGTGGATCAGCAATGGCGGCAAACCGTGAAGATCCGCATACAAGGGCGAGGCGAGCGGGGCGCGCGGATCGCCGCGTTCTCCGACATAGAAAGCTGCGGCGAGCGGAAGCAGCTTGCTGTTGAACATCGCGCAACGCTCGCTGTTGAAGCGAACGGATGCGCCGCTGGCCGCAAGGTCGACGTAAGGCGAGAACAACGCCGCCGCGGCCGGCGCCGGCAAACCCTGCTCGCGCAGCGCGACCAGCAGCGCCGTCGCCAGTCCGCCGCCGGCGGAATCGCCGGCTACGACCAGCGACCCTGCAGCGCGCCGCGCGAGCAAGGCGCGATAGACGCTCAACGCATCCTCGAGCGCCGCTGGAAACGGATGTTCCGGTCCGAGCCGATAAGCAGGGGCGAACGTGTGAAACCCACTGAGTGCGAAGGCGCTGGTCACGGGTCTGTGCGTGCGCGGGCTGCAGGCGAAGTAACCGCCCCCGTGAAAATATATGAGCGTGGCGATCTCGGTCTGCGCGTTGGCGCCCTGCGCGCGCAGCCATTCTCCCGGAACTCCGCCGAGAAAGCCGTTTTCGATCCGCACGCCCGGCAGCGCCCGAGCGAACGGAACGTTCATTGCTTTGCGCACGGCGGTGATGTCGCGGGCACGCGCCAGCCGCGGCTTGAATGTGTGCCGCAGCAAGAAGCTTATGACTCGGGCCTGCCAGCTCACGACGCGACGCCTCCGGATGGAATGAAGATGGTAATGCGGAACGGAGAGCAGACGGGAGGCGAAACGCGCCGGGCGTACGCCAGCGCCGTAGGAATACGCGCACGGCGCGTCCGAGAACGCCTTCGCCCGGTTTACCGCCACTGCCGCCTCCGCCGTCGAGCGCTACGCTGAGGCCGTCGTCACTGCACTCCAGGACTCGAGTTGCAGCCACAGGCAAACAACCGGCCGGCGCAGGCCGCCGGCGCCGCCGATGCGTCGCAGCGGCTGATCGGACTGGCTCACGCCACGCTCGAGGACCTGCGGCAGGAGGCGCCGCAGCGCGAAATCACCCTCGACAGCAAACTGGACGACGACCTCGGGCTGGACAGTCTCGCGCGCGTCGAGCTGTTCGCGCGCATCGAGCGCGAGCTGGGCGTGCGGCTTCCCGAACTCCTGTTTGCGTCGGCCGAGACGCTGCGCGACATCGCCGCCGCGCTCGCTGCATCGCCGTCGTACGTTGCGCCGCCCACGAGAACGAGCGAGCTCGCCGCCGCCGAAGCCACCGCAGCCCCGCCTGCAAGCGTACTCACGCTCGACCGGCTGCTTGCGTGGCATGTCGAGCGCCAGCCGCAGTTCGTCCAGATCACGCTGTGCGATCAGCAGGACGAACGCATCAGCTACGCAAATCTCTG
The DNA here is from genome assembly GCA_034005205.1 of Steroidobacteraceae bacterium. GTDB lineage: Bacteria > Pseudomonadota > Gammaproteobacteria > Steroidobacterales > Steroidobacteraceae > Steroidobacter. Next base: position 2,351 of record JAVEVD010000005.1, on the reverse strand, counting down.
GCGGCGCGCGCGCGAAGCGGCCGGCGCGCTCCAGCACTATGGCGTGCGCCCCGGAGACGTCGTAGCGCTCATGCTGCCGACCAGCGCCGACTACTTCGGCGTGTTCTACGGCGTCCTGCTGGCGGGCGCGACGCCGGCCCCACTGTATCCGCCGACACGCCTCAGCCAGATCGAAGAGCATGTTCGGCGGCACGCCGGCATCCTGCAGAACTGCGAGGCGGCGGCGCTGATCACATCTGCGCAACTGCGACGCATGGCCGGCCTTCTTCGCATGCACGCGCCGACATTGCGCCGCGTGTTGACCGTCGACGAGTTGCAGGGTGTGGGCCACGACCCAGCGCCGGTGAATATCCGGCCGGACTCCATCGCGCTGCTGCAATACACGTCGGGCAGCACGGGGCAGCCGAAGGGCGTCGTGCTCACCCACGCGAACATTCTGGCCAATATCGCCGCGCTCGGAACGGCGCTGGAGATCCGTCGCGACGACGTATTCGTGAGCTGGCTTCCGCTGTATCACGACATGGGGCTCATCGGCGCCTGGCTCGGCACGCTCTACTTCGGATTGCCGCTGGCGATCATGTCGCCTCTGTCTTTCCTCACGCGACCGATCCGCTGGCTCGAAGCAGTGCAGCGCTTCGGCGGCACGCTCTCGGCGGCGCCGAACTTCGCTTATGAGCTGTGCGTCAAGCGCATTTCAGACGAGGAAGCCGCGGCGCTGGACCTCAGTACATGGCGCGTCGCGATGAACGGCGCCGAAGCCGTCATGCCCCGCACGCTCGAGCGTTTCCAGGAACGCTTCGGGCGCTGCGGATTGCGACCCACGGCGTTGACTCCCGTGTACGGCATGGCGGAAGCGTCCGTCGGCCTGACTGTCCCGCCCGTGGGGCGCGGTCCGCTGATCGACGTCATCGAGCGCGAGCCTTTCATGAAAAGCGGCGTCGCCAGACCGGCGCGCGACGGCGACGCCAATCCGCTGCGTTTCCCCTCCTGCGGCGCTCCGCTGCGCGGCCATCAGGTGCGCATCGTCGATGAGTCCGGCCGCGAGCTCGGCGAACGACGCGAGGGCCGACTCGAGTTCCGCGGCCCTTCCGCCACGCACGGTTATTTCCGCAATCCGCAGGCGAGCGCAGCGCTGCTGCGCGACGGTTGGTTGAACAGCGGGGACCGCGCGTACACGGTCGGCGGCGAGATTTACGTCACCGGGCGCATCAAGGACATCATCATCCGCGCCGGACGACACATCTACCCCGAAGAGATCGAGGAAGCCGTGGGCGCCCTGAACGGCGTACGCAAGGGCTGCGTCGCTGTATTCGGGGTCAGAGACGCGGCGCGGGGCACCGAGCGCCTGATCGTGATGGCGGAAACGCACCAACGAGAGGCGCACGCCCGCACGGCGCTTCGCCAGCAGATCATGCAGCGGGTCGTCACGCTCATCGGCGAGCCGCCGGACGACGTGGTGCTGGTCGCGCCGCGCACCGTGCTGAAAACATCGAGCGGCAAGCTGCGACGGGCGGCCAGCCGTGAGCTGTATGAGGCGGGAATGCACCGCCGCGTGAAGCCTCGGGCCGCGTGGTTGCAGATCGCTGCAGTGTCGCTGAGCGGCGCAGCGCGCTGGGCGCGACGCCTGCTGCAACGCTCTATCCAATGGCTGTACGCTCTGTGGTTCTGGAGCGTGCTCGGATTGGGGGCCGCATTGACCTACCTCGTGACCCTGCCGCTTTCCCAGTCGGGCGCATGGGCGGTCGCACATTACGCAGCGCGCGCGTTTCTTCGCCTCACCGGCCTCTCGCCCAGGATCATCGGCGCAGAGCACCGCAACGTGCATCCCGCATGCATTATCGCGGTCAATCATGCGAGCTATCTGGACGCCATCTTTCTGATCTCGGCCCTGCGCGAGCCGTGCCGGTTCGTGGCGAAACAGGAGTTGCGGCGCACGCCCTTCGTGGGCGCCTTTCTGCGGAAGCTCTCGACCGAATTCATCGAGCGTTTCGACACCCGCGAAAGCGTACAAGCCGCAGATCGCCTGACGCGGGCGGTCCGCAGCGGGCCGCCGTGCATCTTCTTTCCCGAGGGCTCGTTCACGCGCGCTCCCGGTTTGACTGCGTTCCGCCTCGGCGCCTTCTCCGCGGCGGTAGCCGCCGAGCTGCCGATCATTCCGATCGCGCTGCAGGGCGTGCGCACGGTGCTGCGCGACGGCGAATGCTTGCCGACGCGTGCGCCCGTCACGATCCACATCGAACCGGCCATCGAGCCGCCGCGCGCTCGCGACGCATTCACCGCCGCCGTACGGCTGCGCGACGCAACGCGTGCGGCGATCTTGAAACGCTGCGGAGAAGCGGACCTAGGTTAAG
>JAVEVD010000113.1:0-6827 GCA_034005205.1 Steroidobacteraceae bacterium | reverse complement strand
TCCTCCAGGCTGATTTGAGAGGTATAGCGCGACGGCATCATGACCGTGTGCACGCGATCGGGACCGAGTGCGTCGACCGCAACCGCAAGCGTCAGGGCGGAATCGACGCCGCCTGACAAACCGAGCACCACGCCTGGGAACCCATGCTTGCCGACGTAATCGCGGACGCCCAGCACCAGTGCGTTATAGACGCTCGCCTCTTCGGTCATGGGCGGCTCGACGTATGCAGGACGGGGAACGGCGACGCCGTCGACCAAGTCGACGTCAACCGGGTACAGCCCTTCGGTGAAATGCGGCGCGCGCTGTACGACGTCTCCGGCGGCGTTCATGACGAACGAACCGCCGTCGAACACCAACTCATCCTGACCGCCGAGCAGGTTCAGGTAGACGGCCGGCAGGCCGGTTGCTCGTACGCGCTCGCGCACGACGCTCTCGCGTCGCTCCTGATAGCCGAACGAATACGGCGACCCATTGATCACCAGCAGTAGTTGCGCCCCGGCGTTCTTGGCGGCGAGCGCGGGATTCGGCTCCCAGATATCCTCGCAGATCAGCACGGCCGTGCGTACGCCCTTCAGATCCACGATGCACGTCTCGCGACCGTGTTCGAAATAGCGTTTCTCGTCGAATACTGCGTAGTTCGGAAGCTCCTGCTTACGGTAGTTCGCAATCCGCTCACCGCCGCGAAGAAGCGCAGCAGAGTTGTAGATTTCCTCGTCAACGTATTCGGGATAGCCGATCAGCACGCCGACGCCGCTCGTTTCGGTTCGCACACGCTCGAGTGCAATCGCCACCTGCCTGCGCATGCCCTTGTGGAACAGCAGATCCTCCGGCGGATAGCCGCACAGCGTCAGCTCGGGGAAGACGACCAGGTCAGCCGCGAGACGCTCGCGCGCTTCGCGCGCGCAGTCGATGACGCGCTCGGTGTTGCCGGCGACGTCGCCGACGAACAGATCGATCTGCGCGAGCGCGATGCGGAGCGAGGTAGGCACTCAGTAGCCTGCGAAGGGAAAGGTCGGCGCGCTCGCAGCGACCGCGAGCGCACGCTTGCAGCATTCAATCAGGGCTCCCGCGACGTCGGGCGCAAGGAGAACGTCTGACGAGTCGATCACGCGCCCATTATTCCCCGCCCCCGCAGACGGGGAAAGGGCGGGGCTATCTGCGGCCGGCCTTGCGTCCGCGAGCCGCGGCGGTCCGACCGCCAGCCCCGGGCCGGCGGCCCGCCTGCGACTTCGTCCGCGTCTTCGCTTTGGCGCCTGACCTGGCGGCGACTTTCGCCCTGGCTCGGACGGTAGTCTTGGCCTTAGCCCCAGACTTGGCCTTGGCGCCGCTCTTGGTCTTGGCCTTGGCCTTGGACTTAGCTGCAGTCTTCGCCTTGCCTGCGGCTTTGGGCCGCGCCTTCGCGCCCCCGGACCGGACCGCGGTCCCGCCCTTGCCCTTTGCGGCGGCCTTGGCTGGTTTACGGCGCGAGCCGTGCTTCTTCAGCTGCTCGACGATCGCGCTGCCCAGATCCGCCGGGCTCTTCACAGTGCGCACCCCGGCGCGCTCGAGCGCCGCGAATTTGTCGGCCGCTGTGCCCTTGCCGCCGGATACGATGGCGCCCGCGTGACCCATGCGCTTGCCAGGAGGCGCGGTGACGCCGGCGATGTAAGCGACCACCGGCTTGGTGACGTTCTCCCGGATGAAGTCAGCCGCAGCCTCTTCATCGGCGCCGCCGATCTCGCCGACCATGATGATGCCTTCGGTCTGCGGGTCCTCCTCGAAGCGCGCCAGCACGTCGATGAAGTTCATGCCGCGCACGGGATCGCCTCCAATGCCGACGCAGGTGCTCTGGCCGAGCCCGGCGTTGGTGGTCTGGAACACCGCCTCATAGGTGAGCGTGCCGGAGCGCGACACGATGCCGATCCTGCCGGCCTTGTGGATGAAGCCAGGCATGATGCCGATCTTGCACTCGCCGGGGGTGATGATGCCCGGGCAGTTCGGGCCGATGAGCAGACTCCCGTAATCGGGCAGCGCCGCCTTCACGCGCACCATGTCGTTGACCGGAATGCCCTCGGTGATGCACACGATCAGCTCGACGCCGGCGTCGGCGGCTTCGAGGATCGCGTCCGCCGCGTACGGCGCGGGCACGTAGATCATGCTGACGGTGGCGCCCGTCTTCGCGACGGCTTCGCGCGCAGTGTCGAACACCGGGAGATTCAGGTGCTTTTCACCGCCACGGCCCGGCGTCACGCCGCCGACCAGTCGCGTGCCATAGGCCAGGCACTGTTCAGAATGGAACGTACCCTGCTTGCCGGTGAAGCCCTGACAGATGACGCGGGTGTTCTTGTTGACGAGGATGCTCATAGGGAAGTGATCAGCGGATAGCGGATAGCGGATAGGCGGAGGAACTGCAGCACTTGCACGCCGCACCCCCGCGCCGACTGCGGATTAGGACCGCGTGCAGAGCCAATACCTTCATGCGTTCTTGGCGGCAGACACGACTTTGCGGGCGGCGTCCGTCAGGTCGGCGGCGGGAATGATCGCCAGGCCGCTGTCGGCGAGAAGCTTGCGGCCTTTCTCGGCGTTGGTGCCCTCGATGCGCACCACCACTGGAACCTGCACGCCCACATCCTGCACGGCGTGGATGATCCCCTCGGCGATCATGTCGCAGCGGACGATGCCGCCGAAGATGTTGACCAGGATCGCGCGGACGTTCTCGTTCGACAGGATCAGATTGAACGCCTCCGTGACGCGCTCGCGCGTGGCGCCGCCGCCCACGTCGAGGAAGTTCGCCGGCGCGCCTCCGTGCAGCTTGATCAGATCCATCGTGGCCATCGCGAGACCGGCGCCGTTCACCATGCAGGCGATGTCGCCGTCGAGCGAAACGTAGTTGAGCTCGTGCTCGCTGGCCGCTCGCTCCATCTCGTCTTCCTGGCTCGTATCGCGCAGCGCCGCGAGCTCCTTCTGGCGAAACAGCGCGTTGTCCTCGATGTTCACCTTACCGTCGAGTGCGACGAGGCGACCCTGGTCGGTGACGATGAGGGGGTTGATCTCGAGCAGGCTCAGGTCCTTGTCGAGGTAGAGCTGGTAGAGCTTCTGCGCGATGGACGAGAATTCCTTGACCTGATCGCCTTTCAGGCCGAGCCCGTAAGCGAGCACCCGACAGTGCGAGGGCTGCAGGCCGGCCGCGGGATGCACGTTGACGCGGATGATTTTCTCCGGCGTGTGCGCGGCGACTTCCTCGATGTCCATGCCGCCGGCGGCGGAGGCGATGAAGGCGATATGGCCTTTGTCGCGGTTCAGCACCAGGCTCAGATACAGCTCGCGCGCGATCTTCGAGCCCTCTTCGACGAACACCTTGTGGATCGGCAGCCCTTCCGGCCCAGTTTGGTGCGTCGTGAGGCGCTGCCCGATCATCGCCGCGGCGGCCTTACCGGCGGCCTCCGGAGAGTCGACCAGCTTCACCCCGCCAGCTTTGCCGCGCCCGCCTGCGTGCACCTGCGCCTTCACCACCCACTTCGAACCGCCGATGCGCCGCGCCGCTTCGGCCGCTTCCGCCGCGCTGGAGGCTGGGTAGCCCGTGGGAACCGGGATACCGTACGTGGCGAACAGCTGCTTGGATTGGTATTCGTGCAGATTCATGGGCGATGCGCGTGCGGCAGTAGGTAATGAAGCAAAGGCCGCGTATTCTGGAGGAATTGGCCGACGATGCAAAGAACCTTGCCTGACGAATCGCACGACATGAATCCGCGCCCGCGCCATGAACCCGGCTTCGCGCACATGGTGAATTGCGATCGAGGAGCTGCTCGGCGTGCATCGCCTGCGGCCGCGGAGCGCCGGTGAGAATGGCCCTGCTCGCACGCGGCCCCGCCGAGGCTTCCGTCGATCTCGAATGGCGCGTGCTCGCGCTGATCAACCTGTTTCGGCTGCTGACGCCGCTGCTGCTCGGCGTGCTGTTCGCCACCATCCAGCCGGCGCCGATCGGCGGCGCGCATCCGCCGCTGTTCATTGGCGCGGCGATCAGCTATTTCCTGTACGCCGCGCTGACCATCAACAACATCAAGCAGCGCTGGCCGGATCTAACCGTCCAGGCGCTCGTAAACGCCTGCGTGGACGTGCTGTGCATCGCGCTGATGACATATGCCAGCGGCGGCGTGGCGAGCGGGCTCGGCGCTCTGCTCGTCCTGCCGATCGGCGCAGCCGCCTTCGTCGTCCGGCGGCGCATGGCGCTCGTATTTGCGGCTCTGGGAACGCTCGCGCTGCTGATTCAGCAGACCTTCTGGGCGCTCGCTCACCGCAGCGACGCCGGCGACTTCACCTCCGCAGGGATCATCGGAGCGCTCATCTTCATTGTGGCGCTCGGCGTCGGGCCGCTGGCCGAGAACCTCAAGGAAAGCGAAGAGCGCGTGCGCCAGCGCGAGGTCGACGTCGCCAACCTCGCCGAGCTGAATCAATTCATCGTGCAGCACCTGCGCGAGAGCATCATCGTGGTGGATCGCAGCGACAACATCCGGCTGATCAACGCATCCGCGGCGCAACTCCTGCAGGGCTCGGCGATCGAGGCCGGGACGCAGCTCGGCGAAGTTTCCCCCCGGCTGCTTTACCTGCTCGACGCGTGGCGCAAGCGTCCCCAAGGGGTCGCGCAGGACGCGCCTTCCCTGCTCTCCGCCGACGGCGGAAGCCTGCTCCAGCCGCATTTCGTGGCGCTCAACACGGCCAGCGCCGAGGGACCGACGCTGATCTTCCTCGAAGACACCTCGTTGCTCGCCGAGCGCGTCCAGCAGTCGAAGCTCGCCGCGCTTGGCCGGCTGAGCGCCAGCATCGCGCACGAGATCCGCAACCCCGTGGGCGCAATGAGCCACGCGGCGCAACTCCTGGCGGAAACGCCCACGCTCACACCCCAGGAGCGACGACTGACCAACATCATCAGCAGCAACGGCGATCGCGTCAGCACGATCATCGACAATGTCCTGCAGCTTTCCCGTCGCGACTCGACGCGCCCCGAGCGCCTGGAGCTGAACGCCTGGCTGCAGGAATTCCTCGGCGAATTCCGCCAGACCATGCAGGTAGGCGGCGAGCTCGAACTCAGGCCCGAGGTGGCCGAGGTGGAGGTGCGGGTCGATCCCAGCCATCTCCACCAACTGCTGTGGAATCTGTGCGAGAACGCACTGAAATACGGCCGCAGCGTCGATTCTAATGAGCCGATCGAGCTCAGAACCGGCCGCGTGGCCGCCTCCGACCGTCCGGTGCTCGAAGTGCTGGATCGTGGCCCAGGGATCGCAGCCGCCGACGCCGAGCGCATATTCGAACCGTTTTTCACGGGAGGCAGGGGCGGCACTGGGCTGGGACTATTCCTCGCGAGAGAGTTGGCCCAGTGCAACGGCGCCGTCCTCGTGTACGAGCCGCGGGCCGGCGGCGGCAGCGTCTTTCGCATGGTGTTCGCCGATCCGCAGCGCTGGGAGGCGTGAGGTTGGCGAGCTTGCTACGATGCGGCGTACCTCGAGATCGCGCCCTGCGCGAAGGACTGCCGCTCGCGACTGACCTGCGAGAAGCTGCGAGGAAAACCGGCGTCCAGGCATTCGGGATTTGAATATGAAAGCTCCCCGCGCACTCGTCATCGACGACGAGCCGGACATCCGCGAGCTGCTCGGCATTACGCTCGAGCGCATGAACATCGACGTGGTCGCCGCCGACAGCGTCACCGCGGCCACACGCGAGCTGCGCGCGGACGCGTTCGATCTGTGCCTCACGGACATGAGACTGCCCGACGGCGACGGACTGAAGATCGTCGAGTGGATTCAGTCGCACAAGCCGCAAACGCCGGTTGCGGTGATCACCGCCCACGGCAACGTCGAAACCGCCGTTCGCGCCCTGAAGCTGGGCGCCTTCGATTTCATTTCCAAACCACTGGATGTGGCGGCTCTGCGCAAGCTGATCTCCGCCACGTTGAAGCTCGGCGAAGGCGCCGAGAACACGGCGCAGCTGCCGCAGATCAAGCTGTTCGGGCGTTCGCCCGTCATGCAGCAACTGCGCGAGATGATCGAGCGCGTGGCGCGCAGCCAGGCGCCTGTGCACATCTATGGCGAGTCCGGAACGGGCAAGGAACTCGTCGCCCACCTCATCCACGAAGCCGGCGCGCGTCGCGACGGACCGTTCGTTCCGGTGAATTGCGGGGCGATCCCTACTGAGCTCATGGAAAGCGAACTGTTCGGTCACAAGAAGGGCAGTTTCACCGGCGCCGTTGCGGACAAACAGGGACTGATCCAGTCGGCCGAGGGCGGCACGCTGTTCCTGGATGAGATTGCAGACCTGCCGCTGCATATGCAGGTGAAGCTGCTGCGGGTGATTCAAGAGAAGAGCGTGCGACCGGTAGGCGAATCGAAAGAGACGCCGATCGACGTGCGCATCCTGTCGGCCACGCACAAGAATCTCTCGTCCGCAGTGGCCGAAGGAAAGTTCCGCGAGGACTTGTTCTATCGCGTCAACGTCATCGAAATCCGCGTGCCGCCCCTGCGCGAGCGGCTCGAGGACATCGATGAGCTCGTCGACTCGATTTTGAGGCGACTCGGAAAGCAGATCGGGAGCCGCTCGCTCAAGATGACGGACGCGGCCGCCAAAGCGCTGCGGGAGTATCACTTTCCGGGCAACGTGCGCGAGCTGGAGAACGTGCTCGAACGGGCCGCCACGTTGTGCACCGACGGCGTAATCGATACGGCGGATTTGCAGTTGCGGCCGAAGCCGGCTCCGGGCGAAATCCTGATGCCGAACACGGTTGCGCCGGGCGAGAACCTCGGCGAGGCGCTGGAGGATATCGAGCGGGACGCCATTCTGCGGGCGTTGGAGCAGAC
>JAVEVD010000112.1:2606-6916 GCA_034005205.1 Steroidobacteraceae bacterium | reverse complement strand
CGCCAACGGCCATGCGAACGGGCGCGCCAACGGCCATGTGAACGGCGTAGCCGAGCACAACTTCGTACGCTTCTAGGCGATGCGGAACGAACGCCGCCGATGACTCATGTGTTACGAAAACTTCCATGCCGCCGGGTTAGCAGCCTGCGGATGCAATCAGCGCTGACCTAGGAGGCGCGATGGCCAGTGCAGCTTCGAACCAGTCCACGGCCGACAACGAGCCGCGGCACGACCAGAACCAGTATCTGACGTTCATGCTCGATCGAGAGACGTTCGCGCTCGGCATCCTGCGAATCAAGGAGATCCTGGAATACACGCAGCCGACGGACATACCGATGATGCCGGCCTTCATCCGCGGCGTAGTGAACTTGCGCGGCGCCGTCGTGCCGGTGATCGATCTGTGCGCCCGCTTCGGACGCCCAAGCGCGCCGGTGTCGAAGAAGAGCTGCATCGTCATCGTCGAGACCGGCGCAGAGGATGATCGGCACGTGCTCGGCGTTCTGGTCGATGCGGTCAACGAGGTGCTCGAGATCCCCCAGGAGGAGATCGAGCCGGCGCCGGCGTTCGGCGCCTCGATCCGCACCGATTTCATCCAGGGCATGGGCAAGGTGCGGGGCAAGTTCGTCATCATTCTGGACGAATCACGCGTGCTGTCCATCGAGGAGATGGAGTCTCTGACGGGCGCGCTCGACATGCGGGCGGCGTCTTGAGCGACCTGTGTTGACGCAATGCGCGTACCGGAGAGCCTGCAATGATGCTGATGCGCCGCAAGAGCACGCCGCCTGACAGCGCCGCGCAAGCAGATGAGTCCACCGCGTCCGACGCCTTGCGCCAGACTTGCCTGGACGCCCTGCCGATCTGGGCCAAGCAGATCGATACGGCGCGCGCGCAGACCGAACAGGCCATCGTCGAGCTGAGCGCGCGCTTCGCCGACATCGTCTCCGGGCTGGATGCGGCGCTCCTCGATTCGAAGGACAGCGCCGCCACAGGCGCGCCCGATCTGGCTGCAACGATGGATGACGGCAACCGCCAGCTGGCGCGGGTCATGGAGGCGCTCGAAGCCATTCGCGACAGCCGCCAGATGCTGGCGCAGGAGATCCGCTCGCTCGCCGTGTACACCGGAGAGCTCAGCAAGATGGCGGACCAAGTCGGCATGATCGCCTTCCAGACCAACATGCTGGCGCTCAACGCAGCGATCGAGGCGGCGCACGCCGGCGAAGCCGGCAAGGGCTTCGCAGTGGTGGCGCACGAAGTGCGACAGCTTTCGAATAGCGCCCGGGAGACCGGCAAGCTGATCTCGGAGCGAGTGGGCGCGATCAACGAATCGCTCTCCCATATCGTCGAGACGAACGAGGAGGCGGCGCGCACCGAAGGGGACGCCGTACGTGAATCCGGCGCGCGGATTCAGGACGTATTGGCGCGTTTCCGCTCGATGAACATGCGCATCTCGCAGTCCGCCGCGGATCTGCGAAACAAGAGCGCAGCGATCAAGGACGATGTCGCTGAATCTCTGGTGCAACTGCAGTTTCAGGACCGCGTCGGACAAATCCTCGCGCACGTCGCCTCGACCATGCGCGATCTGCACGAACGCTGCCGCGAACCGAGCGGCTCGCACGACGGCGTCCAGTTCCTGGCGGACATGGCGCGCACGTACACGACCGAAGAGCAGCGTCGCAATCACCAGGGCGAGACGGCGGAGCCGATCGCAGCTCAGGCAGTTGAATTCTTCTGAACGGAGCAACGTGAATGTCGAAGCGGATTCTGATCGTCGATGACTCGGCGTCGGTGCGGCAGGTCGCCGGCATCGCACTGAGCCGCGCCGGCTACGAGGTCATCGAGGCGTGCGACGGCCAGGACGCGCTCAGCAAGCTCAACGGCAAGGTGCATCTCATCATCAGCGACGTGAACATGCCTCGCATGGACGGCATCAGCTTCCTCAAGGCGGTCAAGGCGCACCCCAGCTACAAATTCACGCCGGTCATCATGCTGACGACGGAAGCAGGCGAGGACAAGAAGAACGAGGGTCGCGCGGCCGGAGCGCGCGCCTGGATCGTCAAGCCCTTTCAGCCGCAAACCATGCTGGATGCGGTCGCCAAACTCGTGCTTGCCTGACGCGAATGCAACGCTGAGCGTGACGTCTCTGACGCCGGCAGGACAGCTAAAGCGAGAGGCCTCTTCAGAATCGCCGAAACCCGAGCGGTGAGAAACGAAACGACAAGCAGCAACCGAACAGGCCGTAAACACATGCATTCAGCGATGGCGAAGCCGCCGCGCCCAGCGGGCGCGCCCCCCGCCGTAACACTCACGCGCGGGGAGTTCGAACGCGTGCGCGCGCTCGCATTACGCCTGGCCGGCCTCAGCATGTCCGAGGCTAAGAAGGCCTTGGTGGTAGGCCGCTGGAGCCGCCGCCTTTATCATTACGGCTTCACGAGCTTCAGCCAGTACCTCGATCTGCTCGCGCGAGACGATCAGCGTGCGGAGCTGCAGATCGCCATCGACCTGCTCACCACCAACGAGACGAGCTGGTTTCGCGAGCGCCAGCACTTCGACTACCTCCGCAGGGAGGTGCTGCCGAAAATCCCCCGCGGCGCCGGATTCCGCGTCTGGAGCGCCGCCTGCTCCACGGGAGAGGAGCCATACAGCATCGCCATGCTGCTGGCCGACGAGCTCGGCGAACGCGATTGGGAAGTGTTCGCCTCGGACATCAGCACCAGCGTACTCGAAACCGCGCGCAGCGGCCTGTACTCGCTCGACCGTGCGGGCGCGATTCCGCAGGAGTATCTGCATCGCTATTGTCTGAAAGGCGCCGGACCGCAGACAGGGCGCTTCCTCATCGAGCGCTCGCTACGCGAGCGCGTTCGTTTCGCACACATCAACTTGAACGAGCCGCTGCGCGATGTCGGCCAGTTCGACGTCATCTTCCTGCGCAACGTGATGATCTACTTCAACGCGGCGACCAAGGCGCAGGTCGTCAGCCGTCTGCTGGGGACGCTCAAACCCGGCGGGCGCTTCATCGTCGGGCGGTGCGAAACGCTCAACGGCGTCACCGATCGGCTGTCGATGCTCGACGCTTCCGTGTACGCGCGCTCATCGTGATGAATCGCCGACTCATCTTGCATCTCGCGCGGTCTGGCCGATGCGCCCGGGCGTCCGCCGCTTCCAACCGCACGAGGCCGACTTGAAGCCCATCCGCGTCCTGCTCGTCGACGACTCCGCGGTAGTCCGACAGGTGCTGACGGAGCAACTGGCGCGCGACCCTGCGATCAGCGTGATGGCGGCCGTCGCCGATCCGCTGTTCGCCATGGCGCGCATGCAGAAGGAGTGGCCGGACGTCATCGTGCTGGACATAGAAATGCCGCGTATGGACGGGCTCAGCTTCCTGCGCAAGGTCATGGATGAGCGGCCGACGCCGGTCATCATCTGCTCGACGCTCGCCGAACAAGGCGCGGCGACCACGCTCGAAGCGCTCGCAGCGGGCGCAGTCGCGATCGTCACCAAGCCCCGGCTGGGGCTGAAGCAGTTTCTCACCGACGCGTCGAGCGATCTGACATCCACGATCAAAGCGGCGGCGCAGGCCAACATGCGTCAGCTTCGCCCAGCCGTGCAACGATCGCCAGGCATTGCGCAAGCGCTCGCCTCGCCGGCGACGCGCGTCGAATCCTCGGCCGCAGGCGCCGGCCCGCTCAGGCAGACAACCGAGCGCATCGTTGCGATCGGCGCCTCGACCGGCGGCACGCAAGCAATCGAAAGCATTCTCGTGGCGCTGCCGCGCGGCTCGCCTGGCGTGGCGATCGTGCAGCACATGCCCGAGAAGTTCACGCAAGCGTTCGCCGAGCGGTTGAACCGCCTGTGCGATGTGGAAGTGCGCGAGGCCCGGCACGGCGAGCGACTGCTGCCGGGACACATACTGATCGCGCCGGGCGGCAGGCACATGACGCTGCGACGCAATGGCGCCTATTACTGCGTCGAGGTGGTCGACGGTCCGCTGGTCAATCGTCACCGGCCGTCGGTCGACGTGCTGTTCCGCTCGGTGGCGAAGTGCGCCGGGACGAACGCACTCGGCCTGATCCTGACCGGAATGGGCGACGACGGAGCCCGCGGACTGAAGGAAATGAGGGACGCCGGCTCACCCACGCTCGCTCAGGATGAGGCGACTTGCGTCGTGTACGGCATGCCGAAGGAGGCCTTGCGCATCGGCGCGGCGCAGCGAGCGCTGCCCCTGATGGATCTGCCGCGCGCCATCGTGGATTGGGGCGCCGGACGGCTGAATCTCAGAAGCGGATAGCGGATGTCGATGGCGAATGGTCAGG
>JAVEVD010000112.1:0-2506 GCA_034005205.1 Steroidobacteraceae bacterium | reverse complement strand
CTGCCTGACTGCGAGCAAGCAGCGCTCTTCAAAACAGCTCGCCGGCCTCCTCCTGCAGCATCTGGGCCCGCACCAGCGGAATCGGCGGACCACCCATCGACAGGAACTCGTCGTGGAACTGCTTCCAGGCGGTCTGCCCGCCGCGCGGCGCGCTCCAATCGGCGCGCAGCTTGCGAATCATGAGCTTGCCCAGCGTGTAGTTGAGATAGGCAGGATCGTAGGCGCCGCGCGCAGCCTGCTGCCGCGCGGCGCCCGGATCCTGGTATGCCTGCTCGCGGAACATGCGTTCGCACTCACCAATGCTCATGTCTTTGGTGTGCAGCCCGATGGCGCACATGTAACGCACGTTGCGCAGCAGCGCGTTGAGCAGCTGTCCGACTTGCCGCTCAGGCGAGCCCTCGGCGATCCCGGCCTCGACCATGAGCTCTTCGCTGTAGTGCGCCCAGCCCTCGGCGTAGGCGTAGCCGACGAACAGTTGCCCGAAGCGCCACGGCGAGCGATGGGTGTGCAGAAACTGCAGAAAATGCCCGGGCCAGACCTCGTGAATGGATGTGAAGAGCAGGTCGGCCTTGCCGGGAATATAGGCGTTCTGCTCGGCCTGCGACCATGACGGATCGGGCGGAGCGATGTAGTACACCGACGGCAGCTCCTTCTCGTACGGACCAGGAATGCTGATATACGCGAAGTTCTGCCGGCGATACGCCGGCGCTTCTGCGACTAACGCCTCCTCGGTCCCCGGAATCGAGACCAACGCCTTGTCCAAAACGAATTTCCGCAACTCCTGCAGCTGCTGGCGCGCGCCTTCGACCGGACCGCCTTCCGGCTTGTCGGCCTGAGTGCGCGTGATGCAGTCTTCAATGGCCGCGTTCGGCGCGTAACGCCCACACGCTTCGGTCAGCGCCTTGAGATTGCGTTCGAGGTCGGCGCGCCCGATCTCCTCGATGCGCTCGAGCGGCGTCGTCACCCGCTCCGTCATGCGCAGCATGGCCGCGAAGCGCTCGGGGCCGAGCGCGTAGTCGTCTGTGGCGTTCGCGCGCTGTGACTCGAACCACGCCGTCAATTCGTCCAGCGCCTTGGCGGCAGGTTCGATCGCCGCGCGCAGCTCGCTCTGCAGCTGCTCATCCGACGCTTCGGCGAACGCCTGCGGCACGTCGTTCCGATAGAACCGCGCCAGCCCGCCGAATCCCGAGATCGCGAAATCGACGTGAGTGCGCGGCAAGGGCGTCTCCAGATTCGAACGCACATGCTGAGCCGCTGCAGGAATCTGCTCCGCGTATCGGATGAACGCGCGCACCCGTTCTTGCACCGGCGCATACGGCACGTTCACATACGTGTTCGGATCGATGCCTGCGCCGAAATACCAAGCGGGATTGGTGAACGGAAAGCGCGCATCGCGCAGCCAGAACAGGTCGCCGTCCACGACGCTGAGCAGATACTCGCGCTGGAAGCGCTCCTCGGGAGACAGGTCATCGTTGGCAAAAGCGCCAGCGCGCTCGCGCATCGCCTCCAGGCGAGCGATCTCGTTCTGAACGCCGTCCGCGCTCAGGTCGCGCAATCGCCCGTCGAACTCGTGACGCCCCGCACTCACGGCGAAGTCCGGATTGGCGACCAAGTAATCCTCGATGAATTCTTCGACGAACTTCGTCCACTCGAGATTGACTACCGCCGCGGGCGGATTCGTGGCGTGCCGCGCAGGCTCCGACGATCGCTCACAACCCGTCAGCGACAACAGCCACAGCAGCGCGCATGTACAGCGGATCAGTGAAGCGCGATGTGCCGGCGCCATGCAAAGGACCTCGACGGCTGCGTACACCAGCCACCGATGATAGCCGCTTAGAGCGTTGCGGGAGAAGCGCTAGGCGTTGGTCGCGCGGATAGCGAAAGGCAAAAGCCAGCGACCGACGGCGGTCGTCACAGGTCATCACAGGCGCAGCGGGATGCGAGGCGCTTCGAACATCGCCGTTTGGCTAGCGGGCTGCGACAGCTGATTTCGTCGTGATGGATCGAAGTACTTCACTCAACGGTCTTGGACGCCTGTTGTGCTTGCGATGGAAGCTCGCATGGCGCGGTAGAAAGACGAGCGTATCAGTCGGCTGCTCCATGCCGCCCGCTCCATAGCCGCGCTCGGAGTACGTCTTTTCTGACCTTGCCGGAGGGGGTCTTCGGCAGCTCCTCGACCACGATGAGCCGCTCCGAACGCCGCGCAGCCGCTGCTGCAGGAGGTCGGTCTTCAGGCCGGCTTCGTAGGACCAGATCTTCTCCGGAGAGAACGGCGTATTCTGATAACTGCCGATGTTGAAGCCGCCGCTCTTGAAGCCGCGCGAAGCGGACAGGTAGGCGAACGAGACATCGCTCACCTGGAAGTTCAAGCCGACCTTGGGGGGTGAACGACGTGAACGTTTCCGGTTCGAACGGGCTCTGGTTATCCATCAACGGCGTCAGGAAGTTCACGAATTCCACGTCGTTGTATCCGCCGCGCCGTTCGCGGCTGTAGCGCCCGCCGACG
>JAVEVD010000040.1:0-34276 GCA_034005205.1 Steroidobacteraceae bacterium | reverse complement strand
TGGAAGTGGAGTGAGGAAGAGCTAGAAGCGATTAGCGGTTGGAAGAGCTGGAAGCGGTTGGCGGTTAGCGGTTAGTGTCAGAGAACAGGCCGCTATGGCGGTTGCAAGCGTGCGGGCCGGCGCGCCCCCTCTCAGCTTTCGACGCAATCCGCGTCTTCGTCAGCGAAGCTGGCTTACCGACCACCCTGACGGTTAGAGTCGAATAAGAACCTCTTTTCCGAACTAACCGCTAACCGCTAACCGCTTCTTCACTCCACCGATTCTCACCCAATCACCACCTGCTCCGGCTCGTTCACAAAATACCCCTGTATGAACTCGACGCCGAGTTGCCAGAGCACCGCCATCGTGTTCGCATCTTCGACCCGCTCGGCGATAGTGCTGACCTTCTTGGCCTTGGCCTGATCGACCAGACTGCGGACGCGCTGCTGCAGCTCCTGGTCGACAGCCAGACCCTGCATGAGCGCACCGTCGATCTTGATGTAATCGACCGGCAGGCGCGCCAGCAGGCGGCTCGGATCGCGACCGCCGCCAAAGTGCTCGAACGCAAAGCGGAAGCCCGCCTTGCGCACGCTTGCCGCGAGCTCGCTCGCATCGGCCAGGTGCTCGGCGGCGATCTGCTCGCTCACCTGGAACACGATGCGCTGCGGCTCGGCGCGGCTGGCCTTCAGCTGATTCGACAGCCAGTGCACGAGCGAACGGTCGCGCACCGAATCCTTCGAGAGTCTCACGAAGAGCTGCTGCACCGGGCGGCTTGCGCAGAAGGTCATCGCCGCGCCGATCACCCAGCGATCGATGTTCTTCATCAGGTCGTTGCGCTCGGCGGGCGGTATGAACTCCGAAGGCAGCAGTTCTTCGCCCTGTTCGTCGAGCATGCGCACCAGCACGTCGAACATGCGGTGGTCTTCGCCAAGCAGGCTTGCGATCGGCTGCTGCAAGAGTCGCAAGCGGTTCTCCATGAGCGCCGCACGGATGCGCTGCGCCCATATTTCGTCGGCCGCCTGCTGGCGCGTGTCATCCTCGCGCCGATCGACGATCTGCACACGCGCGCCGCCCGCCTGCTCGGCGCTCGCGCGCGCCGCCATGGCGTTGTCGAGCGCGCCGGCAACGTCCACGGAGCGGGGATCGATCATCCCCACCCCGATGCTGCACGTGCAGGAGATCTGCTTGTCGCCGACCCGGAACACCTGGGCCGCGGTTTTCTTCACCAGGTTGTTCGCCCAGGTCTCCACATCGCGCGGCGAGCCACGCTCCAACAGCAGCATCAGCACGGAGTCTGAGTAACGGCCGAACAGGTCGCCCGCCTGGCGCGCCTCGTCGACCAGCGCGGCGAACTGGCCGACGAAATCTTCGACGGCGAGCGGGCCGACTTCCTGTGCGATCGTTGCGAACTTGTCCGGCGCGATGCACACGAGCTGACGTACGCCGGCGCGGATTGGCTGCGTGAGCGCCTCGCGCAAACGGCTGGTGAAAAACCGGCGTTGCAGCGCCCCGGTGGCCGAGTCTCGCTCGAGCGCATCGGTCGATTGCGGGGTCAAGTCTACGGCGCCGCGCTTGTCGGCTGCGATGCACAACCGTACGGCCGGCTCGCCGTCGATCTCGGTGCGCGACAGCTCCATGTCGAGCGCGACGCTCGATCCGTCGGCCAGCCGTGCGTTGGCGCGCAGCGTATGATCTGACCACTTGCCCTGCAGGCACGCGACCAGCGCGCCCTTGATCGCCGCATGCGCTTCCGGGTCGAAGGCGTCCATGAGCGGCGCACCGACGATCGCATCCGGGTCCGGATATCCGTAGAGCTCGAGCCACGCAGGATTTGCATCGATCACGATGCCTTCCTGCACGTGGGCGATGGCGTCCGCGGAGCCCGCCATGAGCGACTGCAACTGCTCGCGATACTCGCGCGCGGCGCTGATTGCGTCACTCAGCTCGCGGGCGCGGCGATACGATTCGAGCTCACGCTCGACCACGGCCTGCAACCTGACAGGGTGCTTGAGCGTGACCACGTCGCGCGCGCCCTCCAGCATGGCCGCCGCCATGATGTCCTCGTCCACCTGGTCGCGGGCGACCAGCACCGGGGCGCTTGCCCCGTTCTGCCGATGCACGCTCATCACTTTGGCGGTGTCCGCCGGGTCCGGACCGACGAACGCAATGAGCATGTGGGGCTTGATCTGCGCCAGCGCGTCGCTCAAATCGTTCAACTCACGGATCCAGTTGCAGTGCACGGCGAGCCCGGCTTTGCGCAGGGCGCTGTTGACGGCCTCGACGTTGTCCTGATGGCGGGTGAGGACGATCATCGGTACGGCGGTCTGTGCGCTTGGTTCGGGCAAGGTGGTCTCCAAAGCGGATGACGAAGCTAAGAAACGAATAGGTCAGAACACGGGGGTGAGTACTCTGAACTATCCGCTATCCGCTATCCGCTATCCGCTATCCGCTTCTCAGTCTGCCCTACCGGCGTCTTGGCCGGCTCGCCCGGAACTTCACGCACCAGCTTCGGAACCAGGTAGCCGGGTAGGCGGGCGGCGAGCGCGCTGTGCAAGCTGCGGGCCCGCTGTTCATCCACCTCGAAATGGGCGGCGCCTCTGACGCGGTCGAGTACGTGCAGGTAATAGGGAAGCACGCCCATCGAGAACAGCGCCTCGCTCAGCCCTTCAAGCGCCTCCACCGAGTCGTTGATTCCGGCCAGCAGCACCGATTGATTGAGCACAACGGCCCCCGCGGCGGCGAGATCGCGGCAGGCGCGCGCGACGCTCTCGTCGAGCTCCTGCGCGTGGTTGGCGTGGATCACCACGACCTTCTGCAGCTCTAGGCCGCGCAGCCAGGCGAGCAGGTCCTCATCGACGCGCTCGGGCAGGACCACCGGAAAACGTGTGTGAATGCGCAACCGGCGCACGTGCGGGATGGCCTCGAGCGCATCGCTCAACTGTCGCAGCCGCCGCTCGCTCAGGCTGAGCGGGTCTCCGCCGCTCAGGATGACCTCGCTCGTCCGTGGGTCCTCGCGTACGTGCTCGATCGCCTCGGCCCAGCCCTGGTGCAGCGCCGAATCCTGCTCGTAGGGAAAGTGGCGACGGAAGCAATAGCGGCAATGTACGGCGCAGGCGCCGGTCGCCACGAGCAGCACCCGCCCATGATACTTGTGCAGCACGCCGCCTGCGGCGCGGCTGGCGAGATCGCCAACCGGGTCCTCGACGAATCCGGCCGCGTCGGCGAGCTCCGCGCTCCGGGGCAGCACCTGCAGCAGCAGCGGATCGCGCGGATCGCCGCGCCGCATGCGGGCCAGGAACCCGCGCGGCACGCGCAAGGCGAACTCTCCGGCCGCCTCGAGCGCCGGCGCGAGCAGCGTCGGGTCGAGATCGAGCGCCGCGCACAGCTCGCGCGGGTCAGTAATGGCCTCGGCGAGCGCCTGCCGCCAGTGCGCCAGCGGGCTCGTGCGTTGGCTCGGAAGGGGGGTTGCGGCTATCATCAGCGCCCTTTGTCGCGCCGGACGGCGCGCCTCATGCTCGTTAGCAGCACATTTTCGCAGATTCACCTAAGGCGCCACATGGGCAGTTTCTCCACCAACGAATTCAAGAGCGGCCTGAAGATCATGCTCGAGAACGATCCCTACGCGATCGTCGAGAACGAGATGGTCAAGCCCGGCAAGGGTCAAGCGTTCAATCGGGTCAAGGTGCGCAATCTGCGCACCGGTCGCGTGCTCGAGCGCACCTTCAAGTCGGGCGACACCGTGGAAGCGGCCGATGTGGTGGAAACGGAAATGCAGTACCTGTACACCGACGGTGAGTTCTGGCACTTCATGGTGCCGGACACTTTCGAACAGTACACGGCCGGCAAGGAGGCGCTCGGCGGCTGCGAGGTCTGGCTCAAGGAAGGCATGAGCTGCACCGTGATGCTGTGGAACAACGAGCCGCTGAACGTCACTCCGCCGGCGCACGTCGAGCTGAAGATCGTCGAGACCGATCCGGGACTGCGCGGCGACACCGCCACCGGCGGCGCGAAGCCAGCGAAGCTCGAGACGGGCGCCACCGTGCGCGTGCCGCTGTTCATCAACCAGGGCGAGGTGATTCGCGTCGACACTCGCTCGGGCGAGTACATCGCGCGCGCGAAGGGCTGAGGCGCTCCGCGACGAGGCGCCTGGCGGCGCGCCAGCGCCGTGGGCGACGGGCCGGGCCGGCCGTCAGCTTTGCAGCAGTACTGCGATGAAGCGCTCGAGCCCGCTCCGATCGTCGGCGTCGAAGCGGGAGAATTTCGGACTGTCGACGTCGAGCACTCCGAGCAGCTCACCGTTGCGGATCATGGGCACGACGATTTCGGAGTTCGAGGCGCTGTCGCAGGCGATGTGGCCGGCGAATTCGTGCACGTCGTCGACGAGGATCGATTGGCGGGCCGCCGCGCTGGCGCCGCAGACCCCCTTGCCGAGCGGAATACGCACGCAGGCCGGCCGCCCCTGGAAAGGTCCGACGACCAGCTCCCCCTCCTTCAGCAGATAGAAGCCCGCCCAGTTCACGTCCGGCAGTGAGTTGAACAGCAGCGCCGCCGCGTTGGCCAGGTTGGCGATGAAGTCGGGCTCGTCTGCAATCAAGCCGCTCAGCTCCCGGGAGAGCGCCGCGTAAAGAGCGGGCTTGGGCAGCGTGACGTCGATGTTCGAATCGTGCATGAGCTCGCTCCGGTCTGATCAATCTACTACTACCCTGACGGGTCAGCCCGAACAAATGCTCGCTCGCAATGCATGCTGTTTCGAGCGCTTCGAGATCGTAGAAGCAGAGTAAGTCGAGGTTCCTCGAGGGCCGGAGGACGCGCTCGTCCAGCGCGTGAGTCAGGCGTTCTCGAACGGGAACGCTATGACCTCCTCGATGCGGCTGGCGTTCACCGCGCACATCACCAGGCGGTCGAAGCCGAGCGCCACGCCGGAGCAATCCGGCAGTCCGTGTTGCAGCGCCGCGAGAAACCGCTCATCGAGCGGCGCGGTCGGCAGGCCCCGGCGCTCGCGCTCGCGCAAGTCGCGCTCGAAACGCGCGCGTTGCTCCGCTGCATTGGCTAGTTCGTGAAAGCCATTGGCGAGCTCGACGCCATCCAGGTACGCCTCGAATCTGGAGGCGACCTCTCCGCGGACGCGCGCCAGAGCGGCCTGGCTCGCCGGATAATCGTAAATGAAGCACAGCCGCTCGCGCCCGAGTTGCGGGCCGACCAGCACAGCCATGATCAGATCCAGGCAGGCGTCGCGATCTTGGTGCAGGTCTTGCGGCGTATCCACTCCGGCGCTGCGCAGGCGTTCGATGAGCACGAGCGTCGGATCGCGCAACGCATCGACGCCGGCGTGCAGTTGCATGGCTTCGCAGTAGCTGAGGCGCTCGGCGCGTTCGAAGCTGCGCGAGGGCGGCAGCATGGCGCACACAAGGCGTTCGACGTCGGACATGAGTGCATGGTGGTCCATGCCGAGCCGATACCACTCGATCAATGTGAACTCTGGATTGTGCAGGCGACCGCGCTCGCCGTCCCGGTACACGCGGGCTATCTGCCAGATATCGCCGCAGCCGGCCGCCAGCAGTCGCTTCATCGCGTACTCGGGCGAGGTGTGCAGGAAGCGTCGCCGCCCATTCACTTTCGCCTCTACGCTCGCAAGGTGTACGTCGCTCACGGCCGCGGCGCTCAAGGTCGGCGTTTCGACTTCCAGCGCCCGCGTCGCCGCGAAGTATTCGCGTGCTGCTCGCAGCATCGCCGCACGCGTCTCGATCGTGGCGATCGACGCGGTCGGGCGCCACTCGCTCATGAGGCGCGCCCTATGGTGCGTCCAAGCCGCACGGTCGCATCTGGCTGCAGAGCGTCCACCCAGCGCACGCGATCCTTCTGGAACAGCAGCACGACCGTGGAGCCCATGTTGAAGCGTCCGAGCTCATCGGCCTTGGCGAAGCGCCGCCCGAGCCCGGCCGCAATCGGCTGCGGCGCCTTGCGGCGACGCGGGGGCGGATTCACTTCTGCGCAATGCACCGTCTCGATGCTGCCGACGAACATGGCGCCGACCAGGATGACCGCCATGCGGCCGTGCGCAGTCTCGAAGTCGCAGATCAGACGCTCATTGCGTGCGAAGACGCGCGGTACGGCGCGCGCCGTCGAGGCGTTCACGCTGAACAGATCGCCGGGCACATAGAGATTGGCCCGCAGCTGGCCATCGCACGGCATGTGGATGCGATGATAGTTGTAAGGCGCGAGATAGATGCAGGCGAAGCTTCCGCCGCGGTACGCCGCGATCATCTCGGAATCCGCCGCCAGCAGATCTCGCAGCGAGTAGTGGTGACCTTTCGCCTGTACGAGCAAGTCATCCTCGAGATCTCCGCACTGGCTGAGCGTGCCATCCACCGGGCTGACGATGGCCGCCGGATCCTGCTCGACAGGTCGGGCGCCGGCGCGCAGACCTCGTGTGAAAAAGTCGTTGAAGCTGCGGTACGAGTATGGGTCGCTCTGTACGGCTTCACTCATGTCGATGCGATAGACGCTGAGAAAAATGCGCAGGATCGTGTTCCTGACCGCGCGCGATTCGCTGCGCGCCAGGGAGTACATCGCTCGCGACAGCAGATGTTTCGGCAGAACGTACTGTAGCGCCGCGAACAGGCGATCGCCCGTCCGGATGGAGGGGGCGCGCTGATCGGTCATGCGGGATCGGTCTGGATCAGGCGGCGGACATCCTCGGCGAGCGCCTGCGGGGAGTGCGGCGGCGAGAACAGCGCGCGCAGCGCGCCGCTCGGATTGATGGCGAACACCGCGGCCGAGTGATCCACCGTGTAGCCGCCGTCTTCGAACGGCGTGATCGCCGTCGGCGCGCCCATCGCCCGAGTGAAGTCGTCGAGGGTCGACTGCGCGGCGGTGAGGCCGGTGAAAGACGGGCTGAAGAACGCCACGTATGAAGCAAGCTGCTCGAGCGTGTCGCGGCCGGGATCCACCGATACGAGCAGCACTTGCGGGCGCTGGCGTTGCGGCAGGTCGGCCAGTCGTTTCTCCACCTGCGCCAGGACGCCGAGCGTCTGTGGGCAAATGTCCGGGCAGTGTGTGAAGCCGAAGAACATCAGGCTCCAGCGGCCTTCGAGCCGCTCCAGACCGAACGCCTGGCCGTGATGATCCGTGAGCTCCACCGGCGGCAGCGGGCGCGGCGGGGTGAGGAGCGTGCCGCTCGCCAGCGCCGGTGAGCGCGACTCCGACAGCATTCGCGACAACAGCATGCCGGCGCCGATCGCTACAATCGCCACCAGGGCTGCGAGTGCGAGAGATTGATTACGCGTCATCTTTATCCTCGCGGCGAATTATCGCATCTCGCATCCGGCAACGCATGAGCAAACGGTCCGCAGCAGCGCCCGACCCCGCCACCGTCGAACAGCTGATCCAGCACGGCGCGGCGCTTTTCGAGCGAGCCGGCCTGTGGTTCGGCCATGGGATGGACAACGCGGTCGACGAGGCGGCGGAGCTGGTCTTCTTCGCCGCCGAACTGCGCCACGAGGATGCGCCGGCCGTCTATCCGCAGGTGCTGAGCTCCGTACAGCGCGCAAACGCGCTGGAGCTGTTCGAGCGTCGTATTCGCGAGCGGACGCCCGCGGCCTACCTGACGCATCGCATGTGGTTCGCCGGCCACGAGTTCTATGTGGACGAGCGCGTGCTCGTGCCTCGCTCCCCGCTTGCCGAAGTGATCGAAGCGCGTTTCGAGCCATGGATAGACAGCAAACGCATCGCTCGCGTGCTGGACGTCGGCTGCGGTTCCGGCTGCATCGCCATTGCGAGCGCCCTGGCGCTGCCGCAAGCGCACGTGGACGCATCGGACATTTCCGAGGACGCCCTCGCTGTCGCGGCCATGAACGTGCGCAAGCATCGCGTCGGCGATCGGCTGCGCCTCGTATGCTCGGATGTGTTCGAGCGGCTGCCTGCCCCGCCGGCGGGTCCGCGCTATGACGTAATCGTCTCCAACCCACCGTACGTAGGCGATGAGGAAGTGTCAGGCCTGCCGCCTGAATACGAGCGCGAGCCTCGCGGCGGCCTGCACGGCGGCGTCGACGGTCTGGACATCGTGCGGCGGATTCTGGCGGGCGCGGCCGAGCGCCTCACGCCGCACGGGGTGCTGATCGTGGAAGTCGGCAATTCCGAGGAGGCGCTGATCGACGCCTATCCTCAGGCGCCGTTTACCTGGCTGGAGTTCGAGCGCGGCGGGGGAGGGGTGTTTGTGCTCAGCGCGCGGGAGCTGGAAGGGATGGAAGCGGATAGCGGATAGCAGCGGTTAGCGGTTGGCGGTTAGTCAGAGCGGCGGGTTTGACGGCTGGTCAAAGCTTCACAAGGAAGCTGGCGGCGATTGACTGAGAGCGCCTGTGGAGGACAAGTTGAGTGCGGTTAGTGGATAGAATGGCGCGCCCGCTCTGCAACTAACCGCTAACCGCTAACCGTCTCCATGTCCGGCAACACTTTCGGCAAACTCTTCACCGTCACGACCTTCGGCGAAAGCCATGGGCCGGCGCTCGGTTGCATCGTCGATGGCTGCCCGCCGGGGATGGCGCTGTCGGAGGCGGATATCCAGCCGGATATCGAGCGGCGCCGCACGGGCGCGTCGCGCCACACGAGTCAGCGCCGTGAGCCGGATCAGGTGCGCATCCTGTCGGGCGTCTTCGATGGACGCACCACCGGGACGCCGATCGGCCTGCTGATCGAGAACCAGGATCAGCGCTCGCGCGACTACGAAAAGATCAAGGACCGCTTCCGTCCAGGACACGCGGACTACACCTACCAGCAGAAATATGGTCTGCGCGATTACCGCGGCGGCGGGCGCTCCTCGGCGCGCGAGACCGTGATGCGAGTAGCCGCAGGGGCGATCGCGCGCAAGTATCTGCGCGAGAGACTGGGCGTGAGAATTTACGGCTACCTGGCGCAGCTCGGGCCGTTGCGGCTCGAGCCACGGGCGCCGGCGAGCGCTTACGACAATCCGTTTTTCTGCCCGGATCCGGCGCGCATCGCCGAACTTGAGCAGTACATGACCGAGCTGCGCCGCAGCGGCGATTCGGTGGGCGCGCGCGTCACGGTGTTCGCGACGGGCGTGCCGGCGGGTCTCGGCGAGCCGGTCTTCGATCGGCTCGACGCCGATATCGCCCACGCCATGATGAGCATCAACGCCGTCAAGGGTGTGGAGATCGGCGCGGGCTTCGCCTCGATCGAGCAGCGCGGCAGCGAGCATCGCGACGAGCTCACGCCGGCAGGCTTCGCGTCGAACAACGCCGGCGGCGTGCTGGGCGGTATTTCCTCCGGCCAGGACGTGGTGGTGAGCATCGCGCTCAAACCCACCTCCAGCATCACCGTCCCAGGGCGCACCATCGATGTTCACGGCGAGAGCGTGCAGGTGGTGACTACCGGCCGGCACGATCCCTGCGTGGGCTTGCGGGCGACGCCGATCGCCGAGGCCATGCTGGCGCTGGTGCTGATGGATCATTACCTGCGGCATCGCGCGCAGAACGCCGACGTGCAATCCGCCACGCCGACGATTGGCGCAACAAGGGCAGGACTCGAGCCATGAGGCGGATGCTGAAATGAGCGCCTGATCCGCGCGAGCGCACTGGGTTGCGGTGTGATCTGCCGCCGATTTCCGTGACGGGCGCCTTATCGGGCTCGGGTCTTTCAGGTAGTGTTCCGTTAAATGGCGCTTGCCATCTGCGCGGATCGCTGGCAGCCGCGCAGGGTTCACGAGACGACGATTTCACTTTCTCCAGGCCGCGGGCGGCCTGCGATCCGTTGGGACGAGCGACACAGGGCGATTCGAGCGAAGATGAGCAGACGTTGGAACGTAGCGGTGGTCGGCGCGACCGGAGTGGTCGGCCGCGCGATTCTGTCGATTCTGGAGGAGCGGAATTTCCCGGTCGGCGAGCTGTATCCGCTCGCCAGCTCGCGCTCGGCCGGCCGTACGTTGATGTTTCGCGGCCGCGACGTAGCGGTGCAGGATCTTGAAAGTTTCGATTTCTCCAAGGCGCAGATCGGGCTGTTCTCAGCCGGCGCCAGCGTCTCGAAAGTGCACGCCGTGCGGGCGGGTCAGGCGGGCTGCGTGGTGGTCGACAATACGTCCCAGTTCCGCTACCAGGACGACATTCCGCTGGTCGTGACGGAGGTCAATCCGCACGCCGTCGCCGGCTACCGCAAGCACAACATCATCGCCAACCCGAACTGCTCGACCATGCAGATGCTGGTTGCGCTCAAGCCGCTGCACGAGGCCGCGCACATCGAGCGCATCAACGTCGCCACTTACCAATCGGTGTCGGGCGGCGGGCAGAAGGCGGTCGATGAGCTGACGCAGCAGGCCGCCGCACTGGCGCGTGGCGAGCAGCCGGTCGCCAAAGTGATCGCCAAGCAGATCGCCTTCAACTGCGTGCCGCAGATCGACGTCTTCCTGGACAACGGTTACACCAAGGAAGAGATGAAGATGCACTGGGAGACGCAGAAAATCCTCGAGGACTCCTCGATCCGCGTGAACGCCACTGCGGTGCGCGTGCCCGTGTATTTCGGGCATTCCGAGGCCGTTCACATCGAGACGCGGCGCAAGCTGAGCGCGGCCGAGGCGCGCGAGCTGCTGATGAAAGCGCCGGGGGTCGCCGTGATCGACGATCGCCAGCCCGGCGGCTATCCCACCGCCGTCACCGAAGCGGCGGGGACCGATCCGGTGTTCGTCGGCCGCATTCGTGAGGACATCTCCCACGAACGCGGTCTGAATCTGTGGATTGTGTCCGATAACATACGCAAGGGAGCTGCTTTAAATAGCGTGCAAATCGCCGAGATTTTGGTGAAAAGCTACCTGTAAGCTATAGTTGCGCGCCATACGTCAAGAGCCTCTTGAACATCGGCCGCAGCTCGCGCCTGCATACGAATAACGAGCACCACGGGTCCGGGATTCGCCTCGCGCGACACCCGAGGATCCTGAGGGATCGGGAGAGCTGATGAGACGACACTTGCCGCGCCTGCTGCTGACGGGCGCTCTGCTGTCACCCACGACGCTGTACGCGCTGGGGCTGGGAGAGATTCGGCTGCACTCCGCCCTGAATCAGCCTTTCGACGCTGAAATAGAGCTGATCTCGCCGACTCCGGAAGAGCTCACCAGCTTGAGCGTGGGCCTCGCGAGCCGCGAGCTGTTCGAGCGCTACGGTCTCGATCGCCCCGCGTATCTAGGCAATTTCGACTTCTCTATCCGGCGCACCCGCGACGGCCGCGCCGCCATCAAGGTCACCTCGAATCGTTCGGTCACCGAGCCGTTCGTGACGCTGCTGGTCGAAGCGAGCTGGGCGCGCGGCCGCTTGCTGCGCGAATACACCGTCTTGCTCGATCCGCCGGTCTTCATGCCGAGTCAGTCGCAGCCCTCCGCGCCGGTCGCGACGCCCCAGTCCGGCGCGCCCAGCGAAGGGCGCATCGAGCGGCCCGTCGAGCCGCGTCCGGAGGCCGCGCCCGTAAGCGCTCCTGCCCCGGCGGCCGCCGAGCCGCCGGCCGCCGAGCCGGCGAGCGCGCCGGTCGAGCCAATGCGCGCGGCGTCTCCCGAGCCGTCCATTGCGGGTGAGTACACGGTCCAGCGCAACGACACTTTGTGGCGCATCGCCAGTCAGGTGAACCCGGGCTCGCCGAGCACGGTGAACCGCACGATGATCGCGCTGTTCCGCGCTAATCCCGGGGCGTTCGACGACAATATCAACCGTTTGCGCGCAGGCAGCGTACTGCGCATCCCAGATCTGGCGGAGATCGAGGCGATCTCGCACGCCGAAGCCAACGCCGAGGTGGCGCGCCAATCGGCGGAATGGAGCGGTTCACTGGAGAGCGCTGGCCACGAGGAGTCGAGCCGGCTGCGCCTGGTGGCGCCGGAAGAGACGCCCGAAGCGCCCGCGCCAGTCGCTCCGGACCGCGACTCTGCAGAGGCGCCGGCGAGCGCGAGCGGAGCCGGAATTGCTTCGCCGGAGGATGGCCGGCTCGCACTGGACAGCTCAGAGCTCGGGGCTGCGCAGCAGGCGGTCGCCGAAGCGCCCGTCGAACCTGCCGCCGCAGCGCCCGCAGAAGGCCGGGCCGCGCAGGCGGAGGCGCAGAGCGCCGAGGCGCCGACCGAGCGGGCGCCTGCGGCCAGCCGCCCCGTGCAAAAGCCGGCCGCCGCGCCCGAGGCGGGACCCTCGCTCGCCGAGCGGGTCGGGCAGTTCTGGTGGTTGTTCGTGGTGGCCGGCCTCCTGCTCGTGATCGGGCTGGTGATCGCTGTCGTGCGCCGCCGGCGGGAAGCCGATTCGGCGGCCGCTCTCGATTCACTCGATCAGCGCTTCGAGCCGGCGTACGAGCCCGAACCGGTTGCGGCGCGCGTCGGCGGACGTTCGCAGCCGAAGTCGGACGACTTGCTCGCCGAGTTCGGTGCGCGTGAGCCCGCGCGCACGACGAGGGAGTCGGACGAGTTTCCGGCGCTGGAGACCAGTCAGCGCACCGCGGTCGAGCCGGCGCTCGCGTTCGAAGTCGGCGCCGCCGAGGCCGCGGCCGCCAGCGCTGCGCATACATCAGCCGACGACACGCTGAGCAGCGAATCGGCGGTGCGCTTCGATCAGCAGGACGCCCTGGCGGAAGCAGACTTCCACATGGCCTACGGTCTTTACGACCAGGCTGCGGATCTGGTGAAGATCGCCATCGAGCGTGAGCCGCAGCGCCGCGATCTGAGGCTCAAGCTTCTCGAGATCTATTTCGTGTGGGGCAACAAGGAGCTGTTTCTCGATACGGCGCGCGAGCTGCACGCCACGCGCGGCGAAGCGTCGGCCAGCGAGTGGGACAAGGTCCTCATCATGGGCAAGCAGATCGCGCCCGAGGAGGAGATGTTCCAGGGCGGCGCCAGCGCCGGCATGGATCTGGTGGACGTCAACCTGGAAGGCGGTGAGAACCGGGTCGACGTCGATCTCTTCGCGGAGCCCGAGGCGGATAAGCCGGCGGGTCTGGACCTCGAGTTCGCAAGCGGCGAGCGGCCTGGCCTGTCGGCGGGCGACGACCGCTCCGAGTCGGATCTGGATTTCCTGCTGGATGAGCCGCAAGGCGATGCGGCGGATGACGCGACGCGCGAGCTCGACCCGCTAGCGCGCACCCAGGAGACGCCGACCATCGAGTCGCCCATGCTCGAAGGACGTCGGGCGGAGCGCGAGGCGCCCACCGTTGAGTCGCCGGCTCTCGGTGTGGATGCGGGCGCCGATCAAGACTCCGATTCGGACACAGTTCGCGAGCGCCGCAGCGCCGCGCTCAAGGTCAGCGCTGACCAGACGGCGGAGTTGTCGATCGACGACCTCGGACTCGACGTGAGCGCGATCCATCAGCCCGGCGCGCTGGAGGACACCACCTCCATCGAGAAGGACGAGGATGACGAGGTCGCAACGCTCGGCGACGATGAGCTGACGCAGCTTGCACCCTCGCTCGGCGCTTTCGACCGTACGATGGAAGCGCCGCGTCCGCAGGGCTTTGGCGAGCCCGAGCCGCAGGACGAGAAGTTCGACAGCGAGAGCACCGGTACGATCTACCTGGATCAGGTCGATCTTGCGGGCGGCGACACCGTGGAGCAGCCGCGGCTCGGTACGGCTGCGAGCGTCGCGAATCATTCGAGCGGCGACACCGTCGAGCAGCCTCGCCCTGACATGCGGGCGGCCGCGGCCGGCGACGCCCTCGGGGCGCACGATGTGGATGCGACGGCTTCGATGAAGTTGGACCCGGCGGCCCTGGACTTCGATTTGTCCCAGGATCTGTCGGACGACGACCAGGGCGCCCTCGAGCGGCGCAAGGCCGACGAGGACAGCTTCTCCATGGACGTGTTCTCGGATCGCACGACGCAGTCGCCGCGAATCGATCTGGACGTGGGCGAAGCGCTCTTCAACGACGATAGCGCGCCGACGGATAGAACCGCGGCCATGGAGCTCTCGGAGCTCGAGCCGGTGACCATGAGTGAAGTCGGCACCAAGCTGGACCTGGCGCGCGCCTACATGGATATGGGCGATCCGGACGGCGCCCGCAGCATCCTCGAGGAGGTGCTCGCCGAGGGCAACACCGGGCAGCAACAGGAAGCACGGCGGTTGATCGAATCGATCCGGTAGGAGGAAGCGGATAGCGGATAGCGGATAGCGGATAGCGGATGGTTTCGGAGGGCATGCCCCTTCATCCGATTTCTTCGGCGCTGCGCCGCCTGAACACGCGCCCCTTCTGACCGTTCCCTATCCGCTATCCGCTTCCCTCCGTCATGCGCATCGCCCTGGGTCTCGAATACGACGGCGGCGCGTTCTGCGGCTGGCAGTCGCAGGCGCATGCGCGCGGCGTCCAGTCGGTCGTGGAAGCCGCCCTGTCAGCAGTCGCTGATCATCCGATCGCGGTGACTGCGGCCGGTCGGACCGACGCAGGCGTGCATGCTTTGATGCAGGTCGTGCATTTCGATACCGACGCCGAGCGATCCGAGCGCGGCTGGGTGCTGGGCGCCAACACGCATTTGCCGCCCGAAGTGAGCGCTTTGTGGGCGCGGCGGACGCCAGAGGCTTTCCATGCCCGCTACAGCGCGGTGGCGCGGCGCTACCGCTATATCATCCTGAACCGTACGCCGCGACCGGCGCTCGACGCGCGGCGTGTCTGCTGGGTCCGCGATCCATTGGATGCGGACCTGATGCATGCGGCCGCACAACAGCTAGTCGGAGAGCACGACTTCAGCTCCTTCCGCGCAGCCGAGTGCCAGGCGCGCACGCCTATGCGTCATCTGCACGAGATCAGCGTTGTGCGTGACGGCCAATTTCTTTCCATCTCGGTGCTGGCGAACGCCTTCCTTCACCATATGGTGCGTAACATCGCCGGGGCGCTCATTGCGGTCGGCAGCGGCGCCCGGACCGTGGGCTGGGTGGCCGAAGTGCTTGCGGCGCGTGACCGCAAGCAGGGGGGCGTGACGGCGCCGCCCCAGGGACTGTATCTGTATGGCGTGCGCTACTCCCCGGCGCTTGGCCTGCCGAGCGAACCGGAGCTGGCCGCACCCGCAGCTGCGCTTGCCCACCCTTGATCGACCGCGTATAGATGCGCGGCGTTCGCTGATGGAGTCCGAATGACCTGGTTCGAGAAGATCATGCCTTCGCGCATCAAGACCGAGCGGCGGACGCGCTCGGTGCCCGAAGGACTGTGGATGAAGTGCGCGGCGTGCGACGCGGTGCTCTATCGCGCCGAGCTGGAGCGCAATCTCCATGTTTGCCCCAAATGCGGCCACCACATGCGCATCGGTGGGCGGCGGCGCCTCCAGCATTTCCTGGATCCCGAGGGCGTCGTCGAGCTGGCCGAGGGGGTGGCGTCGGAGGACCCGCTCAAGTTTCGCGACACGAAGAAGTACCGCGACCGCGTACTTCAGGCGCAGAAGGCGACGGGCGAGAAGGACGCACTGATCGTTATGGCGGGTTCGCTGCATGGGCTGCCGATCGTCGCCTGCGCGTTCGAGTTCAGTTTTCTAGGCGGATCGATGGGCTCGGCCGTCGGCGAACGGTTCGTACGCGCTGTGGAGCACTGCATCGAGCACGGCAAGCCGCTGGTGTGCTTCTCCGCGAGCGGCGGGGCCCGCATGCAGGAGGCGCTGCTCTCACTGCTGCAGATGGCGAAGACCAGCGCTGCGCTCGCCCGCTTGGCGCAGGCGCGCCTGCCGTATATCTCCGTGCTGACCGACCCGACAACGGGCGGCGTCTCGGCCAGCCTGGCGATGCTTGGCGATGTGAACATCGGCGAGCCCAAGGCGCTGATCGGCTTCGCCGGCGCGAGAGTAATCCAGCAGACGGTGCGCGAGACCTTGCCGGAGGGCTTCCAGCGCAGCGAGTTCCTGCTCGATCACGGCGCGCTCGACATGATCGTCGATCGCCGCGACATGAGAGACCGCATCGCGGGCCTGCTTACGATGTTGATGGGAAAGCCGCCCGTGCGAGAAGCGGATAGCGGATAGTCAGAAGGGGTGTTCCAGCATCAACGTGGGCTCAAGGGATCAGGCAGGCAGGCTTTTCTGAACTATCCGCTATCCGCTATCCGCTTCTCTCTCTCGATCGATGCGTACGCTCGAAGATTGGCTCGCCTGGCAGCAAACGCTGCATCCCAGCGCCATCGATCTGGGGTTGGATCGGGTGCGACGCGTGCTCGAGCGGCTCGAGTGGCGCCGTCCGTCTTGTCCCATCATCACTATCGGCGGCACCAACGGTAAAGGATCCTGCGCGGCGATGACCGCCGCAATTCTGCGCGCCTGCGGGTTGCGCGTCGGCGTGTTCACCTCTCCGCACCTGGTTCGTTATCAGGAGCGCATCACCATCGATGGGCGAGAGGCGCAGGAGAGTGCGCTCGTGCACGCCTTCGAGCGTATCGATGCGGCGCGCGGCCCGGATACCCTCACGTTCTTCGAGTTCAACACCCTGGCGGCGCTCTTGTTGTTCGACGAGGCGCGGCTCGATGCGCTCGTTCTCGAGGTGGGGATGGGCGGACGACTCGACGCTGTGAACGTGGTGGACGCCGATGTGGCGTTGGTTACCTCCGTCGCCCTGGATCATTGCGAGTGGCTCGGCGGGGACATCGAGGCGATCGGGCGCGAGAAGGCAGGCATCTTCCGGGCGCGGCGACCGGCGATATTCGGCGCGCGAGACATGCCGGAGTCCATCGAGCAGGCTGCGTCTGACGTTGGAGCGCAGCTGCTGCGGCTGGGCCGCGACTTCGATTACTCGCGCTGCGGTGAGCGCTGGAGCTGGAAAGGGCCGAGCCGCGCATTCGATGACCTGCCTCGCCCGCCTCTGCTGGGCGCCGTCCAGTACGACAACGCGGCCGCAGTTCTGTGTGCGCTGCACTGTCTCGGCGCGGGTCTTCCGCTCGATCGTGAAACAATCGAGCGCGGGTTGGCGAACGTCCGTTTGCCCGGACGATTCCAGACGATCCACGCACACGGCGTCGATTGGATATTGGACGTCGCGCACAACCCGGCGGCCGCTCTGACGCTCGCGGCGCAGTTGCGCGAGCGGTCGGCATGCGGAAGCACGTTCGCAGTGTGCGGCATGCTGGCGGATAAGGATGTGGAGGGCGCGGTTGCGCCGCTGATCGGCCTTATGGACGGCTGGATCGCTGCAGGCCTGCCGGGGGAGCGCGGCGTCTGCGCACAGCGCTTGGCCGAGCGCTTGCGCAGCGCCGGCGCGCGCGTGGACGCGACTGCAGTGGACGTGCGCAGCGCCTGCGAAACAGCGCGTCGCTTGGCGCAGCCTGGCGATCGCATCGTGGTGTTCGGATCTTTTCTGACGGTTGGAGCGGCGCTCGAGGCGTTGGACGCCGCCTGAAGACGCAAGGATCTGACCGTCCCGCCTTCGCCTATACTTCACGCCGTGGAACGGCAAGTGAAAGAGCGTCTGGTCGGAGCCGCCGTGCTGATGGCGGCGGCGGTCATTCTCATCCCGGAGATGCTTTCGGGTCCTGAACGTGCATCCGAACAGTCCGTCAGTCTCGCGCCCGCCGAGCAGCCGAGGGGCGCGACGCTCAAAACCTACACCATCGATCTGCAGCAGTCGGCCGCCTCGGCCCCAGAGGCGCCGGACGAGCGTGCGCCTCCGCCGGAGCACGTTGCGCGACCGACCGCGGCGCTGACGCCGCCTTCCGAAGCGCTTCAGGCGAAACCTGAGCCAGAGGCGCCTGCACCGGCCGCCGCCGTCGCGACGCCCTCTGCGGCGACGGCTGCGACGCAGCCCGTAGCGGCGACAGCCAAGGCTTCGGGATCGCGTGAGGTCGTGGAAGCATCGACGCAGGCCTCCCTCGAGAGCGCGCCAGCATCCTCGTCCGCCAAGTCGACGAGCGCTGGAGCGCAAACGGCGCCGAGCCCTGCATCGGGGTCGGGTTGGGCGGTGCAGATCGGCAGTTATTCCAGGAAGGACACCGCGCAGCGACTGACGGCGGAATTGCGTGCGGCGGGTCACAGCGCGTTCGTCATGCCCGTGCGTACAAATGCGGGCACGCTCCATCGGGTGCGCGTGGGTCCGATGAAGGATCGTGCGGCGGCCGAGGCGGCGCTCCGGTCGCTGCGCAGCCGGGCGCCGGGCGCCGCGGTGGTGACGCATCCCTGAATGGGGGCGTCGAGTCTCAGGACGCAACGATTGAGCTTGCAGGCCATCGAGAGTTCAGGATGTATGTAGTCGTGAGGCAGCGCCTTGTAGGTCTGAGAGCGCACGCGAACTGCGGCCGATCGGCAGGCGTCTTGCTAGAATCCGCGACCCCGAACCAGCTTGTCTCATTCCTTTCATGCGGGTGACGCCGCGACCATGAACGGCATCGACTATCTGATCGTCGCGGCGCTCGCCGTATCGATGCTGCTTGGCATGTTCCGAGGGTTCGTGCGCGAAGCGATCGGAGTGCTGTCGTGGCTCGGCGGCCTGTGGCTCGCGTGGCGGTACGCCTACTGGATCGAGCCGCACCTCGGCGGGATGATCGGCGAGCAGCCGGTCAGCACCTGGGCGGCGCGCACGTTGATCGTGCTGGCGGTGCTCATCGCCGGCTGGCTGACCGCGGCGCTGCTGACTTATTTGCTGCGGCACTCCGGGCTGAGCCTGACGGTCGACCGGGCCCTGGGGGTGCTGTTCGGCCTGGTCAGGGGCGCAGTCGTGGTGGCGGTGTTCGTGCTGTTCGGCCAGTTCGTCGAGCTCAATCGTGTGGAGTGGTGGCGACAGTCCAGCCTGCTGCCGTACGCGACCGAGCTGGCGGGCTGGATCCATACGTTCGCCGAGACGGGCATGCAGGCGCTCGAGCGCGAGGCTGCTCATGGTTCTTCGGGACCTGACCCCTCTGGCGCATCTTCTTCCGCGGGAGTGTTGAAATAGCATGTGCGGCATTGTCGGCGTCGTCGGACACACCCCGGCCAATCAACAGATCTACGATGCGCTCACGGTGCTGCAGCACCGCGGGCAGGACGCCGCGGGCATCATGACCTGCCACGAAGGCGAGCTGTTCATGCGCAAGCAGAACGGCCTGGTGCGCGACGTCTTCCAGCAACGTCACATGTTGGGGCTCAAGGGCGACATCGGCATCGGCCACGTGCGCTACCCGACCGCCGGCAACGACAGCTCGCTCGAAGCCCAGCCGTTCTACGTCAACGCGCCCTACGGCGTGTGCCTTGGCCACAACGGCAACCTGACCAATGCGCAGGAGCTCGCCGAGGTGCTGATGCGCGAGGATCTGCGCCATCTGAACACGAGCTCGGATTCAGAAGTCCTGCTCAACGTGCTGGCGAGCGAATTGTCCCGCTTCGGCACGCCGCGGGTTTCAGCGGCCGACATATTCAAGGCGATGGGTGCGGTCTACCGCCGTGTACGCGGCGGCTATGCCGTGGTTTCGCTGATCGTCGGGCATGGCCTGCTCGGGTTTCGCGATCCGCACGGCATACGGCCGCTGGTGATCGGCAAGCGCGAGTCGCCGCAAGGGCCGGAGTACATGCTGGCCTCCGAGAGCGTCGCGCTCGATCAGCTCGGCTTCACGTTGCTGCGGGACGTGGCGCCCGGCGAGGCGGTGTTCATCGACGAGCATGGTCGCTTCTATTCGCAGCAGTGCGCGCCGGCTGCGCGCCACACGCCCTGCATCTTCGAGTACGTCTACTTCGCACGTCCCGACTCGATCATCGACAACATCTCGGTGCACAAGGCGCGCCTGCGCATGGGTGATCTGCTCGCCGAGAAGATTCGACGCATCTGGCCTGATCACGACATCGATGTGATCATCCCGATTCCCGACACGAGCCGCACCGCGGCCGTGCAGGTCGCGCAGATCCTCGGCATCAAGTATCGCGAGGGCTTCGTCAAGAACCGCTATATCGGCCGCACCTTCATCATGCCGGGGCAGGAGCAGCGCGCCAAATCGGTGCGCTCGAAGCTCAACGCCATCGACCTGGAGTTCCGCGGCAAGAACGTGCTGCTGATCGACGATTCAATCGTGCGCGGCACGACCTCGGCGCAGATCATCGATCTGGCGCGCGAGGCGGGCGCGCGCCGCGTCTACTTTGCATCGGCCGCGCCGCCGGTGCGCTACGCGAACGTGTACGGCATCGACATGCCGTCGCCCACGGAGCTCGTGGCGAGCGGCCGCACGGAGGACGAGGTCGCCAGGCTGATCGGCGCGGATCGACTCATCTATCAGGACCTGGACGACCTGGTGCAAGCCTGCCTGCATCACGACTCGCACATCCAGGCGTTCGACACGTCCTGCTTCTCCGGCGAGTACGTCACCGGCGACGTCACTCCCGATTACCTGGCGCGCCTGCAGGAGGAGCGTTCCGACCAGGCCAAGGCTCGCAGACGGCAGCTGCACAAGAGCTCGCTCAAGGCCATCCGCGCCGTCTGATTCGCGTTCGCGCGCGCGATGTCGACCGTAGTTTCGCATTCGGCCCGCCCTTCGCCGCCCACGCAATCCCTGATCGCGCCGCGCGTGATGATCATCACCGATCACACGGACCTCGGGCGCGCGCTCGAGCAGCACGTCTCCATCATCTGGCCGGAGGCCGAATGCCGGGTGCACGCGCCCTTGCAGTCGGGCCGCCTGCATTCGGCGTTCTGCGCGGTCGGCTATGACGCCGTGATCCTCGACGACAGGATCGAGCGCGGCCGCGGCGAGGAGTGGCTCGAGAATCTCATGCATCGTCCCGGATTTCCGCCGGTGCTCTATCTGGCGCGCGGCCAGGATGCTGCGCTCGCCGTACGCGTCGTCGAGCGCGGCGCAATCGATTGCCTTGCGCGCGAACGCATCGATCACCGGCGCATGGCCAACGCGCTGCGCGACGCAGTATTGCGGCGCCGGCAGCAACTCGCCCTGTTGCGCACCAGTCAGGAAGCGCAAGTCCTCGCGCGATTCGGAAAGGTGACGATCCTCGGGCATCGTTTCGTGCGCGAGCTGGCCAGCGGCGGCACGTCGATGGTGTATCTCGCCGAGAGCGAACGCGCCGGCGAAATGGTGGTGTTGAAAGTGCTGCGCGATGACGGCGCGGACGCGCAGGTGTGTTTCGCGCGGTTTCTGCAGGAATACGAGCTGATCTCACAGATCCGTCACCCGAACGTGGTGCGCATCTTCGATCTCGGCGTGGCGGATGATCACGCGTACATCGCAATGGAGTATTTTCCGCGGGGCGATCTGCGGGCGCAGATCGCAAGGGGCGTGCAGCGGTGCGTGGCCGTGAGCAATCTCGCCCAGATGGCTGCGGCCCTGCAGGCAGTCCATGCCGTGGGCGTACTGCATCGGGACCTGAAGCCCGGCAACATCATGGTGCGAACCGACGGCTCGCTCGCACTCATCGATTTCGGCCTCGCCAAGCAGGTCGACAAAGTCGACCTGACGCGCACTGGCGAGATCTTCGGCACGCCGTACTACATGAGCCCGGAGCAGGGCCATGGCCTCGACTTGGACGAGCGCAGCGACTTGTACAGCCTGGGTGTGATCTTCTACGAGATGCTCACGCGCAAGAAGCCGTATCTGGCGGCTACGCCCATGGGCGTCATCTATATGCACGCGAACGCGCCCGTTCCCCGGCTGGAGAACGAGCAGGCGCTTTATCAGCCGCTGCTCGACCGTCTGCTCGCGAAGCAGCCGGAGGATCGATTCGCGAGCGCGACCGAGCTGTTGAATGCGCTCGCGCCGTATATGGAGGCCGTCGTCTGCCCATGAGCTGCGCACATGCAGGTCGCTCGACCATGTTCAGCCTGATGCGCAGTCCTACGAACCTGCGCGCTCCAGGTTCGCCAGCTCGTAACCGTCCTGTCGCCATCTGAGCACGCTGCCCTGCTCGAACCAGTCGCCGAGCACGATCCGCGTCGCTTTCGATCCATTCAGTACGACATCATGCACAGCCGGACGATGCGTGTGTCCGTGGATCATGCAATCGACGCCATGGCGCACGAACGTGCGGCGCACTTCTTCCTGGTTCACGTCCATGATGTAGGGTGCGGCGGCGTCCATGTTCGCGATGTGCTCCTTGCTGCCAGCCCGCATCCTGGTCGCGAGCCTCACTCGTTGTTGCAGCGTAAGACGGCGCATTGCGAACTGCACGAGTGGGTTGCGTACGATGCGGCGCAGCCGCTGATAGCTCGCGTCGTCGGTGCACAGCGTATCGCCGTGCAGCAACAGCACACGGCGGCCGAACACGTCGATGACCGAGCCGTCGGGCAGCAGCTTGACGCCGGTTTCCCTGCAGAAACGAGCGCCGATCAGGAAGTCGCGATTGCCGTGCAGCAGGAAGCACGGCACGCCCGATTGCGTGCAGCGCCGCAGCCCCGCGACGATGCGGCGCTTCTCGGGATCCGGATCGTCATCGCCGATCCAGGCTTCGAATAGATCGCCGAGGATATAGAGCGCCTGGGCGGCGCGCGCCTCGCCGGCCAGGAATTCGAGGAACTGGTCGGTGATGTCCGGCCGCACGGCGTCCAGGTGCAGATCGGAGACGAACAGGAGCGTCATGCGCGCGGGGCCGCGCCGGATAGCAGGAGTGCGTCGCGGCGTTTCAGTGCAGCTCCTCGATTTTTTCTATCACGATGGGCTTGAGCGGCGCGTCCTGATCGAACGGTCCGACCGACCCGGTGGCCACCGCGCCGATGTCGTCGATGACGCGCATGCCGTCGACGATGCGGCCGAAAACGGCGTACCCCCAGCGGCTTGGCTGCGGGTCGAGCAACGGGTTATCCGCGAGATTGATGTAGAACTGCGCATCGCCGCTGTGAGGCTCGCCGGCGCGCGCAAGGCCCACCGTCCCGCGCAGATTCGACAGGCCGTTGCCCGACTCGTTGGGAATGTCCTGGCCCGTGGGCTTTTCGACGAACTGCTCATCGAATCCGCCCGCCTGGGCGACGAAGCCGCTGACGACGCGATGAAAGATCGTGCCTTCATAGTGTCCCGCGCGCACGTACTTCAGGAAATTCGCCGTCGTGAGCGGCGCGCGCTCGTGCTCGAGCGCGATCACGAAGGCGCCCTTGTTCGTCACCACTCGCACGCGCTGCGTTTCTGGCGGGGAATCGCTCCAGGCCGAGGAGCAGAGCAGGGCGAGGCCGATGAACAGAATTTTTCGCATCGCTGAGATCGCTGGATGGTGAGTTGAACTTGCCTCGAGCGGCCTGCGGGCGGCGTGTGCGGTCAGAACGCCGACCGGCGAGCCCGCTGCATCTTAACAAAGACGCCCGAATCGGCGGGACGGCGCGCCGCCGGCGTTGGGGTCTGACTTATTCCGTTCCTCGACCTCGAGTGGCTCGAAACACCGAGCCTTTGGGCTGGACCATCAGGGTAGTAGGTTGATCGGAGCTTCCTTAGAATGCCGCTTCCTTACGGAAGCCTACGGCAGATGCCAGCAGCGACGCTCGTCACACGTTTTGCGCCCAGCCCGACCGGTCTGCTGCACATCGGCAATGCACGCACGGGGCTGCTGAACTTCCTGGCGGCGCGCAAAGCCGGCGGTCGCTTCATCCTGCGTGTGGAAGACACCGACGAGGCGCGCTCGAGCGAAGCGCACATGCAGGCGCTTTTCGAGGATCTGCGTTGGCTGGGGCTCGAGTGGGACGAGGGGCCGGACGTGGGCGGTCCGCACGGTCCTTATCGGCAGCAGCAGCGCCGGGGCGTCTACCAAGAATGGCTGGCGCGACTCGATGCGGCCGGGCTCACTTATCCGTGCTTCTGCACGCCCGCCGAGCTGAGCGTCGCTCGCAAGCAGCAGCTCGCCGCCGGCAAGCCGCCGCGCTACGCAGGTACATGCCGCGCGCTGAGCGAAGCGCAACGCGCCGAACGCAGGGCGCGGGGTCTGCCCTCTGCGCTGCGCTTCAGAGTGCCGCCCGGCGAGACCGTGATCTTCAATGATCTCGTGCACGGAGAGCAGCGCTTTCAAACCGATGATATCGGCGATTTCATCATTCGCCGTGCGGACGGCGGCAGCGCCTTCTTCTTCTCGAACGCGCTCGACGATGCGTTGATGGGCGTCACGCTCGTGCTGCGCGGTGAAGATCACATGACCAATTCGCCGCGCCAGATTCTGCTGCTCAGGGCGCTCGACCTGCCCGTGCCGCAGTATGCGCACGTGGCGCTGCTCCTTGGAATGGACGGCGCTCCTTTGTCCAAGCGCGAAGGCGCTTTGAGCCTGCGCGAGCTGCGCGACAGGGGGTATCTGCCCTGCGCCGTCCGCAATCATCTCGTGCGTCTCGGACATACATGCAGCACAGATGACTGGCTCGAAGAGGGCGCAATGATCCAGGACTTCGATCTGGCGCGTCTCGGCCGGGCTGCGGCGCGTTTCGACGAAGCGCAGCTGCGCCACTGGCAGAAAGAAGCAGTGGCGCGCCTGCCCGCAGCCGAGTTCGACGCATGGATCGCAGCTCGCCTGCCGCAATCGCTCGAGGGCGAGCGCCGCGCCTCTTTCATCGCCGCCATACGGCCCAATGTCGAATTCCCGCAAGACGTCGCGTTCTGGGTCCAGGTGCTGACGAGCGCTCCACCGGAGCTGAGCACGGAAGCCGCCGCGGTGGTCAGGGAGGCGGGCGAGGCGTTCTTCGTCGCCGCGAAAGGCGCGCTGGCTCGTGAGGGTGTGGAGTTCAGAAGCGCTGTGCGCGAGCTCGGCAAGGAGACGGGCCGCAAGGGTCCTTCGCTCTATATGCCGCTGCGCGCGGCATTGACGAGCGCGACGCACGGGCCGGAGCTCGCGCCGTTGTTTGCGCTGATTCCCGCCGATGAAGTGCGCGCCCGCCTGGAGCGCGCGCGGCGCCTTGCTTCGTGAGTGTAGATCAGATGCGGATATTCAACTCATACACCGGGCGCAAGGAGGAGTTTCAGCCGCTCGAGCCGGGCGTCGTGCGCATGTACGTG
Organism: Steroidobacteraceae bacterium; assembly: GCA_034005205.1. Classification (GTDB taxonomy): domain Bacteria; phylum Pseudomonadota; class Gammaproteobacteria; order Steroidobacterales; family Steroidobacteraceae; genus Steroidobacter. The sequence goes on along the minus strand of JAVEVD010000040.1, from coordinate 9,448 downwards.
TGCGGCGATACGGTTTACGACTTCTGTCATATCGGTCACGCGCGGTCGAAAGTGGCGTTCGATATCGTTCGTCGCTATCTGCAGCACCGTGGCTACCAGGTGGTGTTCGTCCGCAACATCACCGACATCGACGACAAGATCATCCAGCGCGCCGCGCAGAACGGGGAGAGCGTTCAATCGCTGACCCAGCGGTTCATCAAGGCGATGCACGAGGACTATGACCGGCTCGGCGTGCTGCGGCCGGATCACGAACCGAAAGCGACCGAACACGTGCCCGGCATCATCGCGATGATCGAGCGCCTCATCGAAAAGGGCTATGCGTACGTGGCGCCGAACGGCGACGTGATGTATTCGGTGTCGAAGTTCGAGCCTTATGGACGCCTCTCCGGACGACAGCTCAGCGAACTGCGGGCCGGCGCTCGCATCGCGGTCGACGAGGCGAAGCGCGATCCCCTGGATTTCGTGCTGTGGAAACGGGCCAAGCCGGGCGAGCCGTTCTGGCCCTCGCCCTGGGGCGACGGCCGACCCGGATGGCATATCGAGTGCTCGGCCATGTCAAACGAGCTGCTCGGCTCGACTTTCGACATCCACGGCGGCGGTATGGATCTCAAGTTCCCGCACCACGAGAACGAGATCGCACAGTCGTGCGCGGCGACCGGCGATGCGTTCGCGCGCATCTGGATGCACAACGGCTTCGTCAACGTGGACGATGAGAAAATGTCGAAGTCGCTCGGCAATTTCTTCCGGATCCGGGACGTGCTCGATTCCGGCTACGTGCGCGATCCCGAAGTGCTGCGATTCTTTCTCGCATCGAGCCATTACCGCGGGCCCATCAACTTTTCGCTCGCACAGATCGAGCAGGCGGACGCCGCGTTGACCCGCCTGTACACCGCATTGCGCGACGTCGAGCCGGCGCAGACTTACACGCCTGGGCAGGCGACGCGCGCCTTCGAAGCCGCCATGGACGACGATTTCAACACGCCCGACGCGATTGCCGCGTTGCAAACGCTTGCCGGCGAGCTGAATCGCGCCAAGGCGGCCGGGCAGGCCGCGCAGGCCGCCGCGCTGGCGGCGGAACTGCGCAAGCTCGGCGGCGTGCTCGGAATTCTGCAGTCCGCGCCCGAGGACTTCCTGCGCAAGCCCAAGACGGCCGCGCCGGGAGAAGGGCAGTCATCAGACGCGCTCACCGACGCGCAAATCGAAGCCCTGATTGCGCAGCGCCAGGTCGCCCGAGCCGCCCGGAACTTCAAGGAATCCGACCGCATTCGCGACGAGCTCGCGGCCGCTGGCGTGATCCTGGAGGACAAGCCCGATCGCACCACCGCTTGGCGGCGCGGCTGATCGGTTCGAAAGCCCGCAAGTCACTAGTCACTAGTCTCATCTTTCCGTATCATTCGCGCCCCGCGGGCCGGGTCGCGCCCGGCTTGGCGCAGGACGGCGAACTGGCGGGGCATGGCGCAGTCTGGTAGCGCATCTGCTTTGGGAGCAGAGGGTCGGGGGTTCGAATCCCTCTGCCCCGACCACTTCAGACCTGCGCGCCCGTAGCTCAGCTGGATAGAGCATCGGCCTTCTAAGCCGAGGGTCGCAGGTTCGAGTCCTGCCGGGCGCGCCATTCACGCGCGCGGGCGGGTCGAGAAGCAGCTTTCGCCGAGCGGCGAGACTGCCAGGTTGGACGATGGTGGACGTAGCTCAGTTGGTAGAGCCCCGGATTGTGATTCCGGCCGTCGTGGGTTCGAGTCCCATCGTCCACCCCAGTTTGAAAGCGGTGCAGCCGACCAGTGGCGCTGCGCCGCACTCGGGACGGCGCAACGCAGTTCCGAACCACGTTCAAAGCGTGGGCTGTTAGCTCAATTGGTAGAGCAGCTGACTCTTAATCAGTTGGTTATAGGTTCGAGTCCTATACGGCCCACCACTTCTCTCTCGGAAGAAGCAGTCGGGCTCGCTTCTATAAGTGAAGTAGCCGTCCGACCCGTAGCGCGCCGGCGCTCGCGATGAGCCGGTCGCGAGCCTGCCCGCCGTGATGTTCACGCCAGCGTTGGCATAGGTCCATTCCAGCCGAGTCGGGTACGGTCCGCCCGCCGCCGTTACCGGAAAGTGCATCAGGCACGCCGCCCGCAGCGCGTCGGGTATACTTCGCGGCCCCCGCGGGCCGGCGGGCCGGCCTCAAGGCGCGGCCCCGATGGGGGTAAGCTCGCGAAAGTGGCGGAACTGGTAGACGCGCTGGATTTAGGTTCCAGTGGGCAACCCCCGTGAGGGTTCGAGTCCCTCCTTTCGCACCAGCGCAACGGGCGATCTCAACTGATTAGAGACTAGAGGTTCTTGACCAAATGCAGGTTTCGGTAGAGTCGACCGGCGCTCTGGAGCGTCGGATGGAAGTGCAGGTCCCGGCCGAGCGCGTCGAGAAAGCAGTCGAGGATCGGCTGCAGAAAATGAGCCGTACGGTGCGCCTGAAGGGTTTCCGTCCCGGCAAGGTCCCGGTCAAGGTCGTCCGCCAACAGTTCGGCGAGCAGGTGCGTCAGGAAGTGCTCGGGGACGTAGTCCAGTCGAGCTTCACGGAGGCGCTGGCGCAAGAAAAACTGACGCCGGCCGGGGGGCCGAAAATAGAGCCCATCAGCCTCGACCAGGGCAGTGATCTCAAGTATCGCGCGACCTTCGAAGTCATCCCCGCGATCGAGCTGAAGGGGATCGAGCAGATCGAGGTTAAGCGTCCGGTCGCCGAGGTGACCTCAGGCGACGTCGACGCCATGGTCGAGAACCTCCGCGAGCAGCGCCCGAGCTTCACCGCCGTCGAGCGCGAGGCGCGTGACACCGATCGCGTCACGGTGGATTTCACCGGGACCATCGACGGTCAGCCGTTCGAGGGCGGCAGCGGCGAAAACGTGCAGATTCTGCTGGGCGCCGGGCGCATGCTGGCCGAGTTCGAGGCGGGTCTGCAGGGCGTGAAGGCCGGCGAGCAAAAGACCATCGAGGTGAATTTCCCGGCCGAATACCAGGCCGCGGCCCTGGCGGGCAAGCAGGCCCAGTTCGCGGTCACCGTGAAGTCGGTGGAGGAGCGTCAGCTTCCGGAGCTGAACGACGAGTTTTGCAAGTCCTATGGCGTCGAGGAGGGCGGAGTCGAGCGTTTGCGCCAGGAAATCGAGGAGAACATGAAGCGCGAGCTGGCCGACGCCACGCGCGCCCGGGTCAAGAAACAGGTCATGGACGGTCTCTTGGCGGCGAACCCGATCGAGCTGCCGAAAGCCATGGTGGAACAGGAAGTGCGCGAGCTCCAGATCGATGCGGCGCGGCGCATGGGCGCCCGAGACATCTCGCAGGCGCCGCCCGCCGAGGGCTTTCAGGAGGCCGCTCGGCGCCGCGTCGCGCTGACGCTGCTGGTGACCGAGCTGGTCAGGCAGGCGGACCTCAAGGTGGACCAGTCCAGAGTCCAGGCGCGCTTCGAGGAGCTCGCGCAGCAGTTTCCCGATCCGAGCCAGGCGCTCCAGGCGTACCGCAGCAACCCGCAGCTGCAGCGGCAGATGGAGGCGGCGGTCCTCGAGGAGCAGGTCGTGGAATGGGTGCTGGAGCGGGCCCGCGTCACCGACGAGCCGTCGAGTTTCAAGGAAATCATGAACTTCGGAGGGTGAGCGTCGGAGCGGATAGCGGATGACGGATGGTTATGGGCGCGCGCCCTGAACCAGGTTCGGCCTTTAACTATCGCGCTACGGCCCTCACTAACGGCTGACGGCTAACCGCTAATCGCTTCCAGTACACTAGCAGCGCCGACAACCTGACGTTTCTGCAACATTTTCGAGATCTCGATGCCGACCACTATGAATCTCGTTCCCATGGTCGTCGAGCAGACCGCTCGCGGCGAACGCGCCTATGACATTTATTCGCGCCTTCTAAAGGAGCGCGTCATTTTCATCGTCGGTCCGATCGAGGATCACATGGCTAACCTGGTGGTGGCCCAGCTGCTGTTCCTCGAGTCCGAAAACCCCGACAAGGACATCGCCCTGTACATCAATTCACCGGGCGGCTCGGTGAGCGCGGGGTTGTCCATCTACGACACCATGCAGTTCATCAAGCCGGATGTGAGCACCATGTGCGTCGGCCAGGCGGCCAGCATGGGGGCGGTGTTGCTGGCGGGCGGCGCCAAAGGCAAGCGCTACTGCCTGCCGCATTCGCGCATCATGATCCACCAGCCGCTCGCAGGTTTTCAGGGCCAGGCCTCGGACATCGACATTCACGCCCGCGAGGTGCTCGAGACCCGCGACCGGTTGAACAGAATCCTGTCCAAGCACACTGGTCAGACGATAGAGACGATCCGCAAGGACACCGACCGCGACTATTTCATGGGCGGCGAGGCCGCCCAGGCGTACGGCCTGATCGACCGCGTCATGGAGCGGCGCGGCGAGGCGTCGCCAGTGCAGGGCAAGTGACGAGCGCGCAAGGATTTTTCCTCAGGTTTTGTCGCATTGGCGGGTCCCTTTCCGGGCCCGCAGCGGGCTTCTTTGCGCCGTGGCGGCGGCGCATGCTATATAACCTCGACCATCGCTGCGACCCCGGAGAGCATTCCAGGCAGGCGCCGCGTTCGAGCCTTTGAAGGGTGATCCATGTCCGACGATTCCCGCGGCAAACACGACGACGGCAAACTGCTGTACTGCTCGTTCTGCGGCAAGAGCCAGCACGAGGTACGCAAGCTCATCGCCGGTCCGTCGGTGTTCGTGTGCGACGAGTGCGTCGAGCTCTGCAACGACATCATTCGTGAGGAGCTTGAGGAACGCGCCGAACGCACGCGAGACAAGCTACCCCGCCCGCACGAGATCAAGAAGGTTCTCGACGAATACGTGATCGGCCAGCAGCGCGCCAAGAAGGTGCTCTCGGTCGCCGTGTACAACCACTACAAGCGCCTGCAGACGAAGACCTCGGAAGCGCGCGCCAAGGATGAAGTGGAGCTCGCCAAGAGCAACATCCTGCTGATCGGTCCGACCGGTTGCGGCAAGACGTTGCTCGCCGAGACGCTTGCGCGGCTGCTGAACGTGCCGTTCACGATCGCCGATGCGACCACGCTGACCGAGGCCGGTTACGTGGGCGAGGATGTCGAGAACATCATTCAAAAGCTGCTGCAGAAGTGCGACTACGACGTCGAGAAGGCGCAGACGGGCATCGTGTACATCGACGAGATCGACAAGATCTCGCGCAAGTCCGATAACCCGTCGATCACTCGCGACGTCTCCGGCGAAGGCGTGCAGCAGGCGCTGCTCAAGCTCATCGAAGGCACTATCGCCTCCGTGCCGCCGCAAGGCGGACGCAAACACCCGCAGCAGGAGTTCCTGCAAGTCGACACGGGCAACATCCTGTTCATCTGCGGCGGCGCGTTTGCCGGGCTGGAAAAGATCATTCTCAACCGCACGCAGAAGACCGGCATCGGCTTCACCGCCGACGTGCGCGCGCAGAACGAGCCTGCCCACGGCAGCGACGTGTTCCACGACGTGGAGCCGGAGGACCTGATCAAGTTCGGGCTGATTCCGGAGTTCGTCGGCCGTTTGCCAGTGGTGGCCACGCTCGATGAGCTCGACGAGAGCGCGCTCGTATCCATCCTGCTCGAGCCGAAGAACGCGCTCAGCAAGCAGTACCGCAAGCTCTTCGAGATGGAAGGGGTGGAGCTCGAGTTTCGTCCGGACGCGCTCAAGGCGGTGGCGCGCAAGGCCATGCAGCGCAAGACGGGCGCGCGCGGCCTGCGCACCATCCTTGAAAACGTGCTGCTCGAGACCATGTACGAACTGCCTTCGCTGCGGAACGTGCAGAAGGTCGTGGTCGACGAGGCGGTCATTCTCGGCGAGAGCAAGCCGTACATACTGTATGGCGCGACCGAAGACGCACGGCTGCCGCAGGTCGAAGAGCGACGGCCGACCGGCAGCGATCACTGACCGGCGAGTTCGTACAGTGTTGCAGGAGGGGGCGCCTTCGGGCGCCCTCACATTTTCTGATGCGCGCCAGCGCCGGGCGCCGGCTTGGTGGAGAGCAATCAGGGCAACCCTGCATTGACGATTGGCCGCGCCACGCAACGGCGCCAGGCGGGTCGAATAGGCCTGTTTTGCGCTGGCGGCCCTGCGCCGCTTAGGTTACTTTTGATTCGATCCATCGCGGGGCCGTTCGATCACCGCCGTTCCATCGCTTTGGGCATGGGCGCCAGCCGATCGAGCCATCCCGCGCGACACGGGCCGACGTTCGTTGGCCCCATCTGACCCGAGGCGCTTTCGAGTGAGCAACGATATCCCGCAGACCGAACAATCCGCCGCAGCTGACGCCATTCCGGTGCTGCCGCTGCGCGATGTCGTCGTCTACCCGCACATGGTGATTCCGCTGTTCGTCGGGCGCGAGAAGTCCATCCTTGCGCTCGATCAGGCGATGCGTTCCGGCAAGCAGATCCTGCTGGTCGCGCAGAAGCAGGCGGACGTAGACGATCCCGGCGCGCAGGATCTGTATCGCCTGGGAACGATAGCGACGATCCTGCAACTACTGAAGCTTCCGGACGGCACCGTGAAGGTGCTGGTCGAAGGCGCCGAGCGCGCCCGCATCGAGAAGCTGATCACCGGCCAGTACTTCTCCGCGGAGGTCTCCGCGTACAAGGACATCGAGCAGTACGACGAACGGGAAATGGATGTGCTCGCCCGCTCGGTCACCTCGCAGTTCGAGCAATACGTGAAGCTCAATCGCAAGGTTCCGCCCGAAGTGTTGACGGCGCTGGCCGGCATCGAGCAGCCCGGGCGGCTCGCCGACAACGTCGCCGCACACATGTCGCTCAAGCTTGATGCGAAGCAGAAGGTGCTCGAGATCCAGGACGTGCGCAAGCGCCTGGAGCATATCCTCGCCCTCATCGAAGGCGAGATGGATGTGCTGCAGATCGAGAAGCGCATTCGCGGCCGCGTCAAGCAACAGATGGAGAAGAGCCAGCGCGAGTACTACCTGAATGAGCAGATGAAGGCCATTCAGAAGGAGCTTGGCGAGATCGAGGACGCGCCCAACGAGCTCGCCGAGCTCGAACAGCGCATCCAGAAGGCGGGCATGCCGAAGGAGGCGCGCGACAAGGCGATGTCGGAGCTGAACAAGCTCAAGCTCATGTCGCCGATGTCGGCCGAGGCCACCGTCGTGCGCAACTACGTAGACTGGCTGGTTAAGGCGCCGTGGAAGAAGAAGTCCAAGGTGCACACCGACGTGGTGGTTGCGGAGAAGGTCCTCGACGAGGATCACTATGGCCTGGAGAAGGTGAAGGAGCGCATCGTCGAGTACCTCGCAGTCCAGCAGCGTGTGAAGACGTTGAAGGGCCCGATCCTGTGTCTCGTTGGACCGCCGGGCGTCGGCAAGACCTCGCTCGGACAGTCGATCGCGCGCGCGACGAACCGCAAGTTCGTGCGCATGTCGCTCGGCGGCGTGCGCGACGAGGCCGAGATTCGCGGCCATCGACGCACGTACATCGGCTCGATGCCGGGCAAGATCATCCAGAACATGGTGAAGACGGGCGTGCACAACCCGCTCTTCCTGCTCGATGAAGTCGACAAGATGGCGATGGACTTCCGCGGCGACCCGTCCTCGGCGCTGCTGGAGGTGCTCGATCCTGAGCAGAACTCCACGTTCAACGATCACTACCTTGAGGTCGATTTCGATCTTTCGGAAGTGATGTTCGTGTGCACCGCGAACAGCCTGAACATTCCTGCGCCGTTGCTCGACCGCATGGAAGTGATTCGGCTGCCCGGCTACACGGAGGATGAGAAGAGCGCGATTGCGCGCCGTTATTTGCTGCCCAAGCAGATGAAGCAGAACGGGCTGAAGGACGAAGAGCTGAAGGTGTCCGATGCAGCGCTGCTCGACATCATCCGCTACTACACGCGCGAAGCGGGCGTGCGCAACCTGGAGCGCGAGATCTCGAAGATCTGCCGCAAGTCGGTCAAGCAACTCCTGGCCGATCCCGAGACCAAGGTCGTGACGGTCACGCCGAAGAATTTGAACAAGTACCTCGGCGTGCGCCGCTTCCGCTACGGCCTTGCGGAGGAGCAGGACCAGATCGGACAGGTCACCGGTCTTGCGTGGACTGAAGTGGGCGGCGAGTTGCTGACGATCGAAGCCGCGGTCGTATCCGGCAAGGGCAAGCTGACGCACACCGGTCAGCTCGGCGAAGTGATGCAGGAGTCGATCCAGGCGGCCATGACTGTCGTGCGCAGCCGTGCGAGCGTGCTCGGCCTCGAGCCCGATTTTTATCAAAAGATCGATGTGCACATTCACGTGCCGGAGGGCGCGACGCCCAAGGACGGTCCGAGCGCTGGCATCGGCATGTGCACGGCGCTGGTGTCGGCGCTGACCAAGGCGCCGGTGCGCTCCGACGTCGCGATGACCGGCGAGATCACGCTGCGCGGGCAGGTGCTGCCGATCGGCGGTTTGAAGGAAAAGCTCCTTGCGGCCCATCGCGGCGGCATCCGTACGGTGCTCATCCCGGATGAGAACACCAAGGATCTCGCTGAGATCCCGCAGAACATCAAGGAGAGCCTGGAGATCCGCCCAGTGAAGTGGATCGACGAGGTTCTGCAGGTAGCGCTAAAGTCCATGCCGGCGCCGGCGACGACGGCCGCAACCGACGCGGACGAGAAAGAGCGTCCGCGGCGCGTGGCGAAACGCGCTAACAAGCAGGTGCGAGCTCATTGACCTGAGAAGCGGATAGCGGAGAGCGGATAGCGGATAGTTCAGAGTGGCGGACGGGCGTGCGGATCATTTTTGACTATCCGCCATCCGCTCTCCGCTATCCGCTTCTTTCCAACTCAAGTTGACCCCCAAATCGGCGCGCTGCTATAACGCGCCCCCGCTGACGCTGCAGGCGCAGCATCATAAAAAGGATGGCAGATATGAACAAAGCCGAACTCATCGACGCCGTGGCGACGCAGGCGGGATTGCAGAAGGCCGAGGCCACGAAAGCGGTGGACGCCGTATTCGAAGCGATTGCAGGCGCCCTCAAGGCGGGCGATCAGGTCTCGCTGCTCGGGTTCGGCACGTTCGTAGTCAAGACCCGCGCCGCACGTTCCGGGCGCAATCCGCGCACCGGCGAGACCATCGAAATCCCCGCCAGCAAGGCGCCCGTCTTCAAAGCTGGCAAGGCCCTGAAGGATGCTGTAAATTAGCGCGCCTTCCGCAGGGGGCCAGACGCTTCTGCGGACGATCAGTGCGCAAATCTTCGATGACGTTCGATGCGGATCGCCGAGCTTTCGATGCGGTCCGATCGGGTGACAAAACAGGGTGCTTAGCTCAGCGGTAGAGCGTCGCCCTTACAAGGCGAATGTCGTGGGTTCGATCCCCTCAGCACCCACCACGCCTTCGACGTCGCGAGCAGGTTCAAGCGCGGAGCGGTAGTTCAGCTGGTTAGAATACCGGCCTGTCACGCCGGGGGTCGCGGGTTCGAGTCCCGTCCGCTCCGCCATTT
>JAVEVD010000039.1:0-34285 GCA_034005205.1 Steroidobacteraceae bacterium | reverse complement strand
TCCGTGTACATGAGCGCCGACGGGCGCTGGGTGACGCTCACGATGCCGGACACCGACCGTTGGTGGCCGGCGTTCTCGGCGGTCGTCGGCATTGCGCAGGACGAACCGCGGTTCGACTCGCACGAGAAGCGCACGTCGCTGAACCGTCTCGAGCTGATCCACGAGCTCGAGGAACGCTTCCGCCGTCAGCCAGCCGATTACTGGCGCCAGCAGTTCCTCGAGAAGCAGCTCTCGGCCGACATCATCGAGCGGTTCGACTTTCCGGCGAACGATCCCGGCGCACGCGCGAATCGATACATCATCGAGCTTGATCATCCGAGCTTCGGCAAGGTCAAGTCGCTGGGCTTCCCCATCTGGGCGAGCGACAGCCCGGCGTGTCTCGAGCGGCTCGCGCCCTGTATCGGGCAGCACACCGATCAGGTGCTGCACGACCTGCTCGGTTATTCGCGCGAGACCATCCACGAGCTGGCCGACGCCGGCGTACTGGCGTAGCGGCGCTGCGAGGAGAGAACTCATGGCCAAAGCGCTCGAGGGCGTTCGCGTCATAGACCTGACGGTCTGGTTCCAGGGACCGGTTTGCGCTCAGTACCTCGCCGATTTCGGCGCCGAGGTGATCAAGGTGGAGCGGCCGCAGGGCGGCGATCAGGCCCGCGGCGTGCGCAGCATCAAGTCGCTGGAGATCGGCGACTGGAACCAGTACTTCCTGGTCATCAATCGCAACAAGAAGAGCATGGCGATCGACCTGAAGAAGCCGCAAGGGCAGGAGATCCTGTACCGGCTGGTCGAGAAGTCGGATGTGTTCCTGTCGAATCTCGCGCCCGAGATGCTGGCCAGCTGGAATCTGTCGTACGAAAAGCTCGCCGCGATCAATCCCAGGCTCGTGTACGCGACCAACACCGGCTACGGACGCTTCAGCAAGGTCACGAAGCCCTCGTTCGACATGACCGTGCAGGCGCTCACCGGGATCATGGCGCGCCTCGGCGAACCAGGCGAGCCGCCGATCTATCTCGGCATGGGTTCGGGCGACGCCTATGGCGGCATCATGTCCGCGTTCGGCGTCGCACTCGCGCTATACGAGTGTCGGCGCACCGGCAAGGGCCAGAGCATCGACGCTTCGCTGTACGGCGCACAGCTCTATCTCGCCGCGCGGCACCTGCAGGCTTATCTCGCCGGCGACGCCGACAGCGCTCTGCAGCACTCGCGACGACAGGTCGAGAACCCGCTGTGGAACCTGTATCCGACGACCGGCAAGTGGGTCTACATCTGCGAACCGAATGAGGACGCACGCTATGCGGCGTTGTGCCGCGCGTTGGGCGATCCCGCCGCGCTCACTGACCCGCGCTTCGCAAACGCGAGCCTGCGCCGTAGTCAGAATGAAGCGCTGATCGCCGCGATCGAGGCCGAGACGCTTCGGCGCGGGCACGACGAGCTCATGGATGCGTTGCGCGCGGCCGGCGTGGTCGCGAGTCCGATCAACAATTTCGCCGACGTGGTGCGCGACCAGCAGGCTTGGCAGAACCGGTACTTCATGAAGGTGTACTGCGAGGAAGTGCAGCGGGAGGTCGACATCCGCGGCTTGCCGGTGACGCTGTCGAAGACGCCAGGCGAGGTTCATAGCCTCGGCCCGCAGCTCGGTCAGGACACCGAGTTGCTGATGATGGACCTGCTCGGCTACGAGTGGGAGCAGATCGAAGCGTTCAAGCAGGAGGGCGCGATTCCGTGAGCCGGCGCGCCTGCGATTTGTATTCCTGCTTCTGCAATCTCGGCGCGTTCGAAACCTCCGGGTTCAATCAGCGCTTACCTAGTTCTCCATCGCGCCGTGTGCGACCGCGCAGCGGATGAAAGGGTGCGACAGCGCTTCTGACTATCCGCCGCCCGCCATCCGCTTCTTTCATACTAGGTGACAGCAACCATGACCGAGCAGAATTTCAGCGACTGGGCCGTCGTGACCGGCGAGGGCCTCGACGATTTCGATGAAATCGTCTACGAAAAGCGCTGGCGCACCCTTGGGGGCGGCGTCGCGCGCGTGTCGCTGAACAAGCCCGAGAAAATGAACGCGATGACGCTCGCCACGGTGGACGAGATGTTTCGCGCCTTCTACGACGCGAACCACGATCCCTCGATCGGCGTCATCGTGGTCGCGGCGCGCGGCAAGCACTTTGGCGCCGGCGGCGACGTCAACTGGGAGCGTTGGGGTCTGCGCGAGGCGTTCTACAACCGCTATCCGCACAATCGCCTGGTGCGGATGTCGCGCAAGCCGGTCATCGCGCAGGTGCAGGGCTACTGCATAGGCGGCCACAACCACATGGCCTACTGCTGCGACTTCACGATCGCCGCCGACAACGCGGTGTTCGGGCAGGCCGGGCCGCGCGTGTCCTCGCCCGCGGACGGCTATTTCGTCCCATACCTGACCAAGGTCGTCGGCGCCAAGAAGGCCCGTGAGATGTGGATGCTCTGTCGTAAGTACAAGGCCGAGCAGGCGCTGCAGATGGGGCTGGTGAACACGGTCGTGCCGCTGGCCGAGCTCGAGGCCGAGGTCGAGAAGTGGTGCGACGAGTTGCTGTCCGTCAGCCCGGGCTGCCTCGAGATCCTGAAGGCCGCCTTCGACCAGGAAATGGACGGCTACAAGGAGTCTTGCGCGATTTCAGCGGCGATGTATCCGGACTGGTTTGATATGCCGGAGGGCAAGGAGGGCGGCGCCGCCTTCGCCGAGAAGCGCCCGGCCCGGTTCTGGGACATTCGCGCGCGTGAGGCCGCGATGCGCCAGCAGCTGCTCGAGGAGTACGAAGCGTGGCAGGCCGGCAAGGACGGCCCGGTGTGAGCGGCGTCATGACGACAGCATCCGCGCATCCGCTCAAGGACGTCGCCTGCATCGTCGGCATCGGCGAGACCGCGGTCTGCCGCAAGCCCGGCTCGGGCCTCAGCGAGCAGGCCCTGCAGCTCAAGGCCATTGCGGCCGCACTCGAGGACGCAGGAATCGAGGCTCGCGAGGTCGACGGCGTCATGCCGTTTCCGAACCTCGGCCGCGCCGAAGCCATCGCCGCCAACCTCGGCTGCGAGAACCTGCGTTTTGCGGCGACGCTGAATCTTGGCGGCGCCGCGCCAGTCGCCGCGCTGCGGATGGCGGCCATGGCTATCGCCGCCGGCTGCGCCAACTACGTCGTCGTGCCCGGCGGCTGGAACGGCTACTCCGGCGCCCGCACGCGCGAGATCTCCGCGACCGATTCGGCGGCGATCCCGGGGGCTGTCGTGGCGCGCGACTACTACCTGCCATTCGGGCTCTCGGCGCCGCCGCAATGGTATGCGTTGATGGCGCAACGCCACATGCATGAGTACGGCACGCGCACCGAGCAGCTCGGCGCCGTGGCGATCGCCATGCGCAAGCATGCGCAGCTGAACCCGGCCGCGCTGATGTATGGCAAGCCCATGACCATGGCCGACTACCTGGCCTCGCCGATGATCTGCGCACCGTACCGGCTGCTGGACTGCTGCCTCGAGACCGACGGCGCGGCCGCCTATGTCGTGACCTCGCGGGAGCGGGCCAGGGACCTGCGCCAACGTCCCGTGAGCATCATGGGCGTCGGCGTAGGCCAGCCGTATCCAGCCGACGACATCATCAACCGCAAGGAGTTTCATCGCACTGGCCTCACGAGTGCGGCGCCCGAAGCGTTCGCCATGGCGGGCGTGGCGCCGGCGGACGCGGATTTCGCGCAGATCTACGACTGCTTCACCTTCGAGGTGATCCAGCAGCTCGAAGAGGCCGGCTTCTGTCGGCGGGGCGAGGGCGGCGCATTTGTCGAAAACGGCGGCATCGAGTTGGGAGGCCGGTTGCCGGTCAATACGCACGGCGGCCTGCTGTCTCAGGCTCACCTGCTCGGCGTCGGCCACGTCGTCGAGGCCGTACGCCAGTTGCGCGGCGAGGCGGGTGCGCGCCAGATTGCGGACGCCGAGATCGGCGTCGTGACCGGTTGGGGCGATTTCGGCGACGGCAGCATCGCGATCCTGCGTCGCGGCGACTGAGCGAGGAAGTATGGGCATCGCCGATTCAAACTTGGTGCGACCGCTGCCGTTGATGGACGGCTTGGCCAAGCAGTTTTACGATTGGTGCGGCCGTGGCGAGCTGCGCTTCCAGCGCTGCAAGAGTTGCGGGACGTTCCGGCACATTCCGCGCGAGCTGTGCGCCGAATGCGGCTCCTTCGATTGGGAATGGGCGCGATCGAGCGGCAAGGGCGTGGTGTTCACGTACACGGTGGTCGAGCGGGCGCTGCATCCGGCGTTCATGCAGGCGACGCCGTACGCCGCGGTGGTCGTCGAGTTGGAGGAGGGGGTGCGCATCCTGAGCAACGTGGTCGACTGCCCGCCCGAGGACCTGCGCATCGGCATGCCGGTGCGCGTCGATTTCGAGCGGCAGTCGGAGTCGGTGACGTTGCCTGTGTTTCGCACAGCCTGACTGCTTGCAGGCCGCTTCATCCTGGCGAGCGAGCATGGCCGGGCGGCGGTTCACACGAGAGAGAGGATAGTGTATGACGGTCCTCTTTGAAGTGCGGACTGGCGTACGTATGGTCGCCTGATGTGACTTCTTGGAGCGCTTGCGTTTGATCGCTGAATTGCAGGAACGATCGACACGCCACGCGTGGTTCAAGTCCGTCGTGCTGCCGCACGCAGGCTCGCTACGGGCATGGTTGCATCGGCTGGAGGCTGCTCCGGACGTCGACATAGACAGCCTCGTATCCGAGTCGCTGCTGAGAGCCTACCAGACCAAAGATTTCGCCCGCATAGATCGCGGCCGCGCCTTCCTGTTCACGATCGCTCGCCATCTGCTGATCGATATGGCGCGACAACGCGCCGTAGTTTCATTCGAGCTGGTGGCCAATCTGGAAGATCTCGACGTTCCAGACGACAACGACTCGCCGGAGTCTATCGTGGCTGCGTGGGACGAACTGCGCCTGCTGCAGAAAGTCGTCGAGGCTTTACCGGCGCGCTGCCGGGAAGTGTTCATCCTGCGCAGGGTTGATGGGCTGCCGATGGCCGATATTGCAGGTCGGCTCGGATTGTCCGTCTCGACCGTAGAGAAGCACCTGGCGAACGCCATAGCTTTGGTGACCCGAGGCATGGAAGCTGGGTTGTCTCCCAAGGAGCACGCGAAGATGCGATCGGAGCCAAGGCGGCGCGCCAGGGGGGCGTCATGACGGCCAGTCCGGATCTGCAGGCGGCAGACTGGTTCGCCCGACTGCAGAGCGGCGACCTGTCCATTGCCGAACGCTCCGAGTTCGAGCGCTGGCTCGACGAACAGCCGGCGAATGCGGTTGCTTTCGCCCGCGTCGAGTTCGCATGGGAGCGCGCCGGGCGGCTCAGCGAACTTGCAGGCGAGACGCCAGACGGCTTCGTCGCCCGACCCGAGACGACGCCCAGCAGGGGACGCTTCGACGCGCGAAAGCTGTATGGCTGGGTCGCCGCGGCGGTCAGCGTCGTGCTCGCCATCGGCGGCGCGGCCTGGTTTCTGGCGAGTAGTCCGGACGTATACACAACCGCTCTCGCCGAACGGAAAACGATCGATCTCGAGGACGGCAGTCGCGTCAGTCTCAACACGAAATCGCGGGTCAGCGTTGATTTCGACGAACGGTCGCGGACGGTTCGCCTGGAGCGCGGCGAAGCGCTATTCGACGTGGCGCACGACGCAGATCGTCCGTTTGTAGTGCAAGTGAACGGCGCCGAGGTCAGAGCCATAGGCACGGCGTTCAACGTTCGACTTCGCAGCCGGATGGTCGAGGTGATGGTCACCGAGGGCGAGGTCCACTTGAAAGCCGAGGAGCCGCGGTCGAGCGCCGCAAGGCGGGAGTCTGACGGCTCGGTTGCGCCGAGGAGCGGATCGGATCAGCGACAGCGCGGCGACCGTCACGAGATGGTGCTCCCGGCAGGTCGGGCCGCGGTCGTGGCGGCCGGCGTGGTCGAGGAGGTTGCGCTCAGTGAAGACGCGATACGCCGCCGCATCGCCTGGCGTGACGGAGTGATCGAACTGCAAGGCGAGACGCTCGCTCAAGCCGTAGAAGAGTTCAATCGATACAGTGATGCTGGGCTCGTCATTGCGGATCCGTCTCTCGCGAGGTTGCGCGTGGGCGGGCGGTTCCACACGGACGAGGCCGATCGATTCGTGAACGCTCTGGAGACCCATTTTTCGATCAGGGCGGTCGAAGCCGAGGGTGGGGAAATCTATCTGCTTCGTGCGGAATAGGCTCTTGCGTCGCCCGTGACCGATCGCCGCCGAACGCCGTCACTTTCTGCGCTGCCGTATGGCGGATTCGCATCATGCGCTCATTCATGTTCTTACAGCCGCATCGAGAACGACTTGAATGCGGTTGTGTTCATGATTCATCCGCAGGCTCGCGCAAGCGAAAGATCCTGGCTGCTGCACTGGCGATGGTGCTCATCGCAGGTCATCTGAGAGCAGATGACCTGCGTGCGACCACTCAGCTGTTCGACATTCCGTCCCAGACTATCGCAGACGCACTCAATGAATTCTCCAAGCAGTCGGGACTGCGACTGCTGTTCGTGTTCACCGAGGTCGCAGGAAAACGCACTGCAGCCATAAAGGGACGATATACCCCGCATGAAGTACTGACGAGGTTGCTGGCGGACGCCGGGCTGCACTATGAAGTCACAGCCGATTCGGTCGTCGTAGTCAAACCCACCGGCGCAGAAGCCAAGCCGCCGGCAGATCGCAGCGCTGCGTTGGCCGAAGGCGCCCGGCCGGCGCGAACAAGACCAGCCGTTTCGTCGGCTGACGAAGAACAGAGCGGCGACGTCATCGCGGGTCTCGAGCAAGTCATGGTCACGGCGCAGAAGCGCGAAGAATCTCTGCAAGCCACGCCGATCGCGATCACCGCGCTCGGTTCGAAAGATCTCGAGACCCAACGCATCACCAACGTCATGGATCTGGTGAACAAGGCGTCCGCAATCACCCTCGCTCCTTTTGCGGGCACCCGCACCGCCCCGAATCTCTTCATTCGCGGCATGGGCAATCTGAACGCACAGTCGACCAAGGACTTGGCTACCGGCATCTACATAGACGGCGTGCCAGTGGCCCGCGGCATGGGGCTCGCGGCGGACATCGCGGACCTCGAGCGAGTGGAAGTTCTGCGCGGCCCGCAGGGGACGCTCTGGGGTCGCAACACCACGGCCGGGGCCATCAACTTCATTCCGCGCAAGCCGGGCGACGAGTTGTCCTTCTCGGCGCAGCTCACTGTGGGCAGTTGGGATCAGATGGCCGGCCGCGCAAGAGTGAATGCCCCGGTCGCCGACTGGCTGCAGGCGAGCCTGGCCTATATGAGAGCTGAGAACGACGGCTGGGTGGAGAATGAGAACACGACTCTGCCGAACCAGATCAACTTCAACGAAGACCGCAAGAAGGAAGCGCTTAGAGCGGCGACGCGCTTCGAGCCCGCGGACAGCGTGGTTGTCGACTACGCCTTCGACAAGTCGCAGATGACGTTCGGCAACCACTTCTACCAGGTCGTCCAGGGGGGCGCTGCGCCGGGTCGCCAGGAATCCGCCCCCGCGGAGCTGGGCCTGTACCCCAGCAGCACCAAGGTCAGCGGGCACAATGTCACGGTCACATGGGAGCTCAACAAGCTCACGGTGAAATCGATCAGCGCCTATCGTGAGCTCGACAACGATGTGTACATGAACTACATCGACGCCTTCACGCAGGACAATCAGCAGTCCCAGCACCAGTTCTCGCAGGAGTTGCAGGCGATTGGGGAAGCGTCGCACCGCGTCAGGTACGTCGCGGGCTTGTTCTATTTCCGGGAGGCCAGTCGCGAGTCGATCGCTTCGGTTTACGCGGGCGGCGCGCTGGTGGATTCGTGGCGGGTGACGGCGCAGGGGACTTCCGCGGCGATCTATGGGCAGGTCGCCTGGACGCCCCCTGTGCTCGACGAGCGGCTCGGTCTGACGCTCGGTGTGCGTTACACGGAAGATTCACGGCGGGCCGCCAAAACCTACGTGAACGCAGATTTCACGCCGGAGATTACCGGGACCGTCGTGCAGGGCGATCGGCGTTTCGACTCGCTCAATCCTGTCGTGATCGTCGATTACGCATTCACCGACGCAATCCGCGGCTACATGAAGTACTCCACGGGCTATCGAGCGGGGGGCTTCAATACCCAGAGCACCCCGGCGTACTTCGGCGCCGGTTTCGATCAGGAAGATGTCGAGGCTTGGGAAGCTGGTCTGAAGTCCGACCTGTTCAACGATCGGCTGCGTGTGAACATGGCGGTCTTCGAGAACCGCTACACGGATCTGCAGGTCGACCAGGTTCGCACGCCTCCGATCTTCACGGATACGTTGAATGCGGGAAGCGCAAAGGTGAGGGGCTTTGAACTGGAGGCCGCCGCCGTGCTTGCTCGCGGCTTGAGCGCGAACGTTTTCTATGCATATCTCGACGCCAATTACCGATCCTACGTGGATAACGGCGTGGAGCTGGCTTCGCTGAGACACATGCCGAATGCGCCGGAGAAACAGCTGGGCGTGGGTCTGGAGTATGCGTTCGCGCGAACCGGCGTTGGCGACTTGATCCTGAACGTCGATTACCGCTATCAATCCGAGTTCTACAGCAATCCAATGGACTACAGTCGCTCTCCCAGCTACGAAATATGGAACGCCCGGCTGCAGTTGGCCGATATTCCGGCGCAACGGGGCGCATTCCATGTAGCCCTCTGGGGCAGGAATCTGGGCGACGAGGCTTACCGGCTCTCGACCACCAACCTCGGCATGCTGAGTGCGCAGTTCGGTCCGCCGCGGTCGATGGGAGTCGACTTCATGTACGGCTTCTAGCGCCGCACGCCGGCGAGCGGAGCGGATGTTGCGCTTCACAGCGCAACGCATGGCGGATCCGCGCGCTCCGTTCGTTGATATCCTACAGGCGCCGCGAAAACACAAAGGGGACATTCGAATGAGCGCGCAGTTCCGGTCGCCCGTATCGGGCGACACATACGCCAGCTACGCGTTCTGAGCGCACATGGACACTCAAACTGACATGACCACGGCGGCGCCGGCCGTGTCCCCGGGCTACGCCCGCTATGTCCTCGGGCTTTTGTCGCTGGTGTATGTGGTGAGCTTCATCGACCGCCAGATTCTGGCGATGCTCATGGAGCCCATCAAGCAGGAGTTCGGCGCCTCCGATACTGCGATGGGCCTGTTGACCGGCTTTGCGTTCGTGCTCTTTTACACGCTCGCGGGGATCCCGATTGCGCGATTGGCGGACCGGGCTTCGCGCAAATACATCATCGCGGCGTCGCTGGCGGTGTGGAGCGCGATGACGGCGGCCTCCGGACTGGTGCGGACGTTCGCCGGGCTGGCCACCGTCCGCGTGCTCGTGGGCGTTGGCGAGGCCGGCTGTAATCCGTCGGCCCATTCGCTGATCGCGGACTACTTCCCGCCGCAACGGCGCGCGACTGCGCTGGCGGTGTATGCGTGCGGGGTCTATTTCGGTTCTGCGATCGCCTTCCTGGCCGGCGGTTGGCTGCTGACTCGCTACGACTGGCGGACCGCTTTCATTGTCGTGGGGGCGCCGGGCGTGTTGCTTGCTGCGATCGTGGCGCTCACGGTGCGCGAGTTGCCGCGCGGCTTCGCGGAGGGGCGCCGGGTCGTCGAGACGAACCAGGCCTCGTTCGGGGAGGTCCTGCGCTTCCTGGTCCGCCGCCGCGCCTTCATGCTCATCGTGCTCGGTACGGCGGTTCAGTCGCTGTCGGGCTATGCGGTCATCACCTGGGGACCCACTTTTCTGGCGCGCGTGCACTCCATGCCCTGGGAGGACATCGGACTCCATCTCGGCTGGATCGTCGGGCTCGGGGGCTCGTTCGGCGCGCTGGCAGGCGGCCGCCTCGCCGACTACATGGCCCGCCGCGACGTACGCTGGTACATGCGGCTGCCGGCGTTGCAGGCGCTGATCGCGATTCCCTTCGTCGTGGGATTCACGCTGCTGCCGCAGCCGTCCCAGTCGCTCTGGTGCTTCATCCCGTTCTATGTCCTGGGCGCGATGTACGTCGGTCCGATGTTCGCCATGGTTCAGGGCCTGGTGGAGCTGCGCATGCGCGCTACTGCTGCAGCCATCCTCCTGTTCGTCACCAACATGGTCGGTCTCGGCCTGGGACCGCTGCTCGTCGGAGTCCTCAACGACCACGTCTTCGGATATGAGCACGGCGCGGCGGCCATTCGCTACTCGCTGCTGGTCGTCGGCGTCCTGGGCGGGTCCGCTTGCTGGCTCTTCTGGGCGGCCTCGCGACGGCTGAAGCAGGAACTCGCGACATAGGTCGTCGAGCGGCCCGGCGTCAGCCGTGTGATTCAGCGGCCACCTTCGGGCGTCCACCGCTGATTCGGGAAGGAATCCGCTGTCGGGCGTTGTATGCTGATGAAGGCATGTCCGGTGGCGCGATGGCAGTCGTTGCAGCCCTGCGTGAACTGGTCGAACGCCGTCGTGAACGCCTCCATGTCCTGCTTCGCAATGCTCTGCTCGAGCGCAGAGTGTCCCGGATGCATGTACGCCTCGATGTACGACGCTATGGGCGCTTCATCGTGCACGGCGTGCCAGTGCGCGATGCGCTCGAGACTCTCCTCGATTTCGTGGGCCTCGAAGGAAGCGAGTTCCCAGTTGCCGGCGGCGCCCGCGTACCACAGCTTGGCGTGCCGGAGCTGAAGCGCATTCATCATGTCGCCCAGGCCCGGCCGATAAAACTTCTCAGGCAGGTTCTTCAGGGCGGCGTCATGCAAGCGAACCTGCTCGCGCGTATCCGTATCGACGGCGCGTCCGCACGCTGTTACGGCGAGAAGCGGCAGGAGCAAGGCGAACGCTCGCGACAGTCCTGCGGTCATCGACCGCCGGCGAGAGAGTCTGTTCGGCCTTGCAGACCCTGATAGGGGGTCATCGTGGGCGCCTGCTCGCAGCAGATCAGTTTCCTGCATTGTGGCTGCTCCTGGATCTGAATGTGAGTAGATCATGATAAGTTCGAGCACGTCAGGGTTTCGTTCGAGTGCGCCGCCGACGACCAAACACTATCGCGTCGGCCCGCGACCGCACGTGCATGGGCGATCGACGCCAGACGCCAGAACACTGCGGCGCCGACCAGTGCAGTGATATCGATCAGCAGCGAGCCCCCGCCGTGATTCCAGGCTGGCGGAACGCCCAGCGCTGCGCAGAAGCTGCTCAATGGAATGGCGAGCGTCGCGATCGCGCAGGCGATCAACAGCTCGCGCGACGCACGCGCGGCGCCTCGCAAGAAGGCCCACGCGAGCGCCGCAAGGAATGCCGTGTAGTAGACGCCGGTGTGCCAGGCGCCGACATTCTCGACGCGACCAGGGAGCCATTTTGCCGCAGCAATCGTAAGCGAGACGCCTGCGATGCAGCCGGCCGTGACGCCAATCGTCAAGTTCGCCATGACGTGCGCAGAGCGCCTTTGCTCAGTCGGCCCGCCGCGCTTCTCGATCTTCCGGCGCGATTCTATCCACAGCAGATTGCCCGAATAGAACAAGAACGCGCCGCCCAGCCCGAGCAGGAAATAGCCCCAGCGTACCGAGGCGCCGCCGAAGCTGCCGAAATGCAGCGTGAAAAATCCGGTGACAGTGGCGAACCAGCCGTCCTGACGTCCAGGAAAATAGTCGGTCGAGATGATCTCACCCGTGTAGGGATCCAGGTTCGCGAATCCGTAAGTGGGCGCGCGATGGCCATAACGGGGATCGCTGCCGATGACGCGAATCCCGCGGACGCCGTCACGCATCGAATACTCGAGCGCGCTGACCTTGAAGGTCGGCGCCTGCTCGCTGACGCGAGCTATCAGTTGCGCCGGGCTCAAGGCCGACGCGCCCGGCGGCGGCGCCATTTGCTGCGGCTTGTCCAGCGAAAACATCGCGCTGAGCTGGTCGTCGTAGTTGATGTGGTTCTGAACGTCGTAGAACTGATCGTGAAACGCGAATACGACCGCTGTTAGGGCCATGATGATATGGAACGGCAGGCTCAGCACGCCCAGCACATTGTGCACGTCGAGCCACATGCGTTTCAGGTTCTTGCCGAAGCGCATCGCGAACAGATCCTGCGCCAACGTCGGCAATAGAATGATCACCCCGGACACGAGCGCCAGTCCGTACATGAGCGCAATCGCGCCCGTGATCGGCATTGCGACTTCGTGGTCGAACGGCAATCCGACCTGCTGATGCAACACGTCGATGAACTGTGCGACCTTGGCGGGCTCGTGGCGAATCACCTGCAGCGATCCGTCTTCTGCGAAGCTCGATGCGTAGAACGTGGCGTCGTCGCGACGGCCCGCGCGCCAGATCATCCGGGCGGGCGCTTCGGGGCTCGGTTCCGAGATGATCTGATAATAGTGCGCAGCCGCCGGATGCGCAGCGATCGTAGCCTCGATCAGCCGCGGTGCGTCTTCTAGCGGCGGCGCCGCGAGTTCGACCGGCGGGGACGCCCAGCGCTGCAGCGGCGTTTCGAACATGGTGATCGCGCCTGCATAGAACGCGATGAACAGAGCGAGGCCGCTGATGACGCCGACCCACGTATGCACGTCTTTATAGACGCGAATGACGTCAGTGTGGATCTTCATGGCGCGTCCACTAGGGCGCGACCGGCGAATAGCAGGGCGAAACAGACGACGTTCGCCCCAGACAACCAGACCCACGCGCGCAGGTTCGAACGAAACAGGAAGCACACGCTCAGCACGGTGAGCCAGATCGGCGCGATGAGCCACATGTTCAGTTGCGTCTTCGCCGAGCTGTGCATGAGCCCGCCGGGTCCGAACCACGCGAACAAGCCGGTCAGCGCAATCGACAACATGAAGCCGCAAATCAGGCCAGCTGCGGCCTTGCCGAACCAATCCGCGCTTCGCAGTTGCGCCGGCGCGCTCATGAGCGGCGACTCTTGCGATAGCGCAGCCAGCCAAAGAACAGCGGCAGCGCAGACCACAGCAGCATGACCAGGGTCAGCAGCAGGTAGATCGAAGTCGCCGGGCCGGCCGTCTGCAGAAAGAATACGACGCTTGCGATTAGCGCTGCAGATCCGACAAGCACGCCACGCTGCAGGGGAATGCGCCGCTCGAGCATCTTCTGATTGGGCGATGACAAGTAAGGCGCGAACGCTCCGATCGCGCCGCTCAGTACAGCCAGCAGAGCGAACAGTATGGTCATGCTCGTGATTTCTCGACGTGATCTGCACGCCGGCGCCGATTGCAGTCAGTACGGCGCCGGCGGCCAATCACCATCGATACTGAGCCCGCAGCGACAATGTGCGTCCCGAGCCGTAGTAGCAGGAAGCGACGCTGCCGCAAGTCGCCACGTACGTTCTATTTGTCAAGTTGCGTACGTTGGCGGACAGCGACAGGCCATCGACGCCGAGCGAGCGGAACTTGTGGAAGTCGTACCGCGCGAACAGGTCGAACACCGTAAAGTCGGGAATTGCGAGCGTATTCGCGACGTTGCCGTAGCTCTCGCCCGTGTAGCGCACGCCGCCGCCGATCCCCAGACCCTCGAGCGGTCCGGAGCGAACACGATAATCGACGAACAGGGACGCCATCTTGTCAGGCACGTTCGGCAGCGTGGCGCCTTGCTCCTCCGGGACATTCGTTCTCGAGACTTCGCCGTCGGTAAGCGTCGCCGTGACTATGACCGCTATGCCGAACGGCAGGGTTGCCCGACCCTCGAGTTCGACGCCGCGAACCCGCCCCTCGCCGGTTTGCACCTGGCAAGCGCCGCCGCCGCAAATGTGCGTCGGGTCCGGATCGGGCGTCGTGAGGTTCTGCTGTGTAATCTCGTAGGCGCCGAGCGTGACGAAGGCGTTCGAGCCGGGTGGTTGATAGCGAAGGCCGAACTCGATTTGCTGGCCGGTCGTAGGATCGAACGGCCGACCGTCGAAGTACCGCCCGGCGGAAGGCTGGAACGACTCCGAGTAGCTCGCGTACGGCGCCATACCGCTCTCGAACAGGTAGACGCCGCCGATGCGGCCCGTGAATTCATCGGCTTCGGTGATCATCGTCACTCCATTGATCGGGTTGAAGGCGTCGTCCTTGGCGCTGTCGTAGCGTCCGCCCATGGTCAGACGCAACGCGCCGACCTTCAGCTGATCCTGCAGATAGAAGCCGAGTTGCTTGCTCGTAGTCTCGCTATAGATCTGCGGCGACAAGCCGCTCGCATAGCCTTGCGAACCGCGCGGGACGGGGTTGTAGATGTCGAGCAGCGGCAATACGAGCGCCGATGCGACCAGATCGCGGTAGTGCTCCCAATCCGTGTGGAAGTAATCCACGCCGCCGAGCACGGTGTGCTCGATGCGGCCGGTCGCAAACTTGCCTTCGAGCTGCGTGTCGGCCGCGAAGCCGTCGGTCTCGCCAATGCCTTGCACCGCTCGACGACGGATGGTCTGTCCGGCTATGCAGCCCGGCGTCACCGGAGGCGTCGCACAGTCCGTCACGGTATCGCCCTGCAACACCGTCACGCGATACAGGGAATCGATGGAGGTGTAACGCACATTGTTGCGAATGGCGAAGGCGTCGTTGAATCGATGTTCGAAAAAGGACGCGATCAGCTTCTGATCGCGATCGAATTGATTCCAGTCAGGCTCGCCCAGATACGCATCGAGCTCGATGCGGCGGCCATTGCTCGGATAGAGCGTGCCTGTCGCCGGAAGAAATTGATAAGTCGATCCGCCGCGATCGCGTTGATATTGAGCAAGCAATGTCCACGTGGTGCTGTCGTTCTGCCAGGTGACGGCTGGCGAGGCGTAGTAACGACTGTTGCTGGTCGCGTCTATCTGGGTTTCACCGTCGCGGGCCAAGCCGACGAAGCTGTAGGCGAAGGCATCGTTGATGGGACCGGCGATATCGCCGGCGAATTGATACTGCCAGCGGTCGAGATCCGTGTAGCCCGACGATTGCGCCATCAGCTCGGCGCGCGGCGTGAAGCTCGGGCGCTTGGTTACGAGGTTGACGACGCCGCCCGGCGCGGTTTGCCCGTACAGAGCGCCAGAGGGACCCTTCAGCACGTCGACCTGCTGTAGGCCGAATGGATCGAATTGCGGTCGGGTCCATTGGCCCCCTGACGGCAAGCGCAGGCCGTCGACGAAGTTGTTGTTGCTCGAGAACCCGCCGGCGCCGAAACCGCGCACGCTGACCTCGTCGACGCGACTATCGATGCCTGCAGATTCCGGCTGCACGCCCGCCGAGTACGACAATGCGTTTGCGACCGTAGCGACCGCGCGTATATCCATCTCTTCGCGGGTGATGACCGAGATCGATTGTGGGGTCTCGATCAGTGGTGTAGCTGTCTTGGTGGTCGAGCTTGCCGTGCTGAGGCCGGTCGCGGTGACCACGACTTCCTCAAGTTGGGCTTGAGCAGGCGCCTGTGGCGCGATGAGCAAGCCAACGGCGCACATGCACGTCGCGGCGCCTTGCCGTCGATTCAACATCGTAGTTCCTCATTCTTGTTCGGGGCGCACCACGCGGCTGCGCCGGACCGGTCGGGACATCTCGACGGGCAGCAAGCGTAATGCGAATCATTCGCAATCGCAATATGCGCAGGCAGGAAGTGGAAGCGCGTTCGCCAGGCGACCGGCGGCGCTGCGGATCGAGCATCTTGAGGGCGCCGCCGAAGCGGAGCAGTCGGTCTTGATCTAGCGCGCCGCATCGCGGCGGTGACCAGGTCGCCAGCAACGATTTCTCAAAACGCACTAGCGGGTTTGTCCCGGCTGTTCGTTCTTGTACTTGACGACCCTGAAACAGACGCCCCGGAAAAGGGCTGTCGGAGTCGTGGCGAGGCGGGACCCCTGTGATGACGAAACGCAGTATGGCCGTGCGCAGCTGCGGCGTTGGACGTTACAGGTTTCCGCCCGAGCCGATCATTCAATCCAAGCCGAGGCGCCGTACGTGAGCAGATTCAACGCAACAATGAGCAACTTGTCGAAGAGCGTCGTCTTGACTACGGGTATCGCCCTGTCGTGCACGGCGGCCCTGGCTCAGCAAAGCGCAGACCAGCCTGCAAGCGATTCGTCGGCGGGCAGGATCGAGGAAATCACCGTAACCGCGCAGAGGCGCGAGGAGTCACTGCAGGAGACGCCCATCGCGATCACCGCCTTCAGGTCGCGCGATCTCGAAACGCAGCGCGTGACCAATGTGATGGACCTTCTGAACAAGGTCCCGTCGGTCAACCTCGCGCCATTCGCCGGCACTCGCGCGGCGCCAAACCTGTTCATTCGCGGCATGGGCAACCTGAACGCTCAGACGACCAAGGATCTGGCCACGGGCATCTACGTCGACGGCGTACCGATCGGTCGCGCTGTCGGGCTCGCGGTGGACATCGCCGATCTCGAGCGCGTGGAGGTGCTGCGCGGTCCACAGGGAACGCTGTGGGGTCGCAACACCACAGCCGGCGCCATCAATTTCGTCACGCAGAAGCCGGATGACGAGTTCTCCTTGAAGACACAGTTGACCGCGGGCAGCTGGGACCTGCGTTCGGGGCGCGCCCGGATCAATGTGCCCGTGACCGACCGCTTGGCTGCGAGCCTGGCTTACATGCGCTCGGAACACGATGGCTGGGTGGACAACACCAACGCGACGCTGCCCAATCAGATCAACTTCAACGAAGACCGCAAGAAGGAGGCGATCAAGGCGGCCGTGCGCATCAAGCCGACCGACAGCATCGTCATGGATTATGGCTTCGACATGTCGAAAATGATCTTCGGCAACCATTTCTACCAGATCATCGAGGGGCCATCCGCCGTGCCGGGGCGGCAGGAGTCCGTCAATCGGGCGGCCGGTCTGCACCCGAGCGACACGGAAGTCTCCGGGCACAACCTCACCGTCAGCTGGGATCTCGGCGACGTCACGCTGAAATCGATCAGCGCCTATCGTGACCTCGATAGCGCGACGCATATGAA
This sequence comes from Steroidobacteraceae bacterium, assembly GCA_034005205.1. GTDB lineage: Bacteria > Pseudomonadota > Gammaproteobacteria > Steroidobacterales > Steroidobacteraceae > Steroidobacter. The sequence goes on along the minus strand of JAVEVD010000039.1, from coordinate 17,367 downwards.
CTTCGTCGACGCGTTTACTCAGGACGCCGTGCAGAAGCAGCACCAGTTCTCGCAGGAGCTGCAGCTGATCGGCGACCTCAGCGAGCGGATCAGCTACCTGGTGGGCCTGTTCTACTTCGAGGAAAGCAGCCACGAGACGCTCGTCTCGAACCTCGTCGCCATCCCGCTGGGAGATTCGTGGCTGGTGAAAGCCGACGGCTCCTCGGCGGCCGTCTACGGGCAGGCCAAATGGACGCCGCCGGTGCTCGATGACCGCTTCAGCGTCACGCTGGGTTTGCGCTACACGGAAGATTCGCGCAAGGCCGTGAAGACTTACGTGAATCCCGGGTTCACACCGGCCATCACCGGCCTGGTGCTGACCGGCGATCGGGATTTCAGTTCGTTCAATCCCGCGCTGACCGTCGACTACGTGTTCACGGACGAGATCCGCGGCTACGCGAAATGGTCCACCGGCTACCGGGCCGGCGGCTTCAGCACGCAGAGCACCCCAGACTATTTCGCACCGGGTTTCGATGAGGAGGACGTCAAGGCCTGGGAAGTGGGCCTCAAGTCGGATCTGCTCGACAGGCGCCTGCGCGTCAACCTGGCTGCGTTCCGCAGCAAGTACACCGACCTGCAGGTGGATCAGGCCCGCACGCCTGCGTTCTTCGTCGATACGCTCAATGCGGGCAGCGCGACGGTGAAGGGCGTGGAGCTCGAGGGCGCGGCGGTGCTCGCTCACGGCCTCAGCGCCAGTCTTTTCTACTCCTGGCTGGAGGCGGAATATCAGTCCTACATCGATAACAACGTGGAGCTCGCAGCCGAGCGGCGCATGCAGAACACGCCCAAGCACCAGATCGGCGTGGGGCTCGAGTACGCATTTCCGTCGCTGCCCATCGGCGACTTCGTTCTGAACGTCGACTATCGCAAGCAGGACGACTTCTATGCGGGCCCGAAGACTGAAACGTTCTCGCCGGGCTATCACACTTGGAACGCGCGCCTGGAACTGGCCGATATCCCGGTTCCGCAGGGTTCGTTGAAGGCGGCCGTCTGGGGCAAGAATCTGTCGGACGAGATCTACCGGCTCTCGACCACGAATCTCGGTGTGATCAGCGCCCAGTTCGGGCCGCCGCGTTCAGCGGGCGTCGACGTGATCTACGAGTTCTGATTTGCGCCGGAAACGGGTGCGTCGCTTATCAGCGGAAGCTTGCCAGCGCCTGCTTGAGCGCGGGGTCGTGCGGATGCTCCCGCAGCGCCGCGTGCAGCACCGCGAGCGCCGCCTCCCGTTGGCCCGTATCGAGCAGCGCTACGGCGTACACATACGCGAAGCGCACGTTCGCAGGGGCGAGCTCATGTGCTTTGCCGAGCGCGGCGACGCCGTCCATCAGGCGTCGCTGGCGCACCAGCGACAATCCGAGCGCGTGATGAACGGCGGCCTCGCTTGGCTGGCGCACGAGCGCCTCGCGAAGGACTCGCTCCGCGCCCGATTCATCTCCGCTCACGCGATGCGCCTCCGCGAGATTGACGGCCGCCGGCGCGAATGTCGGGTCCAGTTCGAGCGCACGTTCGAAGGCCGCTTTCGCCTCGAGAACTGATCCCCGCTGCAGAGCAAGCGCACCGAGATTCGCGTGCGCTTCCGGTCGGTCGGCGTTGAAACGTTCGCCTGCACGCCATTCCTCCAGCGCCGCGGCGAACGCTTCGCGATCCTCGACCCGCAGCCGCGCCTCCGGCTCGCCCGCGAGCGCGCGCGCTGCGGTCATGCGCACCAGGCGCACGGGGTCGCGAAGGAGCGGTGAGAGATATTCAACGCGCAGCGCAGGATCGATTGCGGTGAACACTTCGGCGGCGCTCGCGCGCACGAGGGCGTCAGCGTCGTTCAGTGCGTGCGCGACCGTCGTCATTGCTCGCGGGGTCAACAGCGGCGCCAGCCGGGCGAGGGCGCTGGCGCGCACCAGCGCCGGTTGCGCGGGATCTTCGATCAGCGTCGCGAGTTCCGCGGCGGCCTGAGGCTCGCCGCGCTCGGCCGCGGCGAAACTCGCCGCGAACGTCAGGTGTCCAGGCTTGGAGCGCGGGCGCCGCTTGTTGAGCGCCGCCGCCGCCCATGAAGCCGGCTGGTCCTGATGGCATGCGCTGCATGCGTTCGGCGTCCCTAGCGCGTCGCTCAGGTCGGGTCGCGGGATGCGAAACGAATGATCGCGACGCGGATCGACCTGCATGTACGTCCTCGCAGGCATGTGACACGCGACGCACTGCGCGCCTGCGGAGCCCGGCGCATGATGATGGTGATCAGGCGCATCGAATTTCGCCGGCGCATGACACTGCGCGCACACCGCATTGCCGGAGGCGCGCAGCTTGCCGCTATGCGGTTCGTGGCAGTCGGCGCATGTGACTCCGGCGGCGTACATGCGACTCTGCACGAACGAGCCCCAGGTGTAGACCTCGTCGCGCTGTTGCCCGTCGGCGTAGTAGAGCCCTGGCGTCAGCAGCGCGGGGCGAAACGCGTCGAGCCAGTTCTGGCCGGCGTGAATGTCGTCCGTGTACTGCCCACGGCGTGCGTGGCAGCGCGCGCACGTCTCGATCTCCCGTGCGGTCGCGCGCGGCGTCGAGCGCGACGCCGTTCCGGCAACCTGCGGCCTCCAGCTCACCTGCTTGCGTTCGTCGAGCGCATTGACGAGTCCCTTGCGTTCTTGCAGCGCACGCCAGCCGGCGTCGCGACGCGCCCACGCAAGATGATTCGACGCTGGTCCATGACACGCCTCACAGCCGACGCTGATCTCGGACCACGAGGTCGAGAATGCATCGGTCGCTGCGTCGTAGTTCTTGCGCACATTCGTCGAATGGCAATCTGCGCACTGGTAATTCCAGTTCTGCTCGACGCCAGTCCAGTGCAACGGATCGCCGGGTTCGAGCTGCCGATCGGCATACAAATCGAACCACCGCTGCCCGCCTTCCTCAGCCGGACGCGCGTCCCACGCCAGCCCGTACGCCTGCAATCGCCCGCCCTCGAGCGGCGCGAGATATTGCTGCAGCGGATACAGCCCGAACGCGTACTTCGCTTCGAACTCTCCCATCCGGCCATCCGGCCCACGCGCACGTATGAAGTAGCGCGCTCCACGCTGCACGAAACCTGGCGCGCCATCGTTCGTTGCGGGCGAGTCCTGGAAGCGCCCGAGGACCGTATCGGGCGCAGCGATCTGCATCGCAAGCGCGTGCTGCGACGCCGACCACGCCGCATACTGTCGTTCATGGCAGTCCGCGCACGCGGCCGATCCCGCGAACGTTGGCGGAGGAGGCGGCGTGGGCGCCTCTGGTCGAGTCCGCCAGAACACGAACGCCAAGACGACGAGCGCAACCACCGCGGCGAGGACCGCAAGGCGCGATCTCTTTTTCAGAAGAGTCGTCACATCCTCACAGTCTCGCTCGGGTAGTTTGGTTGAAGCAGGCGGCCGCCGTACGTGGAGCGATCGAGTTCATGCGTCGCCGCTCTGTTCGCGGCCCCGTGCAAACACGTCCTCACGCCGCTCGGCGATATCGGTCGAGCTGACCTGCCTCGCGGACTCGGAGCCCACGGCAAGCTCGTAGCGCAGTGCATCCGGCAGGTGCATGCCAAAGCCGGTGTCGATGAGCCGCTTGTAACCCCGAAGCACGTGCGGCGCGCAACTCGCCATCTGTGCGGCCAGCGCTTGGCAGGTGGGCAGCAGCGCTTCGGGCTCGACTACGCGATTGACCAGGCCCCAGTCGTAGGCCTGCTGCGCGCCCACCGTGGCGCCCGTGAAGCTGATCTCCTTGGCGCGCGCGACGCCGATCAGGCGCGGCAAGCGTTGGCTCAGTCCCCAACCGGGGAGTATGCCGACGCGCGCGTGAGTGTCGGCGAACTTGGCGTTCGTCGAGGCGATGATGAAATCGCAGGCGAGCGCCAGCTCGAAGCCGGCGGTCACGGCGTGGCCGTTGACTGCAGCGATGATCGGGCCTTGGAAGGCGGCGATCGCTTCGCTCATGTCCTGGCCGACGACGCTCTTGTCGAAAGCCGTCGCGCCGGCGTCGCCGGCGCCCAGCTCCTTGAGATCCATGCCGGCGCAGAAGGCGCGTCCGGCGCCCGTGACGATGACGACGCGGATTTCCGCATCGGCCTGCAGATCGCGAAACGTCTGTGCGAGCGCGAGACGCAGTTGCGCCGAGAGCGCATTCATCGCCTCGGGACGATTCAGAGTGACGGTCGCAACGCCGTGCCGCTTGTCCACCAGCAATACAGGTGAGTTCATGGGAACGTAATTCCTTGCGTAGCGAAGAATCGGGGCGAGCTGATGAGCGTCCCGGCGAGCGCGCGCGCCTCCGGCTGCGTGACCAGCCAGGCGACCACATCGCCCGTGGTCTCAGGTCGGGTTGCTTCCCGGCTGAAATCCGCCGCGGCGTTCGCGCCGAACATGGCCACGGTCGCCTCGGTGACGGTAAAGCCCGGCTCGACGTTGAAAGCGACTACGCCGTCTTTCGCATGCTCGACGTGGATGAATTCCGCGATGCGATGGAAGGCCGATTTCGGCGCGCCGTAGACGAAGCCCCAGCCACCCTGGTCGGGCGGCGCCGGGGGCGGGTTGACGGCGGCGTTCGAGCTCAGGCTCACGATGTAGCCGCCGCCCTGGCGCACCATCACCGGGATCACTTTGCGGGCCAGCCAGACCTGGTTGATGAAATTGCCGAGCACGCTCTTTTCGAGTTGCTCGAAGGTGAAGTCCGCGAAGGCGTACATCAGGCCCGGCCCCTGGTAGAGGGCGTTGTTCACCAGCACGTCGATGCGGCCCCAGCGCTCGAGCGTCTGCGCAACCACCTGGTCCATGGAAGCGCGATCCAGCACGTCCATGCGCACAGGCAGCGCCTCGCGCCCCAGGGCCTGCACGGCTTCGACGGTGGTCTCGAGGCTGCCCGGCACGGCGACCTGCCGGCCATCGCGCGCGAAAGGCATCGTGGCGGCGCCATCGCCTTCCTTCTGCGTCCGACCCGTCACCGTCACATCGAAGCCTTGCCGCGCGAGGCTCAGCGCGCAGGCTTTGCCAATGCCCCGGGTCGCGCCGGTCACGATCGCCACCCTGCGCGTATTACGAGTCGTCATGGCGTGCTTTACCCCGAGTAGACAGCGAAGGAGGCTATTCAGAACGACAAGGAAGCTCGGATCAACCTACTACCCTGATGGTTCGGGCCAAGGAAATGCCTGAAATGCACGGCGCTTCGAACGCCTGGCGATCGCGACGCGGAGCAAATCAAAGACTCTTAAGGCGATGAAAGCGCCGCCGGCCGCTATCCGCTTCTCTCAATCCTAGTGCGGCAGGATCCTGAGTTCCTGGTAGCGCCGCGCATACTTACGAACCATCTCGAGCGTATCGGCGCAGCCGTGGAAGCCGGCGCGGCGCAGCTTGATGGTGCTCACCAGACCCCAGCGCAGCGGATTGCCCTCGGGGGCTTCGGTTCCGACGCCGCTCATCGTCAGCGAGCCGCCGAACAGCGCGGCCACGTCCTCGGGCGCCTGGAGCTCGTAGCGGCGCACCATCTCTCGCCAGAGTCCCGCCATCTCGACGACCTCCCGCGACACATTGATGCGGCGGGGCTCGCCCAGCGGCATGCCGAAGTGCTCGGCGATCACGGGAAATCGCTCGCGCTGGGCCACGACGTCGCCGTTTGAGATGTTGAAGATCTCATTGCGCGCGTTCGGCGACTGCGCGCCCCACTCGAGGGCTTCAGCGATCAGATCGGCGTCCGTAGCCTCGCTCGCCAGAGTTACGCCGGCAGGCATGGGCAGATCGAGGCCGGCTTCGCGGCGCAGCGCGGCGTACAGCGGCAACATCAGGAAGGAATTCATCGGTGAGCCGAGCGCGACGCCGGCGACGCCTACGGGTCGCCAGACCGTCCACGTCCAGGATTGGCCCTGCTGCTTGCCCCAGATGTAGTCCTCCTGCTCGAAGTAGAAGTTCGGAATCGACGGGCGCGGCAAGCTCTCGCGCATCGGTATCGGCGCTGCGACCTGCGGCAGGTGACAGCCGTAAGCCTTGGCGCCGTGCACCAGCGCCACGTGTTGCAGATCGCGCGCCGCGCTCGAGAGCGGCTCGAAAAGATTGCGCAGCATCGCCGTGTTTTTCGCGATCTGAGCAGGGTCGGACCAACCGCCGTAAATGTCTTCGGTCTTTTCGCTGACGGCGGCGTAGATCAGGTGCGTCACGTCCGACATTGCGCCGAACGCCTGTGCGCAGGCCTGTGCATCGCACAGATCGACCGAGACGTGCTGCACGTGGGCGCCCACGTCGAGCGGCGCACGGCGCGAAACGGCCACGACCTGCCAATCGCCTCGCGAGGCGAACAGACGAACCGCGGCGCCGCCTACCAGGCCCGAAGCGCCTGCAATGACGATTTTCTTTCTCACCGAACACCCGAAGCTTTCATGGCTTTGGCTTGCTTGGCCGTTGCGCCGCGTCGCGCCTCACGGCGGGCGGGCCTGCGGCCTCATCGCGCGCCGCTCAGCGGCCCTGGAATACGGGAGCGCGCTTCTCCAGGAAGGCGCTGTAGCCTTCGCGGAAGTCCTGGCTTTGCATCAGAGGCAGCACTTGCAGGTAGGCGTGCGCGACGTGCTCGGCGAAACCTTCGGTCATCGCGGCGCGCATCATCCGCTTGGAGGCTTGCACGGCGAGAGGAGCGCCGGCCGCGAATTCGTCCGCGAGCGCCCGGGCCGCCGGCAGCAGCGCTTGCGCTTCGACCACCTGGCTGACCAGTCCGAGCCCGAGCGCTTCGTCCGCCGACAACGTGCGCCCGGCGAGGATCAGCTCGGCGGCTTTGGACCAGCCGAGCAGGCGGGGCAGGTACCACGTGCCTCCGGTCTCGGGCATGACCCCGCGCCGGGTGAAGGTGACGGCGAGCTTGGCGTGGCGCGCACAGATCCGCACATCGGCGCCGAGCGTCAGGTCGATGCCGAAACCCGCGGCGCCGCCGTTGATCGCGCAGACCACGGGCTTGTCGAGCTGGTGCAGCACCACAGGCGGGAAGTCGCGCAAGTCGAGCGTCGGCGCGAGCGCGAAGCCGCCCTTACGGACGCCTTCGTCGCTGGCCGCATCCTTCAGGTCGAGCCCGGCGCAGAAAGCGCGACCGGAGCCGGTCACGATCACCGCGCGCACTTGCTCGTCGCGCCCGGCTTGCAGCAGGGCCTCGGACAGGGCCAGCAGCATGGGATGTGAGATCGTGTTCATCCGCTCAGGACGATTCAGGGTGATCGTGGCCACCGCGCCATCACGCTCGTACAGCACGTCGCTCATGGGCAAGGCTCCTCGGGTTGGTTGCGGATCGTTTCAGTCCTGGTGCAGTCGCTCGACCGCGACGCGCACGCGGTCGGGATCTCGCCGCGCCTCGTCGACCAGCACGAGCGTGATGGTCCGATAGAGGCCGTCGGCCTTGGCGCGTATGGCGTCGGCCAGCCCGTCATAGGTGGCGATGACGGCCCATTCCTCCAGCATTTCGTCGGTGATCAGGGCGGGCATGTCCTGCCACTTGCCCGCGACAGAGAGCCGGTGCAGCTGCGCGCCGACGTCTTCCCACCCGTGGTGGGCGAGGACGCCGTGATAGCTGCGGGTAGACGCGTAGAAGGAGATCTGGTTGCGCAGCTTGTGCTTGGCCTTTTCGACTTCCTCCTCGTTGCGCCCGAGCGCCATGAAGGGGGCGCCGACGAGATCGAAGCTGTCGATCGTGCGTCCGCTCTTCGCGAGTCCCTGCGCGATCGCCGGCGCGATCACCTCGCGTGTGTAGCGGAACGTGGCGATCGGATGCAGCCGCAGGCCGTCACAGATCTCGCCCGAGAGCCGCGCCATGTAAGGGTTGACGGCGGCGACATACAGCGGCACGTGCGGATGATCAATGGGTCCCGGATTGAAGAAGGGCGGCAGCAGCTTGAAGCGATAGTGCTCGCCCTCGAAGAACGTGGGTGCGGCCGGGTTCTGGAAGCTCTTGAAGATCGCCTGCAGGCACAACAGGTATTCGCGCATGCGCGGTCCCGGCGGGCTCGGCCAGGCGGTCGAGTAACGCAGCTCGTTGTGACCCTTGACCTGTGTGCCGAGACCGAGGTTGAAGCGCCCGTTCGAGAAGTGCTGCAGGTCCCAGGCGAGCTGAGCCGTCGCCATCGGGCTGCGCGGAAAGGCGATCGCGACATTGGTTCCCATGCGGAGCCGTTGCGTGCTCGCAGCCGCCGTCATGATCGGCAGGAATGCGTCGTGGCCCGCTTCGGCGGTCGTGACGCCGTCGAAGCCGATCGACTCCAGGAGCGCGGCGCGCGCTGCTATCTCGGCCAAAGTGATGCGCTCCTGACCACGTCCGGCGTACTGCTGGGTGTCGGGCCCGAAGAGAGTTGCTTCTACGCGCAATGCCACGGTGTTGTTCTCCTTCCAGCGGACATGGTGTATCGGACGTCTCGCTTGTCTGTCACAGAATCGTTCGTAAGCTGCGCCGGGGAAAGGTGGATCCTGCGCCGAATCAGCGCTCGAAGCGCAGCAGCGCTTCTGCGTCGTGCGTGAAATCTCGCTTGCTGCCCTCGACGCGCAACGCCCGTTGCACCACGGGCGCGCTGTATGAGTAGCACACGCCGTCAGGCATGTTGTCTCTGACGGCGGGATGGTCGCGCTCGGGGGAGGTGTCGTAGCGGCGAGCCTGGGCCACGAAGTAGCCGCGCTGCAAAGTCAGCGCCGCCTCGAACTCGCGATCGGCGAAGCTGTCGCGCGCCCAGGCGTGGAATCCCTGCATCATGGGCCGGCCCGCCAGCGCGGACGGCTGGACGATCATGTGTCGCGCGATCACCCACTCGTGCACCGGTCGGCCGTCACAGACGACCCGCGCGTGCGTGCATCCGGCGCGTTCGTCCTCGACCGCGACGTCGTACAGACGTGCGAACTCCCGCTCGCCGACGTGGGCCAGGGCGAGCGCCGTCATATCCATCACGTGCGTACAGCTCAGGCGCGTCTCGACGGCGCGGCGCAGGCGCCGCAACTCCTCGAGCGGCCGGCCGACGAGCGCTGCGAGATGGCGCCCAGACTCTGGGCAGGTCGTGAACGGGTGGCGCACGAACTCCGGCTCGAGCGCAGTGATTCGCTCGCCGTCGTGACGCAGCGCCAGTCGGAAAGCGTGATTGGCGTCCTCGAGATCGACGTGGGCCTCGTTTGCGCGCACCGTTATCCGCACGCGCCGGCGAAAGACGCCCTGTCCGTAGCTCGGATTCGGCCTCGACATTCAGCGTCCGAGGGCGCCGGTCTGCTTGAGCGTCTCGCAGCGCTGCTCGTCGTAGCCGAGCACGTCGCGCAGGACCTGCATGGTGTGCTCGCCTGCGGTTGGCGCGATGGCGGGCTCGGGCAACTCCTCGCCGATGAAGTGCACCGGAAAGCCGAGCATGTCCGCGCCGTGCGTCGTGTGCGGCAAGATCTTGAAACGCGCCTTGAATTGCGGATCGTCCACGATGTTCTGCGGTGTGTTCACCGGCGCGATCGGCGTGTTGGCCTCGACGCTGAACTGCAGCCACTCCTTGCTCGTGCGGGTCTTGAAGATAGCGCGCAGCTCAGCCTGCAGCTCGCGGTTGCCGCGCGCGTGATCCGCGTACTTCGAGCCGGGCCAGCGCTCGAACAAATCCATGCGGCCGACGCCTTCGCAGAAGTTCTTCCAGAAGGCTTGCTCCGAGGCCATGAACAGCACATGGCCGTCGGAGGACTCGTAGATTTGATAGCGGACGCCTTCGCGCATGCCGGCGGTGGCGACCGGCCGTCGCTTGTAACCGTCGGCCTTGTTGCCCGTGACGACGTCCTCGGGCCGCGCGTAGGCCATGTAGCTTTCGCTGCGATACCAGTCGAACGCCGCGGCTGCGTCGCTCTGGGCCAGGTCCAGGAAGCAACCCTCGCCGGTCGCGCGTGCGCGCAGCACGCCGGCCAGCACGGCGAGGCCGCCGTACAGCGGCGCCGCGTTGATGCCGATGCCGATGTGCTCCGGGATGTAGCAGAAGCCTTCTTCGTCGTAGGCCGGCTTGCAGGCGCCGGACCACGTGTCATACGCGATGCCGTGCGAGGGCATGTCCTTGTACGGACCAGTCATGCCGTAGCCGGAGACGGTGCAGAAGACGATCTTGGGATTGATCTTGCACAGGTCGTCGTAACCGAGCCCGTACTTCGCCAACGCCCCGGGTTTGGACGCCTCGATCACCACATCGGCGCCCTTGACCAGCTCGCGATAAACCTCGCGCGCGGCCTCGACCTTCAGGTCCAGCGTGATGCTCTTCTTGCCTCGGTTGAGGTGGTAGTGCATCAGCGAGACGCCCTGGATGATCGGCCAGGTCATCTCGCGAATGTAGTCGCCGGCCGGCGTCTCGACCTTGATGACTTCCGCGCCGAGGTCCACGAAGGCCGTCGTGATGGCCGCCGGGCCGAGGATGGAGCTCTCGATGACGCGCAGTCCCTCGAGTGGGGCAGGACGGGTCATGGTTTACTTGGCGGCCGGCTTGCAGCGCTTGGTCGGCTCGATGCCGGTGAGCCTGGCGAGGTTGAGGCCGAGGATCTTGGCCTTGTCCTCATCAGTCACCTGCGCATAGCCCCACTTCTCCTGCAGCTCTTCGGGCATCTCGAGGTTCTTGATGTAGTCGACCACGCGAGGCAAGTCATCGAACGGCAGGTCGAAGCCGAGCACGATCTTGTCGGCCGGCATCCATTGCAGCGCCGTGCCGATGGCGTGATAGCCGCGATACGGCGAGCGCTGGTACCAGCCGAACACGCCCGACAGGCTCAAATAGAGGTTCTTGTGCTTTCCGCAGAGCGCGATCAGCTCCTCGGTATATGGCCAGCCCGCGTGGTAGGCGATCAACGTAAGGTCGGGAAAGTCCAGCGCCACGTCGTCGAGCTGTGACGGATGGCAGTGCCTGTTCGGCTGCGGGCACACGTAGCTCACGCCGGTGTGCAGCGTGAGCGGCACGCCCAGCTCCTGCGCCTTCTCGTAGAACGGCCACAGCCGTCGGTCGTTGATCGGGCCGTCGTCTTCCGGCTGGTAGACCTTGCAGAGCTTCGCGCCCCTCTCTTTCACCAGGTATTCGAGCTCCCAGTTGGCGTGCTTGACGCCGCGCTTGATGATCGGGCCGACGTTGGCCTCGAGATACATGCGGTCCTTGTACGGCTCGATCTGCTGCAGCATGAAGCCGTTGGTGGAGAAGGACACCACGCCGCCGGTGATATCCATCATCGGCTCGCGCAGGCAGAAGGCGACGTCGCAGCCCGACTTGTCCATCCAGGGGGCGAGCTCGCTCGCCAGCGGCGCGGGCCAGGGATCATCCATGCTGCGCCCGGACCAGGCGCGCAGCACCCCGCTCACGCTCGAGTGGAAGTGGTGCATGCCCGGGTAATAACCGACTTCACTCAGCGTCTGAGTGTTCATGAAGTGGAATTCGGTCATCGCGACGAAGAAGTCTTTGGTGCTCATGCGTCGGTTCCTGAGTTGGAGAACGAAACGGGCCGATGGGCGTGCGAGGCGATCGAGCGTCGTGAGAGTCGGAATCGGCGCCGGAGGCGCCGAGGAAACCCTCGCGCGCCTGAGTATCAGTCGCCCTGTCGAAACGTCACCACGTCCATTAGGACTAGCGGGGAATACCGGTGATACGGATGCCGGCGGCGGGGACCTTGTAGCGCTGATTCAGGGCGATCAGCACCGACGTGAGCGCCTCGGCCGCGGCCGAGTTCGCGAGTACGCCGGCGTTCCACGCCCCGAGCCCGATGTCGCGCGCGAGGCCGATCACCGTGTCGGCGGCGGCCCGATCATCGCTGCAGACCAGTACGTCGCACTCGATGACGTGGTCCAGATCCTTCAGATGATGCGCGGAGATGTTCTGGAACGCCGAGACGACCTTCACCTGGTCGCCGAGCAGCCGCTGGATCGCCTCGACGGCCGAGCCGCCGTCCGGCAACTGCACGCGGTTCACCTTGGGCGGTTTGAGGGGCACTGTGACGTCCACCAGAATCTTGCCGGTCAGTGCTTCGCGGACTTCCTCCACGGTGGCGCGCTGGGCGGCGTACGGCACGGTCAGCACGACGATCGATGCAGCGGCGGCGGCGGCCGGATTGTCACAGCCGCGCGCCGCCTCGCGGCCCAGCGCGGTGTTGATCTGCTGCGCAGCGGCCGCGGCCTTCTCGGCCGAGCGGCTGCCGATGATGACGGGATAGCCTGCGTGCGCCCAGCGGAACGCGAGTCCGCTGCCTTCGGCGCCGGAGCCGCCGAGAATTGCGATCACCGGACGCTGTTCAGTCTGCATGCCTATTTACCTCTGTGTCGACGCGCTACGCTCGCGCATGCATTCAATTACTCTATATAACGCGCGGACCGGAACACGTCCTAGTCCGTTGGGACGTCGCGCCCTTGATCGTCCGACTGGACGTGGCGATCGAGCGCCGTTCCTGACAGCCTGCGCACCACGGCCGGGCGTCGTGCTCGCAGTCGTTAATTTTAGGGTTTATTACACAGGAGCGCCGACGTGACCAAGCCCTCATTGCCCGACGTCGAGACGGACATCCTGGTCGTCGGCTCAGGCGCCAGCGCGTTGGCCGCGGCCCTGACGGCGGCCGAGTATGGAGCGCGCGTACTCATCGTCGAGAGCAGCCACTACTACGGCGGCACGTCCGCGACTTCGGGCGGCGTCGTGTGGGTCCCGAACAATCACCTGATCGCTGCGGCCGGCGGCTCGGACAGCGAGGCGGAGGCGCTCACCTATATCAAGGGTCTGGTCGGAGACGGCGCCAGCGACGCGCGCATCCTGGCGTTCGTCAGGCAGGCGCCGCGGATGTTGCGCTTCTTCGCCGAGCGATGTGGGATCAAGTTCCAGTCGCTGAAAACGTACTGCGACTATCACCCGGAAAATCCGGGGGGCAAGCCTGGGTATCGCAGCTGCGAGGCTCTGCCCGTCAAGTCCGACGTGCTCGGCCGCTACGCCGCGACGTTGCAGCCGCCGCACCTCGGCACGGTGGCGTTCGATCGCATCAGCTGGAGCGTGCAGGAAGCGCACAAGCTGGTGACTCAGGGGCCGGGCGCCAAGTCCACGTTCCTGAAGATCGTACTCAAGTACTACCTGGACATTTTTCAGCGGTTCAAGACGACGCGCGATCGCCGGCTCACGTGCGGCGCTGCGTTGGTCGCACGCCTGATGCAATCGCTCATGCAACGCAAGGCCGAGCTGCGGCTCTCGACCGCGCTCACCGACTACATCGTCGAGGACGGCCGCGTGGTCGGCGCAGTCGTGAGCAGCGACGGCATGACGCAGCGCATCCGCGCGACCAAGGGCGTGATCGTCGGCTCGGGCGGCTTCGACCGGAATCAGCAGTGGCGTGAGCGGTATTTGCCGCAGCCGACGAGCAGCGCGTGGGCGGCCGGCGTACCGACCAACACCGGCGAGCCGATCGCCGCCGCGCTGCGCATCGGCGTCGCCATGGGCAACATGGGTTCGGCCTGGTGGTCGCCGGGCTACAAGCTCAGCGACGAGGATCGCGCCCGGCCGATGTTCGTCGAGCGTGCGTTGCCGGGTTGCATCATGGTCGACCAGGGCGGCAAGCGGTTCTGCAACGAGGCCGCCTCCTATCACGTGGACGGCGGCGTCATGGCGCACGGGGCCGGGGCCGGAACGGCGCCGGCCTGGTTCGTATTCGACGCGCGCTATCGCGGCAAGTACGCGCTCGGGCCGCTGTTTCCGGGTCCGCCGAAAATGGACGACTGGCTGAAGCCGTCCATGAAGGCCGTCTTGAGGAAGTCCGACACGATCGGCGGCCTTGCGCGACAGATGGGCGTGGCGCCGGAGGTCCTCGAAGCCACCATCGGGCGCTTCAATGAGATGGCGCGGGCAGGCAAGGACGCTGACTTCCGACGCGGCGAGAGTCTGGTCGACCGGTACTACAGCGACGCCAGCGTGAAACCGAATCCGTCGCTCGCGCCGCTCACGAAGGCGCCGTTCTACGCGCTGCCGATCGTCCCATGCGACCTCGGCACGAACGGCGGCATCCTGACCGACGAGTTCGCCCGCGCGCTGACGCAGGACGGCGCCGTTCTGCCCGGGCTGTATGCGGTCGGCAATTGCTCCGCTTCGGTCATGGGCGGGGCGTATCCGGCGGCCGGCGCCACGCTGGGCCCGGGCATGACGTTCGGGTATGTCGCAGCCCGCCACGCCCTGGGGCTGCGCGATGAGCTGGAAACGCCGCCGCGCGCGACGGCGACCAACAAGCAAGACGCGGTGACGATGGCATAGGGTCTGCGCCGCGCCTGGCTTGCGCAAGTCGCCCTTGTTGGCGGCGGTCCGACTTCACGCCCCCATTTGGACGATGTTCCGCCGCGGGAGCGGGCCGAGAATGCAGCCCCCTATAGGAGTTTCGTCGGATGAGGTTTGCGAACAAAGTAGCCGTGGTGACTGGAGCCGGGCAGGGCATGGGCCGGGCGATCGCGCAGCGACTGGTGCGTGAGGGCGCTCGGGTCGTGGCGCTGGACGTGAAGGAAGCCAACGCCCGGGAGACCATCGAGCAGGTGGGCGGGGACGCGGCTGGCTTCGCGCGGGTCTGCAACATCGCCGACAGTGCGGCGGTCAAGGCCTTGTTCGCCGAAGTGGACGCCAAGTACGGCCGATTGGATGCGCTGGTCAACAACGCCGGCATCGGCGGCGCCAAGGGCGACGGCTACCCCAAGCTGATGGCTCGCATGGCCGAGCGCAACGCTCAGCTGGCGCGCGGCGAGACGCCGACGGTCTACCCGGACATCACGATCGACATGGAGGACGAAGGCTGGCACGGCGTGCTCAACGTCAATCTCCATGGCGCGTTCTATTGCACGCGCGAAGCGGTGCGCCTGATGGTCAAGCATGGCGTCAAGGGCGCGATCGTCAACATATCGAGCACGGCGGCGATGTCGGGTGAAGGCGCGCCGCACTACGCCGCCTCGAAGGCCGCGCTGATCGGAATGACGCGCTCCATGGCGCGCGAGCTCGGGCCGCGCGGCATCCGCATCAACAACGTAATGCCCGGCGCGGTGGAGACGCCGATCCTGAAGGGCGTCTCGCCCGAGTGGAAAAACCAGATGATCGCGGCGATCCCGGTCGGCCGCATCGCCGAGCCCGATGACATCGCTGCGGTGGTCGCGTTCCTCGCGTCGGACGAAGCCGCGATGATCACCGGCGCGGATGTCGTCGCGAACGGCGGCTCGTACTTCAAGTAGGAGATTCAGCATGGCGGGTCGCCTGGCAGGCAAGATTGCATTCATCACTGGCGGCGGCACCGGCATAGGCGCCGCGACGGCGCGACGCTTCGCCGAGGAAGGCGCCACGGTGGTCATCTGCGGTCGCCGGAAAGAAATGCTGGATGAGGTCGCCGGCGCCATCCGCGCGGCGGGGGGCGTCGCCGAGGCGGTCCAGGTCGACGTCAGCAACGAGCAGCAGTACGTCGCAGCGATCAACGATGTGGCGCAGCGCCATGGACGCCTCGACATCCTGGTCAACAACGCGATGGCGTATTCGGTCGGGACGGTCGATCGCACCTCGACGGAAGCCTGGCGTTCGAACTTCTCGACCACGGTCGACGGCGCCTTCTGGGGCGTGCGGACCGCTCTGAAGCTGATGTACAAGCAGCCGACCGGCGGAGCGATCGTGAACGTCTCGTCGATTTGCGGTCTGTTCGGCGCCGCATACATGGCCGGGTACAGCGCGGCCAAGGCCGCCCTCATCAATTTCTCGCGCGCGGTCGCGGCCGAAGGCGGCGCCCGCAACGTCCGCTGCAACGTCGTGGTCCCCGGTACGATCGAGACGCCGCCGATGGCCGCGATGCTCAGCAGCGAAAAGGACCGCCGCAACACCGAGAAGCTGATCCCGATGCGTCGCGTGGGCCGGCCGGAAGAGGTCGCCAACGCCATCCTGTTCCTGGCCTCGGACGAGGCTTCGTACGTGAATGGCGCCGCCTTGTCGGTCGACGGCGGGCAGGCGACTACGCTGATCACCTCCGCTACGTTCGATTGAGGTCATGAACGACGCCCAGCTCCTCGCGCGCCTCGATCGCCTCGAATCGATCGAGGAGATCCGGCAGCTCGCCGGCAAGTATTCACTGTCGCTCGACATGCGCGACCTGGACGCGCACGTCAACCTGTTCGCGCCCGACATCCGGGTGAGCCGCGAACGCAGCGGGCGCGCCCACCTGAAAGCCTGGGTGGACGACACGTTGCGCAACCAGTTCACCGGCACCTCGCACCACCTCGGCCAGCACATCATCGAGTTCCACGACCCGGACCACGCAATCGGCGTCGTGTACTCGAAGAACGAGCACGAGTGCGGCGCCGAGTGGGTGATCATGCAGATGCTCTACTGGGACGATTACGAGCGCATCGAGGGTCGCTGGTATTTCCGGCGTCGGCTGCCGTGCTACTGGTACGCCACGGATTTGAACAAACCGCCGATCGGCGACATGAAGATGCGCTGGCCGGGACGCGAACCCTACGACGGCGCCTTCCACGAGCTGTTTCCATCCTGGAAGGAGTTCTGGGCGTCGCGGCCCGACAAGGATGCGCTGCCGCAGGTGGCTGCTCCGGCGCCCTTGGAACGCTTCCTCGAAACCATGCGACGCGGGGCGCCCGCGCCGAAGATCCGGGTGCGCTGACATGGCGGGATTGTTCGACCCTGTGCAACTCGGCGAGCTTGCGCTGGCCAATCGCGTGGTCATGGCGCCGATGACGCGATCGCGGGCCGACGCCCATGCGTCGCCCACGCCCCTCATGGTGGAGTACTACCGGCAGCGCGCCAGCGCTGGGCTGATCGTTTCGGAGGGCGTCGCACCTTCCGCGAACGGCATCGGATACTGCCGCACGCCGGGCTTGTACAGCGCCGAGCAGGTCGCAGCCTGGCGCGCCGTGACCGATGCGGTGCACGCGGCCGGCGGCCGCATCGTCGCGCAGATCATGCACTGCGGTCGCATCGCATCGCACTTCAACAAGCCGCCAAACGCCGAGACCGTGGCGCCCTCCGCGGTGCGCGCCGCGGGCAAGATGTACACCGACGCCGCCGGCATGCAGGACATGGACATGCCGCGGGCGCTCGCGCTCGAGGAAATCCCGCGCGTGATCGACGAGTACGCGAACGCCACGCGCAATGCGCTCGCCGCCGGTTTCGACGGCGTCGAACTACACTGCACCAGCGGCTACCTGCCGATGCAGTTCATGGCGGTCAACAGCAATCTGCGCACCGACGCTTATGGCGGGTCCACGAAGAACCGCGTTCGCTTCGCAGTCGAGGCGGCCGAAGCCATGGCGGGTGTGGCGGGCGCAGGCCGGGTCGGCCTTCGCATCTGCCCGGCCAACCCGTTCAACGACGTGCTCGATCCGGAGCCGGCGCAG
>JAVEVD010000038.1:6123-34424 GCA_034005205.1 Steroidobacteraceae bacterium | reverse complement strand
CGGTACTTCACTACCCACGTATCCGGCCCGCGCCGGAAACCCAATGCGGCGCCCGGCCCGAGCCGTAACCAGTACGGCTCGCGGCGCTCGGGTAGCTCGCGCCGGCTGCTCTTTCGGGTGATATCTGCCACGGTCTGCCCCCTCGTACGGCAACGTACGGCAATACTACGGCAGACAGCCCTAGACAGCCAGCTACAGAAAGCCTATAAATAGCGCTGTTTCTAGGATGCGGGCGGATAGCTATAGACTTTCGGCTGGCCCTCTCAAGGCTGGTACGAGGGTTCGAATCCCTCTGGGAGCGCCACTTCCGTGCAGCGCCCGTGCGGCAACGCTGTTCACACCTCTGAAGCGAAGCGGCCAACTGATCTTGACGCCGACGGACAGCCGGCATGATCCCTTCCAACTCAGCGGAGCAACTCAAGCGCCGCCTTGAAAGAATCACCGATCGTGGCTGAATTGGGTTGGAAAGACACCGCTCACGCCGGAACCGACACTTCAACGATGGGCAGGCTTTCGGGCATCCCTCCGAGGCTCACCGCGCAGCGCGAAAGCGCGTGACAGGTGGTGAGCGCGATCGCCATGTGCGTGAGCTGCTCGGGCGTGAACTCGCTTCGCAGGCGCTCGGCCAGCGCCGCATCCACCCGATCCGGCGTGCGCAGATAGAGGTCGGCGAAGGCGAGCACGAGCTTCTCGCGCTCGGAGAGCGCGCCGCTCGCGAAGCCGTCGTCTATCTCGGCGACCTTGTCCTCCGTGAGCCCGTCGGCGCGTGCAATGTCGTAGCGCACGCTCTTGCAGAACACGCAGTTCACGGTGCGGGCGTTACGCAGGCGCAGCATCTCGACGATGGCGGGGCCGATGCTCGCGCGCCGCCACATCGCGTCCTGCAGATCGATGATCGGCTGCAGCGTCTCGGGCACGAGCCCGAGGCTGCTGTCGCGAATCACGTGCCCAGTCTTGCGTTCGGGCGTTCCGGCGCGCAGGCGCTCAGCCATGGCCGCTCTCCGCAGGCAACAGCGCGCCGAGCATCATGCCGAGCCGAATGCGCCCGTCGATCACGCCGAGCGCTTCGATGAGCGCGACGAGCCCGGTCTCTCCGAACGGCGCCTTCACCGCAGCGGCCAGCTCATCGGTGATCGCCTGCGGATCCTGGGCGTAAACTTCGGCGAACTCGAGGGCTGCGCGCTCACCCGCCGAAAAGCGTGTTTCGCGCGTCCAGGCGCCGGCGAGCAGACTCTCGATCTTCCGATCGTCGAGTCCCGCGCGCGCGCCCGGCGGCGGATTCGCCTCGAGCTCGCGGGCGGCGCCGTGCAATTGCGCGAGGCGCAGCCGACAGAGCTCGAGCACGCTGGCCGGCACGTGGCCCTGCCGCCAGATCGCCTCCCACAGCGCTTCGTAGCGGCGCGCCATGTCGCCGCCCGAGCGCGCGAGGACGGCGGTCAGCGCGCTGCTGTCGAGCCCGTGAGGAAAGGCGGGAACGGCGTCAGACATGTCTTCAGTATTGCGGCGGTGGGCGGCTCGATAAACAGAGTAAATCAGAGATTCCCTAGCGCTTGGCGAATAATTTCCGGAATCGGCGCAGGGCGGCGAGTCCGAGCATCGACATAGACGTGCACGAAGCGCCCTATGGCTGCAGGTTCGAGCTCTTCTTCGCGGAAAACCGCAAGGCGATAAATGACGCTGCTCGAGCCCAGCTTCTCCAGACCCAAGCCGATATGCAGCTGATCCGGGAAGCTGATCTGCCGCAGGAATCGGCAGCTGGTCTCCGCGACCACGCCGATCGCGGGCAGCGCGCGCGTATCGACGCCCGCTGCTTCCATCAAGAAACCGTTCACGGCGGTATCGAAAAAAGAGTAGTAGGCGACGTTGTTCACGTGCCCATAGTGATCGTTGTCGGCCCAACGTGTGGGAATGCTTCGCAGCACTTTGAAGTCGCTGCGGCTTAGCGCCTGCTTCGAATCGTCGGTCGTCATATCGGCAGTCGTCACCATGTTCACGCATATGAAGCTGAGGCGACAGAGATGAGACACGCGCCGCCCTCGTTGCACGAGATGAGCCTGTCTCGACCGTACGCACGAACCCTTCGCTGGAGCTCGATCGGCTTGGACCTCGTCGCGACGGCGTTACGGTCGCCGCCGGACTGCCGAGCCGCAACAGTTCGTTCTCGGCTCCTCGGCTCCTCGCGTCCAGCCGGCCGCCGGGAGCGTACCATCAAGGGCGGTTATCGTGTCTATTGGGCGCTCGGGCGCTGCGCGTGGTCGTTTGGATTGAGCGCCGTATATACGTCGATGCTCGAACTGGCTGACTGCGACAGCCTGCTGCGGACCTCGTCGCCTCCGAGGCGGCGTTCCCTCGCAAGCAGTAGCGCAATCGCGCCGGAAACATGTGCGGCGGCCATGGAGCTTCCGGACAGGAAGTCATAACCGCCATCCGTCGTCAACGTGAGCACGTCCACGCCTGGCGCAAGCAGCGCCGCACCGTCAGGAGAGGCGTGACCGGCCACGCCCGCAGAGATGACGCCCGGCGTGCTGCACGGGAACTCGAAGGCGCCGTTCGGCGGTGCGGCGCCAACGAAGATGACTCCCCTGCTGAGGCCGTATGCGACGAGCCGCCGCAACAGCGGATCGTTCGGTCCGCCGAGGCTCAGGTTGACGATTCGCGCGCCCAGATCGATGGCGGTCGCCAGCGCGCTTGCGAGGGTGAAGGTGTTGCATACCGCGCGACTCGCGTCGCGCGCATCCGGCCAGCAAGCGGCAAGTGCGTGAACCTGCGCGTCCGGCGCGACGCCGACGATGCCGATTTCATTATCCGCCTGTGCGGCGATCACACCCGCGACAGCAGTTCCATGAATCGCAGCCGCCTGCTTCAGGCCAGTGAAATCCATGGCTTTGATTCGCCCGCCGACCAGATCCGGATGCCGCAGATCCACGGCCGTGTCGATTACCGCGATTCTCACGCCCTCGCCTCGCGACCACTGGTGCGCCCGAAGCACGCCCATCGTAGACAGACTGTGCTGCAACCCCACATAGCGATCGTTGTAGCCGGCCGAGAGTACAGAGAATGAGTTCAGCGGCTGGGCCGATTCGACGTGCGCATCGGTCTGCAGACGCTTGAGCACTTCCGCCTGCGTCTGTCCCGCGCCGATTCGAAATACGATGCAATCCACGCCAAGCTGCGAGATTGGCCACTGTCGCACGGTCGCCAACCCATGGCGGCGAGCCATCGCTCGAATCGCAGCGGCGTTCTCAGCCGCAACGCCGTATTGCGCGACAGCGCCGTATTCTCGCGGGGTCGATCCGGCGCGCGTCGCTGTGCTGGCGCCCGCACTGCGCAGAGTCACGACCACGAACTGGCCCGGATCTTCCTTGGAGAAATCCACGTCCGCGCCGCCCGGCCCGATTGCGGCGCAGCCCGCGAACAGCAAACAAGGCAGCCAGATCCACGGCAGTCGACTCATCGATGTGACTCACCCGCGGGCTCGGCGAACACTACGCTCGCGTCCCTGCGCAGCGTGCTCAGCGCTTCCCTGACGTCTTCTGCGTTAGAACGGCCAAGGCTCAGCGTATAGACACCCGCCTCGCTGGGGCCTGCGATGACCGCAGCCCCGGCGAGGCGCAACACATCGTTCACCTGCTCGATGGATGCGTCCGGCGCGAACACGACCCGCACGTCTGGCCGCAGCGCCCGTTCGACGGGCGTGGTGAGCGTCACGTAATCCGCGGGACGTTCGCGAGCGCCGAACGAAAAAGCCAGCAGCAGCAGAAGCGCAGCGCCCTGGACCCAAACGGCGGCCGTGAGCCATCGCTTGCGGCGTAGCCGCCTCACTTCCTGCTTCCGCAAAGTGCGCTCGGCGTCCGCCTCGATCCGTTCGAGCAGATTGCGCCACGAGGTGTGCGGCGCAGCGATCACCGAGCTCTCATCCCGCATACGCTCGTGCAGCTCGCGCTGCCTGGCAAGCTCATCCCGGCACTCCTTGCACGCGAGCACGTGCATGCGGACTGCCTGCGTCTCCTCGCTGTTGGCCCGCCCGTTGACCACCCAGGGAATCAGACTCCAGCATTGCTCATGGCCATAGCGCGATCGCATGACGCTAGCCCTCACCGGCCAGCCGCGGCAAAGAGGCGCGCAGCTTGCGCCGCGCATGAAACATGCGCGTCTTTACTGTATTGACTGGACAACCGAGAACTTCGGAGATTTCCTCACAGGAGTGACCCAGCACGTAGGCCAGCTCGAGGCAAATCCTTTGCTCGAGCGGCAATTCCTGCAGCGCACGCTCGATCCATTGGCTGTCCTCACCCTCCTTCGCCACGTCGGCCGCCGCTCTTAACCGTGAGGGATCGACGTCCGACGAATCGGCATGCCTGCGGCGCAAGTGTTTGAGCGCTCGCCGATACGCGATGCCGACGATCCAAGTCGATACGCGCGAGTCGCCGCGGAACTGCTCGACGTGCGTCCAAACGACGAACAGAGTGTCGTTGACGATCTCGTCGATCAGGTCCTGCCTGTGGACGAAACGCTGGAGGAAGCGCGACAGACGCCGGTGGTAAAGCAGGTAGAGATCTTTCAACGCCGCACGGTCGCGCAGCGCGATCATGCGCAGCAACTCGCGCTCGCGTTCTTCGGCGCTGCGCAGCGCCGCCTCGGCGGACGCGTCCCCGGACCATGGCAGGTCCACGATGCGCTTCACGACGCCCTTCTCCCGCGCAGCCTACGCCGGTACATACCCGCCAGTCGTCTCCCGGTTCAATGCGCAGCGCCGAATCTCCAGACCACCGAGGCCGACACACGACCCGAGGCGCGCTCGCGGCCGAACAGCCGCTGCGCCGCATCGTCCGCAACGATGTATGTCAGATGCAGGCTCATGCTGCGCCCGGCGCGCATCAGGCCCGCATGCCCATACCAATAAGAGTCGTTGAACAGTGCGGTCAGGTCCCGATAACCGGCCCCCACTGTGCATGACCACGGGCCGCTGAGAGGTTGGACCGCGACAATCTCGTACGACGCGGCGCTTCGATCAGTCGCCAGACCGTATTCGTAAGCGAACTCCGACGTATTGGGCGACCACGTCGCCGTGGCGAACACGGCTGAGCCATAAGCTATCGAAACGCTCAACTCGTCCCGGTCGTAGCGCCGAGGTCGTGGGTCGCCCGGGAACTCGAGGTGCGTGAGGGCGACCGTGGCGCTCCACGCATCGCTCACGCGCCAGCTGCGCGTCGCGTAGACATCGATCTCAGCGGAGGCGCTCGGATCGAAGCCTCGATCGATCTGCGAAGCCCACACACCGACCGTCCAGTTCGCCGCAGGCTGCATGCGTACTCCGGCCTGCCAAGCCGGCCGGCCGCGGGTTTGCGACAGGCCCTGGTAAACGTAATCGCTCG
This sequence comes from Steroidobacteraceae bacterium, assembly GCA_034005205.1. GTDB lineage: Bacteria > Pseudomonadota > Gammaproteobacteria > Steroidobacterales > Steroidobacteraceae > Steroidobacter. Next base: position 29,049 of record JAVEVD010000038.1, on the reverse strand, counting down.
TGAGGGCGAGCGAGGCGTCCCAGTGCGTCTGTTGCGGCGTCTGTTCGGCCGTCTGTGCGCCGGCGGCGCAGCCCGCGAGCAGCATCGAAGCGCCCAACCATCGCACGCCGATTGCTTGATTGCGTAGCACGATCGCATCCGCCGCCCGGAAAGAAACTGGCTTCGCTGCGCATCGCGCACAGCGCGGGCGACCGCAGCATACGCAAGCCTGGGCGGCTCGACGGTAGGTAGTTCGCGAGATGAATCCAGGCAATCGCTTACCCGGTCTGCGGGCTGCGCAGCGAGCAGAATGAAACTGGTCGCAGGACAAAGGCTTGCGAAGCTGCGTTTCTCAAGCGCCGCAGTCTCAGTCGCAGTCTCAATCGTTGCGTCAATCATTCGGGCGCTCCCGCTGCGATCCAGGCTTTCACTTCCGCAATGAGTGCGGCGTCGAGCGGCGCGGCGCCCAGCGGCATGCGATCGCCCACGATGTCCGCACGGCCTTCCAGCTTGTGTACGAGATAGCTGTTCTCCGGGTCGCCAGGCGAAACGCGCTGCAGCGCCGGCTTCTCCGTGCTGGCGACGCCGACCAACGCTGCGTGAGTCGCCGCTGCATTCGAGAAGTCCATCGACGCAGGCAGCACGGCGCCGCCGCCCGTGTGACACCCGGAGCACATGGGCGTGAAAATCGTTTGCTGCAACTGGGCTAGCGTCGGCGGCGGTTCAAACTGGCCTCGCAATACGCCGCCCGGAAAACCGGGCGTGTGTATATCCGCATACCACTGACCGAGATCGAGAGAAGCTTCGTCCGCATCGGTGATTGGTTGTTGTTCGGCGGACCACTGTCCCGGCGCCGCCGCATTCTGCGTCAGGTCGAGCAAAGCCGCTGTCGCATTCTCTGCGGGCGGAGCGACGTGCAAGTGCGCTGCATCGCCGTCGTCCGCCCCGCTGGACTGCACATGTATGGTCGCGACGTTCCCCACCCGATGGACGGTCGCCCCCGCAAGACCGACAGCCGTAGTTTCCACGGGCGGCGCCACGTTCTCACCACTCATGCGCGTCACGAGCACCGTCACGTCCTGAGGTCTGATCTGCCCGCGGATCTCGCCATTCGGATACGCCGCCGAGTGCACGTTCACATAGAGGCGGCCGGCCAGCAGGTCGTTGACCTGTTCTGCGGTCAGCATGGCGCCCGGCTCGACGTCCCAGCGGTTCGGATCGCTCGGGCTCTGCACGAAATTCACGATGACCGGCCCGTCCTGTCCGGCGTAGGCGGCGTGGATGTGCGCTTGCACTGCGGTCACGCCGGACAGCGTGACGCCCCCGGTCACGACGCCCGTGATCAGGTTGAAAGCGAGCTGTCCGGTCCCGGTCGCGGTGGACGCCGGCTCGGGAAACACTTCGGCGGGCGTAACGCTCACATTGATGGTCGGCGCATTGGCCACGGCGACGGCGACCGCATCCGATGTGACCACGGCGCCGGCGCTATCGGTGACGCGAGCTGCGAGCTCATGCGGACCGTCGGCGACGCTGGAGGTGTCCCAATCGGCCGTGAACGGCTCCGCCGTCAGGTTCGCAATCACCGCACCATCCACCAGGAACTCGACCCGCGAAATCGGCGATGGCGAGCTCACAGTCGCACTGAGCTGCACGGTGCGGTTGACGGAACTGCCAGCGGGCGCGGTCAAAGATACGCTGGGCGCGGCGGCGGGAGGCGCAGGAGCAGGCGGCTCTGGAATGTCCCCGCCTCCATATCCTCCGCCGCTGCAGCCTGCCATGACCGTTGCGACAGCAACTGTCGCGGGGCGACACAAGACTCGCCGTTTCATATATCAATCTCCCAAGCGCGCCTACGTGCACGTTTGAGTACCAAACGACACACTCGCGGTTCACCTCGAGACGCTGAACCGTCGCCAGCGCGCAAGGCACTCACGCGCCGATGCAGCAGCGCAATGACGAGGCGCATCGCAATGACGAGGCGCATGATGAAGGCGGCTTGGATGAGGGCGACCTGGGTCGCGCCGTACGCTGCGTTGGCGCTATGCGGCTGCGCAGGCAGCGGCGAAGGACTGGACGAAAACGGACGACCGATAGACGAGCAGGTCGGCGGCGGCGCACTCGAGCCGACATTCGTTTCGATTCAGCAGCATGTGTTCATCCCAACATGCGCTCAATGCCATTCGGGCGCTGCGGCGCCGCTCGGGCTCAGGCTGGACGAGGCGGACGCCTACGCCGCGCTGGTCAACGCGCCGAGCGTCGAGGCGCCGGCAATACTGCGCGTGCAGCCGGGCGATGCGGACGCGAGCTGGTTGGTGCAGAAGCTCGAAGGCACGGCCTCGGTCGGCGCCCGCATGCCGCTCGATGCGCCGCCGCTTCCGGCTGCGACGATCGCAGTCATTCGTCAATGGATCACTGACGGCGCCGTGCTCGGAGAGCAGACGCCTTCGAACGCAAGCGCGCCCGCACGGATCAGTGCAGCGAATGTCACGCCTGGCGAGTCTCTGACGTCGCCGCCCCGGGAGATCGTGCTCAGCTCACAGAGCGAACTCGTTGTGGCGCTGTTCCAGGCCGACGTCGTCTCGCTGCGCGCAAGCGGCGGCGACGGCGGCTTCGGGGAGGGCAACGAGCACGACGTACCGATTCGCAATCAGGTGCGCATGGAGTCGCCCACGATCCTGGCCGTGCACGTCGACGCCCCGCCCCTCACGGCCGACGTGTATGAGCTGCGCGTCAGCGGCGAACAACCGCTCGCGCTGACTGATGCGGCGGACCGCGCTATCGACGGCGACGGCGACGGCGAACCCGGCGGCGATTTCGTACTGCGCTTCAGCGTGGAGCCCTCGCCATGAAAGCGACCTGGAAATCGCTCGCGCATTGCGCACTGCTCTTGGCGTCGCTCGCCGGCGGCGCTTTGCGAGCCGAACCGTATTTCGCCGTTCGCGAGGGGTTGAAGTGCATGTCCTGTCACTTCAGCGAGACCGGCGGCGGCATGCGCAACGCGTTCGGCGCCGCCTGGGCGCAAACGGCGCTGCCGCGCAAGACGATCGAAGCGCCCGCGGGCGAGCTTTGGACGGGATCGATCAATCGCTTCATCAGCGTGGGCGCCAATCTGCGCGCGCGTGCGACGTACACGGACGTCCCGAACGCCGCCGGACAGTCCGCATTCGAGACCGAGGAAATGCGCGTCTACGCTGCGGCGCACGTACTGCCCGGCCGGGTCGATCTTTACGTGGATCAGCGCATCGCGCCCGGCGGGTCCGTGAACTTGGAAAGCTACGTCCGCTATACGAGCGGCGATCAGCGCTGGCGCGTCAAGGCCGGCCAGTTCTATCCGCCCTACGGACTTCGACTCGAGGATGATTCGGCGTTCATACGCCAAGTCACGGGCGTCAACTTCAACACGCCCGACCGCGGCGTGGAGCTCGGCTATGAGTCCGGGCGCGCATCAGCGCAGCTGGCGGTCACAAACGGCGCGCCCGCCGGCGCTGAGACCGATGAAGGCAAGCAACTGACCACGCGCTTCGTGTACGTGCAACCTGCCTGGCGCGCGGGCCTCAGCTACAACTGGAACCACACTGATGCGGGCGATCGACGGCTGCACGGCGTCTTCGCCGGATTGCGCACCGGTCCGCTCGTGTGGCTCGCCGAGGCCGACTACATCGACGATGAGACGCTTGGCGACGGGCGTGAGCAGTGGGTCGGCCTGCTGGAAGCCGATTGGCTCATCACGCGAGGAATCAATCTCAAGGCGACCGCCGAATTCTTCGAGCCCGACGCAGATGTGGACGAAGACGAGCAGAACCGCTACAGCATCGTCCTGGAGCACTTCCCCGCGCCCTTCCTGCAGCTTCGCGCCGGCGCGCGGCTGTACGACGGCATCCCGCAGAACGATCTGCAGAATCGGCGCATCTACTTCCTCTCAGCGCACGGATACTTCTGACTACGGACAGCTTCCTGCTACGGGCCGCCGCTCGTCGCCCGGCCCGTCGGCTGGCCGGGCGCGCGCCTGGGCCCAGTGTGCATAATGACGCACACGACGTCCGGAGTTCGTATGACCCCAGCCGACCGCCGCATCGCCGAGCTCATAGAGAAGTGGCTGGCGAGCATCGATTTGCATCTGCAGTACACCGAACTGAGCGACGCCGCTTACGCCCAGGCGCAGCCCTGGCCACGGCATGAGCGGCCCACCCGCTGGGTTCTGGAAGTCGCCCGCCAGAAAATCCTGGAGCTCAAGGGTCACTGTGAAAACCGCCGAGGGATGGGCGACAGCAAGTTCTCCGAGGCGCTCGAGCTCATGGCGTTTCTCGCCAACCTCGTCGGGATTCAGCACATTCAGCGCTTCATCCCGCTCGCCGAGCCGCAGCGCAGTCAGGCGGACGCCCCGGGGGGCGAAACAAGCGCGGGCGCGAGTCAGACGGTCGAGGCGCCGACGGTGATCAAGCCGACCGCCGCGCGGCCGCGTCAAGCTCCCACCGAGGAGACCACACGGGAGATGCCCCGGCTCAAGAGCTCGCCGCCGCCGAGAAAGCCGGAGCCGCCCAAGACGCCGGCGCCGCCGAAGGCTGCGCCGGCCGCCAAGAGTGCGCCCGCGCAGGCAAAGCCCGCCTCAAAGGGTTCGCCGCCGGCCGCCGACCTGGAGGCCAAGATCATCGCCGACGCCGTGCGACTGCTGAAATGGGGCAAGCCCTGGCATGAGTTGGCGGAGCTGATCGCCCGGATCGCCGACCGTCCGCCGGCCGCAGAGATTCGCAAGCTGCTGAGATCGCACCGGGCGGAGATCGAAGGGAAAGCCGCCGGGGCTCGCTGAGCCGGCGCACCCTCGGTCAGCCGCAGATGGGAAGGCCGGCGCCGGTCCAAAAAAAAAGGCCGGGTACTTCGCAGTAGCCCGGCCAATCAGGGGGATTCGAGCTTGGCCGCGAGGCGCCTGTCGGCGCGTCGGACCACTAGCATTCGGTGCATCAACGACCGCATCGCTTGCGGCTGCTGGAAGCTTTCGCCGCCGTCGTTTTTGCGCTGCCAAATATAGTATACGGCGCTTTGCAACGCAACAGGGTCGGCTGGTTTTCGTCATGAGTCCTTGAATTCAGACGGGTTCGTCGGCTTGAAAAACGCAACGAACGCGGATGAAAATCCGGGCCCTTCTCTCGAGAGCGCGCGCCGCACAACGAATCCACGGCCGCCGGAAGACTCCGGCGCAGAGCGTTCGGCGCGTCGCAAGACTCGAACGGGCCGGTCGGTAGACGCCCAGTTGCGCGAGCCTCTCCGGCGGCTCCGGAACCGCCGAGCGCACGCGCAGTCAGAAGGATCTTTCAACGCGCAGCAGCACCAAACCGAGACCAACGCATGATAGAGATCAGTCATCTCTCGAAGCGCTATGGCGCGCTCACCGCAGTGGACGATGTGTCGTTCACGGTCCGGCCCGGGGAGGTCCTGGGATTTCTCGGTCCCAACGGGGCCGGCAAGTCGACCACCATGAAAATGATCACGGGGTTCCTCTCGCCCAGTTCAGGCTCGGTGCGGGTGTGCGGGTACGACATCGAGAGCGCGCCGCTCGAAGCGAAAGCCTGCATGGGCTACCTGCCCGAAGGCGCGCCGAGCTACGCGGAGATGACGGTGCGCGCCTTCCTCGAGTTCATCGCGGGGGTGCGCTCGCTGCGAGGCGCCGTGCGCAGCGCGCGCCTCGATGACGTGATCGGCCGGCTCGCTCTGGAAAGCGTGCTCGAGCAGCCGATCGAGACGCTCTCCAAAGGCTTCAAGCGCCGCGTAGGCCTCGCCCAGGCGCTGCTGCACGACCCGCAGGTGCTGATCCTCGATGAGCCCACCGACGGACTCGATCCCAACCAGAAGCACCAGGTGCGCACCCTCATCAACGCGATGGCGAAAGACAAGATCATCGTGATTTCCACCCACATCCTCGAGGAGGTCGATGCGGTGTGCAACCGCGCCATCATCATCGCCGACGGCCGGATCCTCGCCGACGACACGCCGCAGGCGCTTGCCGCGCGCTCGCCTTCCGGCACGCTCGACGACGTCTTCCGCCAGATCACGACCGGCGCACGACCGGCGCCGGCGCAGCGGGAGGCGGCGCATGCGTAACATCGGCGTCATATTCAAGCGCGAGTTCGCCAGCTACTTCGCCACGCCGCTGGCTTTCGTCTTCATCGTCATCTTCCTGCTGCTCGCCGGAGCTTTCGCTTTCTATCTCGGCGGCTTCTACGAGCGCGGCCAGGCGGACCTCCTGCCGTTCTTCAATTACCACCCTTGGCTGTACCTGTTCCTGATTCCGGCGCTGTCGATGCGGCTATGGGCCGAGGAGCGTAAGTCCGGCAGCATCGAACTGCTGATGACATTGCCGGTTACGACCTGGCAGGCGGTGGTCGGCAAATATCTGGCGGCCTGGTGTTTCGCCGGCGTTGCGCTCGCCCTGACCTTTCCGATGTGGATCACGGTCAACTATCTCGGCGATCCCGACAACGGCGCAATCTTCGCTGCATACGTCGGCAGCTTCCTGCTGGCCGGCGGCTTTCTCGCCATCGGCGCCTGCCTGTCGGCCGCGACCCGCAACCAGGTGATCGCATTCATCTTCACCGTGGTCGTGTGCTTCGGCTTCCTGTTGTCGGGCTTCCCGCTGGTGCTCGGTTTGTTCGATGGATGGGCGCCGCAGCCGGTGGTCGACGCGATCGCCTCACTGTCCTTCCTGACGCACTTCGCATCGATCTCCAAAGGCGTCATCGACCTGCGCGACTTGCTGTACTTCGCCGCGTTGATCACCGCATGGCTGATCGCCAACACGATAGTGCTCGACATGAAGAAGGCCGACTGACATGACCAACGAGACCAAGGAGACTTCCCTAGGGTCCGCCGGCCGGAATACGGCCCCGGCGGGCCGCAAGACGTACGGCGCCGCGGCGCTCCTCGCCCTGGCGGTGCTGTTCATCGGCGTCACCATTCTGATCACTTTTGCGCTGCGCGGCGCGCGTTTCGACCTGACCGAGAGCCAGCTCTACTCCATCGCTCCCGGCACGCAGCGCATCGTCAGCTCGCTCAAAGAGCCGATCAATCTTTACTTCTTCTTCTCGCAAGAGGCGAGCAGCCAGTCCCCGCCGCTGCGCGCTTACGCGCAGCGCGTACGCGAGCTGCTCGAGGAGATGGCGCAGCGCTCGAATGGCAAGCTGCGTCTGTCGATCGTCGATCCCAAGCCGTTCTCCGAGGATGAGGACCGCGCAGCGGAGTTCGGCCTCGCCTCGGCGCCGATAGGCGCGCGCGGCGAGTCACTGTACTTTGGACTCGCGGGAACAAACTCCACCGACGGGCGCGAGGTCATCGAGTTCTTCCAGCCGGACAAGGAGGAGTTCCTGGAGTACGACATCGCCAGCCTGATCCATCGCCTGAGCAATCCCAAGCGGCCGGTCGTCGGATTGATCGCCGGGCTGCCGGTCGACGCCTCGTTCGACCAGATGACCGGGCGCATGCGCGAGGGCTGGGCGAGCATTGCGCAACTTCGCGAACTGGCGGAGGTTCGTACGCTCTCGGGCGAGCTCGACACGATCGCCGCCGATGTCGACTCGCTAATCGTGATCCACCCCAAGGACCTGGGGCCGAAGACGCTTTACGCGATCGATCAGTTCGTGATGCGCGGCGGCAAGCTACTCGCGTTCGTCGATCCGCAGGCCGAGAACGATCCGGCGGGCGCGCAGGGCGGACCGATGGCCATGGCGCCGCGCTCCTCCACGCTCGGACCATTGCTCGACGCCTGGGGCGTGAAGTTCGATGCCGGCCAGGTGCTCGGCGATCGCGAGCTCGGGCTGACGGTGGCGATGCGCCAGGGCGAGCCGCCTTCACAGCACATCGCCGTCATCGGCTTCAACCGCGCCAGCATGAACGGCGAGGACGTGATCACCGCCACGCTCGACTCCGTCAACATGATGACCGCCGGCGTGCTCGCGAAGAAGGACGACGCAACGATCGAGTTCGAGCCGCTGATCCAGTCGAGCGCCAACGCGGCTCTGTTGCCGGCGATGCGCCTGGCGTTTCTGCCGGACAGCAGCGCCCTGCTGGACGACTTCAATGCAACTGGAGAGCGTTACACCGTAGCCGCGCGCATTCACGGCAAGCTCAAGTCCGCCTATCCGGACGGTCCTCCCCAAAGCGGCGACCAGACCGACGGCCAGAACGATGAAAGCGCTTCCGCGCGCGCCGGGCATCTCGCCGAGTCGCAGGAGCAAGCGAACCTCATCGTGGTCGCCGACACCGACTTGCTGTCCGACCCGCTGTGGGTGCGCACCCAGAACGTCTTCGGCCAGCGCTTCGCCGTGGCCTGGGCGAACAACGGCGACTTCGTGGCGAACGCCGTGGACAACCTCGCCGGCAGCAGCGACCTGATCAGCATCCGCGGCCGCCAGAGCTTCTTCCGCCCGTTCACCAAGGTGGAGGAGCTGCGCCGCCGCGCCGACGATCGGCTGCGCGCGAAGGAGCGGGAGCTCGATGAGCAGCTGCGCGAGACCGAGCGCAAGCTGTCCGATCTGGAGGCCGGCCGCGACGCCGGGGCCACATTCTCACTCTCGCCCGAGCAGGAAGCCGAGCTGCAGCGCTTTCAGCAGGAGCGTGTACGCATCCGCAAAGAGCTGCGCAACGTGCGCCGCAGTCTGGACATCGAAATCGAACGGCTGGGTACGACGCTCAAGGTCCTGAACATCGCGCTCGCGCCCGCGCTGATCGCGATCGGCGCCATCCTGCTGGCCGTCTCGCGCCGCCGGCGCCTGCGCGCCGCACGCGCTTCGGCCCGCGCCGGTTGAGCGAGGCGATGAACTGCAACCGAACAGGTCGACTGGTCTGAGGCCGAAGTACGTGATGCTCGCAAGACCATCTCAACGGAAAATCTTTACCAGAACGTCCAGACTTGGTTGGTAAGGGACTAATGATGCCGAGAAAACTCCTGATCCTTAGCATCGCAGCGCTGGTCGCGATCACCGCGGGCGTGTGGCTGGCGAGCCGCGGTTCCTCCGGCGGCGCGGATGGACAGCGCGTGCTGTATCCGCAACTCAAAGGGCAGCTCGATTCGATCGAAAGCGTACGCATCTACAAGGCCGGCGATCAGCGGGCCGTCGAACTGCGGCGCGAAGACTCACGATGGAAGGTCGTCGAGCGCGCCGGCTATCCGGCCGACGAGGCGAAGCTCGGCAGGCTCGTACGCGCCATCGCCGACGCGAAGCTCTTCGAGGAGAAAACTGCGAACCCGGAGAACTATCCGGCGCTCGGCGTCGAGGAAGTGAGCGACGCGGCAGCGAGCGGCGTGCGCGTGGAGATCGCAGGCGTCCAGCCGCCGATCGACCTGATCGTCGGCAAGGCCGGGCCCGCCGGACAGTCGCGCTACGTGCGTCGCGTACAGGAAGCGCAGAGCTGGCTCGTGGATGCGGACATCGACGCGAGCGCCTCCCCGGCTGCGTGGCTGCGCAAGGATATCGTCGACGTTTCGGCGGACCGCATGCAGTCCGCCACGGTGAGCTTGACGGGCAAGAAGCCCTACACCGCGGCGAAGGATAGCCGCACCGCCGTCAACTTCGTGATCGCGAATCTACCCAAGGGCAAAAAGCTCACGTACGAGTCGGCGCCCAACACTTTCGCGACGGCGCTCGCATCGCTGACGCTCAACGACGTCGAGCCGGCCGGCGAGTTCGAAGGCAAGAAGCCGCAGGCGCAGGCGACCTACACCACGTTCGACGGCTTGGTCGTGCAACTGGACGGCTGGAGCAACAATGAGCAGCGTTACATCGCCGTGAAAACGTCGTTCGATCCGCAGATCGCCGAGCGCTTCGCGCTGCCGACTGCCGCGGCTGATGACGCCGATGACGCCGAGGGCGCCGACACGAACGGCGAAGACGCATCGAACGCAGCCAAAGCCGCCGCAGACCAGCAGGACGGCGCCGCCGATGGAGATGCGCGAGCGGACCACGCCGGGGAATCGAACGCAGCCGAGGAAGCTGCGAAGGCGAACGAGCGGCTGGCCGGCTGGGTCTTCGAGATTCCCTCGTACAAGTACGATCAGATCTTCAAGCCGCTCGAAGAGCTCATCGAGTGAGACCGCGGCTTGCTCTCCACCCTGCTCGCTTTGCGGGCAGGGAGAGAGCTCGCCGGTCACTTCCTCTTGGGCAGCGCCATCACGCGCGTGCCGCTCCAGCGATCATGCCAGGCGCGTCGAGCGGGATCGATCCAGATCCATGCGTACGCGGCGCACAGCGGCAGGAACGCCGCCACGACGGCCGCCTTGCGAGCCGGCTCGGGCCAATCGTTCCAGATGAGCGGAAGCCCGACCATCAAGGGCGAGCACAGCAGCGCCACCCACATCAGCCGACGCAGCGCATCCGCCCACCGCAGGTTCGAGCCGTCGATGCGTTCGATGCGCAAGCGCCACGCGAGCATGCCGATGGTCTGCCCGCGCCGCGTCCAGAAGAATCCGAAGAACAGCGTCACGATGCACAGCTGCCACAACCAGTAGACGTATGCGAGCGCGCCCACTTCCTCGGGCACGAGCACTCTGCCGTCGAGAAACGGCACGAATGGAAAGGTCGCCGCCATCAGCACGGCGGTCAGCGCCAACGCGTCATACAACATCGCCCCGAGACGCCGGAGCACGCCTGCGGGCGCGGCTTCCACAGCACTCGTCATCAACGCACCCGCGCCACCGCAATCATCGTTATCAGCGCCAGCAACACGGTCGGCGCCCAGGCGACCACCAGCGGCGGCAGATCGAACACCTCACCGCCGCTCTCCAGCATTTTCGCCCCTAGAAAGAACGCTACTCCGATCAACACGCCCAGCACGGTGCGCGCCCCAGCGCCGGTTGAGCGCATCGGCCCTAAAGCGAACGGCACGGCGAGCACCACAATGATGGCCACCGCCATGGTGCGCGCGATGCGCGCCCAGAACGCCGTTTCGAACTGGCGCGCATCGAGCCCATTGGCGCGCAGATGCATGACATAGCCCCATAGATCACGGCCGGTCAGCGCCTCGGGACTGAGCGCCGCAAGCCCCAGGAACTCGGCGGAAAGATTCGTCTGCAGCTCCTCGCTCGCGGCGCGGCGCGGGATGACGCGATCCTCTTCGATACGCGACTCCTGGTAGTTCTCCAGCCTCCAGCGGTTGGCCGCATCGATGCTCGCGCTGCTCGCCCGGGCGACGCTGCGCAAGCGATGGTCTTCGTCGAAGCGGAACACGAACACGCCGCCGTACTGATTGTTCGCAGACTGGCGCCGCACCGAGATGATCGCATCGCCGTCCTTGGCCCACGCGCTGCGGTTGCCCGCCATGCTGTAATCCTGGAACTTCTGGAAGGTGCGCATCTGCTGCGCGTAACGCTCCATGGGCGGGGCGATCAGCTCGCCGAGCGCGGCGGTCGCCAGCATCAGCAGCACGCCCGCCCCGGCGACCCATAGGGAGATCCTGAACGTGGAGACGCCGGCGGTGCGCGCCACGATGAGCTCCATCGATCGCACCAGGGCGCCGACCGCCAGCAGAGCGCCTATCAGTGCGGCGATGGGCAACAGGTCAAAAGCGTACTGCGGCAGGCTCAACCCCACGAACAGCAGAGCGTGCCCGAGGTCGTACGTGCCTACGCCAATGTCGTCCTGCTGCGTAATGAAAAGATACAGCCCGCTGAGCGCCAGCAGCACGACCATCACGAGCGCCGTGTGGCCGAGCACGGCGCGCATCAAGTAGCGCGACAGGATCGTCGTCATCGCGTCTGCGCCGCAGCTTGTACACGAACCGGTGGGCTTTCGCGCACCAGCAGGAACAGGGCGACGCACAGCGCAACCCCGTGCACCCACCACAATCCGATGAACTCGGGCGCCGCTTCGTTCTCCACCCAGGTGCGCGCGGCGACCAGCGCCTGGTAGTAGAGGAAGAACGTGAGGATCCCCAGACCCATGCGGCCGAAGCGTCCCTGCCGCGGGCGCAATCTGGACAGCGGCACCGCCATGATCATGAGAATGACAGCGAGCAGCGGACTGGACGAGCGCCACTGCAGCTCCGCGCGGTCGCGTGGATCGCTGGAGGCGAGCAGTTCGGCCGTGGACTTGGCTTCGGGTTCGAGTGCATCGTCGGCGGCTTCTGCGAGCCGGATCGGAATGGCGCCTTCAGCGAACTCGATGATACGAAACCGGCCGCTGCCCGGCGTCCCCTCGTAACGCTCCCCGTCGTACAAGACGAACGTCTGCTCGGCCCGCCCGGCGCCGCGCTGCGCGGCGCGCGCCGCCACCCAGATCTCGAGTTCGGCCGGCTCACCGGCCCGCGGCGCAGCGCCCGCGTCTGTGTCCGTGTGTGCGGCGCCGTCGTCATCGGCGGACGCCGAAGCGGATTGCGGCCGCGACGCAGAACCGAGCGTCGAGGCCAGTCGACTCTCGGGCCGATCGACGAAGACGTGCACGTTGTGCAGCGTCCCATCGCCATCCACGCGTTCGGCGTAGAAGACCACCGCGCCCCCGCTGAACGTGCGGAAGCGCCCCGGCTCGAGCGCGCCGAACTGGGCCTCGCGCAGTGCTTCGATGCGGATCTCCCGCGCCTCGGCAAGAGCCTCAGGGATCACCCAGAACGACAGCCACGCGAGCAGCACGCAAATGCCCACGCCCAGCACCGCGATCGGGCGGTACAGCCCCGCCGGCCCGACGCCGCAGGACTGGATGGCCGCCATCTCGCTCTCATGGTACAGCCGCCCGAGCGCCAGCATGATCGCCAGGAAGAAGCCGATGGGAATGACCACCGGCAGATAGCCCGCGGAAGTCAGGCCGATCAGCGCAAAGACCACCTCGCGCGGAAAATCGTTGGCGGCGGCCCGCGAAAGCACGCGCGCGAGCTGGTTCGACACGAGGATGAGCAGCAGCACCCCGCTGACCGCCAACCAGGTCGCGGCGACTTCACGAAAGATGTAACGGTCGAGCGTGCGCAGAAGCGTGGCTCCGTCGGCGCTGGCGAGCGCCGGCAGGCGCCGATCATGGAGTAGACTACGGCGCTTTCACGCCTTCCCGATTCGATGCAGGCCGTAAATTAAGCGACGCGCCAGGCATACGCAAACACTGCGGGAGGCCGGGCGACGAGAGCGCCGCACGCGCTGTTCACGAGCACACGAGAAAATCGCGAGGAGACCTCATGGAATATTTCGTCAGCACCGCCGCCGCGTCCCGCCAGCGCACCGAATGCGCCATTGTGGGGGTGTATGAAAAGGGCGCACTGTCCGAGGCCGCCCAGGCGCTCGACGGGCGCATCGGCGGACGCATCGCGCGGCTGGTGAAACGCGGCGATCTGCGCGGCAAGATCGGCGACGCGGTACTGCTCGCGGACCTGAGCGGCGGGCCGTGCGAGCGCGTCATCGTCGCCGGTCTCGGCGCACGCGACGCCTTCCGGCGCAAACAGTATCGCAAGGCGCTCGCCGCCGCGCTCGGGGTGCTGGGCAAGACCGGGGCCCGCAACGCAGTGAGCTACCTGGGGCTCGAGAATGTACCGGATGCGGACGCCTACGCGCTGGCGCGCACGGCCGTGGAAGCCGTGGCGCATGCACAGTACCGGATCCCTCATCACAAGACCGCGGACAAGCGCCCCAAACCCTCGCTCACGCGTTTCGGTCTGGCCGCCGCCGGGCGCAGTGAGCGCACCGCCGTGGAGCGCGGCGTCGAGCACGCGCAAGGCGTCGTGGCCGGCATGGCGCTGATGCGCGACCTCGCGAACCAGCCCGCCAATGTCTGCACGCCAAGCTACCTCGCGAAGACCGCCCGCGCGCTGGCCAAGGAGTATCCGAGCATCCAGGTCCGCACCATCAACCAGGCGGAGTGCCGGCGGCTGGGCATGGGCGCATTCCTCTCGGTGACTGCCGGATCCGAGGAGCCGGCGTTCATGATCGTGCTCGAATATCGCGGCGCGCAGCGCAGCTCGCCGCCCACCGCCCTGATCGGCAAGGCCGTGACGTTCGACACCGGCGGCATTTCGCTCAAGCCGCCCGCCGCCATGGATGAGATGAAGTTCGACATGAGCGGCGGCGCCAGCGTGCTCGGCGTGTTCAAGGCCGTGGCGGAGCTCGAGCTGCCCATCAATCTCGTGGGCGTCGTGCCCGCCTGCGAGAACATGCCGAGCGGGCGAGCCACCAAGCCGGGCGACATCGTCACCAGCATGGCCGGCAAGACCATCGAGGTGCTGAACACTGACGCCGAGGGCCGCCTCATCCTCTGCGATGCGATCACCTACGCTCGACGTTTCAAGCCCGACGTCATGATCGACATCGCGACGCTCACGGGCGCGTGCGTCATCGCGCTCGGCAACCACCTGACGGGCCTGTTCAGCAACGACGACGCGCTCGCAGCCAATCTCCTGGAAGCGGGCGAGCGGGCCGAAGACCGTGCGTGGCGTATGCCGATCGACGAAGAGTACGGCGAGATGCTGAAGAGCAACTTCGCGGACTTCGCCAACGTCGGCGGACGCGAAGCCGGCGCGGTCACTGCGGCGTGCTTCCTCGCGAAGTTCACCGATGGCCTCAAGTGGGCGCACCTGGACATCGCCGGCACCGCGTATCAGAGCGGCGCCAACAAGGGCAGCACCGGACGACCGGCGCCGCTGCTGGTCGACTACCTCATAAACAAGTCAGCGTGAGCACGGTCGTCTCCTTCTACGTGCTCACTCAGGCGGCGGCGGATGCGCGCCTGCGCTGCGCCTGCCGCCTTGCCGAGGAAGCAGTCGAGCAAGGCGCGCGCGTTTACCTGCAGACCGCCACCGCCGCGGATACGCGGCGGTTGGACGATCTGCTGTGGACCTACAGCGACGGCGGTTTCCTGCCGCACGAAATCTATACCGGAAACCCTCCCGACCTGGATGTCGTGAAGGTGCTGCTGGGCGAGCCGCCGCCGCCGGCTTCGCATCGCGATCTGCTCGTCAATCTCACCGAGACGCTGCCGACGGACCTGGAGCAGTACGCACGCATCGCCGAGATCGTCGATGTGGATCCCGAGCGCAAGCGCAGTGCGCGCGAACGGTATCGGCAGTATCGGGAACGCGGTTGCGGCCTGGAATCCATCAATGTCTAGAAGTGGATAGCGGATAGTTCAGAGGCTCAGCAGCATTCAACGTCCATGCAAACGTTCTAACTATCCGCTATCCGCTATCCGCTTCATAATTCAGGCATGGAAAAAGTCTACGACCCCAAATCGATAGAGCAGCGCATCTACCAGCGGTGGGAGGCCGGCGGCTGGTTTGCGCCCTCCGGTCGGGGCGAGCCGTATTGCATCGTCATTCCGCCGCCGAACGTCACCGGCACGCTGCACATGGGACACGCGTTCCAGCACACGCTGATGGACGCGCTGACGCGCCTGCATCGCATGTCTGGCTACAACACGCTCTGGCAACCCGGTACGGATCATGCGGGCATCGCCACGCAGATGGTCGTCGAGCGCCAGCTGAACGCCGAAGGGCTGCGCCGCACGGATCTCGGTCGTGAGGCGTTCATACAGCGCGTGTGGGAATGGAAGGCGCAATCCGGCGACACCATCTGCCGGCAGGAGCGGCGCCTCGGCAACTCGGTCGATTGGTCGCGCGACCGCTTTACGATGGACGAGGGCTTGTCGCACGCCGTCACCGAAGTGTTCGTGCGCCTGTACGAAGAGGGGCTGATCTATCGCGGCAAGCGCCTGGTGAACTGGGATCCGGTGCTGCACACGGCCCTGTCGGACCTGGAGGTGATCGCCGAACCCGAGTCGGGTCATCTCTGGCATTTCCGCTATCCGCTCGCCGACGGCTCCGGCCACGTCGTGGTCGCCACTACGCGTCCGGAGACGATGTTGGGCGACACCGCGGTCGCCGTGCATCCGGGCGATGAACGCTACAGCGGGCTGGTAGGCAAGCAGATCCGCCTGCCGCTCACCGACCGGCTCATTCCGATCGTCGCCGATGAATACGTCGATCCCGAGTTCGGCTCGGGCTGCGTGAAGATCACGCCCGGGCACGACTTCAACGATTACGAGCTCGGCAAGCGGTGCAACCTGCCGCTGATCAACATCTTCGATGCGAACGCTGCGCTCAACGATGAGGTCCCCGTTCCCTACCGTGGACTGGACCGCTTCGAAGCGCGCAAGCGCGTAGTCGCCGATCTGGCGGCGCTCGGCCTCGTGGAGAAGATCGAACCGCACACTCTGCCCGTGCCGCGCGGCGATCGCAGCGGCGCCGTGCTGGAGCCCTGGCTCACCGATCAGTGGTACGTGCGCATCGCGCCGCTCGCAGAGCCCGCCATCAAGGCGGTCGAGGATGGGCGCATCCGCTTCGTGCCTGAGAACTGGTCGAAGACCTACTTTCAATGGATGCACAACATCCAGGACTGGTGCATCAGCCGACAGCTGTGGTGGGGTCACCAAGCGCCTGCTTGGTACGACGAACAAGGCGAGGTGTACGTGGCGCGCACCGAAGCCGAAGCGCTTGCACAAGCGCGCGCGAAGCGTGGTCGAGACGTGGCGCTCAGACGCGACGAGGACGTCCTCGATACCTGGTTCTCCTCGGCGCTGTGGCCGTTCTCCACGCTCGGCTGGCCGCAAGATACGCCGGAGCTGAAGACGTTCTATCCCACCAGCGTGCTCGTGACGGGCTTCGACATCATCTTCTTCTGGGTCGCGCGCATGATCATGATGGGATTGAAGTTCGCCGGCGACGTCCCGTTCCGCGAGGTCTACATCACCGGACTGATCCGCGACGAGCACGGCGAGAAGATGTCGAAGTCCAAGGGCAACATTATCGACCCTCTGGACCTGATCGACGGCATCGAACTCGAGCCGCTGGTCGCCAAGCGCACCAGCGGGCTCATGCAGCCGCACCTGCGCGAGAAGATCGAGAAGAACACGCGCAAGCAGTTTCCGAACGGCATTCCCGCCTATGGAACCGACGCGCTACGGTTCACGTTCTGCGCGCTGGCCACCATGGGGCGCGACATCCGTTTCGACCTCGGCCGCGTCGAAGGCTACAAGAACTTCTGCAACAAGCTCTGGAACGCCGCGCGCTACGTGCTGATGAACGTGGAAGGCGCGCCGGCGGACGGGCCGTCGGACGAGGTCGAGTACTCGCCGGCGGATCGATGGATACGCTCACGATTCGGCGCCGCGATCGAGACAGTGCGCGCCCGTCTCGCGGAGTACCGCTTCGATCTCGCCGCCCAGGCGTTGTACGAGTTCGCGTGGTACGAGTACTGCGACTGGTATCTGGAGCTCTCCAAGCCGGTGCTGCAGTCCGAAGCGGCGAGCGAAGCGCAGAAGCGCGGCGCACGCAGGACGCTGATCGAGGTGCTCGAGGCGTACCTGCGCCTGCTGCATCCGCTGACGCCGTTCATCACCGAAGAGATCTGGCAGAGTCTGCCGCCGCACGCGAAGCGCGGCGGCGCCTCCGTTCACACGATCATGGTGCAGCCGTATCCCGAACGCGCGGATTTCCCGCCCGATGAAGAAGCCGAGCGCGCGGTCGCGCCGATCAAGGCCGTCATTCTCGGCGCACGCCAGATTCGCGGGCAACTCGACGTGCCACGCTCACGACAGATGCCGCTGTATGTGAAGACCGCCGCCCCGGCGGATTGGGAGATCCTCGCGGCCAACGAATCGCTGATCCGTTTCCTCGCCAACGTCACGCAGCTCGAACGGATCGGCGACGACAGCGCGCTGCCGCCCACGGCCATGCAGCTGGTCGAGGGCTGCGCGGTGCACGCGCCGCTCGCGAGCCTGATCGACGATCCCGATGCGGAGCTCGCGCGACTCGCAAAGCGCAAGACGAAGGCGCGCCAGGATCTCGCCAGATGCGAGGCGAAGCTCGCGAACCAGAAATTCGTGGCGAACGCGCCGGCGGAGATCGTCGCTCAGGAACGCGCCCGCATCGCCGAATTCACCCGCGAGATCGAGCAGCTCGAGGAACAGGAGCGGCGCGTGGGGCTTTTGAAAACACATGAAAGAAGCGGATAGCGGATGGCGGATAGCGGATAGTTCAGAAGGCGCCGGTACACCCTCCGCCTATCCGCTATCCGCCATCCGCTATCCGCTTCCCCCAAGAGCGCGCCGCATGACACCGACCGTCCCGACTCTGATCAACCAAGCCGACCCTGTCGAGCTCATCGGCGTCACGGTCGCTCAGCTCAACCGCATCATTCTCGGCAAGGAGCCCCAGCTCAAGCTGTGCATCGCCTGCCTGCTCGCACGCGGACATCTGCTGATCGAGGACATCCCAGGCGTCGGCAAGACGACGCTGGCGCATGCGCTGGCGGAGTCGCTCGGCTTGTCCTACCAGCGCATTCAGTTCACCAGCGACCTGCTGCCAGCCGACATCATCGGCGTGTCGATCTTCGAGCGCGAGACAAGCAGCTTCCGTTTCCACCGCGGGCCGATCTTCTCGCAGCTCGTGCTCGCCGACGAAGTCAACCGCGCGACGCCCAAGGCGCAGAGCGCACTGCTCGAAGCGATGGAGGAGCACCAGGTCACCGCCGACGGACAGACCTACCCGCTCGCAGCGCCGTTCTTCGTGATCGCGACGCAAAATCCCGTTTACCAGATAGGTACGTATCCACTGCCGGAATCGCAGCTCGATCGCTTCCTGATGCGCATCGAGCTCGGTTATCCCGACGAGGGACTGGAGCGGCAGTTGCTGAGAGGACAGGATCGCCGCGACCTGCTCGCAACCCTCACGCCGACGCTGGCCCCGCAGCAGTTGCTGTTGATGCAGACGATGGTTCCGCAGGTTCACGCTTCGGACGCCCTGCTCGACTACGTACAGGCCATCGTGCGTCATACGCGCGAATCGAGCCGCTACGAAGCCGGACTATCGCCGCGCGCCGCGATCGGCCTGCTGCGGGCGGCGCAAGCCTGGGCGCTGATACATGGCCACGCCGGCGTATTGCCCGAAGACGTGCAGGCGGTGCTGGGGGCCGTGGTCGGCCATCGGCTGCGCCCGCGTGAGGACGGCGCCGCGGCGACGCCAGGGCAGATCGGACGAGACGTGTTGCAAGCGGTGGAAATCCCCTGAGGCTTAGAACGACTGAGGCTTCGAACGGCCGAACAACTCGTCCACCCTGAGCCCCGAAGCATGTTGTCCCGCCTGCGAGCCCGCGTGCGCCGCGCCATTCGCCGCTGGGCGCGCCGGCGCCACGGGGTGGATTGCGACCCTCTGGTCCTGCCCGCCGGCCGCATCTACATCCTGCCGACAGGCCTGGGCGTAGCGTTTGCGCTCATGGTCTTCGCGATGTTCCTCGGCGCAATGAACTACGCGAACAACCTCGCGCTCGCGCTGACCTTCATTCTCGGCGCCCTCGGCCTCACGGCCATGCTCTTCAGCCACCGCAATCTCGCTGGCGTGCGCATTCGCCTCGCGGGATGCGAGCCGGTATTCGCCGGGGCGACGGCGCGCTTTCGCGTCGCGCTCGAGAACCCCGCTCCGCTGTCGCGTCATGAGCTGACGCTCGTCAACGACTACACGAGCACGGCCCCGGTGCGCATCGACGCTGCGCAGCGCGTGGTGCTGGAGCTGGAATTGCCCGCGCCGCGGCGCGGTCTGCTGCGCCTCGAGCATTTCGAGATCGCCAGCCGGCACCCGTTCGGCCTGTTCCGCGCATGGGCTCACGTGCACGCGGAGACGAGCTGCGTCGTTTATCCGCGTCCCAGCGAACGCGGCGCCGCGCCGCCGCCGTTGCAGACCGACACCGGCGGAGCGCAGGAGACTTTGCTGGGCGATGAGGACTTCGCGGGGCTGCGCACGTTCCACGATGGCGACTCGCCGCGACGCATCGCGTGGAAAGCCTACGCCCGCGGGCAGAGCCTGCACACGAAGGTCTACGCGGGCACCGCCGTGACATCTCACTTGTTCGATTGGGATGCGCTGCCCGGACTTACCGTCGAGGCGCGTCTGTCGCAGTTGTGCCGCTGGATCGAAGACGCGCACGCCGCTGGCCGCGCCTACGGACTCAGAATGCCCGGCGTAAGCATCCAGCCGAACGTCGGGCGCGCGCATCGACAGCGATGCCTGACCGCGCTGGCCCTGTTCGACGAGCTCGACGCATGAGCGCCACCGGGGTCCTCGCCACGGCGCGCGCCGCTCAATCCAGGGGCGCCTCTCTGCAGCGCCTTCTCTGGGTGATCGCCGCGCTCGCACTTTCGGTCGCGCCCCACGCGCGGCATCTCGCCGCCTGGGTAATGCTGCTCGCCGCCGCCGGCGCCGCCTGGCGAGTGATGGTCGAGCTCAAGGGCTGGCCGACCCCGCCGCGCTGGCTGCGCATCGTGATCGCGTTCGGCGCGCTGCTCGGCGTACTGGGAACGCATCGCACGCTCAACGGCCTCGAAGCAGGCACGGCGCTGCTCGTGGTGATGGCGGGCATGAAGCTGCTCGAGACGCGCACGGTGCGCGATCTCACGGTCGTCATCTTCCTCTCGTACTTCGCGTTGTTCGCCGCGTTCCTGTATGGACAGAGCCTGCTTCTTCTGCCCTACATGCTGTTCGCCGCCTGGCTGCTCACTGTGACCCTGTTGCGTACGCATCAGCTGACGGCGGCCATGCCGATGCGCGAAGCGGCTGCGTTGACCGGCCGCATGCTCTTGATCGCCCTGCCGCTCGCCGCGCTGCTGTTCCTGTTCTTCCCGCGTCTGCCGGGACAGTTCTGGGCTCTGCCGGCGCGCGACCAGGCGTCTACCGGCGTCAGCGACGAGATGAGTCCCGGCGACGTCTCCGAGCTCAGCGTTTCCGGGGCGATCGCCTTTCGCGTCAGGTTCCACGACGACGCGCCGCCCCCGAGCGAACTCTACTGGCGCGGACCGGTGCTGCACGATTTCGACGGACGCACATGGCGCCGGGCCAGCGCCGTGTTCGTCCCACAGCAGATCGTGACGAGCGGTCCTGCGTATCGCTATCGACTCACTCTGGAGCCGCACCAGCGACGCTGGGTGTTCGCTCTGGATGCACCGAGCGAATGGCCGCGAGCCCGGGCTTTCCGCACGCCCGACCTGCAGCTGCTCACGCCGGCTCAGAGCCCTGTGTCCACGCTCACGTCATTCGAACTCGAGTCGCACACGAGGTACGAGGTCGCGGGTGCGCTGCCGCACGCCATGCGCAACGCCGACCTACATCTGCCGCCGGATCGCAACCCGCGCACTCTCGCCCTTGCTCGCGAAATGCGCGGTCGAGTCTCGAGCGACGCGGCGTTCGTCGAGGCCGTACTCGCGATGTTTCGCGAACAGGAGTTCTTCTACACGCTGGAGCCGCCGCGACTGGAGCTGCACTCGGTCGACGACTTCCTCTTCAACACGCGCCGTGGCTTCTGCGAGCACTTCGCCTCCGCGTTCACCGTGCTCGCGCGCGCTGCGGGGACGCCGGCGCGCGTCGTGACGGGCTATCAGGGCGGCGAATTCAACCCGCTCGGCGGCTACTTCATCGTGCGGCAGTCCGATGCGCACGCCTGGTCGGAAGTGTGGCTGGAAGGCCGCGGCTGGGTGCGCGTCGATCCAACCGCAGCCGTGGCCCCGGAGCGTATCGAGAGCGGCGGCCTCGCCGCCGCGCTCGCCGAGGATGAGCCCGTACCCGGCCGCATGCTGCGATCCAGCAGTTTCCTCTCGCAGGCGCGCTGGACCTGGGATGCGATGAACGCGTTCTGGAATGATCAGATCGTGGAGTTCGGGGAAGCCCAGCAGCGCGCGCTGCTCAGGCGGCTGAACATCGACGAGGCTGGCTGGGAGTATCTCGGGCTCGGACTGGCGGGAGCGCTGGTCGCATTTTTCGCGGTTCTCTCGGCGTACCTCGCGTGGCGTTTCCGGCCGCGCCGCCGCGATCCCATCGTGCTGATCTACGAAGCTTTGTGCCGGCGCCTCGCGCGCAGCGAGCCGCCGCGTGCGCCGCATGAAGGCCCGGTCGACTATCTGACGCGAATCGCCCGGGCGCGGCCCGAGCTGGCGCCGCAGCTCGGCGAGATTCAGCGTCTCTATACGCGGCTGCGCTACGGTCCCGCACCGCTGCGCTCGGAGCTGAGTCGCTTCAAGTTCCTGGTAAACCAGTTGCGCGTCTGAGAACGCCGGACCTGCGCTTGGATACGCCGCTTCTGCTTCTCATCGGCTCGGCTGTCGGCGTGGCGCTCTGGTTGGCGCTCTGGCCAGTGGCGCGCAGTCGCCGCCGGCTCGAAATCTCACGGCGCGAGCCGCCGCCGGAATGGCTGGTGTGGCTGCAACGCCGGCTGCCGCTTTATCGTGATCTCCCGGATGACATCCGGGCTCGGCTGCACGGCTTGATTGCTGTGTTCCTGCGCGAAAAAAACTTCGTGGGCTGCAACGAGCTCACCGTAACCGACGAAATGCGCGTGACGATCGCCGCTTATGCATGTCTGCTGGTCGTCGGCCGCCCAGAGGTCCCGCGCGCTCACTTCTACGACGACCTGCTCGCCATCCTCGTCTACCCCACGCCTTTCATCGCCCCGCAGTCGCATCACGACGAGAACGGACTGGTGAGCGAGAGCGAGGACGTGCTATCAGGACAAGCCTGGGACTCGCACCGCATCATCCTTTCCTGGCAGGACGTGGAGGAAAGCGCCGAGGGCGCGCATCACAACGTGGTCCTGCACGAGTTCGCGCATTATCTGGACATGGAGGACGAAAGCATGGACGGCGCGCCCGGCCTGGGCGGCGCGCGCGCGTTCGAGGAATGGTCGGAAGTCTTCTGGGATGAATACGATCGGCTATGCGCGCAGATTGACGCCGGCGAGCACACACTGCTGGACCCATACGCCGCCGCCGAACCGGCCGAGTTCTTCGCCGTCGTCACCGAGACCTTCTTCATGCAGCCGCGGGAGCTGGAGGCCCGTCACCCTGGCCTCTACGAACAACTCAGGAAGTACTACCGGCTGCATCCGGCTGCATGGGCGACGTCTGGAACGAGCGCCTGCGAGGACGCGCCGCGCTCCTGATCTGACCGACTCTG
>JAVEVD010000038.1:2778-6023 GCA_034005205.1 Steroidobacteraceae bacterium | reverse complement strand
GCTGCGCGCGCGGACGCCAGCAGCAGCACGGCGCCCCCGATGAACAGCACGATGAGTGAAATGATGGCGGTGCGCGAATCGCCTGTGAGCAGCGCCGTGAAGCCCATAAGGAAGGGCCCGAGCACGGCTGCGAACTTGCCCATCATGTTGTAGAAGCCGAAGAATTCGCCGGCGCGATCCGCCGGGATGAGCCGCCCGTAGTACGAGCGGCTCAGCGCCTGAACGGCGCCCTGCACGCAGCCGATCGCCGCCGCCATCGCGTAGAACTCGGTCACGCTGGTCATGAACATGGCGTAAACGGTCACGGCGCAGTACACGCCGATCGCTATGAAAATGCCGGCGAGCGGGCTCAGGCGATCGCCGAGCCAGCCGAACAGCAAGGTCGCGGGAAAGCCGACGAATTGAATCATGAGAATGGCGGCGATGAGACTGTCGGCCGGAAACCCGAGCGCCAGCCCGTAGTCGACGGACATCTTCATGATGGTGTTCACGCCGTCGATGTACATCCAGTACGCAAACAGGAAGTAGAGCGCGGCGCGAAACTTGCGGATCTCGTTGAACGTGCGGATCAGCTCGGCAAAGCCCTCGCGCATCGCGCGGCGCGCACCGATCGAAGGACGTTCGCTCAGGCGCGGCGCGCTGCGGAACAGCGGAATCGAGAACACCACCCACCACACCGCCACCATGACGAACGATGCGCGGATCGCGTCCTCGGGACTGGCGAGGCCGAAGGTCTGCGGATTGGCGTACATGAGCACGTTGACCGTGAGCAGCAGCGCGCCGCCCAGATACCCGAGCGCATAGCCGAGTCCCGATACAGAATCGATGCGTCCGCGCGGCGCCACGTGGACCAGCATCGAATCGTAAAAGATGATGCCGCCCCAGAAACCGATCGAGGCGACGGCGAACAGAATCGCTGCAGAGACCCAGTCCGCCGAGCCGACGAACGCCAGCAGCGCGGTCGGCAGCACGCCTATCGCCGTGAACAGACCGAGCATGCGCAGGTGCGCATTGCCTTTGTCGGCCAGCGCGCCCAGCCAGGGCGAGAGCACGGCAAGCACGAAGCTCGATACGCCGTTCACCATTCCGAGCCAGAACGTGCTGGTGGTCGCATCCTGTCCGACGGTGAGGTGCTGTTTGAAGAACAAAGGGAAGAACACCACCATGACGGTGGTTGCGAAGGCGGAGTTGGCCCAGTCGTAGAACGCCCAGGCAAACACCTTGCGGGTCAGAAGCGGCGGTCTGGACATCGTTGCTCTTGTTCTGGCTTCGCCTGCAGCTACAACTGCGCTCGCATGGCGGCTCGCCTGCCGCCGCGGTCAGCTCAGGCGGCGACCGCCAGGTGCTCGCGCGTCTCGCGGAAATCCAGGTCCGGCCAACGCTCCATCGTGAGCTGCAGGTTCACACGCGTAGGCGCGAGATAAACCAACGCCCCGGAATGATCGAGCGCGAGGTTCTCATAGGCGCGGTTGCGGAACTCCTCCAGCTTCTTGCCGTCCCGTGCATACACCCAGCGCACGGTGAATACGTTCACGTTGTCGAACGAAGCCTGAACGTTGTACTCGTCCTGCAGCCTGAAAGCGACCACGTCGAACTGCAACTGTCCGATGGCTCCGAGGATGAGATCGTTGTTGCGCAGCGGACGGAACACCTGCGTGGCGCCCTCTTCGCAAAGCTGATCCAGCCCTTTCTGCAGCGCCTTCATGCGCAGCGGATCGCGCAGCACCACGCGACGGAACAGCTCGGGCGCGAAGTTCGGGACGCCGGTGAACATCAGCGGTTCGCCTTCCGTGAAGGTGTCCCCGATATTGATCGTGCCGTGATTGTGCAATCCGAGGATGTCGCCTGCATAAGCCTCGTCGGTGTGCTGGCGATCGGAAGCCAGGAACGTCAGTGCATCGCTCACGCGCATGTCCTTACCGAGGCGCACGTGATGCAAGCGCATGCCCTTCGTGTAGCGTCCCGAGCAGATGCGCATGAATGCGATCCGGTCGCGGTGACCAGGATCCATGTTCGCCTGGATCTTGAAAACGAACCCGGTGAGCTTTTCCTCGAGAGGCTGCACTTCGCGCGTGGTCGTCTGGCGCGGCGCCGGCGCCGGCGCATGCTCGACGAACGACCCCAGCAGTTCAGCCACACCGAAGTTGTTGATCGCGGAACCGAAGAATACGGGCGTTTGCCGCCCCGCCAGATACTCTTCCACCAGGAACTCTGGCGCAGCGCCGCGCACCAGCTCAATCTCTTCGCAAAACGCCGCGGCGCGCTCGCCGAGGAACGCCTGCGCAGCCTCGCTCGCCAAGCCGTCTATGGTTGCGTGCGCGCCCACGCGGCCTTTCTCGCCGGGCTCGTAGACGTAGATGCGGTCTTCGAGCAGGTGATACACGCCTTGCAAGTCGCGCCCCATGCCGATCGGCCAGGTCACCGGCGCGCAGGCGATCTTCAGGATCTTTTCGATCTCATCGAGCAGATCCATCGGCTCGCGTCCTTCGCGATCGAGCTTGTTGATGAAGGTCATGATGGGCGTGTCGCGCAGCCGGCAGACCTCCATGAGCTTGATCGTGCGCGCCTCCACCCCCTTGGCGCAGTCGATCACCATGAGCGCGGAGTCGACCGCCGTGAGCGTGCGATAAGTATCCTCAGAGAAGTCTTCATGGCCCGGGGTGTCGAGCAGGTTCACCATCCGCCCCTTGTAGGGAAACTGCATGACCGATGAGGTGACCGAGATGCCGCGCTGCTGCTCGAGCGCCATCCAATCCGAAGTCGCGTGCCGCGCGGCCTTACGCCCCTTCACCGACCCGGCGAGCTGGATCGCGCCGCCGAACAGCAGCAGCTTCTCGGTCAGGGTGGTCTTGCCGGCGTCCGGGTGCGAGATGATGGCAAAAGTTCTTCTTTTGCTGATTTCTCTGGCGCTTACAACGTCAATCATAGTCTGCACTTAGTCACCGAGCGCGCATTTGAGGACGCGATTCCAAAGGTCAAGGACGCCGGGCCCACGCCTTCGAGGGTGCGGGGCGCGGGACCTCGGGCGGCCCACAGCTGTCGGCCGCGTCCGGGAGGGTGCGAGCGACGCCTTTCCGTTCACCTCCCTGGCGTTCTTGACTCACCTGGTGATGAGCGCCCGCTGCGAAACGGGAGGGCGCCACCGGCCTACGTCGCCCGAAGGAAACGCGAAATACTACCAAAATGCGCTCCGCCTCAGGCGACTGCGTCGGCGCATGCTCGGCGTCCTGGCGAGAGCATCCGGT
>JAVEVD010000038.1:0-2678 GCA_034005205.1 Steroidobacteraceae bacterium | reverse complement strand
CGGTTCACCGACGCCCACCGCTCGTTGAATGAAAATTCAAGAGCCATGCAGCATGCGCAGCTGCAAGTGAGTCGAAGGCGGCGGAAAGCAGGCGGGGCTGCGCCGGGCGCGCGCTGCTTCCAGTCCTTATCGTCTTACGCGGATTCACGCATTCTGATCCACGCGCGTTTGCGGAACCTTTTTCGGCGCGGCTCGTTCATCGGGCCGTTCTATCGCTCATTGAAGAGGAGGCACGTTATGAATCTGACGCGATGGGAGCCGAGTCTTCTCACTCGCTGGGAGCCCTTTCGAGAGATGGAAAACTTCTTCCGCGGCTTTTCGCCGTTCTTCGATCGCGGCCTGCGCCGCTATCGAGGCGAGGACATCGAGTGGTCGCCCACCGCCGACATCAGTGAGACCGACAAGGAGTACCTGATCAAGGCCGAGCTTCCCGAGGTCAAGAAGGAAGACGTCAAGATCACCGTGGAGGACGGCGTCATCACATTGAGCGGCGAGCGCAAGCACGAGAAGGAGAGCAAGGACGAGAACGAGCTTCGCGTGGAGAGTTTCTACGGTACGTTCTCGCGCAGCTTCGTGCTTCCCGACGACGCCGATGCGAAGGGGATCCGCGCCGAATCCAAGGACGGGGTGTTGCGTGTCCACATTCCGAAGACCGAGTCGAAGAAGCCGAAGCCGATTCAGATCGAGATCAAGTGAAGGGAAAGGGCGGGCGCCTGGTGAGTTGCTCGCCCTCCTCTTTTTTGTTCCAAAGCCCGAACCTAAGGAAGCTCTGATTAACCTACTGCGCCGACGGTTCAGCCCAAAGAAATGCCCGCAATGCAAGGCGTTTCGAGCGGCTAGAGTTCACAGAAGCAGAGTAAGTCAGAGATTCCCTAAAGCGCGATGACCTTCGCGCAGGTTGAACGACGAGGTTTCGCCCGCCACGGGGGCGGCGACGACTTCGTCGACTCTTTGCTAATTACTTAATACCCGGATCGGCGGACCCGGCGTTGATCCACACCATCTATCGACAGTGAAGTACTGCCGCGCTGCTGCATACAAGTTCGCCGCCAGCGAGCGACCGTCCATTGAAAGAACAATCGGCGACCGGCGACCGCTGACGGAGCGTCCATGTCCTCAATCCAGCTCGTCGGCGAACGGAGATTCTGGGTTCAGCGCCGACTTGCGGAGTCGTGAGTGAGCATTCCTGACGCCACAGGCGGATAGACGCGAGATCCATTCCGTGCTCGCTATCGACGGCTCGTACGGCGAAGGAGGCGGACAGCTGTTGCGAACGGCTGTCTCGCTGGCTGCAGTCACGGGCGCGGCCATCCGAGTTCATTCCATCCGCGCCAAGCGCAAACCGCCGGGACTGGCGCCCCAGCACCTGGCGGCCATCCGGGCCGCCAGCGAACTGTGTCGCGGACGTTTGGAGGGCGCGGCGCTCCGTTCACAAGAGATCACCTTCGTCCCCGGCCATATCGAGGGAGGGACCTACACGTTCGACATTGGGACCGCCGGCAGCATCACGTTGCTGTTACAGGCCTTGCTGCCAATGATGGTGTCGGCGCAGCAGCCCTTCGCCATCCGGGTGAGCGGCGGCGCCGACGTACGTGGTGCGCCGCCTTTCGATTATTTCTCCCATGTGTTCATGCCCGCCTTATCCATGCTGGGAGCCAGTGCGACTGCCACGCTCCGCCGCCGCGGCTACTATCCACGCGGCGGCGGTTTGGTGGAGATGACCGTCAGTCCCGGCGACTTGAAGCCTTTGACCATTGACCGTCCCGGCCAGTTGCTCGAGCTAGGCGGCATCGCCCATGTCTCTCGCTTACCCTTGTCCATCGCCGAGCGGATGCGGGCGAGCGCGCTGGCGTCCTTGGCCGGGCTCTATGCTCCTGAGCACCGTGCGGCGATCGCCGTGCAGGAGGAGTCTGCGATTGGATCCGGCGGCGCCATCGTACTGTGGGCGCGACTTGAGCACAGTGTGCTCGGCGCAGGACGCGTCGCCGAGCGCGGCGTTCCCGCAGAGCGCTTGGGGAGCGATTCAGGCGCAGCGCTTCGAGCGGACCTGATGGCGCACACGGTCTTTGATGTACATGCCGCGGATCAGATTCTCGTCTATCTCGCGCTCGCACTGGCGGCCGGACCTTCGCATTTCACCGTGCGAGAGGTGAGCTCACACGCGCAGACGGGGATGTGGCTGATCGAACAGTTGCTGCCCGCTCGCTTCTCGGTCGAGCCCCGACACGGTCACATCCGAATCCACGTTTCGCGCCGAGCGCACGGCGTCGACTGGTAACTCGACTGTCTCGGCGCTCACCTGGCTGTGACCTTGGGGTTCGACGAGGCGGTCATCGGCGCCGCCCAGTGAGCCGCTTAAAGAGCCGTCCTCCGTGCACGCCGTCGTGTACGCGCGCCGGACGCGGTCGGCGGCGGTGTCTGTTCAATCGCATGCAGCTGTTCGTAGAGCTCGCGCTCTCCTTACGGCTCAACCGGCGCCGCCGGCGCCTTCTTCTCACTCGGGATCTCCGTCATCGTCGCCTCCGTCAGGAGCAGCACACTGGCCACGGAGACCGCATTCTCGAGCGCAACACGAACGACTTTCGTCGGATCGATGATGCCCGCCTCGAATAGATCGACGTAACGATTGCGCGCCGCATCGAAGCCGATGTTCGAAGCAGCCTCGATCATCTTGCTGA
>JAVEVD010000037.1:0-35016 GCA_034005205.1 Steroidobacteraceae bacterium | reverse complement strand
TAAGCCCGGGGATTTCACATCCGACTTGCAAAGCCGCCTACGCGCGCTTTACGCCCAGTAATTCCGATTAACGCTCGCACCCTCTGTATTACCGCGGCTGCTGGCACAGAGTTAGCCGGTGCTTCTTCTATGGGTTACGTCAAGACCCCGAGGTATTAGCTCGAGGCTTTTCTTCCCCACCGAAAGGGCTTTACAACCCGCAGGCCTTCTTCACCCACGCGGCGTCGCTGGATCAGGCTTTCGCCCATTGTCCAATATTCCCCACTGCTGCCTCCCGTAGGAGTCTGGGCCGTGTCTCAGTCCCAGTGTGGCTGGTCGTCCTCTCAGACCAGCTACGGATCGTCGCCTTGGTAGGCCATTACCCTACCAACCAGCTAATCCGACTTGGGCTCATCTATTGGCGCCAGGCCTTGCGGTCCCCAGCTTTCCACCGTAGTGCGTATGCGGTATTAGCCCGAGTTTCCCCGGGTTGTCCCCCACCAATAGGCAGATTCCCAAGCGTTACTCACCCGTTCGCCGCTCGTCGCCAGGGTTGCCCCCGCGCTACCGCTCGACTTGCATGTGTTAGGCACGCCGCCAGCGTTCAATCTGAGCCAGGATCAAACTCTTCACTTAAAGGCTGTTAGACCTTGTAAGCAACGAGAGCATCCAAAAAGCTCTACTGGCTATTTGGTACTCATCGTCGTTTTGCGCTTCGCAAACAACCGACGCGAGTCCCCACACAAATTACCTGTTTCGGTTTTTAAAGAGCGGTCTGCGTGCTGGCCGCAGACAGAAGCGGAATTATAGCCGGCGGCCCGTTGTCGTCAACACCCCAGCGGGGGGCTGCAGTCGAGTTTCAGGGGCCGGCGCGACTCTGCTTTCAGGCTGAGTCTCGCCGCGAGAGGCGCGCATATTACTGGCGCGCGTCAGCGAGTCAACACCCGCCGAGAAGTTTTTTCCAGCCGCATGGCGCCTCTTGACGCGAGCTCTCGCGCAGACCGCAAACGAACCATGTGGGGTCGGTGAAGCGACCTGCAAGATCGTGTAGGCATAGGACTGCAATCGTGATTCAGCTTGCCTACGGCGAAGTAATACTCAGCTTGGACGTGGTGAAACTGTTGACGCGTGTGGACGGCTCTTCTAACTTCCGCGTCACTTCGCCAGTTGACTTGCCGACGGTGGTCAGTGTCTCGCGTCGCCCTCGATTACAAGCCCACGGCCGCCGCCCACAGATCGACACACCTGCGCTGGCTCGTTTCAGGCCTGCTTGCGTCATTCATCGGCGGAGGGCTCATCTACACTGCGACGAAGCAGTACGATGAAGTCGCTGCGCCCACCGCCGCACCCGTCGCTGCGCCCGAAATCGAGCAGAACTCAGCGCCGCCGGCCGAAGAAATCGATCAAGCCAGCGTCCTTCCGCAGCCGCTCGGCGAGACGATCGAGTTCGTAGTCCGCCGCAACGACACGCTCGACCGGATCTTCCGCCACCTCAAGCTCAATATCGCGGATCTGGCAGTGATTCGCGACCTGCCCGGCGTGCGCGAGGCAATCGACCGGCTGCGGCCGGGCGACACGATCACGCTAGTGCACACGGACGGCGCGCTGCAGGCTCTGCAGCGCCGGGTCAGTGAAACTGAGGTGCTGTCCGTAACGCGAGGCGACGCAGGGTTCGCCGCCGAGCTCCTCGCCACGCCAATCGAGATCCGCAGAGTGAGCGCACACGGTTCGATCGAGTCCTCGTTGTTCACCGCAGCTCGCGAGGCGGGAATCAGCCCGGAAGTCATCCTGCGGATGGCGAACGACATTTTTGGATGGGATATCGATTTCGCGCTCGATATCCGTCAGGGCGACCGCTTCAGCGTGATATACGAGCAGAAATATCGTGATGGCGAGTACATCGGCGACGGTCGTGTGCTGGCCGCGGATTTCATCAACAACGGCGTTGCGCACCGCGCTGTGTATTACGAATCACAAGACGGCAAGGTCGCCGATTACTTCACTCCCGACGGCCGAAGCATGCGCCGACAGTTTCTCCGCGCACCGCTCGACTTCACGCGCATAAGCTCGAACTTCAACCCACGGCGACGCCACCCGATTCTCAACACCATACGGGCGCACAGGGGCGTGGATTACGCCGCGCCCACCGGCGCCGTGATCAAGGCGGCGGGCGACGGCAGGGTGGCTTTCGTAGGCGTCAAGGGCGGCTACGGCCGCGTCGTCATACTCGAGCACGGCGGCGGGATCAGCACGCTCTATGCGCACATGTCTCGCTTCGCCCGCGGTCTGCGCAACGGCCAGCGAGTGAAGCAGGGCGCGACAATCGGCTACGTAGGCAGCTCCGGCGCCGCAACAGGCCCGCATCTTCACTACGAATACAGGGTCAACGGCGTACACAAGAACCCCCGAACCGTGCCGCTGCCCGATGCAGCGCCGATCGCTCCCGGATATATGGCGGATTTCACGGCTCGCGCCGCCGAGGCTTTCGCCGATCTCGATCGAGAACGCGACTCCGCGGTGAGCGCCGTCGCGGTCGGCCGCTGAGACCTGGGCTCGAGGACGAGAGCAGCGCCGCTCAGCCAAACCACGCGGCCGTAGGCAGCGCGTAGTATTCTGAGCGCAGGCTCATGCGGCTACGTTCATGCTCGACGTGAATCTCAACTCTCCCGAGCACTACATCAATCGGGAGCTCTCATTCCTCGACTTCAACTATCGCGTCCTTGCGCAGGCCCGCGACGAAGCAGCGCCGCTGCTGGAGCGCATCCGGTTCCTCGGGATCTCCTGCTCCAATCTGGATGAGTTCTTTGAAATCCGCGTCGCCGGCCTGAAACAGCGGCGCGAGCTGGGTTCACTGGCCGGCGGACCGGACGGGATGAGCGTTCCCGAGCAACTCTCGGCCATCCGCGAACGGGCGCTGGCGCTGGTCCACGAACAGTACGAGTTGCTGCACAAGTTCGTCTTTCCGGCGCTCACGCAGGAAGGAGTGCAGTTCGTCAACGCGAAAACCTTCACGCAGGCGCAGCGCGCTTGGCTGGCCGATTACTTCGCCACGGAGGTGGAGCCGGTCCTCACGCCTCTTGGGCTCGATCCGGCCAGGCCCTTCCCGCGGATCCAGAACAAGAGCCTGAATTTCATCGTGCGGCTCTCCGGTAAGGACGCCTTCGGTCGCGACGCCGAGCTCGCAGTAGTGCAGGCGCCTCGTTCGCTGCCGAGGATCATCCGCCTGCCTGAGCCCGCCGACGGCTCCGGGGTCGCCCACTTCGCCTTCCTGTCCGCAGTGATTTCCACGTTCATCCCACAGCTTTTCGGCGGCATGACGGTGGAAGGCGCCTGGCAATTCCGCGTCACGCGCAACAGCGACTTGTTCGTGGACGATGAGGAAGTCGACAATCTGCTGCGCGCGATCGAGGGCGAGCTCGCCCACCGTCGCTACGGCGCCGCCGTGCGGCTCGAAACATCCCTGGACTGCCCCGCCGACATCGCCGATTTCCTGCTGCGGCACTTTGCGCTCACGCGGGATGACCTCTACCAAGTCAATGGGCCTGTCAATCTGAATCGCCTGATGGCGATCTACGATCTCGTCGACCGACCGGACTTGAAGTATCCGCCGTTCACGCCGCGCATTCCCCAACAATTGCTCGCCAGGGAGGACGTCTTCGCAGCGATTCGCGAAGCCGACGTGCTGCTGCATCATCCGTTCGAATCATTCGCTCCGGTGATCGACTTCATTCGCCAAGCGGCCGCGGATCCGGACGTCCTCGCGATAAAGCAGACACTGTACCGCGCCGGACCACAATCGCCGGTGGTCGACGCGCTCGTCGAGGCCGCCAGTTCAGGCAAAGAAGTCACGGTGGTGGTCGAACTGATGGCCCGCTTCGATGAAGCGGCGAACATCCAGCTCGCGACGCGCCTGCAGGAAGCCGGCGCGCACGTCATGTACGGCGTCGTGGGCTACAAGACGCACGCCAAGCTCATCATGGTGGTCAGGCGCGAGGCGGGAAAACTGCGCCGTTACTGCCATTTCGGAACCGGCAACTACCAGCCGAACACCGCCCGTCTGTACACGGACTACGGTTTGTTCACCTGCGACGAGGCGATGGGCGAGGATCTGCATGAGCTTTTTCTGCAGCTCACCAGTCCAACGCGGGCCGCCACGCTGCAGAAAATCCTGCAGTCGCCTTTCACCCTGCACGAGGCTCTACTGGAGAAGACCCGGCGCGAGATCGGATTCGCCAGCCAAGGTAAGCCGGCGCGCATCATCGTCAAGGTCAATTCCCTGGTGGAGCCCCAGATCATCCAGGCGCTCTACCAGGCTTCCATGGCCGGCGTGCAGGTCGATCTCATCGTGCGCGGCATCTGTGCGCTGCGCCCCGGTGTGCGCGGCGTATCCGAGAACATCCGTGTGCGCTCCATCGTCGGGCGGTTCCTGGAACATTCGCGGGTCTACTACTTCCACAACGACCGGCGCCCGGAAATCTACTGCTCGAGCGCCGACTGGATGGAGCGCAACTTCTTCCACCGCATCGAAGTATGCTTCCCAATCGAGCAGCAATCGCAGCGGGAGCGCATTCTGGAGGACTTGGAGACGTACCTGGCGGACAACGTCCAGGCCTGGGAGCTGCGCAGCGATGGATCATACGAGCGACTCGCCGCCGACGGCGGCGAGTCGCTGAATGCGCAGGAGACGCTGCTGCATCGCTACGCTGACGGCGGTTCCGACGGACGCTCCCAGGTCGGCGCTGATCAAATCAGGCCCAGGTAGCGCAAGCTTGCTCATGGGCCTGCCTGACTAAGCTATCTTCAAGCGGAAATCGCAGGCTTTCAGGTATTCGATCTCGTTCTCGAGGTCGGCGGCCGTAAGCGGGTTCGCGTCCAGCCAGCCCCCCGGGAAGGCCGCCTCGAGCGCGCGCTCCTTCGCACGCAGCTTGATCGTCGGCAACGCAACCTGGCTGCGCCCCCGATGCAGCAACACGGCCAGGCGCAATAACACGATCAGGTATTGCGTTCTCATGCGCCACAACGGATTCACGTCGTCGAGCGTCTGCAAGAGCATCTTGCGCCGATGCGCGCCCACGATGCGCGCCAGGATCTTCTGTTCTTCCTGCGGAAAGCCGGGCATGTCGGCGTGCTCCAGCAGGTAGGCGCCGTGTTTTTGGTAGCCGGAATGAGAAACGTCCAGTCCGACTTCGTGCAGGCGCGCCGCCCATGAGAGCACCTGCTCTGCGAAAAGATCCTCGAGTCCCCACGCGGCGCGGGTCTGACGCAGGAAATCAAGGGCGCTCGCCTCCACGCGCTGAGCCTGCGCGAGGTCGACGTGATAGCGCGCCTGCATGGCGCGCACGCTGAGCACGCGCGCGTCCTCGTCCGTGAGGCGCCCGACGAGGTCGTACAGCAACCCCTCTCGCAGTGCGCCGTCTGCAACCCGCATCGTGTCGATTTTCAGGACATTCAGGATCTCCGCGAGAATGGCCAGTCCGCCGGCGAAGACCGGCAGCCGGTCGTCGTCGAGGCCGCTCAGGCGCAGGCGAGAGAGCGACCCTGCCTCGATCGCATGGTCGACCAACGACTCCACTGCAGCGCGCGTCACGACAGGCTCCGCGCCGCCATTGCGCGCGCGCAGAACCTCCCCCACGCTGCGTATCGTGCCGGAAGAACCGACTGCATGGTCCCACCCGCAAGCCCTGAACGCCGCCCTCACCGGCTCAAGTTCGAGTCGGGCTGCAAGGCGAGCGCGCTTCATGCGCTTCTCCGTGATCTCTCCGTCGGGAAAAAAACGCTCGCTCGAATCGACGCAGCCCATGTGCAGGCTCTCCAGCCGCTCGGCGTGCAGCCCATCGCCGATGATGATCTCCGTGCTGCCTCCGCCGATATCCACAACCAGCCGTCGTCCGGGATCGCTCGGCATGGTGCACGCCACGCCCAGATAGATCAGGCGCGCCTCCTCCATACCCGAGATCACTTCGATGGGATGTCCGAGCGCAGCTCGCGCCCTGTCCAGAAACGCGCCCTTGCGGCGCGCCTTGCGCAACGCGTTCGTACCGACGACGCGCACGCTTTCCGCTCTCATGTCCCGCAATCGCTGGCCGAAGCGCTCCAGGCACTGCAGTGCGCTCTGCGCCGGCTCCCGCCGCAGCCTGCCCTGCTCATCGAGCCCCGCGCCGAGCCTGACGCTCTCGCGCAATCGATCCAGGACGACGATTTGGCCGTGCGAGTAGCGCGCGACGACCATGTGGAAGCTGTTGGACCCGAGGTCTACGGCGGCGATGACGTCGGGAACCCGGGAGCGCGCCATGCCGAAAGGATGGACTCTCAGTGGCCGGGAACGCGGCCGCGTCTCACGCCGAACAGGCTGGTTTGCGGCGAGAACGTGCGATCAGCGCTCACATGGAGAAGGACGAACCGCAACCGCAGGTTGTGGTCGCGCTGGGGTTGCGGATCACGAACTGGGCGCCTTCGATGTCCTCGCGATAATCGATTTCGGCGCCCGTCAGGTACTGAATGCTCATCGGATCGATCAGCAGCGTGACGCCCCCGTTGTCGATGCGCGTATCGCCCTCTTCCTCGTTCTCATCGAAAGTGAAACCGTACTGAAAGCCCGAGCAGCCGCCGCCCTGCACGAAGACGCGCAGCTTGAGGTTCGGGTTGGCTTCCTCGCGGATCAGCTCACCCACCTTTGCGGCGGCGGCGTCGGTAAAAACCAGGCTTGGAGCGGCGTTCATGGGTTTCATACGGCTTGCATATGGAGGCGTATGGCGAGCGGATCAAGGCTGCCGCTCGGAGTCTGGCCAGTCTAGCGGCGGTCGTGCGCAAGCGTCAAAGCGGCCGGCGATCCGCTGCGGCCGCGAGCCGCCGCCGTCGCTGCGCGATCACAGCCCCGTCTCGCTAATCCTTTTCCTGGGCCGGCCTGCGCGCCGGGCCCGGTCAGCGCTCACCGAGGATCTCGCCCTGCGGCGGCGCGGCGTCCGGGGAGTCCGTCGCGGCCTCAGCGCACGGCGCGCGCGACTGCGGCGTTTCGTGGATGAGCTTGCCGTTGATCTCGGCGCCCATCTCCATTTCGATCAGGGCGTAATACACGTTGCCAGTCACCCGCGCCGTCGAGCCCAGCTCGACGCGCTCATGCGCCAGAATGTCGCCCTTGACCACGCCGTTCAGCATGACATTGGGCGCCGCCACCGAGCCCTCCACGACGCCGCGGTCGCTCACGCTGAGGGTGGCGCCCGATTCCGGCGGGGCGTCCACATTGCCCTTGATGTGGCCGTCGATGTGGAAACCGCCCGTGAAATGCACGTCGCCGATAATGCGCGTGCCCGCGCCGATAAGCGTATCGATGCGCTGAGGCTTCGCTTTCCTGCGACTGAACATGCCCTCTCAACTCTCCGTGTGGATCTGCCAAGGATACGATTCTCGCACAGGCGCGAGCCGGGGCGAGCGCACCTCGACGTTCACCGCGCGCGGCTCGAAGCCTTCCGGCAACACGATCTGCTGCTCGAGGTTCTGGAAATAGCGGAACTTGAACGGCGCCGATCCGTCGTCGCGCGTCTGCGCTCCCAGTTGCGCCAGTGTGAGCTCGACGGGCCGGCTGTCGCTGACGCCTTCCACCGTTATGCTCACCGCGCCCGAGACCACCGCATCCTGTCGCATGGACTGCACCAGCACCAGCAGCAATGTGTAGCCACGCTCGATAGCGCTGGGCGTCACCTGGAAACGCTGGATGCGCAGCCCGCCGATGCCGTCCTCCGGTGAGACGATCCCACGATAGAAAGTCAGCTCCTCTCTGGCCTTAAGCACCTGCGCTTGCAATTGCGCAAGCGTCTTCTCCACCTCCGCATAAGCGCGCCGATCCACCTCGCGCGCAAGCTCTGCGGCGGCGGCCTGCGCCCGCAGTTTCTCGTTCTCGCCCGACAGGGTCTCGATCTGCGTCGCAAGCTCGCGACGCCGCTGCAGTTCGGCGAACTTACTGTAACCGCCGTCGAAGCGCCCCCATTCGTACACCAAATAGAACGCGATCAGCCCCACGACGCCCAAGCCGATGAGCACCGCGCGCCGTCGCCACGACGAGTGATAGCGAACCACGAGTTGGCCGGTGCGCATGGGCGAACTGTGTGCTCAACCTGAATGGGTGCGATAAGCTGCGTGGATTACATCACACGCGGCGCCGACGAATTGAGAGGCGGCGCAAGAATATCGGCCGGAACCTGCGAGCGCGCGGCCCGCCGCTCGACGGACCCGCGCCCAGAGGATGGAATCCGGACATGTTGTGGCTCAAGGCTTTCCATATCGTTTTCGTAGTGACATGGTTCGCTGGGCTGTTCTACCTGCCGCGCCTGTTCGTCTATCACGCGCAAGCGGAAGATGAGATCAGCCTCGCGCGCTTCGAGCTCATGGAGCGCCGACTGTTCGTGATAATGACCATCGGGGCGGTCCTGGCGGCCATATTCGGCGTCGCCATGCTGATACGCGCTCCTGGCCTGCTCGGCGAGGGTTGGCTGCACGCCAAGCTCGTGCTGGTCGCAGTGCTGCTCGCGTATCACGTCTTGTGTCATCGCCTGATGCTGAGTTTCAGGCGTCGGCGCAACACGCGCTCGCATCGCTGGTACCGATACTTCAACGAGGCGCCCAGTCTCTTGCTGATCGCAATCGTGGTCCTGGCGGTCGTCAAGCCGTTCTGATCTACAGCGCGGCGCTCAAGCGCCCGTCGCGTACCGACGCCTGCGCTGCGCGAGGTTACGCAGATTCTTCTCCTCGCCCGACCAGTCCGGAAGCTGCGGCGGATCCTCCGGGAAGGCGCGGCGCGCCAGCTCATCGAGCGCTCGCGCGTACACGGCGCGCTTGAAGTAGATCACTTCGCGCACCGGAGTCCAGTAATCGACCCAGCGCCAGGTCTCGAACTCCGGCTGTTCCGTCGAATCGAAGTGCACGCGCTCCTCGGAGCCGACCAGTCGCAGCAGGTACCAACGCTGCTTCTGTCCGATGCACACCGGATCGCTGTTACGCCGCACATACTGCTTCGGCAGGCGATAGCGCAGCCAGCTGCGCGTGCCGGCGATGAGCTCCACGTCTTCCGGTTCGAGGCCGATCTCCTCCTTCAGCTCGCGAAACAGCGCCTCCTGCGGATGCTCGTCGCGCAGCACTCCGCCTTGCGGAAACTGCCAGCCGCGCCCGCCGGCGCGCCCGCCGAGGAACACGCGGCGGTCGTCCCGCATCAGTACGATCCCGACGTTGGCGCGAAACCCGTCTGCATCGATGAAGTCGGTCATGTCTGGTGCTGTGAAACGTGATTGGTGCGATTGTTCCACAACCTCCCGCAAACGCCCACAAGCAGCGCCCGGAGCCGCCTCACTCGACCACTACAGCTTCTTTGGACGCCCGCGGCGCAGCGCACTAACCTTGCCAGGCAAATACTCGACAAGTACTGGCCGATGAAGATCACAGTTTCGCAACTCCTTGTCTTACAGGCACTTCCATTCTCGTCGGTCAACCTGCCGGCTTGATCAGCGCTTGCCCAGATGAACTGCGCGCGGATTTTCGCCGTCTACGCCGCCCTGCTCGGCCTCGCGCTGGCGCTGCTCGCGCTGTCGCTGACCAGCGGCAGTATCGATGTCGGGCTGAGCGAGCTGTGGCGCTCCGCCGGATTGGAGGATTCCCTAGCGCACTCGCTGGTGTTCGAGCTGCGCCTGCCGCGGGCCGTCACGGGGTTCGCGGCGGGAAGTGCGCTCGCGCTCGCCGGGGCGCTCATGCAAGTACTGCTGCGCAACCCGCTGGCCGACCCGTTCGTAATGGGCGTGTCGGGAGGCGCAGCCGTAGCCGCGCTGTCAGCCATGCTGATCGGGCTGAGCGGCGTAGGCGTGAGCCTTTGGGCCACAGTCGGCGCCCTCGGAGCGATGGTGCTGGTATTCGCGCTGGCGCATGGCGAAGGTGGCTGGACGCCGACGCGCCTGCTGCTCACGGGCGTAGTCGTGGCGGCCGCCGCCAGCGCAGCGGTGAGCATGTTGCTCGCGCTTGGCGACGAAACTCGTTTGCGCGGAATGCTCTTCTGGCTGATGGGCGATCTGGCGTTCGCCTCGCCGCCCGGAGCGCTGCTAGCGGTGCTTGCAGCAGCGCTTGCAGTCTCGTTTCCGCTGGCGCGCCAGTTGAACGTCCTTGCGCGCAGCGAGGTGCAGGCGCGCTCGCTGGGCGCGCCGGTCGAGGCGCTGCGCGTCGCCGTCTTCGTCGCCAGCTCCGCACTCACCGCCGCGTCCGTGACCACGGTGGGAACCATCGGGTTCGTCGGGCTGGTTACGCCGCATCTGGCCCGCCTGCTGCTTGGCGCCGATCACCGCCTGATGCTCCCGGCGACGGCCCTGCTCGGCGGGTCGCTGGTGATGGCCGCCGATCTGTGCGCGCGCACCCTTTTCGCGCCAAGGCAACTACCCGTGGGCGCGCTTACGGCTTTGGTCGGTGCGCCGGTGTTTCTGTTTCTGATGCGCCGCACGGGTCGGCGGTGAAGTGCGGCGAGGTCCCTCAGCTCTCGCGATCGAACGCCACGACGTGATCCGGCTCGATGCGGATGCCGATGTGCTCGCCCACCGCGTGATCGTGATGGCTCGGCGCCAGGGACAATAGCTGCGCCCCGCTGGGTAGACGCAAAGTGTAGAGAAACTCGGCGCCGCGAAACGCACGCTGACGCACCTCGGCGCGCAGCAGGCTGGAGTCGTCGTGAATTACGTCATCGGGGCGCAGCAGAAGATCCACATGGCTGCCGACCCGCCATTTCGCCCGCCCGTCGGCGCGCACGACGCCCAGCTCGGTGCGCACCGCCCCCTCCGCGAGAACTTCGCCGGGAATGAACACGCCCTGCCCGATGAAATCGGCGACGAACCGCGTCGCCGGCTGGTGGTAGAGCTGGTACGGAGCAGCCCATTGCTCGAGACGCCCCTCGCGCATCACGCCCACCATGTCGGCGACCGCGAAAGCTTCCTGCTGATCGTGCGTCACGAGCAGCGCTGTTGCATTGAGCGCCTTGAGTATCGAGCGCACCTCGAAGCCGAGCCGCTCGCGCAGATCCACATCCAGGCTGGAGAACGGCTCATCGAGCAGCACGAGCGTCGGCTCCGGCGCTAGCGCACGGGCGAGCGCCACACGCTGCTGCTGTCCGCCGGAAAGTTGATGTGGGTAAGCCGCGCCGTAATCCGCCAGACCCACGGTAGCGAGCATGTCGCCGGCCCGGCGCCTGCGAGCCGCCCTATCGAGCCCGTGCAGCCCGAACGCGACGTTCTCGAGCACGCTCAGATGAGGGAAGAGCGCATAGTCCTGAAAGACCATGCCGAACTGCCGAGTCTCGGGCGGAGCAGTGAACTGCGGCGTCGAAAGCAATCGCCCGTGCGCGCGGATCGAGCCCTCATCCACCGACTCGAAGCCGGCGATGCAACGCAGCGCCGTGGTCTTCCCGCAGCCGCTGGGCCCGAGCAGGCAGCCGATCGAGCCACGCGGCAGGCGGAACGTCACGCCGTTCACGGCTGCGCGCGCGCCGAAGCGGCGGCTCACGTGTTCCAGCTCAAGCCACATGAGCGCTCCTGCGCGTGAGCAGCGCGGCCGGCACGAGCCCGACGAGCACGATCGCCACCGCCGGCAGCGCAGCCCGCTCCCATTCGCCGTTGGCGGTCATTTCGTACACCCGCACGGCCAGCGTATCCCAGCCGAACGGCCGCGTAATCAGCGTAATCGGCATCTCCTTCATGACATCCACGAACACCAGCAGCGCGGCGGTGGCGAGGCTGGTGCGCAGCAGCGGCGCATGGACGCGACGCACCAGCGCCGAACCAACCACGCCGAGGCTGGCGGCCGCTTCATCGACGCTGCGTGTGATGCGCTGCAAGCCGCTTTCGACCGGGCTGAACCCGACCGCCAGGAAGCGCGCCATGTACGCAAGAAGCACGCCGAGCAGCGTGCCCTGCAGCAGCGGAATACCAGCCGAAGTCCCGAACAGCGCACGCGCAGCGTCGTGCACTGCGTTGTTCAACGCAATTAGCGGAACCAGGATTCCAACGGCAAGCACCGTTCCGGGTACGGCGTAGCCCATCGTGGCGATGCGCACCAGCACTCGGCTGATCCAATGCCCTTCGCGCCGCAACGCATACGCGAGCATGACGCTCGCGCCGACGATCACCAGCGCGGCGCTCCCGGCAAGCAGCATGCTGCGTGCAGCATACCCCCAGTAGCGCGCGTCTATGTCGCTGGACGCGTGCTTCGCGGCCCAGAGAAGGAGCTGCAGAACGGGGGCCGCGAACGCCGCCGTGAAGACCATCGCAGCGCCGCCCGCAGCCATCCATCTGGCCGCTCCGCGCAACTGGATGCGCCGCCCCTCGCAGGCCGCGTCGCGGGCCACGAACCTGGCGCCCGCCCGCGAGCGTCGCTCCAACAACAATGCGAGCAGCACGAAGAGCATCAAGATCGCGGCGAGCTCGAGCGCCGCTTGCGTAGAGAACATACCCGACCAGGCGCGGTAGATGGCGGTCGTGAAGGTGTTGTAGTTGAAAACGGAGACCGCGCCGAAGTCGGCGAGCGTCTCCATGCACACGAGCGCAACGCCAGCCGCAATCCACGGACGCGCCATGGGCAGTGCGATGCGCCAGACGGCGGCCGCGCGGCTCAGCCCGAGCGTTTGTGCGGCCTCCAGTGCGCACCGCCCCTGGGTGAGGAAAGCTCCGCGCGCCAGCAGATACACGTAGGGATACAGCGTGAGCGACAGCACCAGAATGACGCCCCCGCGCGAGCGGATCGAGGGAAACCAGTCCGAGGAGCCAAACACCGCGCGCAGGCCGCTTTGCAACGGTCCAGCGTAGTCCAGAAAACCGACTGCGACGAACGCCAGCACGTAAGCCGGAATGGCGAGCGGCAGCAGCAAGGCCCAGTCGAAGAAGCGCCTTCCGGGGAAATCGCACATGGCGATGAGCCACGCCAGACCGGCGCCCAGACAACCCGCCGCCAGCGCCACTCCAACCACCAGCAGAACGGTGTTCGTCACGACCTCCGGCAGAACATAGCGCGAGAGATGCGACCAGACTTCGGGGTCATGACCCGCGATCGACCCGACTACGATCGCGAGCGGCGCGATGGCGGGCACGCACAGCAGCAGTACGAATGCGGGAATAGGCCAGCGTCTGCGGCGCTCGCCGCGCGCGTGACCGTGCACAACCGCTGCATCGACCGCCATGCGCTCAGTCCGACCGGACCCGAGTCAAGTGGCTCATCGATAACCGACGCGATCCATGAGCCGCACCGCCGCCGCCTGATTCTCCCCAGCCTGCGCCAGATTCTGCGCGCTCGCCCGGAAGTCGCCCCACGCCGCGACCAATGGATCGGCCGGCACATCCGGGTTCGCCGGAAATTCCAGGTTCGCCCCCGCGAACATGGCCTGCGCCTCCGGCTGCGACAGCCACTCGAGGAACCGACGCGCCTGCTCATATCGCGGCGCATGAGCGGCGACGCCGGCGCCCGAGATGTTCACGTGCACG
The DNA here is from genome assembly GCA_034005205.1 of Steroidobacteraceae bacterium. Classification (GTDB taxonomy): domain Bacteria; phylum Pseudomonadota; class Gammaproteobacteria; order Steroidobacterales; family Steroidobacteraceae; genus Steroidobacter. The sequence continues at coordinate 21,544 of JAVEVD010000037.1, read as the reverse complement.
CCATCGCCGTTCTGATCGGCCCAGAACAGCTCGAGAGGCAAATCGGCTCGTTCGCGTTGCAATCGCCCGAAGTAGTAGGTGTTGACCAGGCCGACGTCGCACTGCCCCGCCACGATCGCTTCCATGACTTGCGTGTCGTTCGAGAATGGCTCGGTGGCGAGGTTGGCCACCCAGCCGCGGACGATCTCCTCGGTGCGCTGCTCGCCGTGCTGCGCGATCAGCATGGCCACCAGCGACTGGTTGTACGCGGACTTCGAAGTGCGCAGACACAGCCGGCCGCGCCAATGCTCATCGGCGAGAGCCTCATAAGTGCTCAGCTGGTCGGGCTGAACGCGCTGCGGGCTGTACACGATCGTGCGCGCACGCAGCGACAGGCCAAACCAGCGGTTTCCTGGATCGCGCAGATGCTGCGGAATGTTTTCCTGCAGCACCGGCGATTCGACCGGCTGCAGGACTCCGCGTTGAGCCGCATGCCACAGGTGTCCGGCGTCCACCGTGATCAGCACGTCCGCCGGCGAGCCTTCGCGTTCCGCCGCGAGGCGCTCGATCAGAGGTCCGGCGTCATCAGTGACGTACCTGATCTGCTGCCCGGTCTCCTGCGTGTAGCGCTCGAATATGGGCCTAATGAGCTGCTCGTTGCGCGAGGAGTACACGACCAGCTCCTGCGGAGCGCGACTGCAGCCCATCAAACCGGCAACCGCGAGCGACGCCGACAGCACGGCCGCGCCAAGAACCCTCATCGACATTGGAGCATTCCTACTTAACTGCGAATGAATCGCATTCCGAATACTAGCATGCGATGCGGCGCACGTAAGCGTCGGGCGTCTCACGCCGCTCAGCCCAGCTCGACTCGATTGCGGCCTAGCTCTTTCGCCCGGTAAAGCGCGGCGTCTGCGGCCGCCAGCAAGCGCTCCGCGACCGTCTTTAGATCCTTCTCATCCCGAGCGACCGTGAGCCCGGCGACCCCGATCGAAACCGTCATGGCGAGTTGCACGCCCGGCCGGACTTCCAGCGGAGCGTCGCAGACGGCGCGCCGGATGCGCTCGGCGAGCGCAGCCGCCTGCTCGCGCGTCACGCCGGGCGCCAGAACCACGAATTCGTCCCCGCCGAAGCGCGCCGCCGCATCGCTGCCGCGAATCTGCGCATCGACGCGCTGCGCGGCTTCACGCAACGCGAGGTCGCCGACCAAGTGTCCATGCTGGTCGTTGATCTGCTTGAAATGATCCAGGTCGATCAACAAACAGGTGAGGCTCCCTTCCTGCCGCTGCGCCCGGGCGAGCTCATCCTTCAGCCGTGCATTCAGATAGCGGCGATTGCGCCAACCGGTCAGGTAGTCCGTCAGGCCGCTGCGCACCAGGCGGGCGCGGTTGATCGTGTTCTCGATCGCAAAGGATGCGATTACGCCCAGGTGCGCCATGAAATCCGTCGCCAAGTGGCGCGAGAAGCGTTTCTCGTCGGCGCTGCCGAAATTGAGACTGCCCTGCAGCCGGTCCTGACGCCGCAGCGGAATCAGCGCCACGCTCTTGACGCCGCTCGTTCCTGGAAACAGCAGCTGGTGGTCACATCCCATGTACGGTCCGAGCCACGGCCGGTGAAAAGAGTTGAACTGCGGGGCCATACCAATGACGCTGTCGGTGAAAATCACCTGCGGAAAGTTCTCGACCTGCATGCCGTCGGCGAGCAGCAGGTGACGCACTTCGTGCTCGGGATCCCACAACAGCAGCGTGACGCATTCCAGCGCGTAGGAGGTCTTCAAGCCCTGACAGATGGTCTCGAAAAGGGACCCCAGCCCTTCGGCTTGCAGCAGCTCGAGCTCTCTTTCCTGACTACGCTTGAGCAAGCGCTCGTTCGCCGCAGCTTCCTCGATCAGGGCGGCGATGCGGCCGCGCAGTTCACGGATCTCTGCTTCGAGATCGCGCACGGGCTCAACGCTCGCGGACTCGTCCGGCCAGATACTCGCGCCCCTGCAGCATCATGCGCGTGAAATCCGCCGCATCGCCCGTGCTCACCGTACGCCACAGACGATCGAGCGCGCGCCGCAGGGCAAGCAGCGATTCCCGTCCATAATCGTTGAGATACTGGATCTCGAAATAGAGCTCGGGACTATCCGCCGCGACTCTGCTCGCCACATCCACCTGAGCGTCATAGGTCGTGCTGGACAGCTGGGCGAGACGAGGCGCCGCCTCACCGCTCTCGGCAAGCGCCGTGAAGAACGCGATATTGAGGGCGTGAGAGAGTCCGAGAACGTAGGCGATCAGGCGGTCATGCTCATCCAGGCTCATCACGACGAGTTCGGCCATCGTCGAGGAGAACAGCTCCTGCACCTCCTCAAGCGCCTGCCGATCGCCCAGATCGATGAAGATCACGTGCCGCCCGGAAAGCAATTCCGTATCCGGGCCGAACATCGGGTGAACGGACGTGGTGCGACAGCCCGCCTCCCGCAAAGCGCCAATGCCCTCGCGCAGCGGCGTCTTCAACGACCCAATGTCGAACACCACGCCCCGCGGTTTGCGGGCGGCAAGCTCCTGCAGAATGACGTTGGCGACGCGCAACGGCGTCGCGACGACGATCAGATCATAGTCGAGCGGGTCCCCGCGCCAGTCCGCAATGCAACGAAAGCCTTCGAGCGAGGCGCCCGGGTCGGCCACGGTGACCGCAAATCCCTGCGAGGTGAGAAATTCCGCGAACCATCGTCCCATCTTGCCGGCGCCGCCGATCACGAGCGCACTGCGCCCGCCGCCGCGTCCACCGGCCGCAATCCGGATGCGCTCCTGAGTGGTGAGCGAGCCGCGTATCAGGAGCCGCAGCACGGATTCGGCCAGATCAGGAGACACGTCGAGGGATTCGGCGGCTGCGCGCGCCTGCATCAGCACGTCGCGTTCGCGCGCGAAATCGCGTGTGCCGCGGCCGTCGGCTTGTTTCGCCCGCGCAACTTCGCGGCTCAGCGCCTGCCGTTCGGCGATGAGCTGGATGAGCTGGCGGTCGAGCGCGCTCAGGCGCTCGCGGATGGCTTCGAGGGTCATGGGCCGGTGGGTGAAGGGGCGACTGCCATCCCTTTTACTGGCCGCCCAGGGCCGGTGCAAGCACGCCCGCCGCGGCCCCGAGGGCGCGTGCAGGGTTTTCCCGAGTCGAGACCGCCCGAGTCCACGGCGGATCCGGCGGGGACTCGGGCGGTCTGTCGATCAGAACAGCGGCAGGGTGATGATCACACTGGCGCTCAGCGAAGCAGGCGGCGGCCCGTAATAGCTGTACCGCGGATAGTAGTACTTGTAGTAATCGCGCGCTGCGACGTGGTAGTGGACTGCATGGTGATGACGCCGATCGTTGCAGCGTCGTCCTCTGTGCTGGACCACGGCCGGATGGCGCGTTTCGCGATGACGCCAGTCCTGCGCCTTGCGGCGATGGTCCTTGCCGCCGCCACGGGCGTGGGCGTGGCGGTGACGATCATGATCCGCGCTCCATGAGTACGCGTGGGAGCGCTTCTCGTCCCAGCGCCGATCGTCGCCTGCATTTGCAGCCGCGCTCAGCGCAGCGCCGAGGCACAAGCCGATCAGCAGCTTTCGCGCCGCCGACAGCGTCCCTCGTGCAGTAGGTCTCACTAGCGCCATGTTCATTTCGCCGGACTCCTCGTCTGCGCCTTTGCGATCAGGCGTTCGCATGGTCGGATCGAAGCGATGAACTGTCACTGAATCGCTGAGCGACGCAGGCGCCTATGTTTGGGCATAATTCCGTTCACTCTCCACTTTGGACGCGCGCCATGTCCGCCGAAGAAGGCCTGCCCGAACCGTTGCCCGCTGAACCGCTGTCGCTGTTGCGCCGCTGGTTTCAACAGGCATGCGAGCTACGGCTGCAGCCGAATCCCGATGCGATGACGCTCGCGACAGTCGGCGCGGACGGCGGCCCGAGCGCTCGCGTCGTCCTGTGCAAGCATCTGTGCGCTGAACACGGCTACGTCGTCTTCTACACGAACTATCAGTCGCGCAAGGGACGGGAGCTGTTGCGCGACCCGCGCGCTGCTGCAGTCTTTCATTGGGACGCGCTGCAACGCCAAGTGCGCATAGAAGGGCGCGTGGTGCGTTCGCCCGCCGAGGAAAGCGACCAGTACTTCGCGACGCGCCCGCTGCAGAGTCGGATCGGCGCCTGGGCGAGCCTGCAGAGCGAGCCGCTCGCATCGCGGGCGACGCTGCTCGAGCAGGTTCGGAAAGCGCAGGAACGGCTGGGCGTGCCCCCTGACGCCGCGGACGCCGCCACGCCGCGCCCGCCGCACTGGGGCGGCTATCGCCTGTGGATAGAAAGCATCGAGCTCTGGGCCGAAGGGCAAGGCCGCATTCACGATCGGGCCGTATGGCGTCGGCGGCTTACAGGGCTCGAAGATGGATCGTTCGACGTATCGTCCTGGAGCAGTACGCGACTGAATCCGTGACGATATGCGGGCGTGAGGACGGGAAAGCGTGCGGTCAGAGCATGCCGCCCTATCCCTCTATCGTCATTTGACCACCTTCAGCGTCGGCTTGACCCGCTTGGGCTCGGCGGGGGCGCCTGAGCCAGACGTCTCGCCCGAGGCGGGCGGCGGCGGCGGCTCTTCCGGATCGGAAAACAGCATGCCTTGCCCTGTTTCTCGCGCATAGATGCCGAGCACGGCCGCTACTGGAACGACCACATCGTGCGTAGCGCCGCCGAAACGCGCGCGGAATCGTACGACGTCGTTGCCCAGCGCCAGACCGCTGGTCGCGGCGTAGCTCACATTCAAGATCAGTTTGCCGCCTTGCACATATTGCCGCGGGGCCTCCACGCCCTGCACGGCTGCGTCCACCACGATATGCGGCGTCTGGTTGTTATCCGTGATCCACTCGTGCATCGCACGCAGCAGATAGGGTCTGCGCGATCTCAGAGGCGTCTCGGCCATGACTCGCGTCGCTCTCGCGCTAAGCGCGCATTTCCTGCTCGACCCGCGACAGACTGCGATGAAACGCCGGGCGCGAGAATACGAGGTTCGCGTAGCGATTCACGGCTTGCGATTGCGGCGGCACATCGATCCCCCAGCGCGCCAGACGCCACAGAATGGGAGCGATCGTCGCATCCACGAGCGAAAACTCGTCGGAGAGAAAATAGGGCCGCGCCTTGAATACGTCGGTGCTGGCGAGAATGCTTTCGCGCAGGATCTTGCGCGCGTTCTGCGCCGCCTTGTAATCCGCGATGTTCTCGATCTGCTCGGCGAGACCGTACCAATCGCGTTCGATCCGATACAGCGCCACGCGGAATTGCGCGCGAGCAATCGGATCGATGGGCATGAGCGGCGGGTGCGGGAAGCGCTCGTCCAGGTACTCGATGATCACCCGCGAGTCGTACAGCACCAGGTCGCGATCCACGAGTGTGGGCGCGGAGTGATATGGGTTCAGGTCGAGCAGGTCCTCGGGCAGGGCCCCCTCATGCACGTCGATGGTCTCAACCTGCACGCCCTTCTCCGCCAGCACGATCCGCGTGCGGTGGCTCCACGGATCGTCGGCCTTGGAGAAGAGGGTCATCACGGCGGCGCTACCTTCGAGTACAGCGCATCATGTCGCGCGGCGGCGTCGCGCGACTACTTCACGTTCTTCCAGTACTCCTTCTTCAGTAGCCACGCGAGCAGGAAGAATACGAACAGAAACGCCAGCACCCGCATGCCGAGACTGCGCCGCTCGAGCGCCATCGGCTCGGCGATGTACTCCAGGAAATTCACGGTGTCGAGCACAAACTGGTCGTATTGCGCAGGGGTGAGCGAACCGGGCTCGACCAGTTCGAATCCCTTGAACTGCTTGTGCACGGCGTTGCGCGCCGCATCGCTCTGCCCGTCGTACACCGCGGCCTGGTAGCCCTGCAGACTCCACAGCACGTGCGGCATCGAAGTGCCCGGCAGGACTAGATTGTTCACCCCCGTGGGCCGACTCGGATCGAGATAGAACGACTTGAGGAACGAGTACACATAGTCGGAGGACCGGCTGCGCGCGATCAGCGACAGATCCGGAGGCGGCACGCCGAACCAGCGGGCGGCGTCCTCCTCGGGAATAGCCGAGCGTATGGTGTCGTGTACGCGCTCGCCGGTGAACATCAGGTTCTCGATCACCTGCGCCTCGCTCAAACCGAGGTCCTCAGCCAACCGGCTGTAGCGCACATAACGCGCCGAGTGACACCCAGAGCAGTAGTTCACGAAATTGCGCGCACCGCGCTGCAGCGAGGCCGTGTTGGACACGTTGGTGTTGGCGCGCTGTATCACATCGCCGCCCGGAGCGGCTGACCAGGCCGCAGGCGCGGTCAGCGCCACAGCCAAAGCGATGACTGCTTTCTTAATGAGCATGATAGGTCACCCGTTCTGGCGTCGGCTTCGTCGGATCGATCTTCGTGTACCAAGGCATGAGGAAGAAGAATGCGAAATAGATGACCCCGAAGAACCTGGCCGCATTCGTGTAAACGGGGGTTGCGGGTTGCAGGCCAAGATAGCCGAGCGCCACGAAGCTCACCGCGAACGAGAACAGGAATGTCTTGAAGATCCAGCCGCGATAGCGGATCGACTTGACCTTTGAGCGATCCAGCCATGGTACGAAGAAGAACGCGAGCACCGCCGCGCCCATCAGCACGACGCCAAGCAGCTTATCCGGCACCGCGCGCAGGATCGCGTAGAAGGGCGTGAAGTACCACACCGGCGCGATGTGCTCCGGCGTCTGCAGCGGGTTGGCCGGATCGAAATTGGCGTGTTCGAGGAAGTAGCCGCCCATCTCCGGCGCGAAGAACACCACCGCCAGGAAAAACGCCAGGAACACGATCAAGCCGACTAGATCCTTCACCGTGTAGTACGGATGGAATGGAATGCCGTCGACCGGATGGCCGTCGGGCCCCTTGAGCTTCTTGATCTCCACACCGTCCGGATTGTTCGAGCCCACCTCATGCAGCGCGAAAATATGCGCGATGACGAGGAATACGAGCGCGAACGGCAGCGCGACCACATGCAGCGCGAAGAAGCGGTTCAGCGTGATGTCGGAGATGTAGTAGTCGCCGCGAATCCACTCGACCAGCGATTCGCCGATCCCAGGGATGGCGCCGAACAACGAGACGATCACCTGCGCGCCCCAGTAGGACATGTTGCCCCAGGGCAGCAGATAGCCGAAGAAAGCCTCTGCCATCAGGCACAGGTAGATCAGCATGCCGAAGATCCAGACCAGCTCGCGCGGATTCTTGTACGAGCCGTACATCAGACCGCGGAACATGTGCAGATAGACGACGATGAAGAACGCCGATGCACCCGTGGAATGCAGGTAGCGGATCAGCCAGCCCCACTCCACGTCCCGCATGATGTACTCGACGGAGGCGAACGCCTCGGCCGCCGAGGGCTTGTAGTTCATGGTCAGGAAGATGCCCGTGACGATCTGCACGACCAGCACGAACATCGCGAGCGAACCGAAGTAGTACCAGAAGTTGAAGTTCTTCGGCGCGTAGTACTCGCTGGCGTGCTCCTTCATGAAACGCGTCATCGGGAAGCGCGCGTCGATCCAATCGACCAGCGCCGCCATGCGCGAGGAGCTGCGCGCGGAGGTGGTGGGAGTCACGGCGCTCATCAGGCGACCTCCGCGTCAACGCCGATCTGCACGACTGTATCGGTCAGAAAACGGTACGGGGGAATCTTCAGGTTCGTAGGCGCTGGAACATCCTTGAACACGCGTCCAGACACGTCGAACTTCGAACCGTGACAAGGACAGTAGAAGCCGCCCGGCCAGTCAGCCCCGAGCTCTGCGTCGCCTGGATTGAGACGGCTGAGCGGTGCGCAGCCGAGGTGCGTGCATACGCCGATCAACACAAGGTACTCCGGCCGCAGCGCGCGGGCGGTGTTCTGGGCGTACTCGGGCTGCTCCGATTCCTTCGATTCCGGATCGCGCAGCTGGCGGAGGAGCTCGGGACTGTCGAGCGTCTCGAGCATCTGCGGAGTGCGTCGCACGATGAAGATGGCCTGGCCGCGCCAAGTCACCTTGAGAACCGCGCCCGCCTCCATCTTGGAGATGTCCTGCTCGACCGGCGCGCCCAGCGCCTGCGCACGCGCACTCGGTTTCCAGGAAGCGAGGAACGGCACGGCCGCCATCCCTGCCCCGGCCAGGCCTGTCACCGTCGTCGCGACCAGCAGGAAATGACGCCTGCCGCCGTCTACTTGCTCTTCTGCGCTCATATCTCCGCCAGATGATTCACGTCGACCGCGGCCCCGAACCGCTGCGCCGCCCGCCTGCCAGCCCTTTTTACTTCGTTCGCGCCGCCGCAAAGACTTCCGCCCATAAACCCGCCGTCCGCGAGCAAACGGAGCCCCGCTCATGTAGCGACAGCCATGCGCCTGGGCCGAGTGCGTAGTATCGAACACCCGAGGAATTGCGCATTATACACATATGGGTCTGTCCGCTTTGAAGCAGCGGCGACCGTTCGGCAAGGCGCGCAGCACCATGGCGACGCTTCGAAACACCGTCATCTTTTTCCTGAAGTGGGCGCTAGTCGGGCTCGCGGCGGCGGCGCTCGTCCTGCTGCTGCGCCCCACTCTGATCGGCGCGCCGCAAACCGCGGGCGCCTCAAACACCGTCGACGCATCCGTCGCGACCGCGCAGCCCGAGCGTCGCCGCTCGTTCGCGGATGCGGTGGCGCGCGCCGGCCCGGCCGTCGTGAACATTTATACGGCGCGAGTCGTCAGCGCGGCGGTGCGCCCGGGGCCGGGAGATCCGCTGCTTCGACAGCGCCTGCCGCAGGTGCGCCGCAGAGTCGAAGGAAGCCTCGGCTCAGGCGTGATCGTCGACAGCAACGGTCATCTGGTCACCAACCATCACGTGATCCAGGGCGCCGACGAAATCCGCGTACAACTGGCCGACGGGCGCATCGCCACGCCCACGATCGTGGGCGCCGATCCGGACACGGATCTGGCCGTGTTGCGCGTTGCGCTCGACGATCTGCCCGTGATGCCGCTCGGCCGCTCCAACGACCTGCGCGCCGGCGACGTCGTGCTCGCGATCGGCAACCCGTTCGGATTGAGCCAGACCGTAACGCAGGGCATCGTCAGCGCGACTGGGCGTGGGCGGCTGGGCGTGACGGATTTCGAGGACTTCATCCAGACCGACGCCGCCATCAACTTCGGCAACTCCGGCGGCGCCCTCATCAACGTCGAAGGAGAGCTGATCGGCATCAACACCGCCGTGCTTGCACAGACGCTCGGCACCGACGGCATCAGCTTCGCCATCCCGGTGAACATGGTGCGCGGCGTGATGGATCAGATCCTCGAGCACGGCCGAGTGCGTCGCGGCTGGTTGGGCGTTTCCTCGGAGGATGTGCCGCGCGCCGCCGCGGCGGCGTTCGGCATCGACCCACCGGCCGCGCTGCTCGTGAGCGAGGTGGATCCGCGCGGCCCCGCAGCGCTGGCCGGCTTGCGACCAAACGACTTGATCACGCATTTCAACAACCAGCCGATCGTCAACGCGCAGGAAGCGCTGAATCGTGTAGCGGCGATGGCGCCGGGCTCGGCGCTCGACATCCGTGCACGCCGCGGCGCGCTGCAGCTCGACCTGCGGGCGATGCTCGAGGAGCGCCCGCCGCGCGGCGAACGCCGAGCAACCGACTGAGGCAGGTGAACTCGCGCCGCGCCGGACGCTCAGCCGGCGACGCGCCTGATCTGCGCGCCGAGTTGCTCGAGCTTCTCCTCGATGCACTCGTAGCCGCGGTCGATGTGATAGATGCGGTGAATCTCGGTCGCGCCTTCCGCCACCAGCCCCGCCAGCACCAGGCTCGCCGAGGCGCGCAGATCGGTCGCCATGACCGGCGCGGCGGCCAGCCGCGGGACGCCGCGGATGATCGCAGTGGGGCCTTCTATGCGAATGTCCGCTCCCAACCTGCGCATCTCCAGCATGTGCATGAAGCGGTTCTCGAAGATCGTTTCCGTGATCGCGCCGGCCCCTTCCCCGATGGTGTTGAGCGCGGCGAATTGCGCCTGCATATCGGTCGGAAAAGCAGGATAGGGCGCGGTGCGCACGTCCACGGCCTTTGGCCGGCGGCCGCGCATGTCCAGCGTGATCCAGTCCTCGCCCACCTCGATGTCCGCGCCCGCCTCCCTGAACTTCATGAGCACCGCATCCAGATGCTCAGGCCGTACGCCCTTGGCGCGCACGCGGCCGCCGGTGATGGCGCCGGCGGCGAGATACGTGCCCGCCTCGATGCGATCCGGCAGCACCTGATAGCTCGCGCCGTGGAGTTGCTCCACCCCCTGCACGACGATGCGATCGGTGCCGGCGCCGCTGATTTGGGCGCCCATGGCGATGAGGAACTGCGCCAGGTCCACCACTTCCGGCTCGCGCGCGGCGTTCTCGATGACGGTCTCGCCTTCGGCGAGCGTAGCGGCCATCAACAGGTTCTCGGTTCCGGTGACTGTCACGGTCTCGAGCACCAGATGCGCTCCCTTCAGGCGCTCGGCGCGTGCGCGAATGTAGCCGCCGTCGATCTCGACCTGCGCGCCCATCGCCTGTAATCCGGCCACGTGAATATTGACCGGCCGTGCGCCGATCGCGCAGCCGCCCGGCAGTGAGACGTCCGCCCGGCCGAAACGCGCCAGCAGCGGGCCCAGCACGACGATCGATGCGCGCATCGTGCGCACCAGCTCGTAAGGCGCCACGCACTCGCGGATCGTCGAGGCGTCGACCTCCACGCGCATCCGATCGTCGATCGTCACGCTCACGCCCATCTGGCCGAGCAGTTCGATCATGGTGGTGACGTCCTGGAGGTGCGGCACGTTGCCGACCGAGGCGCACCCCTCGGCGAGCAGCGTCGCCGCGAGAATCGGCAGGGCGGCGTTCTTCGCGCCGGAGATGCGCACGTCGCCTTCGAGCGTCACGCCCCCTTGAATGATCAGCTTGTCCATAGCGCTAAGGGAAGCGTTGCTCGCGCTCGCCGGCCTCAGCCGTTCGACCGCGGACCGCCCTCCACCTCCGACGGCGCATGCACCAGCATGCTCAACGCATGAATTTCTCGACCCATTCTCTCCCCCAGCGCCGCGTACACGAGCTGATGACGCTGGATCGTGCGGCGCCCTTCGAATTGGGGCGCGACGATGATCGCTTCGAAATGTGTGTCGTCATCCGATTGGACGCGAACCTGGGCGCCGGGCAGACCGGCTTCGATGAGGGATTGCACTTCTGCGGCGTTCATGGCGATTGGAGCTCGGGCGGGCGCGAGGGGGGCGCATATTAACCCATTGCGGCCACCCTCACGCGTTCCCGGCGCTTCCCCGGCTGCGAGGCGCGGTATCATTCGTGCATGCCGACCCAAGCGCAAACGACCTCGCAAGCCGCACTTGACGCCGAACAATTACTGGCCCGCGGCCGCAAGGTGCTGACGACCGAAATCGACGCAGTCGCTGCACTCCAGGCGCGCCTCGACGATGCGTTCGTCGCCGCCTGCCGCCTGCTGCACGACTGCCAAGGACGCGTAGTCGTCACCGGGATGGGCAAGTCCGGCCACGTCGGCGCGAAGATCGCGGCCACCCTGGCGAGCACCGGCACGCCCGCGTTTTTCCTGCATCCGGCGGAAGCCAGTCACGGCGACATCGGCATGATCACATCGCAGGACGTCGTGCTCGCGATCTCCAACTCCGGCGAGACGAGCGAGCTGATCACCATCCTGCCCGTGATCAAGCGTCTCGGCGTTCCCCTGATCGCGATGACCGGTCGGCCCCGATCGACGCTCGGCAAGACCGCCGCCGTCGTGCTGGACGTGAACGTGCCCGCCGAAGCATGCCCGCACAACCTTGCGCCGACGGCCAGCACCACGGCCACGCTCGCCATGGGCGATGCGCTCGCGGTCGCCGTGCTCGAAGCGCGCGGCTTCACCGAGGAAGATTTCGCCCGCTCCCATCCCGGCGGAAGCCTCGGGCGGCGGCTGCTGCTGCGCGTGGAAGACGTGATGCGCACCGGCGAGCAGCTGCCGACGGTGACGCCGGACGCGTCGCTGCGCGAAGGCTTGCTGGAAATGAGCCGCAAGGGACTCGGCATGACGGCCGTCGTCGACGATCGGCGGCGCGTCGTCGGCGTCTACACCGACGGCGACCTGCGCCGCACGCTGGACAAGCAGGCCGACATCCATGCACTCGCCATGCGTGATGTGATGACCTCGCAGCCAAAAACAATCAAACCGAAAGTGCTCGCAGCCGAAGCCGTACGGCTGCTGGAGACGGCGCGCATCACACAGCTGCTCGTAGTCGACGACGACCGAGTGCTGATCGGCGCGCTCAACGTGCACGACCTGCTGCGCGCCGGCGTGATGTGATGGATACGCTGGTGGAACGAGCCAGCGACGTGCGCCTCCTGGTGCTGGACGTCGACGGCGTACTGACCGACGGACGCCTGTATTTCTCCGGGCGCGGGGAGGACCTCAAGTGCTTCCATGTGCGCGACGGCGCCGGAATCGTGCAGGTGTTGCGCGCTGGATTGCAGATCGCGGTGATTTCCGGCCGCCAGTCGCGCGCGGTCGAGCAACGCATGAGCGAGCTCGGCGTCACCTGGGTGCGCCAGGGCGTGCAGGACAAGCTCGCAGCGCTGCACGAACTGCTCGACATCCTTGGACTCGGACCCCAGGCCGTCGCCAGCGTGGGCGATGACACGCCGGACCTGCCGCTCTTCGAGACTGCACGCCTTGCGGTAGCGGTCGCCGATGCGCATCCAAGCGTGAAGGCGCGCGCGCACTTCATCACCCAGGCGGCCGGCGGCCAAGGCGCGGTGCGCGAAGTCTGCGATCTCCTTCTCGAAAGCCAGCTGCTTCGAGCGCAGCGCCGGACGCAACGATGAACTGGCGTTGGGCGACGCTCACGGCGGTGCTGGCGGCGGTGGTGATCGGCTACGGTGCGTACAACGAACGCAGAGCGCCTCCCGGCGGCCCCGCCGCACCCCCACCGGCGCCTGCGTACTACCTGTATGACGCCGTGGTGAGCGAGACCCAGCCGGATGGCTCTCTTGGCATGCGTCTGAACGCCAAGCGGATCGAGCATTCGCAGAGCGACGGAAGCATCGCGCTACAGGATGTGCGCGTGAACTATTTTCAAGCGCCTGAACGCGAATGGCTGCTCACCGCCGAGCGCGGGCTCATTCCGGCGGAATCGCGCATCGTGCAGTTCAGCGGCGATGTAGAGCTGAGCCCGGTCGAAGAGCCGCAGAACTGGCTGCGCACGCAGGCGCTCGCGATCGACGCCGAGCGCAACATCGCCTACGGGCTCGGCGCCCCCGCTGCGCTGCAGTTCGGGCGACACGCAATGACCGTGCAGAATTTCATGGCCGATCTGAACACCGGCGCAGTCCGCTTGGAGTCCGTCAATGGCAGCTTCCGCTCTCCGTAGCCTCGCGCTCCTGACGGGGCTGTGCGCCTGCGTGTGCGCGTCGCTCGCATCCCCGGCGCAGGCCGCCGTAGAGACGCCGGCGGACGAGCGCAGCGTCACGATGAGCGCCGACGTGCTCAGCTCCGATTTCAGAAGCGACACGATCGAGCTGCAGGGCAACGTACGCGTCGCTCAGGGTCCGATGTCGATCCAGTCGCAGCAGGCGACCGCGCGCAACGTCGGGCCCGATACGAGCGAGTGGACGTTCCGCGACGATGTACGCATTCGAACGGCGCAGGCCGACATGCTGGCGCAAACCGCCAGCGCCTCCATCGTCGGCGGCCAGATCGCCGCTGCGCGGGTGACCGGGACGCCGGCCGAGTTCGAACAGCGCCTCGACTCCGGCGACGGACGCGTTCGCGGACGCGCCGCCGTGATCGACTATGATTTCCTCGCCGGCGTCGTGCGACTGGAGAACGACGTCTGGTTCACCAATGGGACCGACGAATTTCGCGGCGACGTTGTGATCTACGACGTGCGCGGCGAGCGCGTGCAGATCAACCCGGACGGGCAGTCGGGCGGTCGCGTGCGCGGCGTAATTCGTCCTCGCGATCGCACGAACGGCGCACCGGATTCCGCACCGGATTCCGTAGCGCCGCAGCCGCAGGCCCCCGCCCAGGCCGATCCACCACCTCCCGAACGTCCGGACGGAGGCGGCGCATGAGCCGCCTGCGCGTGGAGGGGCTCGCCAAGAAGTACCGCTCGCGGCAGGTCGTCCAGGATCTCTCGATCGAAGTATCCAGCGGCGAAGTCGTAGGCCTGCTCGGACCGAACGGCGCCGGCAAGACGACAGCCTTCTACATGATCGTGGGACTTACCCCGACCGATGCGGGACGCATCCTCATCGACGACGTCGATATCACGAGGCTGCCCGTACACCGCCGTGCGCAACTCGGCCTGGGTTATCTGCCGCAGGAGCCATCGGTGTTTCGACGACTCACGGTGCGCGAGAACATCCTCGCCATTCTCGAGACGCGTCGCGGCATGAGCAAAGACGAACGCGAACAGGAACTGGAGGGATTGCTCGACGAGCTGCACATCGGGCACATCCGCGACAGCATCGGTCAGAGCCTCTCGGGGGGCGAGCGCCGTCGCGTGGAGATCGCACGCGCGCTTGCCGCACAGCCGCAATTCATGCTGCTCGATGAGCCGTTCGCGGGCGTCGACCCGATCTCCGTGCTGGATATCCAGCGCATAGTGCGCCACCTGAGCGGGCGCCGCATCGGCGTGCTGATAACCGATCATAACGTACGGGAAACACTTGGAATTTGCACCCGCGCCTACATCGTCAGCTCGGGCTCGGTGATCGCATCCGGAAGTGCGGAAGAGATCCTTGCCAACCAGGAGGTGCGTGAGGTGTACTTGGGTCAGGATTTCCGACTGTAGTTCTTTGGGCTGAGCTGTCGGCGTCGTCCGACCCGGCCGCGCGCGGTTCGCCCAGTCGCACATTGGGTACGAATGCTCAAACCAGCCCTGCAGCTTCGACTTGGCCAGCAGCTGACGATGACGCCGCAGCTGCAACAGGCCATCCGCCTGCTGCAGCTGCCGGTGCTCGAGCTGCAGGCGCAAATCCGCGAAGCGCTCGAAACCAACGTGATGCTCGAGTCCGAAGACGAGTCGGGCGGTCTCGAGAGCGGCGAGGAAGCTTCGCAAGCGCTCGACGCTCAGTACGACTCGTCCGGTCCGGTAGCAAACCAGGCGGGCGATGAGCGCGGGCGCGAAGAAGAGCGCGCCGAAGTCGACGTCATCGACGATCCCGATTGGAGCGACCCGCAGATCGCCGGTTCATCCGACTCACCATGGTCGGGCGATGATCAGTTCCAGGACTTCCCCGCCTCGCGCGGCGAGACGCTGCAGGAGCATCTCACTTGGCAGCTCGAGCTCTCACGCCTGAGCGAGCGCGAGCTGCGCATCGGCGCGGCGATCATCGACGCGATCAACGACGACGGCTACCTTATAGAGCCGCTCGATGAGATCGGGCGCAATCTCCAGCCCGAGATCGTCGCCGCGCCGGACGAGCTCGAGCGGGTGCTGAGCCATGTGCAGGCGATGGATCCGGCCGGCGTGGGCGCGCGCTCGGTGGCCGAATGCATCCAGCTGCAGCTTCGCCAGCTCGATCCCGACACGCCGGGGCTGGCGACCGCGCTGCTCATTGCATCGAGTTATCTCGATCAGGTGGCCGACCAGCAATACGCGCTGCTGCGTCGGCAACTGCGCGTCACCGAGCAGGAAATGGAGCACGCGCTCGTGCTGGTGCGAGCCTGTCAGCCGCGGCCCGGTTCGAGCGTGCACAGCGTCCCGGCCGAGTACATCGTGCCGGACGTCTTCGTCCGTCGCACCGAGCGCGGCTGGGCGGTCGAAATAAATCCCGCGAGTCTGCCGCGCATCCGCGTCAACCAGAGCTATGCCGGGCTGATCGGCCGGTCGCCGGACCACGCGATGCTGCGCACTCAGCTCCAGGAAGCGCGCTGGTTGATCCGCAGCCTGGAGATCCGCAACGAAACACTGCTCAAAGTCGCGCGTTGTATCGTGCAGCGCCAATCGGCGTTCCTCGAGCACGGCGATGAGTACATGCAGCCGATGATCCTCAAGGACGTCGCCGAAGCAGTACAGATGCACGAATCGACGATCTCGCGCGTGACGACCAACAAGTACATGCACACTCACCGCGGCGTGTTCGAGTTTCGCTATTTCTTCTCCAGCCATGTCGCAGCGAGCGACGGCACGGAGATGTCTTCGACGGCCATCAGGGCCAAAATCCGCAAGCTCATCGCCGCGGAAGACTCCGACAAGCCGCTGTCCGACAGCCGCATTGCCGAAATTCTCTCGCACGAAGGAGTGCTGGTCGCGCGGCGCACGGTGGCGAAATACCGCGAGGCTCTCGGTATTCCTCCTTCTAGCGAACGCAGACGAGTTTCGATGAGATAGCCACGTCCGACTTGCAACTCAGGAGGCGCCATGCAACTGAACGTCACTGGTCATCACCTGGATGTCACGTCGCCGCTCAAGGATTATGTCGAGCGTAAACTCGACCGCATCGTCAGGCACTCGGACAAGGTCATAGACGTTCATTGCGTTCTCACCGTCGAAAAGCTCCGTCACAAAGCCGAAGCCACGGTTCTATTGAGCGGCGGCAAGGTATATGCCGGCGCAGTCGAAGACGACATGTACGCCGCGATCGACGCGCTCGCCGACAAGCTCGACCGCCGCGTCAAGAAGCACAAGGAAAAGGCGGCCGACCACCACAACCAGGAAGCGCTGCGCGCCGCGCGGATGTGACCGGGAAGCGCCTGGCGACTGGCGACTAGTCGCCAGCCCGGGCGCGAACGCGCGCCGGCGAGCGTCAAACGGGTGCGCGCCGGGCCGCCTTAAGGCGGATGAGCTTCGCCGGCGCGCGGGGCTCGCGAATGTATCGGGGCGTGCGTTTCGCCCGACGCACCCAGGCGCGCCTCGCAACAGGCGCGTTCTGCATGCTTTTCGCCTAAGATGATGGCGATCCGCCTCGCGTTCAGGCGCCTGCAGCCATCCCAGCCCCCAATCACCACTCACCGCCCCATGCGCCTCGTCATCGTCAGCGGTCTGTCAGGTTCCGGCAAGAGCGTGGCGCTGCACATGCTCGAGGACCTGGACTACTACTGCGTGGACAACATCCCGGCGGGCCTGCTGCCGATGTTCATATCGCATACGGTGCGCTCCAGCGAATCCACCTACAGGTACACGGCCATCGGCGTCGACGCGCGCAATCGCCCGGTGGAAATCGAATCGGTGCCCAAGCTCGTGGAGGAGCTCAAACGCAGCGGCCTGAACTGTGAAGTGATTTTCCTGCGCGCCGCCGAGGAGACGCTGCTCAAGCGCTACAGCGAAACTCGGCGGCGCCATCCACTGAGCCGCGAAGGCCTGGATCTGGCGCAGGCCATACGGCAGGAACACACGTTGCTGCAGCCCATCGCGGACTCGGCCGATCTGATCATCGACACCAGCCGCACAAGCGTGCACGAGCTGCGTGAGCTGATTCGCCGGCGCGTATCCGGACGCGCCCAGGGGCGCATGTCCATCCTGTTTGAATCCTTCGCCTTTCGCGACGGCGCACCTACGGACGCCGATTTCGTGTTCGACGTGCGCAGTCTCCCCAATCCGTATTGGGAGCCGGGCCTGGCGCGCTTCACCGGCCGCGATCCGGCGGTCATCGAGTATCTGGAGCGCCACCCCATTGTCGCCAAGATGTTCGCCGACATCGTCGGCTTCCTCGAGCACTGGATCCCGGAGCTGGTGCGCAGCAACCGCAGCTACCTGACCATCGCCATCGGCTGCACCGGCGGGCAGCACCGCTCCGTGTATCTGGTCGAGAAACTCGCCAGGCACTTCTCGGAGCGCTACGCCGAAGTGCATGCACGCCATCAGGTCGTCGGACCGGCAAGAAGCGGTTAGCGGTTAGCCTGGACCTGCGCCGCAACGCGCCGCCGCCAGCAGTCTCTGGGCGCTGGGTGCGGCTTGTGCGCCTCTGGACCAATCGCTAAACCGCTAACCGCTTCCCGTCTTCCGCTACACTGCGCGCCGATTCGCGCGGGCCGACCGATGACCATCGACGCTCCAAAGAACAGGAAGACGGGACTTGAGGCGCTGCGCGGCGCCATCGAGCAGGGATCGTTGCGTCATGGTCAGCGCCTGATCAACTCGCTTCATCCGGCCGAGATCGCCTCCCTGCTCGAGTCGCTGCCGCGGGCCAAGCGCGAGATCGTCTGGGAGCTGGTGGACCCCGAGCTCGAAGGCGACGTGCTGGTCGAGCTCAACGAGGAAGTGCGCTCCGGGCTGATCAGCGGCATGGACGCCGAAGAATTGATAGCCGCGGCCGCCGGAATGGAGGTCGACGACCTCGCGGACATCATCGGCGATCTGCCGGAAACCCTGAACGAGAGGGTGCTGCAGTCCATGGACGCGCAGGACCGCGAGCGCCTGTCCACGATCCTGAAGTTCGAGGAGGACAGCGCCGGCGGTCTGATGAACCTGGACACGGTCACCGTGCGTCCGGACGTCACGCTGGAGGTCGTGCTGCGCTATCTGCGCATGCGCGGCGAGCTTCCCGACCGCACCGACCGGCTGTTCGTGGTCAACCGTCACGACCAGTACCGCGGCGCGCTCGACATCACGCGCCTGCTCACCGAGGACCCGGAGATGACCGTCGGCGAGGTGATGGACGCTGAGGTCGAGGGCATCGATCCCGATACGCCGGCGCGCGAAGTCGCCAAGCTGTTCGAGGATCGCGACCTGTTGTCCGCCCCGGTGGTGCGCGATGGCAAGCTCCTCGGACGCATCACCGTGGACGACGTGGTCGACGTGATCCGCGAGGAAGCCGATCATTCGGTGATGAGCATGGCGGGCCTCGGCGAGGAATCCGACATGTTCGCCAACGTCCTCACCAGCGCCCGGCGCCGCGTCGTGTGGCTCAGCGCGAATCTTGCGGCGGCCTTTCTTGCAGCGAACGTCGTCGGGCTGTTCGAGGCGACCATCGAGAAGGTCGTGGCGCTCGCCGTGTTGATGCCGATCGTCGCAAGCATGGGCGGCACCGCCGGCAGTCAGACGCTGGTGCTGATCATCCGCGGATTGGCGCTCGGGCAGATCGAGCACAGTAATGTGCGCTGGCTGCTGGCGCGCGAGATCTCCGTGGGCTTGCTGAACGGCGTGGCGCTCGCGAGCCTGGTGGGGCTCGCGGCCGGGATCTGGTTTCACACCTGGACGATCGGCCTGATCATCTTCGCGGCGCTGGTGATCAATCTGCTTGCGGCTGCGCTCGCCGGCGTCGGAGTGCCGCTGACGCTGCGCCGCCTGGGGATCGATCCAGCGCTCGCCGGCGGCGTAATCCTGACGGCGGTCACCGACGTCATCGGCTTCGCTTCACTGCTGGGGCTCGGCGCGTTCTTCCTCGCGTAGCGCCGCCTCGCGGCGGGCGCCGAGGCGGCGGACCAGGCCGCTCGCGCTGCTGGCGACGGGTAAACCGCCCAGAAAGGCAAGCAGGTCGTCCGAGCGCTTCATCGCGTCCTGATAGCCAAGCGCGATCAACTCACGCGTGTAGCTGTCCTGGAACAAGAGATAGCTCATGAGCTGTCCGCCGCCCCTGTTCATCGCTCCCATCGTTCTCAGCAGCACGCGCAGCGGGCGCGGCAGCGCGCTCACGTGATAGCGCGCGATCTCGGACAAGTCCCGGCTCGGCGCGATGACCAGCATGTCAATGCGCCGCAGCTGAATCGAACCGTCCTGCACCGGCCCGAGCCGGTCCACTATGTGATTGATCTGCGTGAGGCGCTCCAGGTCCGAGTACAGCCCGTCGGAGAACAGCGAATCGAGCATGTAGCCGAAGATCTGCCCGAACGTAGGGGCGACCGGCGGCTGCGTCGCGAACGGCCGCGCGTCGTTGCGCGTGCCGATGACCAGCAGGCGCTGTGCGCCCAGGTGAATGGCGGAGCTGAAAGGATTAGCCTCGCGCATCGCGCCGTCGCCGTAGTACTCCGAACCGAGCACGACCGGCGGGAACAGGAATGGGACCGCCACGCTCGCCATCAGGTGATCGAGCGACAAGTTGGCTGGCTCGCCCGCCCGACGCATACGGCTCCACGGCTCGCAGCAACCTTCGCGCGACTGGTAGAACGACACCGAGCGCGCGCTCACGTAGCCGGCCGCAGAGATGGCCAGCGCATCGAGCTTGCCTTCCTCGATTGAGCGCCGCACACGCTGAAAGTCGAACTGCTCGCGCAGCAACTCGCGCAGCGGCGAGTTGTCGAGCAACGATTTGGGCGGGGGCAGCAGCCAGCCGCCGGATATCATCGCCAGCAGCCAATGCAAGCCGGACCGCAGCATGCTGCCGGCGTCGGCGCGAAAGACCTGCCCCACTTGAAAATTTCGCCAGACCCGCTCCAGATTGCCGATCGCAACCCGAAAGCGATCGGCGTGCACCGCGATCGCGGTCGCATTCACCGCCCCTGCCGAAGTGCCGGTGACCACCGGGAATGGGTTCGCCGTGCGCGCAGGCAACAGATCCGCCAGCGCCCGCAAGACGCCGACTTGGTAGGCGGCGCGCGCGCCGCCGCCCGGCAGCACGAGCCCGACCTTCGGGGCGCCGGCGGAGGTTGGGCGGTTCTTGCTCACGAGGGAATGCGTGCTCTTGCGCGGCTCGCGGATGAGTTATTGGTGGATCGGGATTAGTATGTCACAGCGAGCCGTAACTCCGACGCCGCACCCGCTTCGCCACGCACAGCACGGGAGATCGCCATGACATCGACCAGCCTGCAAGTTGCGCTGCGCAGTGTTGCAATTCTGGCCGTCGCCTCGTTGGCCTGGGCCGACGCGGCCGTAGGGCAGACGCCCTCGCTCGGCTCGGCCGCCCCCGAGTTCCGGCTGCAGGATCAGAACGGCGAATGGCATGAGCTGAAAGATTATCGCGGTCAGTGGGTGGCGCTGTATTTCTATCCGAAGGACCAGACGCCGGGATGCACGACCCAGGCCTGCGAGTTCCGCGACAACATCTTCGCTTTCCGCGAAGCGAATGCGCAGATCCTCGGCGTCAGCGTCGATGACGTGGAATCGCACCAGGCGTTCGCCGATAAATACAGTCTGCCCTTCCCGATTCTGGCCGATACGAGCAAACAGACCGCGAAGAGGTACGGCGTGCTCAAAAAATTTCTCGGCGCGATGGAGATCGCCAAGCGCGATACGTTCGTGATCGATCCGCAGGGACGGATCGTGCGGCATTACGCCGACGTGGACCCGAAGGGTCACTCGCAGATCGTGCTGCAGGACATCAGGAAGTTGCAGAAGAGAAGCTGAAGAGAAGCGGTTAGCGGTTGGAAGATAAGCGGTTAGCGGTTAGCGGTTAGCGGTTAGTTCAGAGGGTTTGCAGCTGGTTCGAAAGCTTGCAGTCGCTTTCAGAGCTCGCAGCGGCTTCGAGAGTTCGCAGCGCCTCAAGGGTTCACAGCCGCTCCGTAGAGTTCGCGCCGCTCCGTAGAGTTCGCGCCGGGGCCTATCTGACTTTTTGTGTGTGGGGTCATACCATGAGTGACGGAGGAAGGTATGACCGAGAAGAAGATCAAGCAAGAAGTCATTGACGAGCTGATGAAGGCGTACCGCGGCCCGGAGGACTTC
>JAVEVD010000111.1:0-7259 GCA_034005205.1 Steroidobacteraceae bacterium | reverse complement strand
CCAGGGACTGCCGGAAACCCCGCTCTGGCGGGGTTTCTTGCGTCTGGGCATTAGGAAGAAGCGGTTAGCGGTTAGCGAATCCGCGGCAATCACCAATCAAGCCGTAGTAGCGGATGGCGGGTAGCGGACAACCGGACGGGCCAGCGGCTCGACTGCAATCCGGTGTCGAAGAATCTGACGAATCAGCGCCGATGCTCGCCGTTTTTGATCCAGGCGCGCTGCACAACGGCGGAAAATCAACGAGTTAGGTGGTGTGGCACGGAGCCTGCACTAGTCAATGCGACGCAGCATTGCCAGTCACCCTGTTCATTCACGAGAGAAAGGTCCAACCCCAAATGCGCAAAGTAAGCTCCTTCACCCTCACGGCGGCCGCTGCGCTGTTAGGTTTGGCCGCGACCCCCGCATCGGCGATCTCGACGATCGGTAACTGCGACGTAAACGACGTGACTTCCGCCCTCTACGGCGCGGCCGACGCGTGCTACGGCCTCGTGGAAGGCAATATCACTCCGGACGGCGGCTCGTACTTTTACGAGGACATGATCCCTGACTCGGCCTTCGGCGGCGCTTTCGCGGG
This sequence comes from Steroidobacteraceae bacterium, assembly GCA_034005205.1. Taxonomy (GTDB): domain Bacteria; phylum Pseudomonadota; class Gammaproteobacteria; order Steroidobacterales; family Steroidobacteraceae; genus Steroidobacter. The sequence goes on along the minus strand of JAVEVD010000111.1, from coordinate 6,685 downwards.
CGACAACTGGACAGTCGCCGAGATCAACTTCGACGTCGAGTCGCACACCTGGCAGGGCGATCTGTCTGGTTTTGAGGAGCTGATCATCGTGCTGAAGCAGGCGACGCTCTGGGGCGCCTGGTATTTCAATCCAGCCGATGATTTCGGTACGTGGTCGACGATCTGGGACTACCCGCGCGGCAATCCGGGCGGCGGTCTTTCACATGGTTTCGCGCTGGTGCGCGGCGCGACCAACGTGCCGGAGCCCGGCATGCTCGCACTGTTCGGTCTGGGGCTGCTCGGAGCGGGCTTCCTGCGCCGCCGCAGCTAGGAAATCGAGCAGGCCGACTGCGAAAGAAGGTTGCAGGATCGGCAAGCATCGATCGTAAGAGACTCGATAAGAGAACGCCCCGCGAAAGCGGGGCGTTTTCGTTTCAGACCTGGAATCGCGCCGGCGCGACTCAGCGCTGCTTGAAGTCTTCCGGCGTCAGCGAGTGCCGCGCCAGCAGCTTGTAGAAGTCCGTGCGGTTGCGCTTGGCGAGCCGCGCGGCCTGGCTCACGTTGCCGCCTGTGATCTGCAGGATCTGCGACAGATAGTTCCTCGTGAACTCGTCGCGCGCCTCGTCGAAGGAGGGCAGACGCGCCGGTCCGCCGCCGATCGCCGCCTGCACCAGCTCGGCGCTGATGATCGGACTGGTGGCGAGCGCCACGTTCTGGCGCACGACGTTCTCGAGCTGGCGGACGTTCCCGGGCCATTCCGCGCTCACCAGCAGCTCCACGGCCTCGGGCGCATAGATATGACGCTGTTGACCCGTCTCCCGCGCCACCTTCTCGAGGAAGTGGGAGATCAGCAGCGGTACGTCCTCGCGGCGCTTGGCGAGCGAGGGCATCTCGATGTGCACGACGTTCAGGCGGTAGTACAGATCCTCGCGGAAATGCCCGCCCATGATGAGCTGCTTCAGATCGCGATGTGTTGCCGAGATGATGCGCACGTTTACCGGCGTCGCCTCGGTGCTGCCGACCGGGCGAACCTGATTCTCCTGCAGCACGCGCAGCAGCTTCACTTGCAGGCGCATCGGCATGTCGCCGATCTCATCCAGCATGAGCGTGCCGCCGTCGGCGGCCTGGAACAGCCCACGGTGCTCGCGGATCGCCCCGGTGAAAGCGCCTTTGACATGGCCGAACAGCTCGCTCTCGAGCAGGTTCTCAGCCATCGCGCTGCAGTTGATCGCCACGAATGGGCGGTTGCGGCGCGGGCTGGCTTTGTGGATCGCGCGAGCAAGCAGCTCTTTGCCCGTGCCGCTCTCGCCGGTGATCATCACGCGTGCGTCAGTCCCGGCGACCATGTGCGCCTGTGCGAGGCGCTCTTCCATGACGGCGCTGCGCGTGACGATTTCGCTGCGCCAGTCCTGGGTGGTGTCGGCGAAGCCGGAGACTTTCAACGCCTTCTGTACTTGATCGAGCAGCTCCTGCTTGTCCACCGGCTTGGTCAGAAACGCGAAGGCGCCGCTCTGCGTGGCCTGCACGGCGTCGGGGATCGTGCCGTGGGCGGTGAGGATGATGACCCGCAGTCCCGGCGCGCGGCTCTGGATTTCCTTCAGCAGTCCGATGCCGTCCATCTGGTCCATGCGCAGATCCGTGATCACCAGGTCCGGCCGTACGCGATTCAGCGCGGCGAGCGCGGAGGCCGCGCTCTCGACGGCGTCCACATCGTAGTTCTCGGCGCGCAGGCGGATGGTCAGCAGCCTGAGCAGCCCCGGGTCGTCGTCAACGACCAATAGACGAGCTTTGCGCTTCATTTGAGTTGGCGGTGGAGTCACGACTGCCAGGGGGCGCGGAACTGCGTTCAATGATGGACCTCTCGATTTCTTTGATCGCGTCCAGTTTCTGCTGGGCTTCGGCGAGCGCGCGGCGGAGTCGCGCGTTTTCTTCAATCTGCGCCTGCACCCGTCGTTCCGAGTTTGCCTGCGAGCGATTGCGCTCGTCGAGTGTCTCCAGCAACCGACGATTCTCGGTTTCGAGCTTCAGTCTCACATTGGTTTCGTGCAGCAAAACAGCGCACAACGTGCGTTCTTCCTGGGTCATGCGTTCCGGCGTGGCGAGCAGCGTTTCGAGCAGACGCTTGCCTTTGTCGGGATCGCTCGCCGGGTGGTCGGGGGTCACCAGCGCAACCGCGTAACGCAGCGTGCTGGTGGTGGTCGGCGCGCGTGTGTAGTCGCGCTCCACTTCATAGAAGACGTCCGCCTGGCGCGCTGCGTCCGGCATGCCGAGATCGTTCATCGTCTGCAGGTGGATATACAGACCGCCGTTCTGTTCGCCGGCTTCGGCCGCAGGCGGGGGCGACGCGCCTGCCGCGGACCGCAGTCGCTCGGTGAGCGTACAGCCGCCGATCATTGCGGCGCAGCAGGCGAGCACGAGGATGCGCGAAAGGCGCCCACCGCGAACGCAGCGCAGATCGACGTGCATTGTGCCGGACCGCAGCAGCATGGAATCAGGCCGTTTCCGCAGCGGCGCTCGGCGCCAGGGGCAGGCGAATGCGGAAGTGTGCGCCCGGGAAAACCCCGTCCACGATTTCTACTGCGCCCCCGTGAGCCTGCACGAATTCGTTCACCACTGACAAACCGATGCCTGTGCCTTTGAGATGTCCCGCCGTGGGGGCGCGGCCCGAATAGAACGCCTCGAAAATGGCGCTGCGCTCTTCCTTCGAGATTCCCGGTCCGGTATCCGCTACGTCGAGCGTCAGCACGCCCGCGTCGGCTTTCGCATGAATGAAAATGGTCCCGCCCCGGGGGCTGTATTTGAGCGCATTCGACAGCAGATTATCCAGGATCAGTTTCAGCTTGGCGCGGTCGGCGCGCAGCTCGATGTCCTGCACTTTCAGATCGAGGTGCACGCGTTGCGCGAGCAGCGCCAGCTGGTGCGTCTCGAGCGCCGACTTGACCAGCGGACGCAGCCGGAAATCGCTGATCTCCAGCCCCGAGTGACGGGCCTGCCAGGCGCTGAACGACAGCAGATTCTCGATGAGCTGCTGCAGCCTGATGCCGTTGTCGCGCAGGATCATGGTGACTTCGCGCTGCGCGCTGTCGAGCTCGCCTACCGCGCCATCCATCAGCAGTTCGGTTCCTTCACGGATGCTGGCGAGCGGCGTCTTGAGCTCGTGCGACATGTGACGCAGGAAGCGATTGCGCTCCTGCGCGATCTCCAGCAGCCGGACGCGCAGCCATTCGAGCTGGCGGCCGAGGTCCACCAGGTCCGTCGGGCCGCGCACCGCGATGGCCTTGGAGAACGTCCCTTTGCCGAGCTGGCTGATGGCCTGGTCGATCTGGCGGATCGGTCGCATGAGCACGAAGGTGAAGATCGCGACCAGCGCCGCGGTCAGCAGGATCACTGCGATCGATTGCCACACGAGGTACTGCTGCGTCTCGGCGGTGGAGGCCTGCAAACGCGACAGGCCGGTCTCGATCTGCTCGGCGGTGGCCGTGGAGAGCTGCGAGGCGGATTCCCACATCTGGGCGATGGCGCTGACGCTGTCGTCCATCATCGCAGCGGTGGGCGCGACCGGCGAGAGCAAAGCGAGATCCATGCGCCGCAGCGCCGAACGCAGCGAATGCAAGTGGGCGCTGCGCAACGGATCGTTCGCCACCCCCTCGATGCTGGTCAGCGTCGCCAGCAGGCGTTCGCGGCCTTCGCGGTATACCTGCAGGAGCCCCGGGTCGTTCAGCACCTGGTAGAGCTTGGCGCTGCGCTCTATCGAGGCGATTTGCTGGATGAGCTGCTGAGTGTAGTGCGTGGTCTGCACGCCGCTGCGCACCAGCGCGGTGCTCTCGTCGGACAGCGCGCGGACCTTCGTGGCCCCGATCACGACGGCCAGCAGCAACGGCGCCGAAACCAGGGCAAAACCGGTCAGGAGCAGGGTCGTCAGTGATTTCGGGCGGGGCCAACGCATGCGGGCGGCATTCTACAGCCGCTTCTTCCCTCCGCTAACCGCTAACCGCTTCTTTCCTCATCAATTCCGGCTCCCTCTGCAGCCGGCGCTCCCACTCGAGCTGTGAGCGCACGATCTGCTCCAGATCGTCGAAGCGCGGCGTCCAGTCGAGCACCTGGCGGATGCGCTGCGCCTTGGCGACGAGGCTGGGCGGATCGCCGGCGCGGCGAGGCGCCTCCACCGTGGCGATCGGCCGCTCGTTCACGCGGTCGACCGTGGCGATCAGCTCGCGAACGCTGTATCCATGCCCATAACCGCAGTTGAGGGTTTCTGAGGCGCCGCCGGCGCGCAGATAGTCGAGCGCCTTGATGTGGGCCGACGCCAGATCCTCGACGTGGATGTAATCTCGCACGCCCGTGCCGTCTGCGGTCGGGTAATCGACGCCGAAAATCGATACATGCGGGCGCTTGCCGACCGCGACCTCGCAGGCGACCTTGGTCAGCAGCGTCGCATTGAGCGTCGATTGGCCGATGCGGCCGCCCGGATCGCTGCCCGCCACGTTGAAATAGCGCAGCACGACGTAGCGCAGATCGGAAGCCGCCGCGAGATCGCGCAGCATCCATTCGCTCATCAGCTTGGAGGTTCCGTAAGGATTGATCGGCTGCGTCGGACTGTCTTCTGCGGCCACTCCGCCTGCCGGCACGCCGTATACGGCGGCCGTGGAGGAGAACACAAAGTGCTTGACCCCCGCCTCCTGGCAACATTGCAGAAGATTACGGGTCGAGCAGGTGTTGTTGCCGTAGTACTTGAGCGGATTCGCGACCGACTCCGGCACGATCGTATGCGCGGCGAAGTGCATCACCGTCTCCACGGCGTGCTCGCGCAGCACTCTAGCCACCAGGTCGCGGTCGCCCGTATCGCCGACCACGAGCGAGCCGTGCAGCACTGCGGAGCGAAAGCCGGTCGACAGGTTGTCGAGCACGATGACGTTTTCATTACGCTCGCCCAGTTGACGAACGACGTGGCTGCCGATGTATCCGGCGCCGCCGGTGACGAGGATGGACATGGTTGGTTCGCGACTCGTGGCTGTGGCCCGTGGGCTGGGTGATTCGTGACTGGTGGGCGAACGGCGGATTCGACGCCGATCGCCTGCCGCTTGATCACCATGCGAAGCGGCTGCATCCGATTTGGATTCTAGCTCGGATTGGCCTGCCGCCCTGACGGTGCAGGCCAAGGAACTCTCTCTGATGCACGCTGGTTCGAGCGCCTGGCGAAGCCCTTGAACGCAATGCGCTGCGGGCGTTTTCTTGGTGGAATCGAAGCCTGACGGCGCTTACTGCGAAGCGGTTGCGGCGGTCAGTCGGAGAAACACGTAATCCGGCGCCTCGCTCTGACCGACCGCCAACACCTTCTTTCTGCGGTTCTTGTCGCGCTTCGCGGACCGCGGGGGATGACAGAGCCGCAACAGCTCGGATTTCCGCTATTCGCTGGTTTTCACCGCGACCTACAAGCGCTTGCGGCGTCTCTCTGACCATCCGCTATCCGCTATCCGCTTCCTTCACCCGATTGTGAGCTGTTACAGAGTTCGCTACCGTCTTGCGATGCTTCGCCATGTCTATCCGGACGATCCCACGCGCCAGGCGCACCCGTACGAGCGGCTCACGCCTGACGTGATCATTGCGGCCGTGGAGTCCCAGGGCTGGCTCTCGGACCGGCGGATTCTGGCGCTCAACAGCTATGAGAACCGCGTGTACCAGGTGGGCGTCGAGCAGGGCGAGCCGCTCATCGCGAAGTTCTATCGGCCAGGGCGCTGGAGCGACGCCGCGATCGGCGAGGAGCACCGCTTCGCACTCGAGCTCGCCGACGCAGAGATTCCCGTGGAGCCGCCGCTGGTGCGCGCCGGGCTGACGCTGTTCGAGTTCGAAGGGTTCCGCTTCGCCCTGTATCGGCGTCGGGGCGGGCGCTGGCCGGAGCTCGGCTCGCGCGAGGAGCGCGAGTGGATGGGTCGTTTCCTCGGTCGCATCCACATGATCGGGCGCCGCGGCCGTTTTCAGCATCGCGGCCAGATCGACGTGGACCGGATGGGCCTCGAGTCGCGCAACTACTTGCTCGAGTTCGGCTGGATACCAGAGCATCTCGAGTCCGCCTACGATTCTTTGACGTCGGATCTGCTGGAACGGATTCATGCCGCATTCGATGCGGCGGGGGAGGTCGCTTACATCCGTCTGCACGGCGACTGCCATCGCGGCAACATTCTATGGAGCGACGCGGGCCCGCATTTCGTGGATCTCGACGACTGCATCATGGGTCCTGCGATACAGGACCTGTGGATGCTGCTGTCGGGTTCGCGGGCGGAGATGACCGAGCAGCTCAGCCATCTGCTCGAGGGCTATTCGCAGTTCGCGGATTTCGATTTGCGCGAGCTCACGCTGCTCGAGAGCCTGCGCACGCTGCGCATGATCCATTATTCGGCCTGGCTCGCGCGCCGCTGGAGCGATCCGGCGTTTCCGGCCGCATTCCCGTGGTTCATCGAGCCGCGCTACTGGGAGAACCAGGTGTTGTCGTTGCGCGAGCAACTCGCAGCGATCGACGAGGGGCCGTTGCAGATTGGAAGCGGATAGCGGAAAGAACAGAAGCGGTTAGCGGAAAAGAAAAGAAGCGGTTAGCGGTTAGCGGTTAGCGGCAATGGCGCTTAGTTAAGCGCATAGCAGATGGCCATGGGTTCGTATCTGTCGGTGAGCTTCAGCCCGAGGCACTTTCAGCCACGGATAGGGTTTCGGA
>JAVEVD010000110.1:0-7632 GCA_034005205.1 Steroidobacteraceae bacterium | reverse complement strand
CGCTCGCTGGCCTCGGCGTGACGGGCGTGAACATTCCCGAAGCGCACGGCGGGCTCGGCGGCGGACCGGTAGAAACCATGCTCGTGATGAACGCGCTCGGCGAAGCGCTTCTGCTCGAGCCCTACTTGGCCGCGGCGGTCATCACTCCCGCGCTTCTGACTCGCATCGGCGATGAAAAAGCGAGCGCCGAACTTCTGCCCGACATCGCCGCAGGCGAGCGCATCGTGGCGCTCGCTCACCAGGAACCCCATACGCGCGGCGAGCTCGACCACCTGACGACGAGCGCTCGCAAGAGCGGCGATCACTACGTGCTGGATGGCTACAAGAGCGTCATCATTCACGGCGACTGCGCCGATGAACTGCTCGTGACGGCGCGCACATCCGGGCAGATGAACGACAAGTCCGGCGTTTCTGTCTTCCGCGTCGATCCGCGCGCTGCAGGCGTGCGCATCACTGCTTACGCGACCCTCGACGGACAACGCGGCGCCGACATCGAGCTGAAAGGCGTCAAGATCGCGGCAGACCGGCTGGTCGGCGCCGAGGGCGAGGCATACCCAGCGCTCGAAAGCGCTCACGATCTGGCGTTGAGCGCGATCTGCGCCGAGGCCGTTGGAATCATGAAAGCAGTCAACGCGGCCACGCTCGATTACACGAAGAACCGCAAGCAGTTCGGTCAGCCGATCGCAAGCTTCCAAGTGTTGCAACACCGGATGGCCGACATGTTCCTGCACAGCGAGCAGGCGGTCTCGATGAGCTATCTCGCTGCAATCAGGTGCGTGGAGCCCGATCCGCTCGTGCGCCGCCGCGCGCTCTCGGCGGCGAAGGTGGTCATCGGGCAGGCGGGCCGCTTCATCGGTCAGCAAGCCATTCAGCTCCATGGCGGCATGGGCATGACGGACGAGCTGATGGTCAGTCATTACTTCAAGCGCCTGACGGCAATCGATCTGACGTTCGGCGATACCGACTTTCACACGCAGCAATTCATCGCCGCCTCCGGCGGGGGCTGACCTGCGCCGTTCGGCGCGCGTGTGTTATGCAAAATGCGCGGCGCCAGCCTTGACGGCGCTCGCGCCTTCTGCTTTTTCCGTTTGCGGGCCTCTGCTCCTTTGCGGATACTGCGTGCGTTCAGGCGCATGCTCGATTGCAGGAGCGCGATTTGACGAGCGCCGCAATGGGGAGCACAAGACGGTGCGTATGTTTTTGCAGGCGTCGGGCTGGGCGCTGATCGCCGGTCTGTTTCCCGCGCTCCTTGCGGCTACGGAGGCGAGCTTCGAGGTCGCCCTGCTCGACGCCCCGGCCGCGGTCGCGTCCGTCAATGAGCTGGCCGCCGGCGTTCTCGACGATCGCTACACTCCGTTCGATTCCCGCGCCGCGCGCGTGCGACCAGACGCCTTCTGGCTGCGTCTTCGGTCGGCGGCGAGTCAAGAGGTCGGCGCCGGCGTCCCCACGCTGAACGTCCGCAAGGGTCGTCACATGACGATCGAAGCGTTCGCCGTGAGCGGCCAGGAGGCGGTGCGCCTGCGGCAGGCGACGCAGATCCCCGGATTCCGCGGCGCCCATGAGGCGATCTTCATGCTGCCGCAGCCGCTGAAGGCCGGCGATCTGCTGTACGTACGCGTCGAGGCGCAGGGTCGCGGCTTCGAGCGCCTGCAGTTCGATGCTTCAACTCTGGAAGACACCCTGTCGCGCGCCGCCGAGCGCGCTCACATGCTCGCGCTGGCTGTGGGTGCGCTGTTCACACTGTCCTGTACTGCCCTGCTGATCTGGTTCGTGCTCTTGGATCGGCTGCTGCTTCTATACGCAACTCTGTTCTCACTGCAGGCGCTCTACCTCGCGTTCGTCTCGGGCCACGCGTTCGAGTGGCCGTTGTTGGAGTACTTGTCGCCGTTCGCCAGCTACACGTGGAACGTGACGGCGGCGCTGAGCGGAGCAGCGTCCTGTCTTTTCGTGCGCGAGATCGCCGAGCTGCGGCGCTTCTCGCCGCGCGTCTACGCGACGTTCGGCTGGCTCGCCTGGACGTTCGTTCTCCTGGCGTTCGCCAACGTGCTCCAGGAAGTGGGCCTGGGAACCCTGGTCGCCTCCATAGGCAACCTCATCTTCGTCGGCTCCGCGATCTTCGTGCTGGTTACGGCGTTCATGGCCTGGAGGCGCAGCAACCGGGCCGCCGGATGGTTTCTGATCGCCTGGGGCCTGCTCGAAGCATTCACGATCGCGACGGCCATTCGCCTCCTGGTCGCCGATCCTGAGAACTCGCAGCTATTGCTCTATTACGGCCTGCCGCTGTCCATGGCGGCGGCCGCCGTGCTGATCGCATTGGGCGTCGCCGACCGGCTGCGCGACCAGCGCATCGCGCTCTCCGAGGCGCAACGCCGCGCACAAATGGATCCGCTGACGGGCGTGCTGAATCGCCGCTCGCTCGTGGAGCGACTGGACGCGGCCTGCCTGCGCGCACGCGCACGCGGCTTGCCGATCGCACTGCTGTTCATCGATCTCGATCATTTCAAGGAAATCAACGACACCTACGGCCATCCGGCCGGGGACGCCTGTCTGAAGGCCATCATCGACCCCATTCAAGCGGAGCTGCGCCCTTCGGACGTGATCGGACGCTATGGGGGCGAGGAGTTTGTGGTGATTCTCAACAGTGCGGACGCCGCCGCCGCGCAGCCTCTTGCAGAGCGGATCCGCAAGCGCATCGCCGACGTACGAGTCGAAGGATTCGGCCAGTCGATACGCGTGACTTGCAGCATCGGCGTCGCCACGAGCGATATGCTCGGCGTGTGGGGGGAACACCTGATCGCGCGCGCCGACGCAGCCGTGTACTCGGCCAAGCGAGCCGGACGCAACCAGGTGCAGCTCGCAGCGCCGCTGGCCGCCTGAAGCTTGGGAGAGAAGCGGTCAGCGGTTAGCGGTTAGTCCGGAGGAACCGCGGAGCTCTTCTGCCTAACCGCCAACTCGCTTCGACCGCCGCCGCCAACCACTTCCCCTTAGCCCTCCCCTTTCATCAACTACCTACAGCCTTCGTCCGCACATCGGCCTATAACGCGCGTACCGTGAATCTCGTCGCGAGGAGGTTCATATGGAGCGCATGTACGCCGATTGCTGGGAGCTGCCCAGCGAAGGTCACTGTCACGCCATCATCTCCGGAGACACGGAGGCGGACCTGCTGGAAGCGGCTGCAAGACACGCCCGAGAAGTGCACGGTCACAAGGACGGACCGGAGCTGCGCAACGCATTGCGCGAGACCTTTCACGTCGGCTCGCCCCCGTCGGCCGCCGCCTGAAGGCTCGAACCGTCCCTCCGTCGCTCTGCAGGCGATCGCTCCAACAGGCGATCTTTCGATCGATCACAGCTGTCGTCGTTGGATCAAGAAACGGCGCCGCGAGTTCGTGCGAGCAGGATCTGGTGCGTACGGCTGGTGAGCGCCCCAACGCCGTCGTGCAGGTCGACAGACCGTGGCGGCGCCCGGCGTTCGAGTCGACCGCCGAGGTCTTGATCGGTGAAGGGATTCAGGTTTCGCCGCAATACGAGGACGCTGCTTTGGGTTTGACCTATCGGCCGTCTGCAAAATTTCCGCCTCGACCGCTTCCGATAGTAGTCAAGAGACCGCAAAGATATGTATCGTATACACGTTTTCAGCCCTGAGCCCACGGAGTCCTCGCATGACCAGCTCGGTCAACACGATAATCGACGTACGCACCATCGCGCCGCATGAACGTCACGCGCGCATTTTCTCTTCCTTCGCCTCTCTGCCGGCGGGCGCCGCGCTCGAGCTGGTGAACGACCACGACCCGCAGCCCCTGTACCGCCAGTTCAAATCCGATTTCCACGGGCAGTTCACCTGGGACTACATCGAGCAGGGACCAGCGACTTGGCGCGTACGCATTGGCAAGGAATCCGGCAACTGCTGCGGCGGCTGTGGCGGATAAGAGGAGCGCCTTCGCGCTCTGGCGCCTGGGCTTTCGCCCTTTCTACCTGCTAGCCGCGATTTTCTCGGCCCTGTCGGTGGGCCTGTGGGCGCTGCAGTTCACAGGCCTGCTGCCGCGGGCATATCTCGGCGGGCCGCTATGGCATGCGCACGAGATGCTGTTCGGCTACGCGCTGGCGGTGGTCGCAGGATTCCTGTTCACCGCAGTGCGCAACTGGAGCGGTCGACCAACGCCGACCGGCGCAACGCTCGCGGCGATCGCAGCGCTCTGGGTGGCGGGCCGCGTGCTGGTGCTGACGCCCTGGGACGTGGCGGCCGCAGTCGCGAACACGGCGTTTCCGCTCGCGGTGGCGTGGGGAATCGGAGCGCCGCTGTGGCGGGCCCGTAACGAGCGGAACTACTTCTTCGTCGGACTGCTGGTGCTGATGTCCGCCGGCGTCGCCTACATTCATCTGACCGCACTGGGCGCACTCGAGGCGCCGCCGTGGGCCGGCGTGCAACTCGGGCTCGACGTGATTCTGTTCATCATGGCCGTGATGGCCGGCCGTGTCGTGCCCATGTTCACGAACAACGGCGCGCCGGGCGCACGCGCACGGCGCTCGTCTCATGTCGAGCGTGCGGCTCTGGGCGGCGTACTCATGCTGCTGGTCGCTGACCTGTTCAGACTCAGCGGCGCCCTGCTGGCCGTGCTCGCGTTCGCGGCGGCGGTCGCGCATATCGTGCGCCTCGCGCTGTGGGACACGCGCGCCACGCTGCGTACGCCGCTGCTGTGGGTGCTGCACCTTGCCTATGCATGGATTCCCGTGCACCTGCTGCTGCGCGCCGCCGGCGAAGCCGGCTGGGTGAGTAGATCGCTCGCCGTACACGCGCTCACCGTCGGCGCGATCGGCGGGCTCACTATCGGCATGATGGTGCGTACTGCACGCGGTCACACAGGACGCCCCCTGCTCGCTGATCGCTTCGAGACCACATGCTTCGCGCTGATCGCGGCCGCTGCGGCGGTCCGCGTACTTTGCCCGCTGATCCTGCCGCAGCATTATTTGACGAGTGTGTTCATCTCGGCGACGCTATGGTCGACCAGCTTCCTGCTCTACGCGGTGCGTTATTGGCCGGTTCTGACGCGCGAGCGGGTGGACGGCGCCCCCGGGTAAGCATCGAGAGGAAAAGCATGTTCAGTCACGTCATGGTCGGCTCGAACGACATCGAACGGTCCAGGCGCTTCTACAACGCGGTACTCGGCGTGCTCGGAACGAAAGAGCCGCTGCTCAACAAGTCCGCATCCGGCCACACCCGTCTCTTCTACCGACACGCCGGAAACACCTTCTGCGTGACCGAGCCTATCAACGGCGAAGCGGCGACCTTCGGCAACGGCGCCACGATCGGTTTCAGTTGCAGCTCGCCCGAACAGGTCCATGCCTTTCATGACGTCGCAGTCGCCCACGGCGGCGTATCTATCGAGGAGCCGCCCGGTCTGCGCGAGAGCAACCTGGGATCGCTGTATCTGGCCTACGTGCGCGATCCCGATGGGAACAAGCTGTGTGCGACCTACCGACCCAGGTAGCGCACCCGTCTCAGCGCCACCGGCCGTTTCTCTCAAGTAGCCCGCGAAAGCACAAGGTTATCGGCCGATCGGTCATCGCCGGCCGACTCGTGCAGAGCGAAACGAAGCTATCGTAAAGCCGCGCGGCGCATACGCTCAGCGTAAGCTGTTGAATTAATGGCGCCCCCGGCAGGAATCGAACCTGCGACCTACCGCTTAGGAGGCGGTCGCTCTATCCACTGAGCTACGGGGGCGATGCAGACCGGGGCGCGATTTTGTCACACGCGACCCGACACACCAACCTCCTGCGCTGGTCGCGCTCGCGCTGCGTTCAGTTCCCAGTCGGCGTCGCAGTTGACTTCGGCAGTGCTGCCAAACAGCAGCGTCAGAGCCTCGCTTTGACGCCGATCCAGGCGCCGAACGGCGCGCCGGCGCCAAGGAAGCGAGGATCTGAGAAATTGGGAAACACCTCATCGGGCTCGCCGAGCAGGCCGAAAGTCTCGTAGTCCTCATCCAGCGCGTTCTCGATGCGCAGGAACACCGTCAGCGCCGAACCGATGCGGTACTCACCCCGCAGGTTCAGGATGGCGTAGCCATCGGTCTTGCGGAGCAGATTGGCTTCATCGCCGCGCAGATGCACGCCGGAGCGCAACACCACATCCGCTCCCAGCATCCAGCGATCGGTGACGGCCACATCGACGCCGAAATTCGCCTGATGCTGCGGAATCCCCGGAATGCTCGCACCGGAGGGAACGGCGAGCTTGTCGTCGCCGACGATCCGCGACGAGCCGGGATCGTCGTCGAATACAGGATGATTCGGACTGTTGACGGTGAAAGCATCATCGAAGACGGCGTCGATGAAGCTGTAATCGACCGACCAGCTCACGCGCGCGCGCTGTTGCGACAAGCCGAACTCGACGCCCGCGCGCTTGGTGTCTCCGACGTTGTCGAAGAAGCCGACGTTTGCTTGGGGACCACCCGTCGTCTGGAACAGAATGTCGTCTTGATTGATGGTTCTGAAGCCGCCGAGGCGCCAATGCAGCCCCGCCCCGAAAACTCCGCGAAACCCGACCTCGAAACTCTTGGCCACCACCTGATCGAGCGGCGGATCTGCGAGAAAGGCGTTCGGCAGGTTGCAGGGAGCGTCTTCGCTCGCGCAGGCAAGTTCAACCGGCGACGGCGCCCGCGCAGACTCGCCGTAGCTTGCATACATCGTTAGCGCCGACGAGGGACTGAAGGTCGCCCCGGCGGCGGGATTGAAGCGGCTGAAGGAGTGGCTGCCGTTCAGCTCGGGCGTCTCTCCAGTGCGATCAAGAAGCCGGATGCGCGTTTCGTTGTAACGTCCGGAGAGCGTGATGGCGAACCGTCGCGACAGAGCGACCGTGTCCGCGAAGTAGACGCTGGCGTTCACGACCTCGCTCCACACATCCGTGTTGAGCTCCTGGGCGAAGATCCCCGTCCGTGACGTGGCCCGGTTTTCCAGCAGGCTGGCCGCCTCCACCACCGAGTCGAAAGAGCTTCGCCCTTCGTTGTAAGCGGCGCCGAGCGTCAGCTGGTTGCCGCCGTTGCGCAGAGGCGAGCGCCAGTCGAGTTGGGTGGAGACGCCATAGCTCTCCTGCCTGCGCCGGCTCAGGTTGTTGACCGCGTCGAGTTCGCGGCCCTGGAATTCCGCCTCGATCGGAACGCCCTGCGAATCGAACACCAGCGAGATATCGCCGTCTGCATCGGAGCATTCCCCATCGCCATCGAGGTCCGTGAAGTCCTCCTCGACGAGGAACTCCTCGTCGCCGAAGTCGCACTCCTCGAAAATCGTGCCGTCGCCGTTGAACGTGTCAGTGTCGAGATCCCGGTAGTAGGCGTTGGCGGAGAGCCGGGCGCGCTCGGACAGCTCGAAGGCGCCTTCGAGAATGACCTGCATCTGAGTGTTCTCGGTCAGGTCCGGGTGTGTGAACACCTGCGCGCGATCGATAGCGAGTAGCTCGACCGGCGATGCTCCGTTGCCGCGCAGCTCTGTGTCTGCGTACGCCGCGCTCAGATCGGCGCTCCAATCCTCATCGCGCACGCCGACAGCGGCGAAAGCCCGCAGCGCACGCGACTGCGAATAATCCCGCCAACCGTCCTCTTCGAAATAGTCGACGTTGGCGTAATACCCCCAACGACCGTCATT
>JAVEVD010000036.1:18906-37328 GCA_034005205.1 Steroidobacteraceae bacterium | reverse complement strand
ACCGCCAACCGCTTCCAATTAGAGCTCCAGCGGAACTCCTCCGATGGGCGCTCGCGGGCGCTGGATGATCAGCGATTTGGGGAGAAAGATGAGGCGCGCAGTGGGGTGGATGCGGCGAGCGCCGCGGAATGGGCGGCCCACGCTCAGCTGCGGTCGGTCCAGACTTGGTCTGCGCGCGGGCATTCGAATGAAAGGACGGCGGCCGCTGAGCGGCGCGCCGTCGCCGGCCGACGGGCGGCCGCCAAGGGCGGCCGCCGAAGAATGTCATTCGGCCGCGTAGTCCATAGCGGCGGTCGCGCCAATGGCGGCCGAGAGCTTGTCCAACGTGTCGTACAGCGCGAGGCGCTCGGACTGGTTCAACGTCAGCAACATCTCGGCCTGGCGCGCCCGCGCGACCGGCAGCACCGACTTGTACAGCGACTTGCCCTTGGCGGTGATCGAAACCATCACCGGCGCCGCGAGCGCCTCGGCCGAGCGGCCGCGGGTGCGGATCGTGGTCAGCTTGGTCAGGCCGCGCTTTTCCATGACCCGCAGCGTGCGGCTCACCTGGCCCTTGTCCATGCCGCTGCGGGTGGTGACTTCGGAGAAACGCATCGGCGCGAAGCGTGCGATCAGGGCGAGCAGGCGCCACTCCGGCAGGCTCAGGCCGAATTCTTCGAGGTACGGCTTGGTGAGATTGTTGCGCAGAGCGTTCGACAGCCGGGTGAGCTTGAACGTGAGGAAGTCCTCCACGTTCAGATTCGAGCCGTTCCTCTTGAGCGAGGACCAGGGGCGTGTGGCCCGGGCGGAAGCACGCTTCTGCGGCTTCTTCTTGCGAGTGGTGGTCACTGATTTAAGCCTTTGAACCGGCAAGCGCCGGCGTTGATGAAACAGCGCGCGGATTTTGCCGTAAGCGGCGTCGCTTGAATAGAACGGGGCGCACGAACGGCGCTTCACAGGGGCTGCGCTGCGGGCGAAGGGGCCGCTCGCCTCGCGAGGGCTTGCGCAGTTTTGCGCGGAAAATCCGCATCGCTGCGCAGCATGAACGGCGCGCCGCAGCGCGGCGTAACCGAGCGCTGCTTAAAGGGTGCGTCAACACAAGTCGCTACATCGCTGTTTGCGGGCGCGATTGGCGGCGCTCTTACATCGTCTGTGAGGCGGCTGCGCAGCGGTGAGTAACCGGTGGAAAAAAATACGGTGCACATCGACTTTGAGGCTGCTATGTTCCCGCGCCGCGCGGTCGAGGGGTTTATGCCGCATGCCGATACACAGCAGCGGATCATCGAAGAATGGTTCCGCCTTCCGGAGTCGCGTCGCAGACATGCGACCGATGCAGTCGCGTTCGCCTTTCGCGTCCTTCAAGATCATCCGGAGCTGATGCGCGAGCTGACCGACGCTGGGCACGAGGTCATCATGAGCTGGCTCGCGCCCTATCTTGGGGAAATGAAGCGGATAGCGGATAGCGGATAGTCAGAAGGGCGCCGCAAGTTCTCTGAACTATCCGCTATCCGCTATCGGCTTCTCCACTAAGCTCCCTGCAGCCCCTGACTGACGCCGCTCACCGAAGCGAGCAGCGCGCTGAGCAGCTCGCGATCCTCTCGCCCGCCTGCGCGCCAACGGCGTAGCAGGTCGATCTGGATCAAGTGCATCGGATCGATATAGGGGTTGCGCAGCATGATGGCGCGCTGCAGGGTCGGCTCCCGATCGAGCAGCCGCTCGCAGCCGTTGAGCCGCAACACCTCACGCCGCGTGAGCTCGAACTCCTCGCGAAGCACCGGAATGAAGCGGCGCAGCGGCTCTTCGACGAGCGAGTCATAGCCCGCCGCAATGGTCAGGTCGGCGCGCGCCAGCGCCGCCTCTACATCGTCGATCATGTTCGAGAAAAAGAACCATTCGCCGTACATCTGCGCGAGCAACTCCCCGCCGAGCTGCTCGCGCGCCTGCGCGAGCGCGCTGCCGGCGCCGAACCAGCCAGGGATCATGTAACGGCATTGCGACCAGGCGTGATTCCAGGGAATCGAGCGCAGCGCGGCGATTCCGCCGCACTGCTCGCGCGTGGTCGGGCGCGATCCGATCTGCATGCGTTCGATCACATCGATAGGCGTTACCTGACGGAAGAATGAGTGGAAATCCCGATCCTCGAATACTGTGCCGCGATAGATCCGCGCACTGTGCGCGGCCAACAGGTCCATCGCCGCGCGCCACTCAGGTTCGACTCGCTCGGGCGGCGTCACGCCCGTATTGGCGAGCGACAATGCGCTCAACGCCTGCTCGAACACGCGCAACGCGATCGGCCGCAATCCGTATTTCTCGTTGATCAGCTCGCCTTGCTCCGTGATGCGCAACCGTCCCCGCCGGGCGCCGTCGGGACCGCTGCGCACCAGCGCCTCGGCGCGTCCCGCAGAGCGGTATGGACCGCCGCCCTGGCCATGGATCAACGTCAGGTCGACGCCGGCCGCATCAGCGACCGCGAACAGCTTCTCCTGCGCCTTGCGCAGCAGCCAGCGCGACATCACCAGTCCGCTTTCCTTGTTGCTGGCGGAATAACCGAGCATCACGTACTGGTGATTGCCTCGACCGAGCAGATGCTTGCGATAGACCGGCTCCTCGAACAGCCTCGTCATGATCTCGCCGCAGCGCTCGAGCGCTTCGGCGGATTCGAACAACGGCGCGACGTCCGTCGGCACGTCGCCGGACCGCCGGTCCGTGATGTCGGCCCAGCGCGCCAGCGCCAGCACGGACAGCACATCGTCGGCGCCCTGCGTCGTGCTCACTATGTACGGCCCCATGGCGTCGGCGCCGTACCTGTGCCGGCAGTGTGCGATGGCTTCGAACACCCACAGCGCGCGCTTGCCGCTCGCATCCAGCGCGCCGCTCGGACCTTCATCGCGCTCGAGGATCTCGCGCAGGCGCGCAGTGCGCGCCTGCGCGCTGCGCTCCAGCCACTGCGGATCGCCGATGCCCACGGCGATCACGCTGCGGTGTGCGGCGGCGCTCTGGCGCACGTCGAGCGTGGCGAGGTGGAATCCGAAGGTGCGCACGCGCCGGATGAGCCGGCGGACCTGGAACAGTCCGGCGTGCACGCCCTTGTTGCGGCTCAGGCTGTCGGCGATCAGATTGAGATCGGCGAGGAAGCCCTCGGCGGATTCGTACTGGTTGGCGCGCCCATCGTAAGTGGCGCGCAGCCGCTCCATGATCTGGCCGAGGAACACCCGATAGGGCATGCGGTCGCGCCGTACGGGCCTCACGCTGCCCGCGGCGGGCAGCAGCACCGTGTAGTGCTCGCTGCGCGCCTGCAACTCCGGGGAGACGCCGATCCGCGCGGCGCTCTGCGAGAGCGTCTCGGCCAGTCCCTGACACTCGAGAAAGTAGCGGTTGACGATGACCTGCTGATGGCGCGCCACGGTTTCGCGGATCGCCTTGGCGTGCACGTCGGGATTGCCGTCCATATCGCCGCCCACCCACGAGCCGAAGCGCAAGATCTCGGGCAGCTCGATGCGCCGCCCCTCGGGACCGTAGACCTGTTCGAGAGCCGCCTCGATCTCCTCGTAGAACGCCGGGACGACGTCGTAGAGCACTTCGGCGATGAAGAACAGCACGTGCTCACGCTCGTCGGCCACGGTCAGCCGCTCGCGGGAATTCTCCGCCGTCTGCCACGCGGTGGTGATCTCGGCGCGGATGCGCTCCTCGATCACGCGCATCTCGGCCGCCGTACGCGACAAGCCCAGCCGCCCGAGCAACAGCTGCGCGATCTTTTGCTGCTTGCGCAGGATCGTACGGCGTGTGGACTCGATAGGGTGCGCGGTAAACACCGGCTCGATCCAGCTCTCGAGCATCAGCCGGCGGATCTCGGCGAGATCGACGCCGCGCTCTCGCAATTGGAACATCGCGTCCAGAACGCCGCCGGGCTGGCGGGCGCCTTCGCTCATGTATTGCCGGCGACGCCGGATCCGATGCACGCGCTCGGCCATGTTCACCATCTGGAACCACATGGAGAACGCGCGCACCAGGTCGTGCGCCTGGGCCGCGGGCATCTCGCGCGTGCGGGCGGCGAGTTCGGCGGCGGCGAGCGGATCGCCCTCGCGGCGGGCGATCGCCGCCCGGCGGTCTCGCTCGACCAGCTCGAACAGCACTTCCCCGCACTGATCGCGGATCACTTCGCCGACCAGCGCGCCGAGCATGCGTACATCCTCGCGCAGCTCGGCGTCTTTGGGCGGGAAGGAGATGTCGCGCGTCATGGGCTTGTGAGGGAGTGAACGGCCTTGCCCGCATGGGCGGGAGCCGCCGTGGAAAAGGCTGCGAGTCTAAGGAAGCTCTGACTTACCTACTACCCTGATGGATGCAAGTCGAAGAAACGCCGGCAAGGGCTTCGAGTGCATCGATATCACGGAGGCAGAGTAAATCAGGCTCCCTGACGCAGGCGCTGCCCAATCCGCTTCCTGCCGGCCCGGCCGGAAACCCCGGGCGCGGGCGCCCCGGCCCGCTTCAGGCCGGGAAGAAGTCGATCGGCTTGGTCACCTTGATGGTCGCGACCTCCTTGGCCTCGAACCTGAACATCTTCACCCTCGCCGCCAGCTTGCGCTCGAGCTCCGGGTCCTGCAGCTCGCTCGAGACCACTTCGCAATGCGTGACCGACCCGTCAGGCGTGATGGTCAGCTCCAGCACGACCTTGCCCTGCAGCTGCGGATTGTCGCGCAGCGCGCGCTTGTACAGCGCGTAGATCGCT
Organism: Steroidobacteraceae bacterium; assembly: GCA_034005205.1. Lineage (GTDB taxonomy): Bacteria > Pseudomonadota > Gammaproteobacteria > Steroidobacterales > Steroidobacteraceae > Steroidobacter. The sequence goes on along the minus strand of JAVEVD010000036.1, from coordinate 32,623 downwards.
CCCTTGTTGCGATCGAACACCAGCGCGATCTCCTCCTCGCTGCGCGACGCCTGCGAGCCGCCGCCGCGACGCACGTTTTCGTTCGCCGTCGGCGCGCCGATCGCCGAGCTCACCTGCGTCGTTTCGTGCCCGGAGAGCGCGCCGGCGCCGGCGCCGTAACCTCGGCTGAGCGCAGCTGTGTTGATGCCGCCGCTGCCCGAGCCGACCCGCGAAGTGATGAGCGAACGCTCGGCGCGCGTCGCAGCGCCCACGGCGCCCATGAGATTCTTCGCCTGTCCCGCCTTCTCGAGGGCGGCGTTGTCGCGCAGCGCCGCCAATTGATCCTGGAACGGCAGGAGGCCCGCCTGCGAGGCCCTGCGGCGCGCCTCCTGCGTGCGGTCCACGCTCGGCGCCGGCTGCGGCGTAACGCGCGGCTGCTCGCTGATCTGCGGAACCGGATCGACCTTGGGCGGCGCGGGCGGCGGCGTGGATTTACGCTCGAGCACCAGCTTCGCCAAACGCGGCGGCGGCTCCTGCGCCTGATCGCGCGTGCGCGGCGGCGTAGGCAGCAGTGGAACCAGAACCGAAAGCAGCAGAGTGACGGAAAAACAGATGACCAGGAGCCGGCGCAGACGCGAGCGCTCTTCGTCCGAGGGCGTCCACGGCAGATCGTAGATGCGAAACGGTGCGGTGGTCGTCGCCATACGACTCTTCCCTCAACGCGCCGCCGCGGCGACCTGCTGCACCGCCTCATCCTGCTTCTGGATCACGGCCAGCGAGAGCTTGCCGTAATCGGCCTCGGTGCACGTAGCCATGATCTTCTTGAGCACGCGGTAGGGCAGCTCGCGGTCGCCGAGGATCGTCACCTCGCGGTTGATCGCATCGGCCGCCGCGCTGGCGCGCAACATGCGGTCGGTCTGTTCCTGCAACGCGGCCTTGAGCGGCTCGATGATGTTTCCCTCCTGCGACGCCGCTTCGGCGAGCGTCACGATGGGTCGCCCCTGCACCAGCACCTGATCGCGGGAGACGTACACCACCACGGTCTCGCGCGGCTTGTTCTCGGCGACCGATTCCGGCAACTGAATGTCCTTGGGCGTCTCGAGCGATTGCACCTCGGCGGAATTCACCAGGAGGAAGAACACTAGGATGGTGAAAATGTCCATCAGCGAGACCAGGTTCAACCCGGCGCCGCGGCGACTGCGGGCGTGACGCCGCTCCATGCGGCGCGCGCGGTTCGATTTCTTCATGGCGGCGCGTCTCCCACGGAGATCTCCGGGAACAGCTCCGCCTGAACCATGCTCGCGCCCCGCTGGGCGGGGAACGTGCGGACCGTATCCATGGTCTGCACGACGATCTCGTATGGCGTGTCTGGCTCGAGCAGGATGGTCGCGGCGGTCAGCTCGGGGAACTGCGCCTTGATGGTCTTGAGCTTCTCGCGCAGCGCTGCGTAATCGTACTCGCCGTCCGTGCGCGGATAAGCGGCGAGCAAGCCGCTGTTGCGATCAGCCACGTCGATGCGATCCTTGTGAACGACGACTTCCAGCTCGAACGTCTGCGACGCGGCCTGCGGCGGCGGCCCGCCGGACGGCAGGTTCAGCTCGATGATCGACATGCGGGAGAACACCGCCGTGATGAGCAGGAACGGGGTCAGCACGACCATCAGATTCATGAAGGCCGTGATGTTCATCTCCTGCGCCTCTTTGTTGAGGCGCGCGCGGCGTCCGAAGCGCGAGCTCATGCAGCGGCCTCGCCGCGGCGCTCGACGATCGTGTTCAGGAACTTGACAGAGGCCATCTCCAGGCTGTCGACCAGCTCGGTGGTCTTGGTCTGGAGCAGGGCGTGCACCAGCAGCAGCGGGATCGCGACGATCAGGCCGAAGGCGGTCGTGTTCATCGCCACCGAGATCGACGCCGAGAGCAGGTCGGCCTTCTCCGCGGGATTGGCGTTGGAGACCGCGGTGAACGCCTGGATGAGGCCGACGATCGTGCCGAGCAGGCCGAGAAGCGTGGCGAGGTTGGCGAAGGTGGCCAGATAGTGCGTGCGCTTCTCCAGACGCGGCATGACCTCCATGAGGCTCTCTTCCATCGCCTTCTCGACGTCGTCGCGCCGGCGCGCCGATTCCAGGCGCGCTAGTCCGTAATTGAGGATGCGGCCGATCGCCGCGCCCGACTGCTGGCAGACATTCACCGCCGCGCGGAAATTGCCCTGCTGCAACAGCGGCACGATCTGCGTCCAGAGCTGACGGTTGCGCGCGCTGGCCACCGTCAGATAGACCCAGCGCTCGATCGCGATCGCGATCCCGGCCGCGAACACGAACGCGATGGGATACATGAACGCCCCACCGGCGACGAAAAACTCCACGAGCGAGGTGAACATGATTCCTCCGTATTTCCCGTCAGTCTGCAACAGAAATGATGCCGTCAGCGCGGCGGCCCGGATGTGGACTGGTTCGCGTCTGCACCGCCGCTGACGATGTCGTAATAGGTCACTTCGCGACGAAACACGTCACGATCGAGCGGCTCGAGCACTTCATCGAGCAACGTGTTGAACGGCTGGCCCGGCAGATCGCCGACGCCCGCCTTCTTCCACGGAACGATATAGAGCACCTTGGGCAGCTCGCGATTGCCAGTGACCACGGTCGTGTCCAGTTCGAGCCGGTCGACCGCGGCAGGCGCGGCTGCAGCGCGCGCCGCCGCGCGACCGGTCGCGACGGATGCATCCTGTTGCGTTTCCAACTCGAGCGAGGCGCTCGCTGAGGGCTGCTCTGCATCGGACGCATCCTGCGCAGGAGCGCCCCGAGGCTCGGCGGCGTTCGCACCGAACGCGGCGGCCAGCAGAACGAACAGCATCGCAGCGCGCGCTTTCATCATTCGGCCCTCGCCTGCGGCCCGGCGGCGATCCGCCTGCGCAGCTCGCCCACCCAGGTTTCGACTTTCGATTCCGGCGTCGGCGCGAGCGCCAGATAGCGCTCGAACGCATCCAACGCGCATTGCGGCTCCTGCAGGTACAGATCGCACAACACGCCGAGGTTGAGCCATGCGAGCGCATACTGCGGATCGATCTGCACGGCGCGCAGATAGCTGCGCTGCGCATCCTCGAACCGACCCAGCCGGCGGTACACGATGCCGAGCTGATTGAACGCAGCGACGTTGACGTCATTGCGCTCGACTGCTTCGCGCAAGGTCTGCTCGGCCTCATCGAGCCGACCCGCTTTCACCTGCAGGATGCCCAGGTTCACGAGGGCGCCGGAGTACGCAGGATACTGGGCCGCCACGGCGCGCAAGCCCTGCTCGGCCGCAGCGAAATCTCCGGCGTTCATGTGCAGCACGGCTTGCTCGAACTGTTGCAGCGCCTCAGGCGGCGCAGACTCCTCGAAAGCGGCGGCGTCCTGCGTCGCCTGCAGCGGCGGCGCGGATGTGCAGCCGACCAGCAGGCCGGCGAGCGCCAGCGAGGCGAGAAAGCCGTTCGCCGGGCGCTTGGGAAACCCGCCTCTGCGATCCAGAGCCGCTCGAAACGCCATGCATGACGGGCGCTCCCCGGCGCCGAACCGTCGGGGCGGCGGGTTGGTCAGAGCTTCCCTGGGATCAGCGCAGCTCGGACACATAGTCTTCGCTCACTTCTGATTTGGCGTAACGAGCCGGCGCCAAGCGGGCCAGCGCGTCAAAGCTGCGCTGCACCCATGCGTCATAAAGCCCCTCGCTCGCCCGCTGCGCATTCGCTTCGTGCAGCTCGATCGCCTTCTCTTCGAACGAAAAAGCCTGCTCCTCGAGCAGCACGTCGTATTGCTCGAGCTCTTCTGCGGACAGATTCTTCGGCCGTTCGGAGTCGATCAGGTCCGCGCCGAACCGGCGATACAGCTCGGCCATGCCGAAAGTCGCCGCGGTCGTGACCTCGGCGACGCCGTAGTCGAGCGCCTGACCGTAGGCGTCGAGCGCCCGCTCCATGGCCGAGCGTTTCATCTGCAGCGTTCGATCGAGCGGCGCCGCCAGCTTCACTGCATGGAACACCGCAACGTGCGGCTGCACGGACTCGAGCGTCGCCTTCGCTGCGAGATACCGACTGCGATCGGTGCGCGCCGCGCCTGCCTCGCGATCGGCGCGAATGATCTCCTGGCCCCACTTGGCGCGTGCGGCGGCATCGCCGCGGTCGCGCGCCATATCGGCGAGCTTCTGGCGTGCGTCCATCGACGCATCGAGCGGTTGAGGGAAACGAGCGACGTACTCTGCGTAGACGCGCTCGGCATGGATCGGCGAGGCGGACTGTTCGTACAGCTCCGCCGCCTGCCACAACGCAACCCGGCGCACCTCCACAGCCTCCTCGTCGCGAGCGGCGACTCGCTCGAATTCAGCTGCGGCCTGGGCGCTGCGCCCGCTCTCGAGATAGGCGAGCGCCAGCGAACGCGTCGCCTCAGGCGCCAGCTCGTGATCAGGGAAGCGGCTGCGAAAGCCTTCCAGCACCTGTGCGGCGCGCGCCCACTCCTTGTGCTGAACGAGCAGGCTGGCCGCATCGAACTCGGCGTTGGCCCGCGCCTGTGCATTCGGCGCCAGCGCCCCAACCCGCAGGAAGTCGTCCACGGCGCCGAGCGCGTCGCCCGCCGCCTGACGCGCTTCCGCCTGCTTGTAAATGGACGCCGCGATGCGCTCCTCGACGGCGCTGCGATCCGGATCGCCTTGCGGAAGATGCTTCTGCACGCGCACGTACGCCGCCTCCGCCTCCGCGTAACGACCGCGATCGAACAGCGAATGCGCGAGCAGTGTGGCGGCCGTCCGCTGGTGGGCGGGGTCGACCGGCGGCTCGATCTCCAGGATCCGGGTCGACACTTCGATGACGCGGTCGAATTCATTCAACGCGAAGAGATCCTCGGCCGATCTGGTGAGCACCCGCGCGGACTCGAGGTGCTCCGGGAAGGCGTCGGCGAACATGAGCGCGCTCTCGATGGCCTGCCGGCGCCAGATCTCCCGGGATTCGCCGCTGATCGTGGGTTCGTGTTTCTGGTAGGCGATCAGTGCGGCGTAACCGGCGCTCGCCGAGCGGGCATGCGGCGGATAGTCATATGCGGTGCGCTCGTATTCACGCGCCGCCTCCGCATAACGACCCGATTCGAACAGCGCCTCGGCCAGCAGATAGCGCGTTTGCGGCGCCTCCTGGTCGTCGGGAAAGGACTCGAGCATCGCACGGCGCCAGCGAACCGCGGCGGCATAGTGCTCCGCCTGCCCGGTCTTCTGCGCCCTCGCGTGGTGATATTCGGCGAGATCCTGTTGATTGGACTTGAGCTGCGCGACGACTTCCGGCGCATCCGCCATGGCGCGCCGGCGCCAAAACGCGGATCCGAACGCATATCGTTCGACGAACGCCTGCTTGCCGTCCAGCACCAGCGATGCGAAGCCGCCCTTCTCGTACGCTGCGATGCTGCGCATCTGCAACGAGGGCGCGTAACGATCTTCCGGGCGGCGGCGCGCGAAAGCTTCGTACGCCAATGCCGCGTCCTGATAGCGCTCCTTCTCGATGTAAAGATCGCCGAGCGCCTCGTAAAGCATGTGCGCGTACGGTGGATCGCCGCGCTCCATGAGCATGGCGTCCAGCGTTTCCGGCCCGTCGAGGTCGGAGAACATGATCGCCATCGCACGCAGCGCATCGTCGCTCAGCTCCCGCTCCGGACGCGTCAGAGAAGCGCGTTCGCGCACTGCGCCGCGCGCCGCCAGCACCCGATCGAGCAAGCGCAGAAAAGATGCGACGCTTTCGTCCGCGCGGCCTTGCTTGAACAGCGACCAACCGTGCTTGTACAGCCCCTGCTCGAAGAAACCGCTGTCCTGTCCCGCGCCGATCACGGCGGCGTAGGCGTGTTCGGCCTCGCGGTAGCGCTGTGCGCTGAACAGCATCTCGCCGCGGCGAAACTGCGCCTCCGTGGCCCAGCGGCTTTGCGGATGCTGCGCCACGAGCCTCTCGAGCGCGGCCAGCGCACGCTCAGGATCGCCGTTTGCTTCATGCGCGCGCGCCAGCTGGTAGAGCACCGCATCATTGCGTTCGTAATCGGGAAAGGCGGCCAGCAGACGCTGGTAGAGCTCGATGGCTTCGCGCAGTTCGGGACCGCCGAAGCCCGGCTCGCCGGCGGCGCGCGCGCGCTCGTCTACTTCGATCTGCAAATCGCCCAACCGGCGCATCGCTTCGATGCGCAGCGCCTCGTTCGGCGTCTCGAGCTCGAGAAAGCGCCGATACTGCTCGACCGCATCGCGCTGACTCACGCCGTCGGGCGCTGCGGGCGGCGGGCGAACCTCGACGTGCTCCAGATCCTTGATCGTGCCGGTGCGTCGTTCAGCGGCGGCGTGCAGCGGCCCCGCCCCGACGGCGACGGCGAATCCGACCGACAAAGCAAAGGCGGCGCGCATCATGGCTCGTCTGCGCCGTCGCTCGAAGCGCGATCGTAGATGGCCGCGAGCGCAAAGCGCGCCTGCAGAGCATACGCCGCAAGCCGTTGCTGCTGGGCTTGGAGCTCACGGACCGCGATATCGGCCAGGTAGCGATGCTGCACTTGCGCCGCCGCAGCCAGCCGCTCATCGAGCGCAGCGATCCGCGGCCCGAGTGCGGCGACGCGACGCGCGAAATCCTCGGTCCGCTGCGGATACTCCCGGCGCGCCCGATCGACCAGCACCGAGCGCCGGCGCGCCTCGGCGTAGTCCACATCGAGCTCACGCAGATCCTTGCGCGCGCGCCATAACCGCGCCTTGTAGCTCGCGTCGAAGTCCCACAGCAGACGCCCGCGCAGCAGCTTGGTCTTCTCGCTCATTTCCTGCACCAGCGGATCGTTCGGATCCGCCCGTGCAAGCGTCTTCTCGATGCGATCGAGCGCAGCCCAACGCTCGCGCTCGCGCGTGGTGGCGAGTCCGAGGCCGTCCCCGTCGCGCTCGATGACCTTGAGTCGCGACTCGAGCTCGTTGCGTCGTTCCTCGATATCGTCCAGACCCGCATAGTCGAGCACGACTCTCATCCTGGGCAGGCGTTGCTCGTAAGCTCGCCGGCGCGCATCAATCATGTCGTCGAAGGCCGCCACGCTGAGCGCCCACGAGGCGAGATTGCGCTGCATCAGGCGCAGGTCGCGATAGTTCTTCAGACCTTCCTGGAAGGCATGCGATGCGAGCAGATGATGCAAGTAGCGGGTCTCGGGCGCGTCGGGCAGGTTCTGCAGACGCCAGTACCAGCCCACCTGTTCCGCCGTATCGTTTGCGACGATCGCATCGAGCAGCGCGCCGCTGCGAATCGATGCGATGGATTCATCGATGCGGCGGCTCTCCTCGGCGAAAGCCTGCACCGCGTGGGCGTACTGCTCGGCCGCTTGCGCGTCCGCGCCGAGCTGTGCATACGCGTAGGGCACGGCCAGATATGACTCCTGGACCGCCGCATCGAGCAGGCTGCGGCTGCGCAACTCCATCCACGGCGCAAGCGCACGCGTATAGCGCCGCTGGGCGGAATCCGCCCAGCCGACGCCGAGCAGCGCCTTGTTGGAATACGGCCCCTCGAGCCGCACGCGCTGCAACACGCTCTTCGCCTCGGCGAACCGGTCGGCCTTCAGCCAGGCGAAACCTAGCGCGAGATTGGCGCGATCGCGCAGCGCTTCGAGCTCTGCGCTCGGCGCGGCCATGCGTCCGACGGAGTCGAGCAGTTCCGCCGCCTCCTGCATGCGATCCTGGCGGACGAGCGCCGCGCCGATGTTGAAACGCGCGTACGCGGTCCATGCGTCCGAGCCGTCTACCGGCTGCCAGCGCTCGAGCGCGCGGATCGCTTCGTCGTAGCGCTCCAGATGCATCAACACCTGCGCTTCGAGCAGATGACGCTGCGGCTCGAGCCCGTCGGGCAGCGCGCCATGAATCGACGCAAGCGCGCCGGCCGCCTCCTGCAGGTAGTTTCGCTGATACCAGACCTTGGCGAGATAGAACCAAGCGCGGTTGCGCACATCGAGCGGCGCGTTCTCATCGAGCAGCGCCTGGAAAATGCGTCCGGCCTCCACGTGCTGCCCGAGCGAGAGATACAGCCCGCCCTTCAGAAGTTCGGCTTCCATGGCGTGGCGGCCGATCCGTTCGAAATGCTGAGCGGCGCCGAGCCTGGTGAGCGCCTGCAGATGATCGTCCTGGTAGAAGTAGAAGAGCACCTCGCCCCAGTGCAGGTCTCTGACCGCCTGAGGCGCGCCCAGCGCCGGCGTCGGTGCGGGCTCGGCCGCACGCGAGGCGCGGGCGTGCACGCCCGAGGCGACCAGCGCGAGGCCGCAGGCGAGCACACGCAGCGCCGTGCGCCAGCTCATCTCAGTCCCATTCCTTGACGATGAACTCCGGCTGCGCCTTGACGGCGCGATCGCTGATCTTGAGCTCCAGGTACTTGGCGCCGACGCCCTTTTCGAAGCGCAACGTCGCACCGCGGCGATAATCGCGCGCGTGCGGCCCCTGGCCGCTGAACAGGGCTACGAGCTCATGCTCGCCGGCCTTCAGGTTGCCGATGTAGAGGCGGTGCACGCCGCCCTTGAGCAGGGCCTGCGCCTCTCGTTGCGTATAGAGATAGCTGGCCACTTCCTTGTCGTCGATATTGAGCGTCACGGAGTCGAGCGCGAAAAACTCGCCCACGTCCATCGACACGAATACAGCGAGCTGCGTGTTCGCCGGAAACAGCAGCTCCTCCTCGAGCACGAACAGCTCGCGATTCAGATCGAGCACTTCCTTCTTGAGCGCCTGCACCTGCTGATCGATGCTGCGGAACTCGGACCGATCCTCCGCCTGCGCGGCGTCGCGGATTGGGGCGGACCGATCAGAGGCCGACTGCTCACTCCCGAGCCCCAGGGCGAGTTGCTGCGATTGAGCGACAGCAGGCGCCCCGCCCGCCGCCAACACGCTCACAGCCAGCAGCGTCAGTATTCGCAGCATGGTCGCGCCCGGAAGATTCGTATCGCGTGCAGCCATTTCGCGCCTCGTTCACTCGTTGAGCAGCTCGCGCAATTGCTGCGCATAGCGCTCCTCGTGGCCCAACTTGTAGCCCTCGGTCACGCGTCGCACCACGCCGCTGCGGTCGATGATCACGGTCGTGGGAAGCGTTTCGATCCGATAAGCCTGAGCGGCGGCCTTCGCGGCGTCGACCAGCATGCGATAGGACACCTGCAAAGTCGTCGCCATCTCGCCGGCGGCGGCCGGCGTCTCGTCGAGGTTCACGCCGTAAAGGATCAATCCGGCGCGGCGGTAGCGCTGGTGGATTTCCTCGAGCGCGGGCATTTGCTGGCGACAGGCGCCGCACCAGGTCGCCCAGAAATTGAGTATCACGACCTCGCCAAGATGCTCCGAGAGGCGCACGGCGCGGCCCGCCTGCGCCTCGCCGTCCGTCTCGGTGATCAGCGCTCGCAGGGCGAAGTCCGGCGCCGGTTCGCCGAGCAGCCGCTCGGCGGCCGTTGCGCTGCAGGCCCACAGGAGCGCGACTGCGGCGATGCAGCCCGTCATGCGGGTGACTTGCGGAATTGTCGACATCGAAAACGCGCTCGACTGCATGTTCATGCCGGTATGGCCCGCCGTACGCAGGCCAGACTCGACCAGGGAATGTCGTCGACGCGCTTGGGCGCACGGCCGACCGGCCGGCGCATCGGCGACCGTGTGCAGCACGGGCTGGCAACCCCGCTGTCGTGGAAAACTCCCGTAGACCGGTGGCTTTGCGTCCTCACCTTTCGATGAGTTTGCCTGTGCGCAGGTTCTCGGTGCACAGGTGGCGCCGAGGCCCGCGACGCCAGCTAGCGTGCTATACGCCGCTCGAATGTGTCAACGAAGCGGATGGGACCTCAGCGACCTCAATGCGTCGCACGGGCGTGACTGCGTGCACAGTTCGCAATGTTGTCGGCATGCGCCGACACAGTGCGCCCCGCGGCCGAAAGAAGTCTTTGGCCGCGGAGGCGGCGCTACGTTACATGGAAATCGATCATCGGCGAGATCGATCACCGGCCATCCGACCGGGCGCCTGGACGACGACGGCCCGCCCCCTCGGGCCGTCGCATGCGTCACGCTCCGGAGAACGGATGAACCGGAGCTTTGCCAAAAATCTCTGATCTACTCTGTTTCTGTGATCTCGAGCCGCTCGAAACGCCTTGCATTGCGGGCGTTTCTTCAGCTGAGCCGTCAGGGCGGCAGGTTAATCAGAGCTTCCCTAGATCGGCGCCTTGGGCGCGGAGTACTCCGTCGAGGCGGCCGTCGCTTTCCACATGACGATCAGGTCCGGCGTGGCTTCGAGTTGCGAGGCCGGAATCTGCGCCTCAAAGCCGCTCACAGCTCGGGCGGACTCACCCGAGCCAATGATGAGCGATCCGGCGACCGCCGAACCCAGCGTGAGCAACAGAGCCGCGCCTATTGCAAAGTGAGTCTTCATATCAGGCTCCTCTCGATTCGATCGATCAGACCAGGCCCGCAAGCGGACGCTTCATTTCGCTATTGCCGTCAGCCAGCAGCGGGCGCTTCATCTCGCTGTTGCCGTCGGCCAGCAGCGGGCGCTTCATTTCGCTGTTGCCGTCAGCCAGCAGCGGGCGCTTCATTTCGCTGTTGCCGTCGGCCAGCTGCAGCAGCGGACGCTTCATTTCGCTGTTGCCGTCAGCCAGCTGCAGCAGCGGACGCTTCATCTCGCTGTTGCCGTCAGCCAGCTGCAGCAGCGGACGCTTCATCTCGCTGTTGCCGTCAGCCAGCAGCGGGCGCTTCATCTCGCTGATGCCGTCAGCCAGCAGCGGGCGCTTCATTTCGCTGTTGCCGTCGGCCAGCAGCGGGCGCTTCATTTCGCTGTTGCCGTCAGCCAGCTGCAGCAGCGGACGCTTCATCTCGCTGTTGCCGTCAGCCAGCTGCAGCAGCGGACGCTTCATCTCGCTGTTGCCGTCAGCCAGCAGCGGGCGCTTCATCTCGCTGTTGCCGTCAGCCAGCAGCGGGCGCTTCATTTCGCTGTTGCCGTCGGCCAGCAGCGGGCGCTTCATTTCGCTGTTGCCGTCGGCCAGCAGCGGGCGCTTCATTTCGCTGTTGCCGTCGGCCAGCTGCAGCAGCGGACGCTTCATCTCGCTGTTGCCGTCCACGAGACCCGAAGCGGCGTGCGCCGCGCAAAACGAACTGGCCATCACGATGGAAACTGCAAAGACGCTACGCATGACGACGATCCCTCCCGAGGAAAAGTGGTAGAACAGCCCGAGTCGCACTCGGCTCGGTGACCAAAGCGACGGGTCGATGTGATTTCCGTCACAAGCTCAACTGGACTTTGGGCCAAAATCGGCAACAATCAGCGGAACTCTCAGCCATCTTCGAGCGAAACCCCTGAACGGGTCGCCGCGACCGGCGCCCAACAGACGGCGCGCCAGCGGCTGAAAATGACCGTCTGATGGACTTCAGCGGCGCGAAATCGACATGGGAGCCGGCTACACTGGCAAGGTTGGCGGAATCGTCCGGGCCTCCCGATCGAGCCCGGCGCCCACGCGCACGGAGAGCAGTAAGCTGAGCAACACGATCGCAGCGGCCATTCCAGCGACCGACCGCCAGGCGGTGACTCGGCTGCTGTCCGCATGGCGGTCAGGCGACTCGCGCGCCCTGGAGCGGCTGACGCCGCTCGTCTACGAGGACTTGCGCAACCGCGCGCGCCGCTACATGCAGCGCGAGCGCGCCGGTCATACGTTGCAGGCCACAGCGGTGGTCCACGAAGCGTTCGTCCGGCTGGTGGAGATGAACATCCCCTGGCAGGACCGTGCACATTTCTTCGCTGTGGCGGCCCGACAGATGCGCCGCATCCTGGTGGACCACGCAAAAATGCGCGTGCGCGCCAAGCGCGGCGGCGCAGCGACCCGCTCGCTAGAGGACTATCACGAGTTTGGCGCCGGCCCGGCCACCGCCGGAGAGATCGACGTGCTGGAGATCGATGAAGCGCTCGAGCGGCTGTCCAACAGCAATCCACGCCTGGCGCAGCTCGTTGAGCTGCACTATTTCGGCGGATTGACCTACCAGGAGCTGTCGGAAACGCTCAAAGTCTCCGCGGCCACTGTGGATCGCGACATCCGCCTCGCCAAGGCATGGGTCTTGAAAGAATTGCGCCCGCAACACAGGACCAGCGCCACGCTCCCATGAGCGACGCCCGCACGGACCCGCCGGCTGACCCGCGCTGGGAGCGCATCCAGGATCTGTTCTGCAGCGCCGTCGAGCTGCCGGCAAGCGAGCGCGATGCATACGTGGAGCGCGAGACGCAGGACGATCCCGGGCTGCGGCAAGAGGTGCTCGAGCTGCTGGCCGCAGACGCGGGCGGGCTCGCGGGCAACTTCCTGACGGATGCTCTGGGCGCAGCGCTCGACGCGCGCACGCGAGATCGCCGCAAGGCGCTGGTCGGCTCGGTGATCGGCAGCTACCGCCTGGTTTCCGTGCTGGGCCACGGCGGCACTGGCACGGTGTACCTGGGCGAGCGAGCCGACCGACAATACTCCGCACAGGTGGCGATCAAAGTGGTCGACGCGCCGGCGATGCACGGCGACCTGGGCCTGCGTTTTCGCGCCGAACGGCAGATCCTCGCCAGCTTGAACCATCCGAACATCGCCCGGTTGCTCGATGCGGGCGAAACGCCCGACGGGCAGCCGTACCTGGTGATGGAATACGTGCATGGCGAGCCGGTCGATCGCTACTGCGACCGGCTGCAACTCGACTTGCGCGCACGACTGCAGCTCTTCCTGGAAATCTGCAACGCCGTCCAGTACGCACACCAGAACCTGGTCGTCCATCGCGATCTGAAGCCGGCCAACATCCTGGTGACGTCCGAGCGCGCGCCGAAGCTGCTCGACTTCGGCATCGCCAAGCTGCTCGATACGGGCGAAGCGGCCGCAGCGCTCGCGCTGACGCGCATGAACGACAGGCTGCTCACGCCCGAGTACGCCAGTCCCGAGCAGATCCTGGGCCGGCCGGTGACGACCGCGAGCGACGTGTACGCGCTGGGCGTCGTGCTCTACGAATTGCTCACCGGTCTGCGCCCGTACACCGTCCCGGCCTCGGCCAGCCAGCTCGAACTGGAGCGCTCCATCTGCGTGACCGATCCGCAGCGGCCGAGCGCCGCGGTGCGACGCGCCGCCGAGAGCGGCCCCCGGTCAGGCCGCTCGGATATGACCGCCATCGCGCTTGCGCGCGGCCTCATGCCAGACCGTCTGCAGCGGCGGCTGGCCGGCGACATCGACGCTATCGTCATGCGCGCACTGCGCAAGGAGCCGCGGCGCCGCTACGGCTCCGTGGAACAGTTCGCCGCGGACGTGCAGCGCTATCTCGCCCGCGAGCCGGTGACCGCGCGTCAAGGCAATTGGCTGTACTACTCGCACCGCTTCGTGCGCCGCCATGCGTTGGGCGTGACCGCGGCCGCCGCGTTTCTCACGTTCATCATCGTCTTCGCCATCGCGATGTCGATACAGCGCCAGCGCATCGCCGAGCAGCGCGATCGCGCCGAGCAGGAGAGCAAGCGCGCTGAAAGCGTCTCGCAGGTCATGCTCGACGTATTCTCGAACGCCGAGCCCTTCGGGCACGCCGGGCAACCGCTGACCGCCAAAGAGTTGCTCGATCGCGCCGGGCGGATGGTGCTCGATGATCTGAGTCAGCATCCGGAAGTGCGTGCGCGCCTGCTCGAATCCATCGGCCGCGCATATCGCCGCCGCGGAGAGATCGAGCAGGCGGCCGCCTTCCTGCAGGACGCGGTGCACATCCGCAAGAACATGCCCGAAGGCGGCGGCTCG